>CAYOEM010000014.1:0-73074 GCA_964402975.1 uncultured Polynucleobacter sp.
GCATCTAGTAATGTGACTTCTCCCGCTTTCGTTCTCCATTTTTGATTCTGAAGATCTACGACCAATTTAAACACTTTTTCTCTATTGGCATTAATAACTGATTTTTGTGTAGCAACTCGCTCGTTTGGCAAAAAATATCCAACAATAAAAATCAAACAAACAACAATGACTAAAATACTAAGTGCAATTTTTATCATTGAAATCTCCTCTGTTTTGTTCATTTTACTTTAGATTTTGGTCGCAATCTACTCAGAATACGATTCGCTCCAAGACACGAACGGCAGATAGAATTGGAGCTGGACTGGAAACATTGTGCGCCCGAACACATTAATAGACGTAGGCCGACGCACCTTAGGTTCCACGAAGTCATTCTGCGCAGAGTGAAGCATAGCCTGTATTCAATATTCCTTACTACGCTTCGGGACGACGATGCTATTTAAGTGCCATTATCTCCTGATTCTTGACAAAAAAAAAAATAGCCCAATATGCGGAATTTGAAATAACGGGGGTCGGGAGTAGTCTCAACTTACTGCGGTTCGAGCCAGGGCGCCCATGCGACCGCGAGTGGTGAGTGCCGCCAGGTGGTGCGCAGCGGGTGGTCTAGGCGTAGGGCTCAAAAAAAAGACTTTCGTGACCTGTCAGTTATTCGGTAAAATAGATATGTACCTAACGATGAATTCCATCGCCTCTCGCAACAAGACACTAACCCCCAAAATCGCCGTAAAAACATGCTCACTTTGAGCCATTAAAAAGCCATGTGGCACACTGGGTCGGTCCTGGGTTTTGCGCAAAATTTGGCAGTAATGTTCGAATCCTAAAGTCGTCGTCAAGAAAATAAAAGTTTTGATGACCGCATATTTTATGGGGTCTCGCGATACGTCACACATGAGTCATCAAAAATTCGTCACTGCAAGGCATCCAATCACTAGGATCCGCGTCATGATTGTCAGAGGTGAATATGGTCCGTTGGAAGATGTTGCAGCCGTCAGAGGTGGTGGCATGCAGCGAAGGTGAATTGTTTAGTCGTGAGCTTGCTGATTTGGGGCGCTTCATTTATTCTCATTTTAGTGCGAAGTCCCAGCGCACTCAAAAAATCTCTCCCACGTCACCGGAACTTCCTTCAGCTAAGGAGTTCCACCGATGAAACGTCTAAATCAGAAATCCCAGTCTCCCCATAAAATTGCACTTTATATCCGTGTCTCCACCGAAGAACAGGCCAGTAACCCTGAAGGCTCAATCAAAAGCCAAGAACAGCGCCTTCGGGCCCATGTGGATCTTAAAAACATGGATGGCATCTTTGGCGAGGTGACACAGGTCTACATCGACCGCGCAAAGTCAGGCAAAGATACAAAGCGTAGCGAGCTCCAAAAGCTGCTGGCGGCAATCGCTGCAAAAGAGGTCACTTTTGTGATGGTGACTGAGATCAGCCGCCTGTCTCGGTCTCTTAAAGATTTCTGTCAGATCTGGGAGCTTATGCAGCGTCACGGCTGCCAGTTTCAAAGTCTAAGGGAACAATTTGATACGTCGACAGCTGCTGGTGAAATGGTGCTTTTTACTGTCGCTAATATCGCCCAGTTTGAGCGTCGGCAGATTTCAGAGCGGGTGAAAGCCAATCTCTTGGCTCGAGCAAAGCGTGGCCTATCCAACGGCGGATCAATTCCTTTGGGCTACAGGCCTGATCCAGAACGGCGCGGGAACCTTCAAATTGTAGAGCACGAGGCCGTCATTGTGCGCGCGATGTTTGATGCCCTGCTTCAACATGGCACTCTTGCCGGAGCGGGACGGGCTTTGAATCAAATGCGGTTTAATATCCCGTCTAAGCGCCGTGGAGGGGGTGCCTGCCCAAGGCTTAGTTTTTTTACCTGCGGCGGGATTAATGCAGTCCTGAAAAACCTGACCTACACGGGCTACCGGGCATACTCCGAAGCTGGTGAGACCAAGATCGTCAAAGCCATCTGGGAGCCGATTGTTGACCGAGAAACATTTGACCGCGTGCAGGCGATCTTAGCGGCCAACTACCGCCGCGATAAACGTAATCGCGCCAATCGCTATCCATATCTGCTCTCTGGGCTGGTGCACTGCGGCGAGTGTGGTGACTCCATGCTTGGGAAATCCGCCAATGGCAATTCTGGTAAAGTACCTTACTACGAGCACGGGTGGAGTATTCGGAGGAATGCCTTCAATCCCGACGCCAAATTTACCTGTCCTAATCCTAAACGGATCCAGGCCAAGCTTGTGGAGCCTGCCGTTTGGCAAATCGCCATGGACTTACTCGAAGACGACCGTATTGCCAAAGACCTGTGGACGGCAGCTCAGGACGCGCAGAAGGCCTATTCTAGTGACGGGGAGTTAAGCAAACTGCAAGGACGGCTTGATTTGATCAAACGGCAGCTAGAGGCCACCGCAGAGCATTTAACAAAGCTCCCACCAGAGATGTCGCCAGTGCCGATCTTTGAGCAAATGAAAAAGCTAGAGCTACAAAAATCTGAGATTGAATTTGAATTAAACGAGCTAACGGGTCATCAGGCACTTAATCCGCCCGTGGAATTTGCCGACTATAAGAGCTTACTTCAAAAAATCAGGCATGGTCTTGATGGCGCTGATGATGCCCTAAAAGCTCGCATAGTCACCACTCTGATCAAACGAATTGAAATCCTGCCCGCCAGCATCCGCGTCCACTACCGGATGGGGAAGGGAGACTTTTCAATCGACTTGAAGGGTCTTAAACGCTCAGAGGGGATGTTGTTAGAGGTGCCACCGCCTGCTGGAAGGCACCGTGGGAAGGGAGGATTACAGAGTGGTTTGCAGAGTGGTTCGAATACTGCTTGCAATGGCGGCCCCACCTGGAATCGAACCAAGAATTAACCCTTAGGAAGGGCTCGTTATATCCATTTAACTATGAGGCCCCAATAGAACTTGGGCTGAGACCCTCTTTGAATACAATATTCTTTTGGGCCTGCCCACGACATTTATTGACGATTCATGGGATCTGGGCCTATATCAGGGTCGTTCAGTTCAATATGCACCCAAAATAAACAGTTTTTTCAATGAAAAGTCCTATGCAGCTCAAAACAAAACCTGAAAAAGCTCAACGCGTCCATCTTGCGATTGTAAGGCCTGGTTTTGAAGATGCTTTCAAGAGTGAACTTTTCCAACGCTTTAAGCTCGAGTCAAATATCCTATGCCGCGCGGGCGTGGGCGTCACAGAAACACGGACGCTGCCGAAGCTGATGGATACTGTGTTTGCAAGACAATACCTACCAAGGGCACTTCGGCATCAAGGGCCAAGCATCGACCTGGCAAAACAATTCGTTTCGAAGCGAGTGGATGTGCTTGTCGAACGTAGTAATAGACAAAAAGGTCTATGGACCCTACATGCATACTCTTCTGATAACGACGATGCTCTGGCGCGAGCCAAAAACATCTCAAAAGGCGTTCTGGCTCACATTCAAAGCAAACACAGAGACTTCTTTAAACGCTACCTAAGCAAAGACGAATTTGCTCGCACGCCGCGCTCGGGCGGAGATTTTATCCTTCAAATTTACTGTCCGGTTATCGACGATCTCTGGTTTTCCATATCCCGCGTTGATGATGGGGTGTCCCTGTTTGAAGGTGGCTTTCGCCCGATGAAGGCCCTCCCCCATGCGCCGTCTCGCAGTGCCAGCAAGCTGGAAGAGGCCCTCTACTTGATGGAACGCCACCCGTCCCCTGGGGAGACTGCTGTAGATCTGGGGGCGGCTCCAGGGGGCTGGAGCCTGGTCCTGGCCCGTTACGGAGCTCATGTAAAGGCCATCGACCATGCTGAGCTCAGTTTAGCGCCCAAAATAAAACTCAAAGGCCATATTGAGCATATTAAGGCCAATGGCCTCAAATTTATGCCAGAGGACACCGTGGACTGGCTGGTCTGCGATATGGTCATGGGCGCTCGGGAAACCCTAAAAATTCTGACTAAATGGCTTGATGCTGGCGCCATGCGACACTTCGTAGTCAACGTAAAGCTACCAAAGCAATCACCCTGGCAGGGCGTCTCTGATGCCATCCAACTAGCTGAAACCGTGAGTGATTTTAAAGTGAGCGTTCGTCAACTCATCCATGATCGAAGTGAAATAACCCTTCTAGGTTATAAAATAACATAGAATTTTTAGACTTTTTATTGAAATTTATTAAAATATGATGTACCTTGGTGATGCGACGGGGGGGATTACTCTCGTAGTCGTTTTGAAAGCGGAGTCATAATCCATGGGTCACATGCGAAGTATAGTCTTGCTTGGAGTTGCTACCACACTGCTTGCCACATCAGTTGCCACATCGGCAACGGTCAGAGAGCCGGCTCGGCTAATAGATGATGGAGACCCCGCGCGCGAGTTGGACGGTCGCAGCGAGACTGCGCAATCTCATGACCGAAAGATGCTTGCATCAATTGCACACTCCAGGACAACCGCTACTCTCAACCATGCTACCTATGTGTATACCCAGCACATGCGACTTTACCGCGCTAACATGAAATCCGAGATGGATGTACTTGAGGCAGAAATTGCGATGCTTGTTGCATCCACAAACCACAGCGTAACTGAATATGGCATGAAAGCTGAAACATTACGCCACGAGGCGGGGAAACTTAAGGCTAGTTGGGCCGACGGAAGCTCCCCAAAAGATCTCAAAAAACTGGCGAGCATTTACGTAGACGTTCGCCAACGCTATCTTGAGCACGCAGAATTTGTAAACTCTGAGTACTCAAAGCTTCTCAAGGCGCGCGAGAGAGTTTATGCCATCAAATATGATCTGGCAAAAAAGAAAATCATCAGCGAAGAAGAACTTAATGAAGCCCACGTTCAACGAGACGAAGCAAGTAGGAATCTCAACCTTGCTGCAGAGCAGATGGTATTTGCAAAACAAGCGCTGCTTGATGCTCAAAAAGACCTTGAGGCCGTCAGCCGTTAGTCTGATACTTTACGCCTAAAAATAAGCAGTTGCTGCTCGATTTCAATCGGACGAATCAATGAATTGAGGGGCTCCGAGGTCGAGCAATCAAATGCTTTTTGCTGCTGATATGCACCCCAATTACCACTTGCGAAGGAATGGCGACTCGAAATTGCCAGATAAGTCTGAACAGATTTCGTTGTAAATATTTCTCTCTCAAACTGGTTACCAACGGGTGCCCATGAGCAAATAACGACTTCTGGGCTAAATTGTTTAAGGGCCTGCGTGGCATCCATCCTCAGCACTTCAACCCCGCGGGCTCTGATCGATTTACCACCTAGACTCCAGCTCTCGTCATCGACGGCTGTGACGTCGACACCCTGACGCCTCAGGCTGTGACACAAGAGACCATTGCCAGCACCTAGCTCAAGAACTCGCCTGCCCTGAGAAAGACCGGCTATTTTCTCTGATAAATCTTGGGTTGGAACGCTCCAAACCCCTTGTCGTTGCAACTCACTAGCAGCCCATATCGGATCCTTTATCCAACTCCAGACCCGGTCAAAAATCTCTGCTGAGAACACATGCCCTGACTTCAGCCTTGCCAGCAGCAGCAGATTCATCACCATGACGTCACGCATGCGGGGCTTAACCCCCGCCCTACCACTCATAACGTCACAAAACTGCTCAATTGCAAGCAGGGTCATTTGCGCTTTTATAGCGCTTACTGGAATATCGGAGTTATCAGTGTTAGCAAGTCGCAACGCATTTTGAAGATCAGACAGGGCCCCCTGCCTCCAGGCTAACAACTGCTCGGCCCGACCGCTAGATACATGCTCTTTCAAGCCAGCGGCCACGTCCTGCCATACGGCGGGATGCCTGCCAGAAAGCTGCTTTAGTGTCAGCCCTTTTAAACTTTCAAAATCGGTCTGATTCATAGACTAAAAGTCTATTCAAATTCATTTATTTTCTCTACTTTTTTCTAACGACTAAACAACCAACCGTATCGTTAAGATCTACCGACTTAGAAGCTGGCCATCACCCACACTAAACACCACATCACACTGCTCAATGATTCGGGCGTTGTGCGACACAATGATCATCGTTTTGCTGCTAAAAGACTCAAAAATTTTTGGTAAAACTTGATTTAATCCTTCGATATCAAGGTAAGCATCGGGCTCATCCATAACCAAGTAATCTGCAAACTGACCTTGAACTGCAAAACGCCAAAGTCCAGTTAACTGGCGCTGACCACCAGAAAGGAAAAATTGTTTAGAACGGAATAACTCCGCGTTTAATTCAACGCCTTTAAGTTTAGCTACGACGCCGATCCGGTTTCCAGCATCCATGATGTCTTTGATCACTGAATCCTTCTTGCTATCTGACATACCATCATGAAATTCTGGATGAACCAAAAGAAGATTACTGATAACGGAACCCGAGTGTAAAAACACCGTTTGCGGCATATAGGCAAATTTTGGAGACTCTTGCCCGTAGAGAATCTTCCCCTCAGTTGGTTTCAGCAAACCCATGGTTATTTTGAGTAGCGTAGACTTTCCCTGGCCGTTCGCACCCATAACGGCAACTCGTTTATTTGATGGAATCTGCACATTTAGTCCTTGAAAAATTCTGTCTCCTCCAGGGTAGCCGAAACTAAGGTTTTCGAATTTAATCCAAGCTTTTGACTCCGGATTGCTGGGCTGATGGAAGTCGGCTCGTTTTAAAGCAAAATTCGAGACATCTCGGCTGGCGTCATCACTCGAACCGATCGCCTCCACGGCTTTGTAAGCCTCAAATGTCTTTTGCCAATTTTCATTCAGAGCTGACACGGCATAAAGCGGCCTGTAAAAATAAGCAAGGTACACGAAAAACGTCAGAAACGTCTCGTTCGTGACCGAACCCCCGAAAAAAAATTGTGAATAAAACAAAATTAAAACCACGGTGGCCAGTGAAGCCACAAAATCAAATATAGGAGCATATGTCGCCGTCCAAAAACCCACGCGTTTTGCTGCATCTTTAGCGCTTTGGTTATGTCGATCAAATTGAAGACTCAAGCGATCATCGATCTGGCTCACCTGAATAAATTCTCGGTTGTCATGGGCCTCCGTGAGCTCACGACCGAGCGTATCAACTCCTGCAAGATAGGACGTAAGACTTTTCCTAAACCTAGGAGCCAAAAATAGGACTAAACCCAATACAAAAGGGACAGGCAGAAAGGACACCAAAGCAAGGCGCCAATCTAACAGCAACAAAACGACAGCCGTTCCCAATAAAAACAACACCGATGATATGGACTCCCAAAGCATGGAGTTCCAGAAACTTGATACCGCCTGCAGATGAAGGCTCAGTGAAGACATCTGCCCAGCATTTAGTCCAGTTGAGTTGGCGAGAATCGCTTTCATTAGCCGAGCCCTCATCCCAGCTAAAATATTGGCGTCTAGTTTAAAGCCTGAGCGAAGCTGCAGGGCTGTGAGAAGAGCTTTCAATACGTTCATCACCAAAAATGCCATCAGAAGATTTATAACAATAGAGCTGCTATTGAGTGTCTCCTTCTGAGATACCAATATAGATAGAGCTTTGCCTAAAACAGCCGGAGCAACAATGTCGATGAAAGGGATGACCACGGAAAGCGCAATAAGCAAGGCTGCTTGAACACGAACCGCCTTTAAATCATTAAAAACGAGTTTAAGAAACTCAACAAAACGCATTGTCATTCACCAATCAATTCCTAGCGGTCATGACCAAGCTGGATATGTGCTCAATACGTGGAAGTCTACAAGATTTTGAATATCAACATAGACCTTTCCATCAGAAACCACCCAAGCATGACTCTCCATTGGCGTAATCGTCATGCCGATTTTCATTTCTGCCTGATAACCGGCACGATTGAGGGCATACCAAATGACAATGGCCTGATCCAAACATCGGATGGGAAACGGTAACCACCGGTAAGACTTCTGACATCGCTGCCAAATCACCTCCGGTGGCAATCTCTTATGCTTCCAAAGCCGAGGACAGCCCTGGCCAAAACCTCTAAAGGATGTCACCGTGGACTCAAGCCCCCAAAGCTTCGTCCCCAAAAAGGCCAGAAAGTGTAGAACGATAAATCCTAGCATAATCCAAAAAATTCATTGTTTTCATTATGTTATAATATTACACTTGAATTGTCTTGTTTAGTATTTTAATAAACATTTCGTGAATGTCCACTAACCTAAGGAGGGTTCCATGGTCTACAAAAAACCTAAAATGGTGAAGCTAGGTAACGTTCTGACGATCAAAGGCAACCGCAACGTTAAGTCTGACGGAACAACAGTTGGCTTCCTATAAGAAGCAGCTATTAGCCTAAGTGAAGACTCCCCAGCGCCGTAAGGCTACTGGGGAGATTCTTTATCCCTAAATTTTTAAAAGATCACACTGGCATGAATTACAATCTAAGATTCGATCCTCTTATCGTCCTCCAAAAAATTGATGACCAAGACGTCCTGTTTTCAAAAAAAACCGGAGACTTTTTTGGCCTCAACGAATCCGCAGCTTTCATGCTGAAAACTCTTGTCGAAAGTAACTTCAAAAATGCCGTCAAAGTATGTGCAGAGCAATTTGGCGAACCTGAGGATACGATTCGCCAGGATTTGAACGAATTGGTTGACTCTCTCATCGAATCAAAACTTGCAGAAAAAACGTCATGCAACGACTAACGTTAGCCATATCGATTCGCCATGCGAAACCTGCACGAACCAAACAGTAGCTATATAATTGCCGGCTTTGACCAGCATGGGCACCCGGTCTTGTCAGTTAGCGGCAAATCTTACGACACGTCAGCGGCTGGACAACACAAACTTGTCCTGGCTGGGCGCATCGACTTAATTCCAGGTTTTGATGCAAAAGAACATCACCACATAGCAGATCATGTTCTACAATATGTTCTCTCAAAAAAAACATTTCACGGCATCCAAGGACAATTCTACGCCGCCGCCATCATCGACAATAAGATCATAGCTCACCGCAGTAGTTTTTGCGGGACTCCCATTTTTTTTGGGAAAACCCACCTCAGCGATAATTTACAGGCGCTGTGCCGCGAAGAGAATAAATTTTCCCTATGCGATAAGTACGCCTTAGGCTTCGTTTTAGATGTGCCTGCTTGGCAATATGATAGCGACCTAATCCCTGTAAAAGGCTTGTCAAGACTACCATCAAATTCCACTATTCGAAGTCATGGTGCTGGATTTCACGTTGAGCACGAGGCGTTTTTGCCGTTATCGACTCACTACGATAAAAACCAAACCCATAGGGACGCAGGCCATCACATACTATCGAGGTTAAAAGCTACGATCCAAGATGATCTTAAGGCAATAAAAAATCGGAACGTGTTTTGTGAACTTTCCGGGGGATTAGACTCTTCGTTCACAGCCGCGCTTCTAGCAAAGTTAGGCGCAAACCCCACATGCTATGTTTACTCTTTCCCAGATAGCCCTTCCCACCAAGTAAGCATCGATTTCGCTAAATCCGTCGCTACTAGGTACTCGTTAAAATTAACTGTGATCGATGGCAACGATCTATCCATACCCGATCTGCGCGACAAACAGCCCGCTGGCTCTGAGCCCGCTGATTTCTTCTGGCAGGGAGCCCTCTTCGGCCCCGTTATAAATTCACTTTGTGGGCCTGAAAGCGCTGTATTCACCGGTTTTGGAGCAGATCAAATTCTCAACCGTGTTCCATCTGTTGCCGTGTCACTTTTAAGCCAGGGCCAACTCGGGCAAGCCTACCGCCTCATTAAAGACATGGCCAAAGACACCGATCGGTCTACTGTAAACTATCTATGGCAGGCCGCTATCGCATCACTACCCAAATCCGTCATATTAAGACTTTTGGCACTGTCTTCTCGATTAAAATATAACCCGTTCTCAACAGAGGAAGTTGCGCCAAATCTGCGACACTATCATTCAATCAGTTGGCTTAAGATGGGCTCAACTTTTGAAGCCCTCAAAGACTTAGACACCCTATTTAGTAGCGGCGACCGACTCAATACACGTTTTTTCGCAGACTGTCTTGCCCATCCCAACCTCTACTATTTAAGTGCCCCAAATCTCGTTTGGGGGCCCCATCTTGGCCAAAACAGCATTTGGCAACTGCATCCATTTTGCGACGCACAACTCATAGAGTCTTCTTTCAAAGATATCAGTTGGCACCTCATACACGACTGGAAAAACCTTTATAAACAGGCTCTTCGAGAGGCGCAAAAAGATATTCTGCCCGAACCTCTGCGACTTAGACGCCGCGATGACTTTAGCTTTGATGGGTTTTTCCTGCGTCTACTCCGCCGAAATAAAGACGTTCTTTACCAGCTAGCTCTAAAACACCGTGGCATGTTGGGAGATAACTTTGATCAAGGCGAGTTTGATACAGCCTTTGAACAAAATGTTTTCGGCGTGCAAACCATTCAAACACAAAAATTAAACCGTTATCTTGCCTACGCCCTTTGGGCCGAAACCTTTAAAAATAATATGGCATCACCGCCTCAACATTCGTTGCCACATAATGTTTAAATCGGCTCTAACACCAAGATCTTTGAGCAAGTGAAACATGCCTCCAAGCTTCCTGTTTAAGAAAATCAAATCTTTGGCCGGTGCCGTAAATTTAACAGTACTAGCGAATGTCATCGTGGTCGTACGTATTTCGTGAAGATATTCGCCACTAGAAAAATTAAAGGGCTGCGACTCCTCTCGAAAGACGCTCACAATAAGTTCCATCATGCGACAAAACAAATCCTTCGTCTCCTCGGACTCCCGAGAATCCAGAACACCGCAATCAGCCGCGACCCTCAGTAAAAGGCTTCTGTCTTTTGAAAATGCCGCCTTCAAAAGTCCCAGCATATCTCTTCGAAGATCGTCCTTGTAAATATTGCAGGCCCCGAAATCAAGCAACACAAGCTGCTTGGTCGCGGGCCTATAAAGGAAATTTCCAAAATTTGGATCAGTTTGAACGATGCCCCACTCAAAAAACTCACTGTACAACAGTTCTAGTATAATCTTCGCAAAAGCCAACGTTTCGACTTCCGCTCGACTTCTCTTCATCCACTCGCCGAGTCTATCCCCTTCCATGAAAGAGAGCGTCAAAACTCTACTTGTCGAGTGGCTAGCATAAACTTCTGGAACCAAAAAACAGTCCGATCCTTTGACAAACTCGGAATATTGATTAATAAACCGCGCCTCTTTCTTGTAGTCAACCTCTTGTCGAAGCACGCGCTCACACTCTTCAAAAAATCCATCGAGCGGCACATCTTTGCGCTGCATCCACAGGACCGATTCCACGGCTTTCCGAACTAAAGCTAAATCAGCTTTTATTGATTGATCGACTCCCGGAAACTGAATTTTAACTGCAACTTTATGCCCCGCCAAAATGGCGCTATGAACCTGCCCAATGCTGGCGGCAGAGATCGGCTCGACTGATAGTTCTCTGAGATCTCTAAACAATTCTTGGCCCAGTTCCCTTCGCAAGATTTTTTTCACCTGCTCAAAGGGCATAAATGTCGAGCTATCATGGAGCTTTCTCAAGATATCAGTGATTTCTGGCGGTAAAAGATCACTAAATTCGAGGCTTAATAGCTGCCCCGTCTTCATGGCAGCGCCTTTGAGTTGGGATAAAGATTCGACAAGACCTGCAGCTTGGTTAAGCCTTTTTTTTAGCCTTGACTCATCAGACAGCGCTGAGATGGCATCTAACGATCTAACGGCAACCTCTCGCCCAATCAAGGCTGCGCCAGCTCCTAACAATTTTGTCGCGCGCCCAAAGGCCGACGTTGGTACGTTTCCCGATGGTTTTTTTGATTTAGAAGTTTTACTCAACTTAACAAATTCTCATTTTTAAACGTTTGCACATGAGCTGCAACATGCGTTAGGCTTATCTAAGTCCCGAACTGAGGTTCCTCGCCTTGACCTCCCAATTTACTATAGATTCAACCATCGATAAAGTCCGAGAGCTCCTTATACCACAGGGCCCTTTGAAAGAGTTCGTTGCTCAAAACCCCCTCAAGGGTTTTCTGGGCCTTGAATTCCACGAGGCCATCCGCAAAGCCGCTCTAACCTGGGGCGCATGGTCTTATCTACCCTTAAGCTTTTACCGTAACGAATACTCAAATGGTGACATTTTAGAGTCAGCGTTGGAGAGAAGCTTAAACTGGAATATACATGACGAAGCGGCTAGAGAACGGACTAGGGCTGATCTATTTGAATACCCGGAAGGGTCCAGCCGAAAACCTCGCCCCTTACAAGAAAAGGGTCTACGGGCGCAATGGGCCCATCTTTACGGCATAAACGTATTAGAACGCTCTTCATCCGTCCTTTATCGACTTCTTGGCTCTTATCTTGACCAAGGAATCTCAATTTGGCGCATGCCTGCATCTGCGAATGGTTTTCTTAATGCCGTGAGCGAACTGACCAGTCAGAGTTGGTTGGCTTATCCACCATTCAATCAACCTATAGCTCACGAGCTTCTGTCCAGTCAGATCGACACGCTAATCGAGATGGCACTCATGCGTCTCACCGGAGATACTTCTTTTTACGAACGCTACATTACAGATATTCTCCTGACCACTCCCGGTTGGTCATCCACCATTGACTTCCTTGAAAGAAATCCTGGTTCACTGACGCAAAAAAAGTCCGTGACCCTTAAGGAGCTAGTTGCTGTCGCACTCGTCTTGGACTGCGCTTTTTTACAGTCAGCTTCCGGTAAAGATTTCAGGAGCCTTAGGTCACTTGGCGCTAAACCAGAAGAGCTGCCGTTTCGTAAGCATCACTTCGTATCGCGTATTGATTATATAAAAATGATCTGGCATGAAGCTTGGGAGTGGACGTTCTACGAGAGAAACCTCGCTCTTCTGACCAGAAATCGCCTTCGCCAGAGGAATCAGTCCTCACCGGATGTTCAAGCTTTGTTTTGTATCGATGATAGAGAATCTTCACTTCGAGCGTATATTGAAAACGAAAATCCAAACATTGAAACCTACGGCCTGCCAGGTTTTTTTGGAATAGACTTTATGTATCAGTGCGCATCTGATGTCGCACCATCACGTCTCGCACCGATCGTCGTAAAGCCAAAACATCTCGTAACAGCGAAATACCTCAACGAGCATAGACCGTCAAAAACTCGCAAGTCAGAACACCTGGCCATGGGTCATCACAGTCATTCAATTTTCAGAGGCTGGCTTATAACACAATTGCTTGGATTGAATGCTGCATTCAAACTGGCACTCTCCATCTTTAAACCAACCCTCACTCAGGCAACAGCCAGCTCCTTGAGTCGGGTCAATGAAAACATCAGCATGGATTTGGACCGAAAACCTGATGCTGGGATATCACCTGATGGTTACTTGCTCGGTTTTACACCGTCGGAAATGGCGGAGAAAATATTTAACCAGCTTTCCGCGATCGGTATGACGACATCATTTGCGCCCCTAGTTGTTTTAATAGCACATGGAAGTAGCTCAACGAATAACACTCATTTTTCAGCCTATGACTGTGGAGCCTGCTCAGGCAAGCCCGGTAGCCCAAACGCCCGTGCATTTGCTAAAATGGCCAATAGAGACGATGTGCGAGAAATACTATCCGCAATGGGATTATTGATACCCACATCCACGCAGTTCGTGGCCGCCCTTCATGACACGACCCGAGATGAGGTGAAGTTTTTCGACCTCCGCGATGTTAACGAGGAGACTCGCTCGCGACTTGCCATATTTAAACGAGATCTGATCAAGGCGCTCGAGCGTAACGCCAAGGAACGGTGTCGTCGGTTTGAGTTGGTTGACCCAAACATAAAAGGACCGGAAGCTCTCCGAGAAGTCAGAAAACGATCCGTTGCGATCTTTGAACCGCGTCCCGAGCTGACTCACACAGGCAACGCTGTTGCTATTGTTGGACGAAGGTCACTCACCAAATCAGCGTTTCTAGATCGACGGGCCTTCCTGCATTCCTACAACCCAACTTTAGACACTGACGGTAAATATCTTAAAGACGTTCTGGCAGCCGTAATTCCCGTTTGTGGCGGCATTAACCTCAACTACTACTTCTCAAAGCTCGACAATGAAATATACGGCTCCAGCTCTAAACTACCGCACAACATCATTGGCTTACTAGGCGTGTGCAGCGGCGTGGAGGGCGATATACTAACAGGTTTACCCAGACAGATGATCGAATTGCATGATCCCATTCGGTTGCAACTCATTATAGAGCAACGTCCCGCTGTAATTCTCAATATTTTAAATCGCGAGGCAACATTGAGCCTTTGGGCCAAAAATAATTGGATCAGGCTCATGTGTATTGACCCAGATAACGGCCAAGTTTGGATTTTCCAGTCCGGCAGTTTCACCCCACTCGATACGTCCCAATTACCCGATGTGCCCGAGAAAGCCACGTACCTCGAATGCTTTGAAGGCATCGTAGGAAATTGCATACCATCCATGGTCCGCAGCGGAGCGACACATGGCACTTGATTTAATTTACCTTCTTTTATTCGTTCCTTTTTTTGCTGGCTGCATGCTGGCTTTTGGTGGGCCCCGGTCTGAGTCTCGAGTCGCCCTCATCACAACAATAGCTGCGCGCTGCCATGGAATTTTGACTTTGGCGCTACTCGGCCTCTGGTTTTATCAAGGCCAAAAACACCTAGATCTTCGGGGTTTTGAGATTTATAAGACCGGCGATTACGCACTATCCATGGCGTTTTACGTTGATAGCATGTCCGCGTTATTTATTTTTTTAGTCGCGTTTCTTTCAAACATGGTCATCACATATAGCCGGTATTACTTGCATCGAGAACCTGGGTATCAAAAGTTTTTTGCCTGTCTCTTGTTTTTAATTTTTGGGCTTACACTTTTAACGCTCGCCGGCACGCTAGACGTATTGATGGCCGGTTGGGAGTTCGTGGGCATCTGCTCTTTTCTTTTAATTGGCTTTTATCAAACACGTATTCAGGCTGTTAAAAACGCCTTCAAGGTACTTACGGTTTATAAATTTTGCGATGTGGGATTATTACTTGGCGCGTGGCTCAGTCATTTACTATGGCATGACGCTCAGTTTTTCGCAGTTCTGACCTCCCCTGAGGCTCGAGCCCATCTGGCAGACGTTGGTCCGATGCCACTCTTTCTCCTGTCATTCATGGTTTTACTGGCTGCCGCGGGAAAATCTGCACAGTGGCCCTTTTCTTTTTGGATTTCACGCGCCATGGAAGGACCCACTCCATCCTCGGCTATATTTTATGGAGCTCTCAGTGTTCACGCTGGCGTCTTACTACTTCACCGTATGCACCCGGTTTGGTCCGCAACCGACTATGGGCCTTGGCTGGTGGGAGGATTAGGACTTCTAACGGCTGTGGTTTGCAGTGGAATATCCAGAGTGCAATCAAATATTAAAGGCCAAATAGCTTACTCATCTGCGGCAAACGTGGGTCTGATCTTCGTGGAAATGGCATTAGATCTTAAAGTGATTTCTATGGTTCATTTGACCGCTAATGCATGTTTGAGATGCTACCAGCTGCTCATTTCGCCTTCCGTCCTTGCTTATTTGGTAAGACTTCAGGGTAGTGTGGAACAGCCCGTAAAGTTGGTTGACCAGTCTACAGAAGGATTGCTTCCGGACCGTGTTAGTAAATCACTTTATGTTTTCTGTATTAATGACGGCTATCTGGAAAGGACCGTTGAATGGCTGTTTTGGCGACCTGCCAAGAAAATAGGACAGTTTTTACAGCGCTTTGATAGTTTTCTTTATTGGATTGTCCTGCCTCTGCTGATTATTGCGATCGTGCTAATTCGCTCAAATGTACATGGTGATATTCGTGGCCTACTATCCATACTCTCATCCCTACTGACCCTCGGTTTGGCGTTTGCCGCCTTTGCCGAGGAAAAGTCTGCGATCCGCGCTTGGAATACAGCGTCTCTTAGCGCACTTTTTTCGGGTCTTACAATTCTTGTTCTAGATCCCCATACGGCTAACGACGTCTTGGTTTATGGAAGCGGCGTCCTATTTTTCTGGGTGGTCGGACTACAATCCCTCTTTTTCTTAGGTGGCAATGGCGGCATCATCCCCATGACGCGGTACAACGGCATGGGCCTTGTTGCTCCGGGCGGATCTATTATGCTTTTTATTGCCGTGCTTGGAGTCAGTGGATTCCCGATTAGCCCAACCTATATCGGGCAGGATCTTATACTCCACCACGCATCGTCGGAGTTTATCTGGTTGGTTCTTGTGTTGGCCTTGGCGATTGTCATCAACGGGATTTCCCTGGCCCGCATCTATACACGGGTTTGTTTTGGCCCCAGACCTAGCTTTAGCCAAGAGGAGGTCCCAGCCCAGGGGCGGTAATCATCCAAAATCATTAGATTTATTTATTAATATTAATTTAGAATGCATTGCATCGTTTTAATAAATTGACTTGAAATAATTTTATGATATTTTATGGGAATCCCTTGGCTTTTTTGGCCTTGAGGCCTCCTTAGAGGAGCAGATCTGATGTGGTCAGGAATCAAAAAATCTCTACAAGTTGGCGGAAAATTTCAGACGGTCGACGTCTTCTCAGGCGTTATGGTTTTTCTTATTGCCCTACCGTTGTCGGTTGGTATTGCACTCGCTAGCGGTGCTCCTCCAAGCGCAGGACTTTGGGCGGCCATCGTCGGCGGTGTTCTTGGCGCTCTTACCGGCGGATCTTACCTAACAATTAATGGCCCAGCCGCAGGCATGATTGTTGTTGTGCTGCACGCCATTCAAGATTTAGGCCAAGGCGACGCAGCGACAGGCTTTAGAAGAGCCTTGGCTGCTTTTTTTGTCGCAGGTCTTCTTCAAGTCTTGTTTGGTAAAATGAAACTTGGTCGCCTTGGACTTGCTATCCCTGGTTCTGTCATCCACGGAATGCTCACTGCTATTGGTATCATCATTATAACGAAACAGCTTTATGTGGCACTCGGGATCACATCTACCGGTAAAAATACGCTGGAGCTGCTTGCTGACTTTCCTAAAAGAGGTGAGGGATTAAATCCAGAGGTTGCTCTAATTGCAGCTGTTGGGCTTATGATTGTTCTCGCCTTTAATACTTTTAAAGGGACTTGGAAAAAATATGTTCCAATCCCACTCTTGGTCGTCCTGTCAGGGATTGGTCTAGCAAAATTATTTGATTTCGGACATCTTCACACGATCCAGTCACATGGAATGACGTTTGATGTGAGTCCAAAGCTGATGTTAGCGTTACCAGACAGTTTGGCATCGACCATCGTGAATCCCGACTTTTCGCTGATATCAACTGGCACTTTTTGGATACACACGATTTCGATCGCACTCATTGCGAGTATTGAAACCTTACTGAGTGCCGCAGCTGTAGACAGACTTGATCCGCTAACGCGAAAATCAAACCTAGACAAAGAGCTGACCTCCAAGGGTCTTTGCAATATGATTCTCGGGTTAATTGGCGGATTACCTATTATTGCTGAGATGGTCCGAAGTAAAGCCAACGTAGAAAACGGAGCACAGAGTCAGCTTTCTAACTTCACTCACGGTGCTCTCATTATGGCTTTTGTAATTGGAGCCCCTTCACTTCTTAATAATATACCGCTGGCGACGTTTGCAGCAGTTCTTATACCGGTGGGTTACGCACTGGCCCATCCCAGCCAATTCTTTAATACCGCTAAAATTGGACGGGAGCACTTCGCAGCATTTGTCGTTTCCTTGACCGTAACCTTAGGGACGGACTTGCTAATCGGCGTGATGGCTGGCGTAGCTGTTGAGATGCTTTGGAATATCTATAAAGGTGCTAACCCAATTGGTATTTTTTCAGTTAAAACTCAAACAGAAGAAACCGCACAAGGGGTGAAAGTGTCTGTTCACTCACCACTAACTTTTACAAATTTGCTATCCCTGCGTTCTAAAATTGACGCACACGAAAGTGCAGAAAAAATCATACTAGATCTATCTTTGGCCAAAGTTGTGGACCATACCACCCACGAGCACCTTCAAAAGCTGCGGCGCGAAGCCCAGGTTCGCGGACGGTCTATTGAGATTCGTTACAGCGAAAAACACGTCCCATTTTCAGACCACCCTTCGGCAGGCCTTGCGAAAGAATCACAAACCCCAACACGGGTATCCGGTCTTTCGTAATCTCTTCTAGTGCAAACCGGTCAGCTCGCCTGCTGGCCGGTTTTTTCTTTGGATTTTGATTGCTTGAGCTTCTCTTGTCTCTCAGCTGCCAATCTGTGCACATTTTCCTTCAGGTCAGCATGTTTTAAGATGAGTTCATCAAGCTGTTTTTTATTTAGTTTAAACACATCACAGTAACCTGCCGCCGTAACATCGGTCGTTCTTTTGGGATCAGCGATCAAAGCCATTTCTCCAAAGCATGCGCCGGGACCAAGGCTAGTTATAAATTGATCCGCTACGTGTACATTCACACTGCCATGTCCAATGAGATACATGTCCTCGCCTATCTCGCCTTTCGAAATAATCTGCTGGCCAGGTGAGAAATAGACCTGAGTTAATGCCGCGGAGACATCTTGCAAACAATCCTTCGACGTACCCGCAAAAAGACTCAATCGACCGATCGGTTTTAAGTTTAGAATAACTTGCAACTCCTGCTGCAACGCTGGCGGAAGATCGCTTAATATGGCCTGTTCATCCTCACTCACCTTCCTCGCCCATTGGTGATTGAAAAATCCGTAGACCTCTCGCTGCATGTCTGATGGCACGTCATAGTGCCTCATAAATGATTGCAAAGCGTCCATCTTTTCTTTTTTTTGCTGTTTACGAAGATCACTGGCAAGCATCATGCGCGAGGCACTTGCGATTAAAATACCCCATATGGTTGCCCCCATGATCATGACGCCCATGGTGTAAAAGCGGCCTAAATTTGTAGTCGGCGTGATATCTCCGTACCCGACGGTGGCAATGGTCGTGATCAACCAATACATGGCCTTATTGTATTCGGTCAGTGAATCCTCAGTCGGTGGATAAATCACCAGCCATCCACATGCCAAAGTGTTGATGACTATGAATGTAACGGTCGAAGCCGCGACGAATTTGAACCATTTTGGCATAAGGTTTGTTTTATTTCGCTCGTAAATGTTCAAAACAAGATCTGGAAGTATCATGACTTTGAAAATTTGCAGGTAGATCAACCATCCAGCGTTCATGCCAAAAAATAAGTCCATAACTGATCCAAACGGGATGATCATCATGATCCGAGCAAGACGCCATCCATGAATGGACTTGATCAAGCGACTAGACTGGCCTTGAGCTAAAAAGTACCCCAAAAAAACTAATCCGATGCATGTGTCAGCTGCAATTTCGATTGCTTGAGGCTTATGATTGAATGCCGCCTCAAACGGCATGTCGACTAAAATGTAGGATACACACGCCAGAAGCACGAGCTCCCACGAGGTGACGACTTCATTGAGGCGTTTTAAACCCTGCATTACTTGGATACCCAACAGGCCGCAAAAAGACCGGCTAATCTTGCGCTAGGCCAACTCCCATAACGCTTAGGTCGTTTTCGGTACCCTATTTTAAATGTTTAGCTTTTAGAGGATACAAATTTTATAAAACGACAA
This sequence comes from uncultured Polynucleobacter sp., assembly GCA_964402975.1. Taxonomy (GTDB): domain Bacteria; phylum Bdellovibrionota_B; class Oligoflexia; order Oligoflexales; family RGVZ01; genus CAMDKS01. Next base: position 19,493 of record CAYOEM010000014.1, read on the forward strand.
ATACACGCAAAGTGGCCTGTGATTGCGGCGGCTAGCAACGCTAGAGATTCACTTGCATGCCAAGTTCGACCACACGATTCGGGGGAATCCCAAAGTATGCTGTCGCTGAAACTGAATTTCGCGCCAAAAATGAAAAAAGTGTTTTTCTCCAGCGCCACATTCGGTCTGGTCCATCGGTCAACAAAATATCCCGGCCCAGATAATAGGTCGTCTTTTTTTCGTCAGTAATGATTCCGTATTGAGCTCTAGCAATCCGCATAATCCTGGCGACTTTAGGCGCCTGCATAAATCCGTAATGCGCGATGACTTCGTATATGCCCTCGCCAAACGAGTGCACCTCAAGAATATCTTTTGTGGGAACGACTGGCACGTCTGCTGTCACGATGGCTAGCAGAATGACCTGATCATGCAATACCTGGTTGTGCTCAACATGATGCAACAAGGCGGGCGGCGTCATTCGAGGGTTCGGCGTCATGAACACGGCAGTTCCCTTGACACGCTTCACTTCTATATCCTCATCACTCAAGCGCTTGACAAAGTCCTTGATCGGATAAAACTTACTTTGGATACGCTTGACGAGTGCGGCGCGCCCCTTTTTCCATGTCGTCATTGACGTTAAAACGATCAAACCCATGACAATAGGAAACCAGCCCCCTTCCGATATTTTTGGGAGATTTGCACCAAAAAATGGAATTTCAATCGATAGAAAAAGAGCCGTCATGAGTAAAGCCTTCCAAAGCGGCCAATCCCACCTTCGTCTTGCTACAACAAATAGTAAGCACGACGTGATCATCATGGTGCCCATCACAGAAATACCGTAAGCCCCAGCCAAGGCCGATGAGGTTTTAAATAGAAACACCAGAAAAATACAGATGACCATCAAAAGATGATTGATTTCAGGAATATAAATCTGTCCCTTAGTTTCACCAGATGTATGCTTGACGGTGAGTCTTGGACAAAAGCCCAGCTGAATCGCCTGTTGAGCTAAGGAGTAGCTGCCGGTTATAAGGGCCTGTGACGCAATCACGGTGGCAATTGTAGCAACAACCACCAACGGATAAAGCGCCCAACCCGACACCAACGAGTAGAACGGGTTTGCGATAACGGACTCGCCTTTTTCTAAGATCAGAGCAGCCTGCCCCAAGTAGTTAAGAATCAGGGCCGGCTTGACTAAAGGAAACCAAGCCCACCGTATCGCTGATCTGCCAAAGTGCCCCATATCCGCATACAAGGCCTCGGCGCCGGTGATCACAAGCACCACAGCGCCCAGAAGAAGAAATCCTTGCCAACCATGACTCGCCAATAACTTAATGCCCCAGACTGGATTGACGGCGGCTAAAATTCCGGGATGAACCATAATATGGGGGATGGCAATCAAAGCAATCGTTACAAACCAAATCAACATCGCCGGGGCAAAAAATCGAGCAATTTTCTCCGTGCCTCCACTTTGCATTACGAATAATCCAATTAAAATGGCGACGGTTATAGGCACGACGAAGGACGAGAGTCCGGGCGCAGCCACACCCAATCCTTCCACGGCTGAAAGGACTGAAATGGCCGGGGTTATGGTACCCTCGCCTGCAAATAGCGAAGCCCCTATCAGTCCCATGGTTGTGATGATTGTTGTGCTCCATTTCGGCACGCCACCGTGATTAAACCGCGGTGTGATCAGCGAGAGCAGAGCCATCGTTCCACCCTCACCGTTATTATCAGCTCTCATAACACACACAATCTGCTTGAACGAAACAACGAGCGTGATCGCCCAAATAATCAAACTGCAAATACCAAGGACGTTGGCTTCATTGATTTCCATGCCGTGCTTTGGATCAAAGCATTCTTTGACGGCATAGAGTACAGACGTTCCGATGTCTCCGTAAACGACGCCCAAAGCGCCGAAGGCCATCCAAAAAAGCCCCTGCTTGTGATGTCCCTGGTGACCAACACGGTCTGGGGCATCGGTCATTTGGCTTATCGATTCGGACTTACGATCCTGCCGGGATACGGAACTGGGCATAAAATCTGCTCACTCCTTTTATGAAAACCGAACCGTCATACTAGACGCCTTGGCGCAACCCACGAACTCCAAGTGCTACGCCAAAAATAATCCCAAGAACTAACGTCATGGCGGCACCCGATGGTATATCAAAATGATAAGACATTATGAGACCCGTTGCACTGCCAAGAACTCCAGTGCCTGCAGAAAGTAGCATCATGGACCCAAGGCGTCTCGACAACATTCTAGCTGTCACCGTGGGAATCACTAAATACGCACTCACAAGGAGCACACCGACAGCCCTAACGGCCGTCACCGTTACCACAGCCGTCAAGGCCATCAGTAAGTACTCTTGAAAGACGACCCTGACGCCACTCATGGACGCCATATCAGGATAAAACCCGGCGTAGGCGATCTTGGGTGCTGCCCACGCCAAAATAAAGACACAGACTACTGATAACGCCACAACAACTAAAACATCTGTCGCCTGAACGGCTAAAATATTACCAAACAAGATACTTTCGATATCAATACCGACCCCTCGCCTAGACGCAATATGTACGGCGGCGATACCGGCGGCTAACGATACCGAGAAAAAAACACCCAAAGCCGCATCACCCTGTAACTTGGCTTTTCGACCAAGCCAAGCAATACCCATCGCCAGCAAAACAGCAAATGGCATGGCTGCCCACAAAGCATTCTCAGGTGCCATGCCTAGTAACAAGCCCCCACCAACACCACCTAAGGTGGCATGGGCAAGACCGTCACCCAACATGCTTAGCCCCCTTGGTACGAGCAGTATGCCCAACATACCGCACATCACGGCAATGAGAAGTGACATATGGAGGGCATCACGCATGAATCCAAATGAAAATGGGGTAACGACTATCTCCGACCAGTCCATAGAGACGTTATCCCTCCTCGCCATGGATCGCCGACTCGTGGTCGTGTCCGAAAAAAGCTGATTCTCGAAGGTCTTCGATGGATAGCATCTCATCAACCTGACCCCAGCCCACCAAACGGCCTTTCTCAAGAAATATGGCGCGGTCTCCGAGACGACGAACGACGGCCTCACTGTGAGTAATGAGGAGAATACTCACCGCACCACTATTTCGAAGCTCCTCCATGAGGTCCATGAGTTTTCCACGGCCAGCCGTATCAATCGCAGCCAGTGGTTCATCTAAAATTAAAATCTCTGGATCTTGTAACAAGGCCCTCGCCATAAAAACACGCTGCAACTCTCCACCACTCAGAATACCGACATCTTTATCCAGAAGTGTAAGTCCACCGACACGTTGTAGCACGTGCGCGGCACGATCACGCTCACCCCGACGCGGGAATAAAGGCCAGGCACCTCGCATAGCCGAGATCAATACGTCCTCCACCGTAGCCGGCACATTTCGGTTAAATGCCTTCAGCTGCGGCACGTAACCAACACGCCGGCGGTTCTCGACTGGAGAACCGCCGAGTAGTTTCACTTGGCCTACAGACGGGGCCACGAGACCAAGCCCAATACGGATCAGCTGGGTTTTCCCGGCACCATTGGCACCGCAGAGACAAGTCAGTTCGCCCGCGCCCATCCAAACATCAATATCGTTTAGAACTTGTCGACCTTCAAATTGCAACGATACGTGACTCCACTCCAGAACACGGGGCTTACCGTTGGACGGCGGAGTTCCCAGCACATTGCCAGTGGGGCGATGCGTGACCGACGAGGCGGGGTCATGTTCATGGGAATGTTTACGCATAGTTTTAGGTATACCAACTCAGGTTTACTTAAGCACGTCTTCCCACGCGGTGACAAGGTGCAGATACCAGTCATCCCAACGTTGATATGGACGGCTTGCAGCGAAATCCACGACTTTCACCGTTGTCTTTAGTTCTCTTGCAAGATTTTTCGCGGCGCCATCATCTTTTTCAACCATGATCGCCGCTACACTGACCTCTTTAAACCGCCGTGCGACGTTAGCAATCATTTTAGCCGAATGGTTATGTCCAGATGCTCCAGCAGAAACCGATAGCACCGGTAAGTTAAAACGTCTTGCGAAGTAGCCCGCAGTATCATGAAACATCACTACTGGCCTTGTTTTCCAGTTTTTACGCCTGGTATCCGTATCGAGTTGCAGCTTCGTAAGCCGCTCTGCAATGAGTCTGGAACGATCCTTAAAACCGGCAGCACCCGATGGAAGATGCAAAGCCAAATGTGCCGAAATTAGTTCTGCTGCCTTGGACATTCGTCCGGCATCAGTCCAAACGTGGGGGTCATCTTGTCCAGCATGATCGTGATCATGGTCGTCATCATGATCGTGATCTTTAGACGTGTGACTGTCTTTTTTTCCATGCGTTTTAGAGTGGCCGCTGTCCTTGTGATCTCCCGACATATCATCACTCCACCACGTCATGGGTGAAAGTTGCTCACCCAATTTGAGCACGGTTTTTGGCATGACACCTATCTTTTTGAACCAGACGTCATCAAATCCCAATCCAATAGCAATCGAAGCAACGGCCTGCTTCGCACGAATGACGTCTTTGGGACCAGGCTGCCACGAATGCTCGGAAGCACCTTTTGGAACCAAAGAAAAAACGTCACATTGATCTGAGCAAATCTCCCTGACAAGTAACGCCACTGGCTCAACCGAGACATTAACTGCGGGCGCCGCTAAAACTGCCTGCTCAATAAAAAAAGAGCCGAAAAAGGCTACAAGTGTTTTTATGCGTAAATTGACCATCACGACTCCTCACCAGTCATAGCTATCTCTGATGCCTTACGATCTTTCAGCATTACTTCAAGTTCTTCGAGAGACAGGAAGGCTCCTCCGTCCCGCCCTTTACCATGATAAATCCACCACATAACTGCATTCATGCGCGCCACATCAATTTTCGTCAGAAGCGGCGCCTCTTTGGGAGATTTTATCTCTTTGTACATACGACTGACGATGCGCTTACCAAAACCACCTTGAACCAAGCGAAGACGCCAATCACCTCTAACCTGGTGCGATGAGTAGGGTTTAGCTCCCACTATGGTATGTACGACCCAGGTTGAGGTTGCCTCATCTGGTACGACCACGATTCCATGCAGCTGGCTCAAATTGCGCCATGGCGCCGGATCTGCTCCGCCCATATTGAGTAGATTTTGAATCTTCTCGAGTCTTGATCTCTGGGTTTCAATGGCTCGTTTACGCCAAAAGAAAATACGAAGGGACCAAAGGTTTTTCTCAACCTTTCTTAAGAGGTCAGGTAGAGTGCCAGACAGCGCGCTGACCACAAGTGACGAGTGCTCGGACGCGACCAGCATTCCATCTCGAGTCGTTTTCTCACCCAAAACTGCAGCCAACTCCTGAACAAAGTCACTAGCGCGCTTGCGGTCTTTTACCGGTCCAAAAACCTGTTTAAGCCCGTCCTCCATCGGTCCAACCGAAATTCGTAAATTCCCGGACCTATCCTCGTAGAGACCTATGGTGTTGACCAGTCTTTGGTGGAGAATACTCGGATCAACCCCAAGCTTATGCTTATCCATTCCATCACACTCTGCCATCAGCGCCGCAAAGACGGATGACGTACGACTGGCTTGCAGGTCATAGCTACGTAGCGCCAGTTTAAGAATTTGACGCGGTATTAAATCGTACCGCAGCAGCTTTTCGACCTCTTTTTGAACGGATGTGGCCCCGCTCAGCAGCAACAGTCGACGCTCATGATCATAGAGATAGAAAACGCCCGCACCATGGGGCAGTCCCTTTAACTTTTCGGTCGGAACGGCCCAACCCAACCGTAAAGACGAATCCAGGTCGCCTTGCAGTCTAATGGCCTGCTCTACGCGGCTAATGGCTCGTTCTTTCAATTTACGAGCCAGAACTTTGAAAAGCTCCCAGGTTTGCATGGCGTCGGCTTCCGCACGGTGAAACTGATCGCCTAATAAATTAAAGTGGCGGCTCAATCCTTTGAGAGACTTATCGGGGGCTTCAGGACAAAGTTTTTCCACGAGCAAGTGCGTACAGAGGAAAAAATTCGATAAATCTCGATTGAGGGTCTCCTTGGCAAAATGGCGAAGAAAAATCAGGTCACCGATCGTGTTGTGACTGACCAAGATGTTATCTCCAATGAACTCGGCAAAATCGGGAAACACCTCATGAATGACCGGAGCATCGGCGACCATTTGATTGGTGATGCCTGTCATCTTCCGGACGATGGGAGGAATGCTGATCATCGGGTTGATCAGACTGTAAAAACGATCCACCACCTCACCGTCTTTGACCTTCAGCGCGCATATTTCGGTGATCCCATTACGCTCAGGATTTCCGCCAGTTGTCTCGATATCGAAAACGATAAAAACAGAGCGGTCGAGTGTTTCATGAATGATGGATTTTAGTTTTGGATCGAGATTTAAACCAGATCCACCGGTTTGCATGGGGCGTCTTTCCCCAGATCGTCTGCGGCTGTCACGGTCTCGCTGTTTGCCCGACGGTCGAGCCGTGCGGCTCTGCGACGCTGGTCTTGGACGCTTTGCACCGGATTGCTTAACTTTTTCTTTTGAAACAGAGTCGTTCGTATTCGTCATGAGTACCCGGTCAGCCAGACGTCAATGCCTAAAAATTAGGCTCTTCTCAATTTCCTGAGCAGGCTTCCTATCACGACTACCCCACGCTACCAACGGGAAAAAACATAATAAAAAGACGGGATCTTGGGGATCCCGCCAGTCTAGAAAATAACAATGGATATTAGTCGAATTAACCAGCCTTTTTGACCGGATCGTTTTTGTTTCCAGGTGCACCCTGATCTTTACGATTCTTCATCATATTGTCCTGCTTCTGCTGATTGTGCTTTTGTGCTTCCACATCGTGCTGTTTCTTCTGCTTCATTTTGTCTTTTGGACTACGGTCACCCATATTAATTCCTCCTTTAATACTAGTAAGGTCAATCCTCCAGCGGGGCTCATGACGCCACCACTTGTCTCACCCTAGAAAAATCGGGAAACCTCGCCTAAAACTTTAGCCCAGAGCCTCTTTTTTGCGCTATCTAGCGGTTTTTTCTGGATTTTTTTTGGCTCTACCGTGCAATTTGGTACCACTTTCCACCTTAACTTGCTAAAATCATCATACTTTTATCTAAAGACCCACATGCTGACGAGGTGAGACCAAGATCGTGACAATACTACGCCGGTTAGGTCTGCTAATACCCCTGTTTATAGCTATCATTGGCTCCGATCAGTGGTCAAAAGATTGGGCCATTGCAACTCTGAAAGGACAGCCAACCCAGTCATATCTGGGTGGATGGCTCCTTCTGCTCTACGCAGAGAACACAGGCGCCTGGGGAAGTATGGGCGCAACTTTAAGTGACACGTGGCGATTTTGGATTTTGACGGTTGTCCCGATCCTGTTTTTAGTTGGACTGACCGGTTATACAATCGTTTCAAAAGAGCTAAAGCCTTACATGGTCGGCTGTTACGGCTTGGTCATCGCGGGGGGTGCCGGTAACCTCATCGATCGTGCAATCCATGGTTATGTGGTCGACTTCCTCTGGGTTGGTATTCCAAACGTCATCGGAACAAATATTTTTAATATTGCAGATGTCTCAATCATGATTGGAGTCATCACCTTGTTGATTGCTCACTTTACAATTGAGCGTGCAAAAGCGTAGGTTTGACACCTCTTACTAGAGACTAAACCTGAAACAAACCCAATCTTTTTTGTAGAAAGAGGCGCACGCGCTATGTTTTCAGCAATGCGATTTGAGAATGACCAACTTTTTCTCGTGGACCAACGAAAACTTCCATCCGTTGAAGTCTGGTTGGAGTGCAAAACAATGGAGGCCGTGGCCAAAGCTATTGAGGATATGGTCGTGCGAGGTGCTCCTGCCATTGGATGTGCCGCGGCATGGGGGTTGGCTATCGACGCTATTAATCATACCCATTTGCCTCACTGGTCGGCCTACCAAAAAAACTTTCAACTAGCGTTTGACCGCCTGGGGAAAACCAGGCCGACGGCCGTCAATCTTTTCTACGCTCTAAACCAGGTGTCAGCCCTCACTAAGACATTTAAAGACGACTTGCCTATGTTCACAGTCGCCGATGCAATCACAAAGAAATCTCAGAGCCTGATGTCGGATGACATCAGAACATGCAGAGCCATCGGCGAACACGGCGCTTCTATGTTTAACCGCCCCTTAAATATTCTGACCCACTGTAATACGGGAAGCCTTGCAACTGCAGGATATGGAACAGCGCTCGGCATTATCCGCTCATTGCATGCACGCGGGCACGTTAAAAACGTTTGGGTCGATGAAACAAGACCCTACCTTCAAGGCTCTCGGCTTACTGCTTTTGAATTAGGGCGCGACGGCATACCATACACGTTGATCAGTGATAATATGGCCGCTTACGCCATGCAACGTCACCAAGTTGACCTTGTCGTAGTTGGTGCCGACCGAATCGCCGCAAATGGTGATACTGCCAACAAGATCGGCACCTATAATCTCGCCGTTCTTTGCAAACATCATAATATACCCTTCATTATCGCAGCCCCAAGGTCCACGATAGACGGAAATATTACGAGTGGATCGCAAATACCTGTAGAAGAAAGACCTCCCCAAGAGCTTAAGGAGGTCAACGGCGTTGTTATAGCTCCGATTCAGTCAACGGTTTGGAATCCATCATTTGATGTCACTCCAGCACAGCTAATAAGTGCCATTGTGACCGAGGACGGTATTTTTAGGGGCCCTAACTTTAGGCTCCTCGTTTAAATTTATCGTTACTAAATTCAATGGATGAAACTTCAGTTGCCTTAAACTCAAAGTCCTCAACACTTTGAAAATAGGACGCCCCAGGATTGCGCTTTCCTAGTTTGATTTTTTTTCCACGACCAGCGGTATCCGATATTGGATTGGAAGCGATTGTTTCAGAAATCAAAGCCGGATCGTCGCTTTGCGGACTGGTCATTAATGTGGGCTCCAGACTTTTGTCATCACCTAAGCGCACTTCCCCAACCGACGACATAAAGTCTCCGTCATCATTTGTTTGTTGACCCATGTCAGAAAACTGCCTGTACTGAGCCGCCGCACGTCGATTCCTGATAAATGCAACAGCAAACCACGCAACAATAATCGCAGCAACTGCCGCAAGAGCTATTGTGACAGTTTCTGCGGGTTCCGGATTACCCGAGTCCAACTCAAGCGATGCCATGGAATTCCAGGCGTTGGAAAACACCTGTGATGTTGACCCTTCACTTCCAGAAACGAAGTTTTCGGCGACATCGGTATAGGTCAGCACATAATGGTTTGTCTTACTTGATGCTAAAACATGGGCTTGCATCATTTTACGATCACCATCTTGATACTCTGTGTAGAAGAGTAACGCATCCCTGCCATCGGCAAGTTTGATCGCTTCGCTACTTCGAAGGCTATAACCCTGTAGTGTGGATGAGGCCGAGGTGAAACCTTTTATGATTTTGTCTGCAAATTTTTCAGCCGTGTCCTGACTGATTAGCATCGGCCCCGGGAATCGAAGAACACTGATATTTGGCGGGTACTGATTCCCCGAGACGGGTGCCATTAGCATCAGACTTAGACGAGGGTGATCTCTTTGTATCATCCAACCAACGGGAGGCTGAATTGTGAAACCTTTACCCTCGATAGAAATTTTCTCGCCTTGACTGATCTCCGCTCCCTGTGGAATTTGGACTGGCGGTGGAGCCTCCACAACAGACGCGGATGCAGCGGAATCAGCCGCGACACTCTTGGAGGGCGGTGTTGATTTGTTTTTCTTAGCTGTTTTTGGCTTTTCTTCAGTTGATAGCGCCTCAGCATCGTTCACTTCGGAGCCAGTAGATTCATCAGTCGTCACCGCATCATCCAAAGGCGCAGCGACGGCCGGTTCTTGAGATTGGGTCTCAACTTCAGCGGGCGCTGAAACTGCTTCTTCTGCATCCTCCGTCGCGTAAACGGGCGAAATCAAAATAAATGCCGCAAGCAAACATATTAATTTTTTACGATCACAGATATTCATTTAAAACCTCATGTTTTCCGTGCCTGCGCCAAACGTCTCGGCTCAAACTGAATCTTTCTTCACTGCCCCAGAACTGCGACGATCCTGATCGTGGGATACACCTTCACTACGACGCTTGACGGCAGAAACCACAATATCCATTGCGCTCTCATCGAGCTCAAATACACCGTACCTGGCGTGATGACCACGGGGCAGACTATATTTTTTGCCTCGGACGTTCCAGTCACTCGCCACTTGTTTCGCATCGATAGGAATAGCAGCATCGGGACGATCGACCAACTCCAGTCCATTATGCCAGCGATCCGTTGGATGCCAGAAAGGTTTGGTCGTAACTCGATAAACAGCAACAATTCGCCACTCTTGCGCGGCTTTTGCCGGCTGCTTGGCAACGTGCGCTGATTTGCTTACGAATAACACGATGTCACCAGGCATTGCTTCTCGCCCCATTGGACGATGCAACACACCAACATCCTGGTCACCACTGGTTGCAAGCGACGCATATTGTTCAGGTGTTAGCATAACCATCCAACTACGCGGAGCACGAAAGGCATCATCGGCAGATTGGGCAGGAGTATTCGGACTGATTTGTTTTTCTAGGCGCTGGATCAACGCCAGTGCGGAATCGATTGGCTTGCCCTGTCTGCGGTAGATTCGTGCTGCTCTTTCAAGCTTGGAAATAGCTTGTGCGGCGAGTGTTTCATTATCTGTTTCAATAGCTTTTAATGCGGTAATCTCGCCGAACAAGTGCAGCACATCTGGATCAACTTCATTCGTATAATCACCGAGGCCGCGCAGCGTGGCGCGCGCCAGATCGTGATCGCCGTTGCGGAACGCGCTGAGCGCTTTCATAAATCCATAATCACGATGCTCTGGGAAATTTGCATGAAGCCTTGAGGCCGCAGCTAACGCTCCAGGCCAATGCCCCGTATCAACTGCATGGTGCATATTTACAACGTCAGCACTTGGCGAGCCGGGAAATGCTCGACCCACATAGCTTAAAACATTCAATAGCTCTTCATGGGGACCAAACACTGCTAGATCTGCAATCAATGTATTCCAATGCAGCCAGTCACTTAGAGCACCGACTGAGAAAGCCAAGGCGTTTTCACGAGCTCCTGGTATGCCACGGCGTGCGCACATGTGTTCAAACTCAAGGCAGTACGGGTTTGGTTCAAAACCCTGCAAAGCTCTGAATATTAGTCTCGCAGCGGGAGCTTGATCCAAGTATAGGTGAATGACTCCGCGCAAAGCCGTCAGTGCGGGTCTGATTTCAGTTTTGACCCGTCCAAGCGCCAATAAGTGATGACCAATCGCCTCTAGTGAGTCGACGTCATCGAGCTCAGACAACGCCTCTATCCATGCCCGATAGAGACGAAGAAGTGCAGGGTGTTCTTCATCAGATACTAGTATCGACGAAGCATGATCCGCAGCTGCTTCAAAGCGCTGATTCCATAGATGATTCAGCACCAGAACATATTCAGGAGATAACCCTGCTCCAGTGAGGTCGATTTTGAGGGACTGAGACTCCAAAAGGCGTTGAATTTCTGATGACATACGACCTACTCCTTCGATTCGCAGGCTGCTCCGATCAATTGGGCAGCTTAGTTATGTCGAATCATCGGCGAGGTGAGTCATCCCCTTAACGCGGGTACAAAATGCCCAGTTCTTATCCAGAGTAGGAAAAAAAAACCCGCGTCCACCTGCTGGAGGGGACACGGATCAAGACTATTTTTTAAAAAATGACCAATAAATAAACTAACCAAAGCCAAAAATCTTAGGCCCGGGCCACCTTGCTTGCAAGTCCTCTCATCGGAGCGGCCTTGGCATTTGCAGCAATATTTCCACTCATTAGTCTTATCTCGTCCGCTCTCTCAATCAGGACGTCTCGGAAGTTGAAATAACAGTCGTTACACAAAGGGGAGTCAACGGCTTTGGGGCTTACCTCACGCCATGAAACCAGAGCGGCCCATGCCTGGTCGCTAAATTCTCGCTTAACACTTTTGACACTTTCATCACAGGAGCTACATTTATGAGTAAAGTCCGTTGATAATACAGCCGGTGCTTTGAACTTCGCCTTGCTAACGGTAGTTTTCACTTGAGAATCCTCCCTCTCCAGGCCAGCCCCATCCAATGGAGCCTCGATTTTTGACACAGTTGCAAAAAAACCCATCACAACTCAATTCGAGCAACAGTAAACGGATCGAAATCTACAAGCCGCAAAAACCCAGCGACCGCTTCCAAGTTTGCGATCATCTCGCTCGTTGGGTGCAAAGATCTTGAACCGAAATATTTACCGATATGCTCGACAAAGGTTTTTCCACACATGTGAACTAGTGTCAACGCTTTTTTGACTGGCTGGTCAATTTGCTTTAGAAAGATCGCGCGGTAAGTATGGAGTCTTTTCGAAGTAATATCTGAGTATTTCCTGTTTGATTCTGTAATCACGCATCTGCTCTGTCTTAAATTTAAGCAGAGGCTTCCAGATTTCATTGGCTTTGCTCGTATGTCCGTTTCGATATTCTACAAGCCCAAGGAGGTACTGAACTTCAAATTGTCCCGACATTTCTTTGACCTGATCAAGATAAATTTGCGCTTGTCGTGCCTGACCTTGTCGCAGCAAAGCGTGCCCCATGACCAGCATGGCTCGGCGTTCCTGAGTTCCGGTATTGGTCGAGATATCAATAGCAAGCTTTAGATACTCGACAGCTTTAGGTAAATTGACATTGCGCCAAATATAGCTATCCGCAAGATCAATATAGACGAGGCAGCGAAGTCGATCTTCCAGATGAGCCACCCCCAAGGTTAGTTCAAACCACATAGATGCAACCTCAAGTTGCCATAATTCCTTGTAGAGAAGGCCCAAGCCCCAATAGACACTCGGATGATCAAAATTGGTATTGATCAATCGTAACAGCTCTCTCGCCCCTTTGCCCGCATCATAGCGACAGGCTTCACGCACAACACCTCGAAGCGAATGCTCGCTTCCGCGCAGGTATAAAAACTGGAGTTTAGCCCGCGCGTAGGCTAGCTGATATGCATGTTCACCAGCCAGTCGCTCGGTATCACGGGAAAACTCCGACCAATTAACTCGCGCATCGTCATTGTTGGTGAGTTTTTTTGCCCAATGATCTCTGGCCGCTAAAACTGCATTTGCACCATATTTAATTCCCGTCAAGCAGATCACTTCGTGAATCAGATAATTGATGTTCCATGGATCCCTTGCCAGAATCGGAACCAGCATCTCCATACTCGCTGTCCACTCTGACTTGCGGTCGTAGTAACTGGCTTTTAACCACTGTATTTCAGCATCCACGTCCGAAAGAGCGCCCTTAGGCGAATTAATCGATTTGAGTATGTCCATGGCTTTATCTGGTTCATCATGGCTCATCAAAAAATTGGCGTACCTAAGGCGTGAATTTTGACCCAGCGGATCTAGTTGATACATTTTGGAATAGTGCTGACCCGCTTTTTTGGCGTGCCCCATGCGCATAAAAAGCTCTGCTAGATGAAAATGAACGTCCCAGTCATCAGAAAACCTCGCATTAAGCGCATTTAAAAGTGACAGGAACTCCACACGGTCACCATTATCGGCAAGCTGTCGAATCCGTTCCCTTCCAATCAAATATTCTTCAACACTCACTCCAGCTAATTTTAGTCTGGCGACCAGCAAACAAAACCTGATTTCTGGATTATTGGGATGCTGCTCATAAGCTGACTCAAACAACTGGCGAGCTGACTCGTAATCACCACTTCCAAGAAAGTAACTTCCTATCTTCTGGACAACCGCGGGATTGTTACCAGCAACCTTCAATACCCTCTTATACAGTTGAAACGCGAGATCATGTTCGGCATGCTCAGTCAACACGCGCGCCGTAAAGTACAATGCGTTCTCGTCTCCGACACCTTGACTAAGCATGTCATTGACTAATGCGCGGCCAGCAGCCCGGCGTAATTCGCCCTCAACCCGGTCACCACGAGACTCTCGAAGGCTGGCTGTGGCCAGACTCTCATAAATCTGAATTTCGATAGGCGCAAATCCCTTATTCTCAATCCACCAGGCAACAAGCGCCTCAACGGCTCTCTCAGCGTCGTCAGGCCGGCCCATCTGTGAGAACTCTTGCGACAAGCGTCGATGAGTTTCGAAATTACCGTACACATTAAAGGGAGCCATCAATTCAAATTGCTGAAAATATTGATCGCCTCGAGATTCATCACCCATGTTGTAGTGAATCTGACTAAGTCCGAAGAGGCTTGGATACCATTGCGGGTCGATCGCTAACGATTTTTCGTAGCTATGCTTGGCGCGATCAAAGCTACCCTGCTGCTCAGCAGCAAAGCCCATTGCAAACCACAAAATAGCTGATTGCCCAAATTCTGCTGTTAGGGATTGTAACTCCGCCATGTGATGCGAATGGTTGTTGGGGTCTTCAAACATCTTCGTTAGTATGTAGCAGGTCTTGAATAATCCGGAGTCGTCGAATTGGTCTGACTTGTTCAAATAAAACGCGCTTAAAACAGGCATTTTACCTAGCAAACTCATTAGTTCGATTCTGCGCAGATGAATGAGTGACTCAAACTCGCCCTCAGTTGAAGCCAAAATCTTTTGCAATACTTTGTCGGCTTCTTCGTAGCGCTTTACAAAGATGAGCTTATTTGCAAATTCCAATTGATCCCGGCTAAACTGATCCATCAAAAACCTATCGCACTCCCGATCGTTTGGGGCCAACACGCTCCCAGCTGGACCAGCCGGGACAATGGGGACCCTGTTCCGAAATCTATCGGCAAGAACCGCAATACCTCAAAACTATTGTAAAATTTCGCCCAACTCTGCATCGCGGAGTCTGGCAAAAGGATTGACGATGATTCATTAATTTTTATGATTACCAAGTGGGCTATGTTTTGTTGCGTCCTGGCAATTGAATAGCTACCATGAGAGGAAGAATTCAAATTCTGTAACTTTTAAGGAGGCCTCATGCGCCACATTTTAGCAGCTGCATTGCTTTTTGCCGCCACCGCGGTTAACGCCGCATCGATTCCAATGTATGATTTTCCCTTAAAAAACGGGGAATCTCGCGATGACGTTTATCGTATGTCAGAGCACAGGAACACCGTGTTTGTTTTTGAAGCCTACAGACTTAATTGTGGCTACTGCAATGAGAACGCCCCCCTTGTCGACGACTTGGCCACCGAATATTCGGGTAATTCACGGGTTCAGGTTTTAGATCTTGGCCTTGATACGGCTGACACCGATTACGCTGAGTGGATTGCGCGCCACAATCCCAACCATCCGGTTGTTCAGGACACCAATCGCCGGGTCTTTAATGCTCTAAAGACTAGCAGCGGCGTGCCGCAAGTTTTTGTTGTGAACTGTAAAGGCGAAATGGTCGGCAACCATGTTGGTACATGGGGCGGATCGACGTCAAAGATTCGCTCTCTAGTGGATAGAGCTCTTACGACGACCTGCGAATAATCACTATATCGCATAAAAAACTCCCGCAATGACCCGGTTGGGACCATTGCGGGATTTTTCTTATGATGAATCTTAGCGCTCGACGTCTAACTTGATATCTGGCGAATAAGGGACAACGGTTAATGTTGCTTTACCCTGACACCCCGCAAGAACGGGTACCGTTTTAGGGTCGACTCTTTTAACAGGATTGGCTGTGTAGCAACGTTGATACGCATGGGACGCAAGCAAATCCATAGCAAGACCAGGAACACCATCACACGTAAGTCGAGCAATCACAGCCGATCCCCTGATTTCATCGTAACATGTAGGTATCGACACCCCATCCGGCCTAGGCGGCGGAAAGTAATCAAGTCTAAGATTGAGCTTTTCCATGAGACGCCCATCATTATCAATATTGACGGCAAAGATGGCGCCCTGAGTCGCCTGCCTTTGCGGCTGTATGACAGGCGCATTTGACGCATCAGCACCGCTACCCGGATATTGCCCCTTGGCATCAGGTGCATCATTACCAGGTCGCGAGATCCTGCAAGCGTAGGCGAAAAAAAAGCTGCCTAAGATTATGAACACAAAGCGCATACAGACTCTTTATTAAAATGCCGTTGTACCGGTAATCTCAGCGCCCACGATCAACAAGTGAACGTCGTTGGTTCCCTCATACGTGTAGACAGTTTCGAGGTTGGCCATATGCCTCATGCTTTGGTACTCGATCATGATGCCATTCCCACCAAGCATGTCTCGACACATGCGCGCAATTTCAAGGGCCGCCAGGCAATTATTTTGCTTAGCCATAGACACATGAGTATGGTGCATGGCGCCGGCCTGTTTCAACTGCCCAAGCCTAAACGCAAGAAGTTGCGCCTGGGTCAGACGGTTTGCCATTGTGGCTAGTTTGGCCTGAATCAATTGTTTTGCCGCAAGCGGTTTGTCGAATACGACTCGATCTTTCACGTAATTTACGACTTCATCAAAACACGCTTCAGCCGCTCCAAGAACACCCCAAGCAATTCCGTAACGAGCTTGCGTCAGACAAGACAGAGCGCACTTCAATCCGGCAGTGGACTTGGGAAGAAGAGCCGATTTATCGAGCTCAACATTGTCAAAATATAATTCTGAGGTCACGGAGGCTCTAAGCGACAACTTTCCAGTCATCTTTCTTGCCGTGAAGCCTTTGGCGTTTGTGGGCACAATGAATCCCCTGATCCCGTCGGGCGTCTTTGCCCAAACGATGGCGATCTGAGCAAGGTTTCCATTCGTGATCCACATCTTAGACCCATTGAGCACCCACTTGTCACCCTTCAACACTGCCGTGGTTTTCATAGCGCCTGGATCAGAACCACCGTAGGATTCCGACAAACCAAAACACCCGATCGCTTCACCACGTCCGAGTTTTGGCAGCCACTGGGCTTTCTGCTCCTCACTTCCGTACTCGTAGATAGGATACATGACGAGTGCGCCCTGCACGGATGCAAAACTTCTGAGGCCAGAATCACATCGCTCGAGCTCTTTCATGACGAGACCGTAGCTGATCTGATCCATTCCGACCAGACCATGCCCCTTTAGGTTACCGCCTAGTACGCCCAATTCACCGATGGAGGGGATTTTTTCTGTGGGAAAACGCTCTTCCAGGTAACACTTGCCGATGATCGGATTGATCTCTCGCGCTGCAAAGTCACGGACTGACTGCCCCACAAGTCTTTGCTCTTCATTCAAAAGATCATCAATATGGAAAAAATCTGGAAAAGGTGACACCCGGGGAGCTGGCATGGAAAGGCCTCCTGTTGCCTCGTTAGAACTCAAAACAAGGCCCTCATACTGCCACGTGGAGGGATTTGCCGCAATCCATTTTAAGACGAGTTTAATCTATTAAAATCAGTCATTTAGAGCCAGTCAGGCGATGATTTCCACAGAGTGAACGCAAAGAGGCCTGACCTCCGACTTCACCAGCCACATCCTTATCTGGCCACCACACCTGCCTTACGATGAAAGGACTTCAAAAACAGACCCACTGCTAAAGATGTGAGCACTAAAGCGCCCGATCTCCACTGCACTTCAGTAAAAATCCGAGCCGCCCAGATAAAATGCCCCAGCAAGAAAAAAACGACCAAAAGAGTGACGCGCACTGCCTCCCAATTCTTCGCAACCAAAGCTCGACGCAAAGAAAACGGGTCTCGAATTCGGTGACCCGATACGCCTAGTATTTTTGCAGGGAGCAGCTGCGGAATTAAACCTGATACCAGAGCTCGATATTCTGAAGCAGCAGGACCCAGCTCCCTAGTCATCGTGTCATCTTCCGATCGAGACAGACGATGATAGAGAGGTGTTAAAATTAAAACTGCCAAGCAGTATAAGAAAGGCTGTCTTGAAGCCAGAAGAAGACCGACCATGATCAGGCATCGGGACAGAACAGCAGGATATCTGACGAATCGGTAGGGGCCAGCAAAACAGTTTATATCTATCACATCTTTTTGTGGGTAGCCGTTCAGCCAGACCAGGAGCACTAACCCTAGCCCACTAACTATTGATCCAACAAAAACCGATTGCGACGTAGCGGAGGTCGATACAAATGCAAGTCCAGCCAACAACACGTCAACGTGATGAGCGGCAAATGACCTTAGATCCAATAAAAACTTACGACTCTTATCAAAAAACAAATGACACCCTCAAGTGAATGGACTTTAATCCTTAGAGTGTATCAAAAAATAGTTACGACTGTTAACTGCGAACCCATGATTTGAATAGGCAACTGTATGTACCACCTCATCGTACTCGCCCACCCTAACCCGGCAAGCCTTTGTGCGGCCATCTGCACGAATCTAGCTGACACGTCCGCAACCAGTGGCAACCACGTTGAAGTTAGGGATCTTTACCGACTGAAATTCGATCCTGTACTATCATCGGAAGATTTCAAGCAGCTTAGGGCTGGAACTACACCGAAAGATATTGCCACAGAACAACTCCACGTTAAAAAAGCCGACGTTATCACTCTCGTCTTTCCCCTTTGGTGGACCGGATATCCCGCCATCTTGAAGGGCTGGATCGACCGGGTTTTGCAAAACGGATTTGCATTCACGTTCTCAAAAAAAGACGGAATCATCCCCCATCTCACTGGAAAAAAAGTTCAGCTGATTACGACCATGGGATCTTCTGTCGATGAATACGAGGAAAACGGCCTAATGGACGCCATGGCCATGACCATGGGTGATAATGTCTGGAGTTTCTGCGGGTGTGAAGACGCCGGATTAATCGCTTTGGGAGAGGTCCCGGGCATGAGCGAAAGCGATCGTCAAAAGCTACTAAAAGACCTGACAGACGCGATGCCTGACGACATCTTTGGACCGGCGCGCCGACTCAGCAAAACCCCGCGTAGCAAAAAAAAGCTCTCGAAACCTAAAAATAAAAGCAGAAAAAAATTAAACAAAAAGCCAAAAACACCGCGTAGCTAATTTTTTGCTGCGGTCTCATTTGCTTGTTTAATCAACACATCCAACAAAGATAGCCAAACTAAAGCCGTGAGCGGAGCGAACCAACCCACCACACGCGACGTGTTTTGAACAAGGACACCCGAGACAGTTAAAGCAACTAAAACCGTGATGCCGGTCATGTGCGCCATGGTGAGGTATTTAACGACTAAAACGCGGGACGGGGATAATCTTGCCGACGATCCAAGTACTAATAAATAGAGTCCTATTGCCATGTAGAAAAGGTCAACGGGCCATAACATCCAAAGATTTGCGTTATGTGGCAAAACAGAATGACTGCCGAAAGCCCAAGACAGGGACAAAAATAAACCGATAGCGCCCCAAAGACCGCCTAATACTACACTTGAAAACCCGATCAATCTCACACCAAGGGATCTCGAGGATGGACGCCTAAACATCAAAAAGCCAGCTAATGCGGGCAAACCAGATAGCAGCCAAAGCAACATATAACCATTAATAATCGGGACCTCAGGACCCGGGTAATCAGTCATAGTAACAGTGTCAGAAAGAAGTGTTTTACCGGGTATCTCATGACCCGAATCATCCACGGCTGGAATCTGGAGCATGTAGTGACGCAGACGTCCTGGAATAAACATATCCTCCCAGTCAGTCATCACCTTATCTGGCTCGCTGTTAAGAATGACATCCTGCCCCATGGCAAAGAACGGCTCTGACGCATTATATTCCATCACACGGTCACGATAGGTTTTTCCCGTCAATTTGTTCGCGGAAAGTTTCTTGATCTGGCCGCCCGTTGCCATATCAAAGATATCGCGCACTCTCGTTGAGCAATTATCATAGAAAAACAAGTATGGATAATTCACGTTCTCGGGGCGCGCATGCCACAGGATCCGGTCCACCACGCGCTGCTTTTGCGCGTCTGTTAGATTGACTTTCTCCATCCACATAGTTTGGCGTTCAATTTTTGAAATGGCGACTTCGTTCCACCAGGGCCCATAACTCATGTAGTAAATCAAATAACCTCGCAAGAAGTTCGGAACAAAACCAGGCGCATTAAAATCAAATGTCCCCCAGTTGTAGCCAATGTCGGTTCCAGCTTCGCGATCAAGCACACGCACAATGGTATGCCCATATTTTGAATAAATCTGATGACCGATATCGCGGGTACCAAGATAAATTTCAACTTTCGATATATCTCTTGGAATCAGAGGCAAGTCCTGTGCATCCGCAATATGAGACACTGCCAACAGGACAGCCCAAAATACTATTTGAAAGAAAGCTCTAATCATTTGGGTAAAACTCCCATCCTATTTCCAACGTCGATAGTTCCAAGCCCACTGCTCCGGATACATCAAAATCATTTTGGATAGATCATCTGCCATCAATTGAGCAATTTTACCTTGATCTGTAATACCATGGTTAGAACCCAGAACCTCGGTAACGTAAAACTTATAATGACAAACCCCAACCCGCACCGCATGTACGCCGAAAACCGGCATCTGTTTTTTGGCGGCCATCATCGCCGGTCCTTGCACAATGTGAGTATCGGGAACTCCTAAAAATCTACATGGAAATCCACTTGCACGTTTTGCAGGACGCTGATCCATAACAAATCCAAGATGCTCATTTTTATTAGCAATCTCCATCATGTCTCGCAGAAGTGTTTTAGAGTCTGTCCAAAGCACGTTCATGCCGAGCATCTCTCTAATCTTGTTTAATGCACCCGTCATCCAGGGCGATTGACTTGGTTTTGCCAAGGCATGAAAATCCCGATCTAGAGATTTAGCAGCGACATGACCAGCAAGCTCCCATGCCCCGTGATGAGCCGCAATAATTATGACGCCGGATTGCTTGGACGCATTTGCCAAAATCTCTTTGGCGTCATCCATGCCGTCAATTCTGACTTCGCTGGGTCGAAACACATAACGTATAGTTTCTAGAAAAAGGAAAGCTTGGGCCTGAAAAACCTGCCACACAAAACTTGTAGCGAAAGCAGATGTTGGCGGAAGATCATAAACACGATGCGCGTTCTGCCTAATAATTTTCCCGTCTTTTTTTGCAAACAGATAGGCCAATACAGCTATGATGCCTGCGAGACTCGGCAATAAAAACCTTGGTAGCGCGGCAATTATCCGAAAAACAATCAATGAAACAGCTCCAACCAGCCACTATGTCCGAGACGTCACGCCCATCTTTTTCAGCGCAGCTGCGTAGTACTCGTGAGCCTTGAAGGACGACCTCACCAATGGCGCACTAGCCACCGCTAGAAAGCCGATTGACTCTGCATACACCTTAAGGCGCTCAAACTCGTCAGGATGCGCAAAGCGCTTTATGGGCAAATGCTTATTAGATGGCCTCATGTATTGTCCGATATTGATAAATTCGACACCAAACTCGCGTAGATCAGAGAGGCTGGACTTAACTTCCTCTTCTTCTTCGCCCAAACCAAGCATGATCGCGCTCTTTGTAAATACCCTGTAATCCGCCAACATCTTCACGTGCCCAAGCGCTTCAATCGACTGCCGATATTTAGCCCTGGCATCGCGAACCCTTGGCGATAAACGTTCGACGGTTTCGATGTTGTGAGCATAAACCTCTGGACGCTCGGCAAGAATAACCTTTAACGCATCCGTACTGCCTTTGAAATCGCCAGCAAGCAATTCGATGACTATCCCAGGATTTAGCACCCGAACTTCGCGAATGACGCGAGCGACGTGGGCAGCTCCGCCATCAGGCAAATCATCTCGGTCCACCATGGTGATGACAACATATTTTAGCTTCATCAAGGCAGCACTCTCTGCGACCTGCTTTGGCTCATCAGCATCGAGCCATCCATCTGGATTACCGGTTTTCACATTACAGAAACGACATGCGCGGGTACAGACCTCGCCAAGCACCATAAATGTTGCCGTATTGGTGTTCCAACAATGGCCAATATTTGGACACTTAGCCTCTTCACACACCGTGTAAAGCTTGCGTCCGCGCAAATCCCGTTTGATATTGAAGTAGGTCTCGCCCGTTGGAATAGGTGTTTTTAGCCAACTGGGCTTACCCACATGAAGATGACGCTTGTTTTCGGCGTCAGCAGGGCTTGTCGTTTTATTGGATGTTGTCACAGCGTACTCTTGACTAATGTGCTAAGGTGTCTGTTGGATTCATCTAGCTTGTGGCTGATGTTTGTATCACTGTGATCTGACGGCGTAAAGCCTTTGCGAACTTGAGGATTTCCCAATGAATTCAAAGACATTGAGTTCTTATATCGAGGTGGTCAATAAGCTAGGCCGAACTCCTCGTGGTTTCGAGCGCTCAGGACGAAATCCCGAGTCCATTTTTAAGGCTATTTTGCGTAACTCTAAAGATAGCGCAATTGAGATTTGGGAGATTTATACCCAAAGGCGTGAAGAGCTCTCGAGAAGACTGATGAACAGTCGCGAGGCCGTCGTCGCTTATTTATTAGGATTTCATTTGCCAAATATGGCGCGCGCATCCGACCTTTATTTTAGATCAGACGCACGTCATGCCTGGAAATCAAAAATAAAAAAACACAAGGTTCGCGTTTATGATATCGGATGCGGAACCGGGGCGATGTCGCTAGCGCTAAACATAGAAGCTGACTACGTTTTAATTGACACAAGTGGCCCTCTTCTCGACGCTGCCAGCTTGCTTGCTGAAAAATCTGGCCTGAATGCAAAAACCAGTCGCCGAAACATCGAGGATCTTGACCCTCAACAGTTCACGAATAAAAAAAATCAAGATGACGTTCACATCTACCTACTCGGTTACGTATGGAACGAACTTAATAAAAATGCGCCAGGACGGCGCAATCTTTTACGAATCATCACGAATCACATCAAACGTGAAGAAAAGTGCCTAGTTTTCGTAACTGAACCCGCACTAGACTTCATGTCGAGACCAGCAATGGAGCTACGCGACACTCTCTGTGAGGCTGGCTTTCAGTCCCTCTACCCATGCCCGCACAGCCTACCTTGTCCGATGTTAAATCGCGCTAAGGACTGGTGTTATAGTGAGGGCGAATGGAACCAGCCGCCTGTTGCAAAATTAATTGACCATCACATGAAAATAAATCGTGCAAAGCACGCTAGTACGATGTTTGCTTTCGCCAGTCCGGCCGTTGGGTTAACCTCCGATGATAAGCCTGTCGTGGTCGGTCGACCAGTGCGCGAAGCAGGAATTGAGCGTTACAAAGGATTTTTTGATTATCTAGTCTGTAAGGATGATGGTTTGCACAAGGAAAAACCTGAACAGCCTAAACAAGTTATTCTGCGTGGAAACATTTTTGCTGAGGTCAAGCCAAGCCCCCCTCCCGCAAAGAAAAAAACAACTCCTAGGCCGTTACATTCTAAGAAAATTCGCCCACAGCGTTCTTAGCCGGGCCGTCAATCGCTAGAGATACTGTCATATCACTTATAACGTTCGTTGCACTTCGACACCGTGCAACAATCCAATCGGCAGGCAGAAGAAGAGGCATGATCTCAACGGGGAGCCCAGCGGCTGGAAGAACTAGCGATAAAGCCACCACGCCGGCCTCAGGAAAACCACTGACCCCTAGGGTAGCCAAGACACAAACGCCCGCAACTCCAAGCTGATGAATATAAGACCATTCTAAACCAAACGCCTGAGCCAACATGATAACCGCAACCACCTCATACAGCAAAATACCATCGTTATTAAAATTTGTACCAATGCAGGCCCCAAGCCGAGCTGACGCCTTAGAGCAGTTGAGATGATCCAGCGCATCAAGCGTGGCCGGCAGCGATGATAGACTACTATTAACGCCAAACGCATAAACGACCGGAATCTTCGCATGTCGCCAAAAGTGCCGTAAAGATCGTCTCGAGCACCTGACAATCCACGACTGATAAACAATAACAATCTGTAAAACCATACCCATAATCGTTACAAAAAGGTACCACGAGAGGCCTTTAAAAACCGAAAAACCATGGTCCCCTGTTGCCTTGGCTACAGCTGCAAAAATTGCGACGGGCATCAACATCAATATATTTCGAAGTACGAATGAAACAACGGAAAGCGATATTTCAAGATAACCACGAAATTTAACAAATCTTGAGTCCCACAATCCATCCCTACGCCCCGCGCTGCGAATACCGAGTCCAACCAAAATGGCCACGACAATTAAGGATGGGATATTATTTTCTACGAATGGCTTTACAATCGAGTCTGGAATGAATGACTTAGCGACATCAGACCAGCTTAGAAGCTTTACGCCTTGAACCACAGGAGTCGTCACCGCCGGAGCGACAGAAAAACCGCGAACAAGCCCCTCCAAATGGGCGCCTGGCTTTAGAGCATTAACAAGCACTACAGCAATTGAGACCGCTAGCACCGCATTGATAGTGCAGATAATCACCAAACGCCGTACTCCGGACGTCAATGGCTGGTCGGCCATCATGCCGTTTAAGATAGCCAGAAAAAGAAGCGGGCCTGCGAAGGCCTTGACGAGCGCAACAGGTAGCCAAGCCAGTACAGCGATAAGACCGTCCGTGCCGGCAGGTAACAAATGCCAGAACCACCCAAGACCGCACCCAAGCACAATAGCCACCAGATTGGCTGCAAAAATATATCGAATTGCTGTAACGCCACGAGGGGCATAATGAGAGTCTACGGAATTTGACACCACATGGAACTCCCTAGAAGATTGGCCATTATAAGCCTTTTTCGTTTGTTTTAACCAGACAAAAGCGAAACGATCACAGTTAGCGAACCAGGCAGATATTGCCTCATTAAAGAATGGAGCATATGGCCGATAAAGGAAAAACAACACCAAGAGAGTCTATGGCAAAAATCATACACATTCATTCGGCTTTAAATAAGCGCTCAGACGTGGTGCGCACACCAAAGATGCTTGTAACTGATCACGACGCGAGTAGGCATCATGAAATACAAACACAATCAACCTTAGTTCAGCCCTCTAGAGTCTTATTGAAGTCCTTGCACCTATTGGCTGAAAATGTTGATCGGCAAGTTGAAGAAATTCTGAAAATTTAGCCGCCCCACTGAGCTCGGTACTCGTCAATAGAAGATTTGAGATTGCCATCAAGCCAATGTTTCCCTAGGCGCGCCACTGGAAGACCGTTTTGCCATAGAGCATCAACGATCTCCTGGATCGATAAAATTGCAACAACTGGAATTTTAAATGCTGTCCGGAGGTCCGCCGCAGCAGTAGCCTGACCAAGACCTCGCTCCATCCGGTCCACACCAACAATCACGGCTCGCACCTTCGGGCCAATTGGATTAAGTAACTCTAAGGTCTGCCTAACGCTTGTGCCTCCAGTCAAAACGTCCTCCACGATGATTAATTCACTGTGTTCGCTGATCTCGCGCCCCACGAACAAGCCACCCTCTCCGTGGTCCTTGACCTCTTTTCGATTGAACGTAAAAGGTATCTCCTGGCCTGTCTCCGATGCGAGCTCCATGGCGGTTGCAGCGGCAAGCGTGATGCCTTTGTATGCAGGCCCGTATAGATGCCAACTAGAAATGCCGTTATCCTTTGAAAATTGCACCAGCTGCTTTGCGTAGCATCGCGCAACGTCCCTTAGAATCACCCCATGATCAAAAGCACCTGAATTTAGGAAAAACGGAGACATTCGACCAGACTTGGTTTTGAATTTCCCAAACCTTAATGCACCGCTAGACAAGAGAAGGTCTAAAAAACGACTCTGTAAATCAGTCAGCATGCCTTTTATCCTCGAAAACTTTCATGAATTTTCTCGAGCCAAATCAAAACTCGTTATCAGTCTAGCACCTAACGCCTGCATCCTGGCTAATGCACGCGCACTATCGTCACGCTCCATATCTACGCCTCGACAACCGTCTGTCACAACCGTCACATCGTAGCCAAGCTTCAGTGCATCGATCACGGAAAACAGGACACAATAATCGGTGGCCAATCCCATCATAACAAGCCGGCTAACGTCCTTGGACTCCAACCAGCCGTGAAGCCCAGTATCACCAGACATCCCGTCAGCTACGCCCCTGGACCGATCCAAGCTTGTGTTGTCAAAAAATGCACTGTAACTGTCGACGTCGGTCTTCACACCTTTTTTAAAAACAGCGTCAAATTGGTCAACAATCAGGTTTTTTGCAAACTCACTACCTCGCGTTCCCTGAACGCAGTGGTCGGGCCACAAAATCTGCTGTAACCCATTCAAACTAATCAAATCACCTGGTATTTTTCCTGGGTGCTGCGAGGCAAATGACTTATGGCCTGGCGGATGCGCGTCTTGACTGGTAACCACATAATCAAAGCAATCACCCTTCATGGAAATCAACTTATTTGCAACTTCTATGACATCGTTACCAGAAGGCACTGGTAATGCTCCACCAGGTAAAAAATCGTTTTGTATGTCAATGACCAAAAGTGCTTTCTTCATTGCACGTCTAACTCTTTTAATTCCTCTGTGAAAGCACCTGACAAGATAGGAAACCGGCACCATGTCTTTGGGTCGAGACTCTCGTCGTCCAAGTGAAAACCTGGAGCATAACGCTCACGCTTCCATTGGTTGCGGCACCACAAGGTGAAAAATCTTGTCACCCATTTACGTCGCTCTGCATCTGAATAATGACCAAAGTCTTGCGCAAGTGTCGCAAGCACGTCAACGGGTGACTTTTTGTCACGGATCGCGGCCCGCTCGATGACGTCCAATACATCATAGGGCATCAAGTCCGATTCATCTGTTTGATGAAACTCACTGGGACGCAGTTCGGCAGTTGGAGGTATATTGTTAACTTTGCTTAAACTTGGCACTGATGATAAGCCCTGGGGAGACATTTTCTCACGCCATTGGAGCCACTTTCTAAGATAAGCTTTATCGATCCCGGCCAGCGGTGATAGGCCTCCGCAGGTATCGCCATCCATGGTCGCATAACCTACTGCCGCCTCACTTCTATTTGATGTCGCGAGCAGCAGATGATTTTTTAAATTAGCCAACATCCAAATCGCCGGTCCGCGGGCCCTTGCTTGAATATTTTGAAGTACAATATCATGCAGGCTCCATTCAAAAGAGACGTTCGTGGCTTTACCCACCGCCCGCTGATACTGATCAATCATAGGGTCAACACTCCAATTGTGATAGCCGATATTGAGAGACTCAGCCAGCTCCCTTGCAGCTTCTTCAGTTGCATCACTACTGTTTGACGTTGACTGGTAGGCTGTCGCAATCAGATCTCGAGTCATGTCCTCAATTGAATTTATCGATTGAATACTTTGGATGTTTTTAAGACGTGCCTTCAAACCATCTAGACCCATCTCATTGGCGGCCAGTTTGATTGCGTCGGTCGCTAGAACGGCTACCGCAGCTGAGTCCACGCCACCAGAAATGGAAATCGTAAAACCCGACAGCCGGCTTTTTCTTAAAAAGTCAAAGAGGCCCAGCGCCACGGCACGAGTAAATTCTTCTGCTTTAAGATCCGGGGATCGCTCCCACGAATCTCCCATTTTTGCTACTGCTGAGACTCCACTTTTGACTTTTGGCCAGGCGAATTTTGCACTAACACAGTGCTGCGACTCATCTCCGACCAGCGGCTGAAATGAACCCGTCCTCGCCCTCATCATCCGATTAACCTCAACATCAACCACCGCGTCTGTGATCTGATAATCTTTGAAAATGAACCTCGGCCCGTGGGCGACTAAATCACCTTCGCTCGCAATCAGGGCGCCTCCATCGAAAATAATACGTCCACTCTCATTGCCGAGTAAATTAGCGTACAAATACGCCACATTAAACGCACGTGATCCTTCGGCCACGAATCGTTCGCGCACCTGACGTTTACCAAATGCAAAATGACTAGCGCTCGGATTCATCACGACGTCCACGCCAAGTCTTGCTAAATTTGCCCCCGGTCTATTTGCTGCCCAAGCCTCTTCACATATCTCAAAGCCGATTTTTATACCGTCGCAGTTTATAAAGAGATCGCCGATAGGCACCTTAAGGCCCAAGATCTCAGCATGCTCAACAATACCGGCGGGCCACGATTTAAACCAACGCGGCTCATAATGAACTCCATCTCCTGCGAGCAGTTTCTTCGGCACAATTGCCACCAGTTGTCCGTCGACTGCCACAGCAATTGCATTGAACAGAGCGCCCCTATGTAAAAAAGGCAATCCCAGGCTTGCCACAATTCCTTTTGTTGCTGGCAACAGCTCCTCGAGAACGGATAAAGAACGCGCGGGCAAATGCGGCATGTAGAATGCGTCCTCGCATCCGTAACCACTAATGCAAAGCTCAGGGAGACATAGAATTGAGACACCCCTTGATTTGGCTTCATTTATTAAACTAATCAGCCGAGCCGTGTTACCAGCCCAATCGAATGGAGTTTGGTTAACTACAGCTGCAGCTATTTTTATTAACTTCATGGGTTCGTTGTCCTAGTTGCTCTCAATGTGAAAGCCATCCAATAAGGTGTTCAGATAAACCACTCCAAGCTTCGGCAAACCTCCAGAACAGTCCTCGTCATCCAGCTGAGAAACGAGGAATCTTCCAATAATTACAATGGGAAATACCCCCTTGGGGTCAAATCAGCAATAAAAAATCACCCTCCAATTTCCTAGGGACGGTGGGAAAACCAGTATGGACCCTATAAAAATTTTTTCTAATTCATAAGCTTTAAATGCTCTAATAAATGAGATTTATTGCTTAATTTGAGGACTATTTCAAAAACTACAGTCTGACCGCTCCCGAGCCGATAGAGTACTGCTTTTGTTCCCAACTAGTTTACAATAGACGGAGCTAAACAAGTTCATTGTCGGCTTTCAGCTAATACTGCCCTTATCCGGGAGGGGATTGATGCGCCTCAGTTCACCAAATTTTAGACGGAAAATCTCATTGCTGTCTCTTTGCTTAGCGTTTGCCTCGGTGGGTTGTCGAGCCCGAAATGACGCTGCGGCGGGCCTGAAGGTCGTCAACGGCACAGCCCTAAAGGAATCGGATTTTCCAGCCGTCATTCAGATTGGTTATGAATTGGGTGGCGGAGCTTCCGCGATGTGTACGGCCACCTGGGTCAGCGACCGCACTGTTCTGACCGCTGCACACTGTGTGGAAGGTGGTGATAGCAGCCCCGGAAAAGTCTCAATCGTTAGAGGAACTGGTAAAGGCCTTAGGGCCAAAAAAGTTGTGTCGCACCCGACTTACCGACCTAATAGTGGAATTGGTCACGATATAGCCATCGTCGTATTTGAACAGGGCTCATCTAAGATGTATATCCCGATGGCTCTTACCCAAGCTCAGTCTGGCGATCCTTTGACAATTATTGGTTTCGGTAAATTTGATCACTTAAATGGACAGAGTGGCGGTACGAAACGTAGAGGAACTAACAAAGTTGCAGAGATCGATTATCAAGGCCGCGTCGATTTTGATGGATTGATCAGCCCGCTTAACAAAGACGGCACCGGAGAGCGAGTGACTAACTCCCAGGGCGACTCCGGGGGTCCTATGATCATAAAGCAACGAGTACAAGGCGTATCAAGTAGCGTTAGCAAGACATCGAATAATCAAAATCGCGGCCATTACGAGAGCGTTCGCGCACCAGCCATTGAGGATTGGTTAAAAAAACTAGCCGCCAGTGGCGTCTACATGCTGGGCTTCAGCCAAGGAACAGAGTCTATCGCCGCTACTGATACGACAGTTAATGGAGGCGAGACAGGCGGGTCATCTTCGGATAACCCGGCACCTTCCGGCGACGAAGAGACGCCACCACCAGCTCCACAGGCTGGACCAGAAACCCCAGATACACCAGGGACACCAGGGACACCAGGGACACCAGGGACACCAGACGCTCCAGTTCCTGTCGAGCCTAATCCAACACCTAATCCAACACCTAATCCAAATCCTGCCCCACAGCCGGCGCAAATCGTAGACTGTAATAGAGACTTCTCCAAAATTCGCCAGGGTGGAAGCGGTATTTGTTTAAACAGCTCGTCTGGCTTCTGTTATCGTTACTCAAGCGGAACCGTTCAGTATGGTCAGGGGCGCACAACATGTTCTGCAACAGGCTCAAGCAACCCAGGCGCTGGCGTAACGCCTCCGAGTTCATCTAATACGCTTGACTGTAATGCGAACTACAGCACTATCAGATCTGGTGGCAGCGGTATTTGTCTAAATCGATCATCAGGATTCTGTTACCGTTATTCGGGTGGATCCGTTCTGTATAATTCAGGCCGAGTGGGCTGTCCGTAATCGATTCAAATGCCCTTAATAAGATGGCGGCCAATGGCCGCCATTTTGTTTTGGGTTACCACGTCAACGTCAAACCACCGCCACCGTAAATACTTTGATATTTTAAATTAGTCACAAGATTCGGATCTTGTTCAAGCTCCGCATCGCTGACTGATCGAGTAAACGTGGTGGCATCCCCTGCTCCAAACCCAAGCAAGGCTATCTTAATCGGTCCCAATGAAAACAGATCGCGATAAACGTCAAACCCAACACGGATACTTGTGCTTCTGTACTTCTTGTCGACCTGTAACATGCCAACGCTATAACTTCCGTAGGTCCATAATCTGGCTAAAAAGTATGGAGTTCTCTTTTCAATCCCTACCTCTGCGCCAAGAGTGGGCGCCCTTTGCAGTTTAAAATTAAAGCCAAGATCTCCAGTTAAATCAGATGCACCCTGAACAAACTCGAGGTTGGTCACACCAAGCTTTGGCGTTAAATCAATCCAGTTAAACAAAAAGGTATTAAAACGCCGACCAAAGCCATAACCCAGCTGAACGCGGGACCATTTGAATTTCTGTGACGTTGAATTCGACACTGATTTCACCTCGGGGATCAAATCATAGTTGAATTTGACTCCCTGAAGTAACCCAGCCCGAAACTCGCCAAAAACGCCAGCCGTTGCAGCTTTTGCTAGCACCCCTTTTGATTTTCCAAGCGGCTGTCCAAACCGACCGCCTAAATAAACTGCTCGGGCTATGCTGAGGAACTTTTTAAGAAATCCGCCAAGATCTGACTTAATAGCCGAGGACAGACGCTCCCGCTCATCATCTCGTCCTTCACTTTGTTGCAGATAAAAAATTGCACCTTTCGACTTGCTGCGCAGCGACGCCAAACGTGCGGGATCCGAAATACTAACTTTATACTGCAGCGCGGCTGGATCATCGTCGTCAAATTCAGCAGACCCAACCACAACCGGTATCCATAGACCTTTTGAGCGGTTTAAAGAGAATATTCGCAACGCCGCCTCAGGAGGTGGTAAATCGACTAATTTCTCACCCGGAAGTTTAATAACCCCTTCGTGACTAACTGCCGCCTGTCTAACAATCGATCGAAATGGTAGCCCCAAACTCAGATAGGCTCCGATAATGGACCTAGTTCGCTTAACGCCCAGTAAGACTATGGGTGTCAATTCCGTTTCAAGTGTTAAGTCTGACTGAAGAGTCGCGACCCCCGAACCATCAATAAAAAACACCTCGAACTTTTTCTGACTAGAATCCCCTGTTATTTTCAACATCCATGATCTTGGGATAGGCGCAAGACTGCCATCATCCAGTGCACAGCGAAATTTTCTAAAAGGACCAGTGCCCCAAAGACCTCGGTTATTCACGAGTAATTTTCCGAACGAGGCACAGACATCTACAAAATTTACGGACTTACTTCCCACGTAGTCACTCGCCTGAAAACCAGACTGAACTATCAGTAAATCTAAATGGGTGCTCGGGCCTCGCTTTGTAGCAAGACCAGCTGGCTGTTTTGCCGAAGCAGACTGCCCCACCACTGGGGCCGCCCGGAACAAAATCAAAAATAAAATTATAAAAATCTTTATCACGCCAAGACTCTTACTTAAAAACCATGACTACGGACAACCATGTCAATTACTTTTTCGGTAGGATATTCGGGCACTTGAGACCTCAGCCCAACCGTCGACCCAGACATGCCAACCGAGTACCTTGGTCTTTTGATAATTTGAAATGCTTTTACGTTAAAACCTCGACCTTTAGTCTCTGATCGTCCGCAAAATATAAACTACGCTGGGGTAAGGGCATATCGATATTCGCAGCCTTAAGCCCTCTCTTAATCCCATCAGCAGCAAGTGTTAGCGCTTCGACGGCACGCTCCCGCTCAACCCAAAAAGCGACTGATACTTGAATCGCATTATCAGAAAAAGCCTTAAAAGCAAATTCAGGGGCTGGAGATTTTCTAATAACGACCAACTCCGACAGGCACTCCATAAGGGTTTTCTGGACATCTGAGATCCCATCTGCATATGAAATACCCATGACCAGTTCAAGACGACGAAGCGGATATCTGGTGACATTGGTGATCTCTGACTTCATCAATGTTTCGTTCGGTATCCGCACCATCATGTTTTCCGGCGTCCTCAAAAGGGTCGACAAAAGTCCAATCGAATTGACCTCGCCGACGGTTTGGCCGACTTTAATTGTGTCCCCCACAACGAAAGGGCGCTCCAGAAGCATAAAAACACCACTTATCAAGTTGGACATGGTTGTTTGACTTGCAAAACCAATGGCCACAGATGCAACCCCGGCAGCACCGATGAGCACGCTAAGGTTTATTCCAGCCTCATTGAGGCCGGTTAATATTGAGAGAAGCAGGATTCCATAAAAGGAAAACCGCCTGAACAAATCAACTTGATGGGCGTCTAAACGATGACCTAACGCCCTCTGAATGGCGCGACCTGTGGTCTTGGCCAATAGATAACCAATCATCAAGGCCAAACAAACCGTTGCAATGCGAATGACGAGCTCTTGCTTTAAAAACTCGATAAAATAAACACCAGTCATTTGTCGATATTCACCATTCTATTATCTCAATGACCATCAAAGTCCATTAACCAGTGCACATTGTAACGCGAAAGCTTTGACGCTCCACCTATTGCAGGCAAGTTAATCACGAAATGACAACCGACTACATGTCCCCCCATTTTTTCCACCAACGTCGCAGTGGCACCGGCAGTCCCACCGGTAGCTAGTAAATCATCTAGAATCAAGCATCGTTCACCAGCTTTGACTGCATCGTGGTGTATCTGGATACAATCTGATCCATATTCAAGATCATATTGAACCTCATGGGTAGGACCGGGTAATTTGCCTTTTTTTCTTGCCAAGACAAGACCGCACTTTAATCGATCGGCTACCGCAGCACCGAACACAAAGCCTCTAGACTCGATACCAATAATCTTTTGAGGCTTCAAAACAAATGCCGCCGAAGCTAGCAAGTCGATCGCCTTGGCAAATCCCCAAGGGTCAAGAATCAATGTTGTAATATCACGGAACATAATACCCGACTTAGGAAAATCGGGAATCGTTCTGACAAGCTTCTTTAGACGTAAAATCTCAGAATCCATTCCGAATCCTCGCGCCATTGATGAGTTGATCGCCATCTGGAGACTTGGTTCTGACAGAAAACCAAGCTCAATACAAGATCAATCACCACAAATCACCATTTTCAGGTTTAGGCGCTTTATCAGATTCCGGTTTTGCCTGACCGTTGACGTCTACACCAGAATCATCTCCCGAAGGCAACGTTCCAGTCACGCCACCTTTTGCTGCTTCTTTTTCCCCACGAATAACTCGTCCATCATCGTCAAGTACTTCTTGAGACTCTCCTTGTAATTCCCCAGGACGCAAACCTGGCAGAAGCTGCGAGTTCGCCGTTTCTGCCGAAGCATCAGGACCAACTCCAGGCTTATCTGTAACCTCAACTCGAGTCGGTGCCGCGGGCATGGACAAGTCCTTGAGCTCAGCCTTGAAATTGAATGGGCTATAAAGTCTAGCTACACCACCTCGTCCATCTCCTGGAACGCGGATCACTGAACGAACCGTGCTACCAATAGCAAACTCGTTTTCAAAGGATTCACCTGTTTTGTCAATATTCGTAGTGGCAAAAACTTCATCGCCGGCATTGTCTGACGAGAAAACAATACCCCTGGCAAGATCAACCCCGATTGAGGACGCATTCGCCGGATATTTGATCGGCCACTCCCCTCTTTTCACAATAGATAGATCCAATTCGTCTACCTGGTCTCGATACTTCAGAACTTCCATCATCCCTTTTGCGTAATCAATCCAAGCAGGAAGAGCGCCTACGGCACCACTGACTTTTATGGCGCCTCGTCGCATCATTTTATTGAGATCATATCCAACATAACTGGCGATAGTGTGGAAACTAGAAAAATCTAGCGGAGCCCCCTTAGACGGAGGGACAGGGAAGAAACCTGCGAAATATGCATTCGTGTAGTCATTGGTCGTTCCGGTTTTTCCGAACGATTGTATTCTAACTTTTTGACCCTCTTTTTTGGGGTCATTGCCTGCAATTAATGCACCGCTTGCATCCTTGGAAAGATCCACATAAAGCTCGCCTCGCGCCCTTTTCCCCGTCCCATGAGTCACGACTCGTTTCAAGATTTCGTGCATCTGTTGCGAGTATTCGTTAATAGCGACTGTTGCTTCGCGCCGTTTAGGTTCAAACACAACCTCCCCGTGTCGATCAAGAATCTTCCTCACAAAATTTATCTGATTTGGCGGACCATTTTCATAGAAACGATATATTTTGCCCTCAACAAACGTTTGATATATTTTGGCAACCTCAGCTGCCGTTACGTCATTGGTACCCAACGGGAAGGACTGAACGGGGTCGATCTTGCTTATCACTCCCATTGCTTTAACCATCTCGACAAGATAGTTGAGACCCAAAGCAATCCTAAAATCGTGATGCTCGAAATATCGATTCAGGTCGTACGGCGAGGAAACACTCATGACAGATTGGTAGTGATCCTCGACAGATTTCTCTAGCTTGATGAATTCGCCAAGGGGAAGGGTTCCGTTGAGTCTAATTTCACCCTTCTTTACCATCTCATTCTGCCAAACCGCTTCAACGTCCATCGCGTTCAAAGAACGCCCCTGGATACTCGCCAACTTTAAAATGTAGTCATAGCGATCGGTCGCCACTTTAGGTCGCTCAGCCTCCAAAGACGGCAAAAAACCGAGCGCTGGCTTATTACCCTGCGTCGGAAGTACGCGGAAATGAGACCAGGCATCCTTTAGCTTAGGATCAGATAATGCACTCTCAGGACCTTTGGCCTGAACCGCCGCATAGATCGATTCGAATTCAACATCAGCCATTTCAGAGAGCGTTTTCATGCGAAGGAAATTATTCTTAACAAGATTCAGACGGATTGCATTCTCAAGCGGTGGCATATCTTCTGCACCCTGCTTAGATAGAAGACGTTGCACTTCCGCCTCATAGCCCTTGCCCCACCACATCTTTTCCAGAGAGCGTATCGCATCGTTGGCGCCCTTGAAAACCAAGTCTGGAATAATATCGGCAACTGCTCTGTCGAGCTGGTACTCCCTAATACCGTCATTCTCGAGTTGTACACCTGTGGTTTTCGCGACCCGGAAGTGGAAGTCGGGCGCGCTCTCCCCTGGGTTAGGGCTTAGCTTCATCTGCCCCATGAGATCTTTAAATTGTTCGAAATTGAGCTTATCAACTAAGTGATTAGCCAATGCTACCGATGCCAAGTTTTCCGACATCGCACCGGACCAGACCATCGAAACATTCCTGTAAGGGCTAATGTGATCGGGCCGAGGGAAATAAAGGCGAGACTGGTAGGGGAAAATTTGTCGTTCGTTGTCAACCACATCTAAAACATTCCAACCAAGCTGCATGGCTGCATAGTAAACAACAGCTTTAAAAACAGATCCCGGCTGCCTGCGAGCAAAAATAGCCCGATTGAAACCGATCGTATCAAAGCCACTAACGGCAACCCGCACTTCACCCTTGTCCAAAGCGACCAATCCACCGTTAACTTTTGGGCTTTTTTGAAGTTCGAGAATCGCCTCGTGTTTATCGGCGTCGTACTGTCGTACCTCAACGAAAACGATATCACCTTTTTTAATCGTGTTAAAAAGCTTCTTCATCTGGACTTCAAAACCCTCTTGAAGAGGAAGATCCAGTAGTTTTGCATACCTGACGATTGCATCATGGGGGATGGTGCCTGAACTTAATCCGAACGACACCTTGATCTCCGAATTTTTCTTGTCAGCTTTGATCTCCTCAACTTTGCCATAATAAAATTGATTCAACTCAAGATCACGAAGGCGACGAAAGTTTTCGGGTTTCTCTGCCTGGAATCCGCCCAAGATCGTCTCTAGGCGACTCAAATTACGTCGCATACCTAGTTGGGCTTTCTCTTGAAGCTTGCAGTCAATCGTCGTGAATATTTTCAAGCCCGCATTGTTAAGCTCATCGACTGTTTCAAGTCCCAACTGCTCCATAACCTCTTTTTGATTGACCTGATTTCGGATGAGACTGACCAAAGCCACCTCACTGGAACGAAAACTACCTCGATTAAAGGGGACCGGACGGGCAGAAGCTTCGTTGTATTCTTGTTCAGAAAGCCAACCCTGTTCGAACATGCGTCTCAGAACATAGTTTTTGCGTTCAAAAGCATTCTTTACGGCCTGCTCCCGCCGTTCCTTGGTGTATTTCAAGTAAGGGTCATACTTTGACGGCCCCTTTACACTTCCTGCAATAAAGGCAGATTCAACGACATCCAAATCTTTGACGTCTTTGTTGAAGTAATATTTAGCTGCAATACCCACACCAGACCCGTTACCAGACACGTGAAACTGATTTAAGTAGAATTCTAAGATTTGATCCTTGCTGTATAGTTTTTCCAGCTGCAAAGCTGCGATTGCTTCGTTTAACTTGCGGGCTAGCGAATACTCCCACTTGTCCATGATGTTTTTTACCGTTTGCTGCGTGAGAGTGGACCCGCCTCTGAATTTTCCAGTTTTGAAACCCTCGGCTAAAGCCTTGAAAATAGCCTGTGGATCAACGCCACGATGCTTGAAAAAGTTCTTATCTTCCGCAGCAACAAGAGCGTTCACCATGTGTTTGGGAATTTCGTCAAACGGTATGTAGCGTCGATGCTCGCTATTAAAAAAACTACCGATCGGCGTTTGTTCATCAAGACAGTAAACGGTTGTCTCTTCGTTGATACGAGCCATAATCGTTGTCTTCTTGAGATGTGAATCATCACCAAACCAAACGCTGGCCAGTATGACGGATGTAACGCCAAGGGCTGCGCCTGCTCCGGAGACAAGACCACCAAGCAAGACCCACAAAAAAACATTCAAGGAACGATTTTCAACTAACCGCATTGAGAGAACTCCAAGGACCAGATTTTCCTAGGGAATATTTTAACACCTGAGATCTCGTTTCACCTAGCTAGATACTGAAATATCAGCATGTTAGCCTTTATTTGAAGGACGTCCGAGGTTTATTCTGTTTACCAACTTTTGAGCAGCGGGTATAAGGTGGCCGCGAAACACGAATGGGTCCTTCATGACACTTTTTCCATACCTAACAAATAAAGACGGTCGATCACTGGACCAGATCCAGATCACTGGAATGCTCATGAGCTGTGTCATCGGGATTTACCCTTCCGAAAGGCACAAAAAGCAGCCTGTAACGATCGACTTGTGTCTATATTTGGATACTAGACAGGCCGCTCAAAGTGCCAATATCACGGACACCATAGACTATGCGGGGGCTCTGAAGGAGGTGTCCTTTATTCTCGAGCATTGCGAGTTTCTGTTAATCGAGACCGCCGTAGAAGCCATTTGTCGCCATTTCATTTTGACATATCAGACGGATCACGCTCTGCCGCACATAGAGGCCGTTGTTGCAAGGATCAGTAAGCCTAGCGCATTATCACAGGGGATCGTGCCCTCCGTACAGGCATTACGACGCAAAGAAGACTACGCGTTAACAGCCAGCAAAAGCACTAGCTGCTCGGTTTTCACGATTCATTCGGCTGCGGACGCAGGATTAGCACTGCTTGTAGCTAAGAGCCCCGCTCAAATTGTAGTGCCTGAGCATGTTCCATCCGCTCAGTCCGTCCTGCCCATTGGACGATGGTCTTTTGACGGACAGCCCGCTAAATCTCGGCAGCCGATATCTCTCAAGAGTGATTTAAATAAGCCTTTTTTGAGCTCTGACCACGAAGTTCATGGGCCGAGGCTTCTACTGATCCAAACGCAGGGCTAACTGCTAAAGCATGGGCATTTGGTGCCCATTTTTGTCCTAAATAGCATCCTTTTAAAATGGTAGTACACACCCGCCGCCGAAACCAAGACCCAGGCGCCGGATCGCGCTGACCGGAGCTTTACTTTGCCCAAGACTAATTGGTACTCAAGTATTTTGATAGCGACTCTCGCGTTCATGCCATGCGCACCGGCAAAGGGCAGTGTTTTGCTCTCGTTTGCGGATATTGCCGAGCAAGCCATCCCTGGCGTGGTTAATATTCGAACGACTCAATACACGCCGAACAAAGATCCTGCTCTTGATCTCTATCAATTCTTTCTAAATGGTAGAGCTCCCCTCAATCTATCCACCCACTCCGTGGGAAGCGGCGTTATCATCAATAAGGACGGTCACGTGCTAACGAATGCACACGTTATCGAAAGCGCCAATGTCATCGAAGTGCTTTTGGCTAAAAATAAACAAAAGTTAACTGCAAAAGTTCTTGGAACTGACCTTAAGACGGATCTTGCGCTTTTGAAAATTGTCGGAAACGTGGCAATCAAACCACTACAATTAGGCGATAGCGATTCACTAAGAGTTGGAGACCCCGTTATAGCCATTGGAAACCCTTTCGGTTACTCCCACACGGTAACGTCAGGAATCATCTCGGCGAAAGGTCGCGTGATAGGCAATGGCCCTTACGATAATTTTCTACAAACCGACGCATCCATTCACCCTGGAAACAGTGGAGGCCCACTTCTGGACATCAATGGTCGCGTCATAGGAATAAACACGGCCGTCAGCGAAGAAGGCAATGGCATTGGATTTGCCATACCAATCAACATCGCCCGTCAGGTGGGCGCCGACTTGTTAGCATTCGGGAAAACGAGACGCCCATGGCTCGGAATGGTTGGTAAAAATATTTTATCTGCGGATGAGATAGAATCGCCGTCGGCTGGGATACTCGGGGCTTACGGAGTTATCGTGTCAAACCTTATTGTCAATGCACCCGCACATCGCGCAGGAGTGCGGATCGGCGATGTGGTTCTCTTAGCTGATGGAAAGAAAATAACAGATCTCAATCAGTTCCAACGCATACTGCTTGGAAAACAACTTCGTGGTCGGGTTCGACTAAAAATATACCGAAAAGGAAAAGGATACCTTTTTGCGACAATACCGCTTGAGGAAACTCCAAAAAATGAAGACCTCCCCCAAGAGAGGGATCTGTTTTAATCCCCAATTCTGGCCTTCAACCAGTGACGTTTACGTCCAGGGGTAGGAATACGTTCATACACCCAACCGGACTCGGAGAGGGCCGATTTGACCGCGCGTGCAACACTATAGCTCATCAACACTGCCCCCGACCGCGAGACATGTCTCACTTGATTAAACCAATCTGCTGACCATAGCCTCGGATTTAGCTCCGGCGTAAACGGATCCTGCCAAATATAATCAAACGTCTTTTTTAGACTAATTAAATCAATATTAGATGCATCACACGCCATCACCGTCCATGTTAAATGCCGACCTGTGACAGGATGCTTTATGATAGCTCGCCACCCATGCTCGTGATGACGCAACTCCTTAGGTCCAACTAACCACACCTCGTCCCAACCCCGCTGCCATGGAGCTTCGCCACTGGCAACAGCTTCCACCAAACGCACATCGTATTCAAGACTGGTTATATCTACGTCAAGGAGTCCAGAGCCTTTGTACCAAGCCACTACCGAGGCTACTGCGTTATAGCCAAGCCCCATCCCCACGTCTAAAATATGAATTTTCTGGCTTGATTGGGACACAAGGCTATCCAAATAGCCACTTCCCACGACATAGAGATTCCACGCCTCAAATCGTGCTCCCTCCTGAGAATGAAAATCTTGGCCATGACCACTGTGCCGAATCGTCAGTGAGCCATCTGCCGTCTCCACCAGCGCTCCAAACTCAGTCATTTCAATCTCTTTTGTCGGATCAGGTCTTGTCATACGTCGGGATAAATACTACAACCGATTCAAGTATGACAACCAACATCGAAGAAAAATTAACCGAAATAAGACGCTCTCTGCCCTTGCGTTGGGAGACGCCCAATGATTGGACAAATCTTGCCCTAAATGACCTGAAGTCATTCTTGGCGGATCATGCCTCTTGTGAGCGAAAGGCAAGCGCAGCTGCGCTGATGCTCGCAAATCGTTATCCAGAGCACCCAGAGCTTCAGGATCGAATGATAGGTCTCGCCATTGAGGAAATGCAACATTTTCATCAGGTCTTTAAACTACTGAAGCAGCGCAACATTCCCCTGCCCAACGACAGCATTGACCCCTACGTGACAGCGCTACTGGCTCACGTGCGTCATCCACGGAATGAGCACTTACTCGATCGCCTACTCGTTGCGGCCATGATTGAGGCCAGAAGCTGCGAACGATTTTGCATGTTTACGTCTGCCCTACCGGAAGGCGAATTAAAAACATTTTACGTAGACTTCTCTCTGGCAGAGAGCGCCCACGTGCCACTTTTTCTCACTACAGCAGAGCTTTTCTTCCCCAGCCAGGTCGTGCGTGAGAGACTTTCGACGTGGATTGATATTGAAGCCAAGTCCGCACAAAACACGCCTTTAGCAGCGCGGATTCACTGATTCCCGGCAAAACCACCGAATATCATTAGTATCCCTTTTTCTGGTCCGCTACCCCGCCCTGAAGCTCACCCAGGATGGCGCGCGTCGCACTGGCACCAATTCTATCAGCCCCCGCCTCAATTAAAGCGAGTGTATCTTTCAATGTTCTGATGCCACCAGATGCCTTTATTTTTGTCTTGGCATTACTTACGCCCATAATAGTGTCTCGCATGATTTTGATATCAGCGATAGACGCCCCTCGAGAACCAAAACCAGTAGACGTCTTAACAAAATCAATGCCATCTTCGGCGCACCACTTCGCTACCATTGAAATTTCGTCCGAATTGAGAAGGCTTGTTTCGAAGATCACTTTAAGCGGTATAATCCCGCAAGCTTTCTTGACTTCAACGATATCTTTTCTAGCTTCAGTGAACATCCTGGACTTGATCTGCCCAACCGAAAGAACCATATCAATCTCTTTAGCTCCGCAATCAATGGATGCACGAGTTTCAAAAACCTTGGACGCCGTCCCCATAGCACCTAACGGAAAACCAACTACCGTGATTGGCATAACGCTCGACCCGGTCAGTATCGAGCTAGCCAAGGGGATCCAAACCGGATTGACACAGACCGCAGCCGTGCCCAGCTCTCTAGCCTCGTGACAAAGACTTCTAATATCATCGGCTGACGTTTCAGCCTTGAGCGCCGTGTGGTCAAAATATCTCGCCAGCTCCTTCGGACTAAACGCTCTGCTCATTGCTTCCTCCAAATCCAAGAAAATTTTTGTTCGACTTGCCTCGCCACGTTACCATCCTCCTCCAGAGGCGGTGCGTGATGAGGCTTCATTCTCGCATCGATGATCAAGGGGCCCTTACAACCCCAATGCTTAAATTCATAAAACGAATCAAAGCCGTAAATATCATGACTCGGATTACTCCTCGTAAATGTAACCCAAAGCCAATTTGCCGGACTTGCAGCACAAAATGCGGCGTCATCTACGATGACAACCAATGCTACGTCTGCCTCAACTTTTAACCCTTTCGTTAGGGCACCGATCGCCTTTATTGCATGGTCGTAAGAGGTAAATGCCTCAGCACTGACAGCAACAATCCCAGGAGCCACCAATCTAGCCCCCGACAAGTCAAAACCGTCTACGTGGCATGTCTTAAATTCATCAGGTATTTTTTTTGAAAGCTGACGGATCTCAGGGCCCGCGATCGCAATGACAAGCTTACTGCCACGATTTACAGCCTCTCCTGAATAATCCAACGTGTCCATTGTTGTTTTAGTATGAAAGTGAAGGTCCCTGGACCAGTCAACTCGCCTAAGACAGTAATCAAAAAATGCCATCTCGTTGTTAATATCAACGTCATGCCCACTTCCATCGGCAATAATCAGGTATTTCGCCAAAGATGCCTGATTAAAACCAAGTATGGCATTGGCCTGCGTAAGAATCTCCTGTGGATGAGAAGTTTTTTTGTAGGGCGTGTATCGCTCGCTACCAACAGCTAACAGCAAAGGGTGCACACCCGCTACGTCAACAGCATGCATCGCCTTGACCCCCGGTAACGATACAGGAACCATAGGTTTTGTAAGCTCATGGATGATACTGCCGAACGTTGTGTCCTCCTGCGGAGGACGGCCCACCACGGTAAAAGGCCAAATAGCGTCTCTGCGATGAAAGACCTTCTCAACCGTCATTACCGGGAAATTGTGACGAAGAGAATAATAGCCTAGATGGTCACCAAATGGCCCTTCTGGTTTTGTTATTGATGGATCGATCGTCCCAAGAATACAAAAATCTGCGTCAGCTGCGACTGTCCATCCGTTCCATTTGCCATATCGAAATCTACGACCAGCTAACATCCCAGCAAAAAGAACCTCCGGTAGACCCTCGGGCAACGGCATTACCGCAGCAAACGTGTGGGCAGGGGGTCCTCCGACAAAAACCGCGACTTTTAGTTTCTCTCCTCGTTTCGCGGCAGCAGAGTGATGAATTCCCATGCCACGATGAATTTGATAATGCACACCAATTTCGTGGTTCAAAATATAGTCGTTACCGCTGAGCTGCACTCGGTACATCCCGATGTTACTCGACATCACGCCTGGCTTATCAGGATCCTCGCTGTAAACTTGGGGCAAGGTAACAAAAGGTCCACCGTCATCAGGCCAACTTTTGATCCAAGGCAATCGGTCAATCGACGTCTCGCATTCCAGCACGGGCAATTTATAAACCCTTTTAGGCAAGCTCATCAGCCCAGTGATTGGCGCTCGCCAATACCGCCAAAAATAACGCAGCGCATGCTCAGGATCCGCTTTGATAGCGATCGCATCCCTGGTTGATTTGAACGTTTTTCTAAAAATAAATTTCGCGCGATCTTGGCTGCCAAACAAGTTACAAACCGCCGGAAATGGAGATCCCTTTACTTTCTCAAACAAAATAGCTTTGCCACCGGCAGCATAAACCCTACGCTGAATCGCTGCCATCTCCAGACACGGGTCGACTTCGTCCTTCACG
This sequence comes from uncultured Polynucleobacter sp., assembly GCA_964402975.1. Classification (GTDB taxonomy): domain Bacteria; phylum Bdellovibrionota_B; class Oligoflexia; order Oligoflexales; family RGVZ01; genus CAMDKS01. The sequence continues at coordinate 62,543 of CAYOEM010000014.1, forward strand.
CGAACTAAATGACCAGCGCGCTCCAGATCATCCACACAGTCTCGAGTACTTTTATAAGACATGAACTTATCCACCGGCCCTAACTAGCTTCATGTTTTTTTTCGCAAAAAACGCCTCCACTTTAGTCCTGACATCCCCTCGAAGCTCAAGAGTCCCATCCTTCATCGCACCACCACATCCGAAGGAACTTTGCATGAGTTTTAAGAGGTCTCGCGCCTCGGTCTCCTCTAGAGGTAGATTAAAGAGCACCGTAACCTGTTTTCCACCGCGATTATTGCTCTCTAGTCTCATTTTTGCAGGACCACCCGCTTTTTTCCATGCTGATGATGACTGATTTTCTTTCTTATGGGATCCGCTCTCAGTCGAATAAACCAAACGGGAATCGCTCATATGTTTTCCTATGACGTTAATTGGTTATCTCTAAAAATAAAGTAGACTGCAGCCACCATGCACAGGCTGCCATACACAAAATTTCTGGTTAGGGGCACTTTCATATAAAATACCGCAAATGCCGCGAAAACAACCATTGTTATGACTTCTTGAATCAGCTTTAACTGTCCCAAATTGTAGTACTGATGGCCTAGACGGTTAGCAGGAACTTGAAAACAGTACTCAAAAAAAGCAACTCCCCAGCTTAGAGCTATCGCGACATATAATGGCTTAGCCTTGAGATCTTTGAGATGGCCATACCAAGCGTAAGTCATGAATAAATTACTGACGACTAATAATGCCAATGGCTTCAGAGCGTCGGCTACCACGGTAGCTCCTTGCCCCGGAAATCAACATAGCGACCAGAATCTTTCAACGTTGCCTTAGTGACGACATCGATAATTCCCGACGCAGAATCCTCAGGATCAGTTGGCGCTTGCGGACCACCCATAGCCGTCTTGACCCAGCCCGGGTGCATGGCTAAAACCGTCACTTTTGGAAATTCGCGGGCAAGGCAGACCGAAAACATATTCAGCGCCGACTTGCTCATACGATATGCATAGTAACCGCCGCTCTTATTATCTGCCAGAGAACCCATTAGAGACGTCATGTTTACCACTTTTGGATCATCACTAAGTTCTAAATTAGCCATAAAACACCTAGCGATCATCATGGGCCCCAGTGAATTGATCGTAAAGCTCTGCTGAACTGAATTAAGATCAAGATCACCTAACGACTTACCACCATCTTTAAGGACTCCAGCATTATTGACCAAAACATCAATTCGACGTCCGTCGAGCTGCTTTGCAGCAGCAACAATGGACACATGATCGGCGACGTCAATTTTGACGCTATCAAATCTCTCTTTCCAATCCCGCTTGGCCTCCCATAGGTCCCGCTCTCCGTCTGGATTTCTGCAAGCACCGATCACATCATGCCCACGCCGAAGCAATTCGTTCATCATCGCCATTCCAATGCCGCGAGACACCCCGGTCACGAGCCATGTTTTTCTACTCATAAAAGCAATCCACCCTCACGCTAGGTTTATTCCTCTTCCATGCCGCGACGTTCTGAACGCTGCCTGACGGCAACACTACGACTACCAGCAATAAAACTTTTGGCAGGATCTACAACCCATTTACCCTTGATCGCCTCGCGACCAATCAGCATACGAAAACCCATCTGATCTCTGGCGATGAGGGTTATTTCAATCTCAATCGATACACCTCCCATCTCCACAGTTGTGAAGATGACAGGCCTGAGGGTTCTTCGTCCGCCACTGTCGGTCACATAACGCCACTCTTTTAGGGGTGCCTCACAATCAATAACTTTACGAGTTACGCGCTGCAAGGGGTGTACTTTAAAACGGACGAACTCTCGCCCCTGACGCTTGATTACGACAACATCGTAAGCATGAAGGGCAGACGTTCTTGCTCCGGTGTCTATCTTCGCTTTGATCCGTCCGATACCGATTTTGGGTAAAGCGACCCACTCCCGCCACCCCACAATTGGCTTGGATGCGAAACGTCCCGGGGATTTTACTCGTTGTCTATTTTTAAGTGATCGATTCAGCATGAGAGATTCCAAACGACCCTGACGAGATCTAAATCAACGTCGCCAACAATCGATTTCCAAACCGCCTCAACTCTACAGAAAAAGGCGGGCCTGGAATAGTCATATCACAGGGAATCTACTATAAAATCAGCGCGAAATGGGCATCCACTCCGGCTCAGAGGCATCGACGCTGACGTCGGGAAAATCTGATGCAGCCGCTGCGTAAAATGCTGAATCCCAGATCTTACCTAAGAGAGCCGCAGCCCTTGCGATCCTCGGGGTCAGGTCGCCCTTCAACCACTGATCTTCCGGCGTTTCCTGGTTGTATCGCATATAAACGCCCTCGACCGCCGCAAAGGAGTCCGTTGCTTCCGTCCATATTATCTTCTGCACATCCCAGCTCGATAGATCATGACTCAACGACGACTCCAACCCGCTTCGACGCTCTCCGGCGAACTTTTGCAGGGTGTCGAACAAATGATCAGCATCAATTTGGTCGACCAAGGTTGTCTCGTAGTACTTGTGCACACCAGGCTTATTGATGGATTGCCCATCGTAATCACTCGTGGCGTGCATGGGCTGAGTCATGTCACCAACATAGTGGCCCATGACGCCCGCCACCTGCACGGCTAGCTTAAAATCCTTGGCTTTCAAGGACGCTATCAGTTGTTGGTAAAAATCACTGACACGCCAGATCGCTAGGCCATATTTGTTGACATAGTCCTTACCTAGCTCCTCTTCGGCCTTTACAAAGGGAAGCTCGGTCAAAGATGCTCCAAACCGGTTGTTACGATAAGAGTCCATCTCAAACCAATGCATGGGTCTTTCCATCTCACGCGCATCACCACTTTTCCACTTGGTGTCAGGCGTGTTTGAGAAAGCAACCACTTGGGTATGGTTGAGCTCCATAAATTTTTTTGCTTGAGGATTTGCCAGCATGGAAAGGGCCACGCGGTTCACGGCTTCATGGCCTTTGAAGCCCCATGCAAGAGCCTGCCTAGAGAATAGGCACAAGAACACAGTTAGACTAAGCCCATAAAACTTCTTCATCACAACTCCCATAGTCAAACATTTGAGGTGTTTGGTAGAAACGCCGGTCCGAATTACCGGTATATATGGGTACTGATAAGCTATGCTTATCAACCGGGACGAAGAATATTTGTCACGTCCAGACATGTCAATGATTTTATGACCAAATCAAGAATATTTATATTTTAAATGTTCGGTTAAGACGCCTGTAAAAAAACAGAACCTACTGATTTTATGTTCTATTTTTAGTTAGGCCTTTTTGCATCGGTGACTGGGTGAGTCGAGCGATCCACATTTAGGGCACAGATCAAGTACTTGATTTTTTGTCTTGCCACCAGCCCCTTGCGCCGCGTAACCCTGGCCAGCGTTCTGCACGTTTTGCATTAACTGATCCTGGAATTTTGCAACAGCCGACGACACTTTCTTTTTAACAATTCTGTAAACCAACCAGATGATCAAGAACGGCATGACGACCCTGCCTAGCCCCATCGCCATCGGTATGAACGTATTGCGAGAAGCGGCCAGCATGGATGCCACCAAAACCGAAAAAGCAGCCCACTGAATTATATTTGACCGCAGATGCTGGAAGATTGCTTTCATATTTTTATCCCTCGTTGCTTTACGACGCATCAACGACATTATCAGAGTTATCCTTGGGATGCGAGGTGCGATTGGATCGCCAAGCTAGAAACCCGGATCCGCCGACGAGTAACAACCCAAATACAGCACCCAAAGACCATAATCTTTGCCGCCCCTCTGGCACACCATCAACCGAGACTTTAATCTCATCGCCTGACTTCAACGGAGACTTTGATACCCAGATGTTGAAAGTCTGAAAATCTTGAACATCAGATCCTGCCAGAATCAAATTCTCCCCATGAATCGATAAAAGACCCTTTGGAGTCATGACGCTGAGCTCTCCAAGCTCATTTTTGACATTGAAATTGAGGTGCAATGAACCGCGAATCGCAGGCGCCAAAAAGCCAAAACTAATGACATTCACACCCGGTGGAAAAGACTTCTCAACAAAAACACCATCGGATTCAAGCCGTAGATCTTTATCTTCAACACCTTCTAAGGGACGAAAGTCGATGGACTCTTGCGGTAAGAGAACAGGGATCCTAAACGTCTCATCTGTCTTGGACCTGTTAATGACCGCAGCGACCCAAGTGCCGTTCAATCGATCAAGTCCCGGCTTAACAATAATCAACTGCTTGGGAGCGATGACAACATCGCAAAAACTCACGTTAGCCCATGAAAGAGGGGTAAAAAAAAGGGCTGTAACGATGAGCACATGTCTCATTGCTCTGCCCCACTATTGGTTGTTAATGATTTTAACCAAGCAACACGTCTTGTCACATCGACATAGCGTGCAGTCAGATAGCGCTGCCTCTGCGACCATTCGGTCCTTGTAATCTCTCCAGAATTGAAAGCCGACTCATCTCTTAGCCAGCGTTTCAGCAAGGCAACGCGGCGTGACTCCAACTCATCAAGCCCATCCGATACTGACGCGTCCAGAAGTAAGCCTCCGGCACCAGAAAAAAATGGACTTAAGACAGCCATCAGGGTGGCTAAACTCAGTGCCGAGCATAAGATCATTAGCTCATTCACGGCGTTTGTCCTTTAAGAGATTCTCTCATCCTATCAAGCTCCAAATGCATTTGGGCCACAACCTCTTCGACCGTCACGGGAACGAAGTCTCCGCTCTCGTTTGTTGAGTCCTGGATGGTCGATCTGCGCCAAAAAAAATGCCACACCGCTAGCGGCCCCAATAAAAGAAAGCCCACAGGGACAATCCACGCCCACAAATGAACGCCCTCTTTTGGCGGCTCTCGAAGAATCCATGGACCATATCGATCTGTGAAGAACTCAAGAATTTGCGACTTATCCTTCCCTGCAGATAATTGCTGTTTGACCTCGTTTTTTATTTGGACTGAGAACGGTGCGTCACTATCAAGAACGCTGATACCCGTGCAGGTCGGGCAGCGCAAATCGGCAGCTACATCCTTAAACAAGTCCTGATTTAAAGACGGATCATCCTTTACCGTTGGTTGGACCTGGGCCCCAACAGCCTCGGCCACGAAAATCAAGCAAAGCAGCAAAAATACTCGTTTCACGTGCCAATCTCCCAAGCTCCAGCGACAACATCCCTAGACCTCTGACCTCGCCTGCGATCACTGATCGCAATCAAACCGCCAAAAGCAAGAAAGAACGCCGCGAGCCACACAAACCTCACTGCTGGGTTCACATGAATTTGAAGTGTAACTGAAGATCCTGTTTGCTTCTCGAAGTCGGCTATAACTATATATAAGTCGTGCCAAGCTGTGCCCATCACTCCAACCTCATTCAACAGCTCCGCCTTGGTAGGATACTTACTCTTTGCTGGATAAACGGTTGAGATCTCCAGACCATTTTTGGAAACCCGCAAGGGTGCCTGAAACAAAATGACATTGTCTTTCTTCGTTGTGAGCATTCCATCAAATGAAATGTCATACCCATAGAAATCTATTGATGCGCCCTTTGCCAATGTCGTTTCAGTTGACAGGCCCCGATAGTTGCCAAGAAATCCAATAATGGCGATTAGTACGCCTAAATGTGCTACCCACGCGCCTAGAAACGCGCGGTTACGCGACCACATCAGCCCGTAATTCCAATTTAGATCACGCAAGCGCAAAACCAAATCCCAAGTGATCATGACTGCAGCCAAACTACACAAGTAAAGCCCAACCAATTGCGCGCCCAAGGCAAATGGTTTTGGTGTCGACATGACGTCACCACTAAAAACCAAGAATACTGTTAGTGGAGTCGCTAAAAGTAGCGACGAAACTAACATTTTCTTTCCGCCCGGGATCGTGGACGTCTGATAGCGCATCACATTACCTACGGCGATCATAACGATCATGCCAAGTCCGATCCACGGTGCAAAAGCGTTAAAATATGGCGCTTGGACTGATGTTCTTTGCCCCGTGAGCGCCTCGGATACGACCGGGAACAAGGTTCCAATCACCACGATAGCTGCCAATGTTAAAAGAAGAAACTGCGTCACAATCAAAGCTGACTCTTTACTAACGCCCCATGATTTATTTGTATCTGCGGGTAAAACAGCGTGGGCCCTGACGGCATAAAGCACGACAAATAGCAGCATCGATCCTGCTAAAAACGTTAGATAATTGGGACCGATGGGAGACTCTGCAAAAGAGTGCACAGATGAAACAATTCCGGACCTCGTTAAAAACGTTCCAAAAAAACTCATAAAAAAGGCAGAAACTGCGAGAATAATGGAAAGCCTTTTCAGATGTCCCAACTTTTCCTGAACAATTAGCGAGTGCAAAAGAGCCGTTGAGAGTAACCAGGGAATCAATGAACTATTTTCAACCGGATCCCAAGCCCAGTAGCCCGCCCAGCCCAACTCCACGTAAGCCCAGCGGCCTCCAAGCCAGACGCCACAAGTGAGAGCGATCCACGCGAACAACGCCCAGCGCCTAGTGGTCCTAAGCCAGCCATCGGTGACATCTCCATAACACAAAGCGGCTACACTGTATGCGTATGGGATTGCGAGAGCTGTGTAACCTGTAAATAGCGTTGGCGGGTGAATTGCCATGTAAGGATTTTGCAGAAGGGCGTTCATCCCCTGACCATTCCCGGGCGGGGGAAACATCCGCACGAAAGGGTCGGAGTGGCTAATCGCCATATAGAACATCCACGTTAACACGAGCTGCAAGGCCGCGTTGACCCAGGGCATGATATGTTCGTTATCCCGACTGGCCGTCCAAAGCGCAGCGGCACTGAAAAGCGACAAAAGTAACGTCCAAAGGGTATGACTACCCTCCAAAGAACTCCAAAACGCTGTAAATCTATAAATCGGCGGTAGATCATTGGACGAATTTTTAAAAATATAGGCCACGGTGTAGTCGTGCTGGAAGAACAGGAACCATAGAATTGCACTGGCCAAAACACAAAATAACGCACTTAAGGTGGTCGCAATCCGCGCCGAACGAAATAATCGCCTGTGGCGCAAACGCCCGGCGATCATTGAGCCGAAAGCGCTGTAACCACTCAAAAGGGTACACATGAAAAGAAGAAAAAAACCAAGATCAGCTAACATTTGAAGTCATTCCATTCCAAATAGGCGCGCCTTCCTACCACTTCACAACTGGCGGCAGCGACACAAAGATGGCCTCTGTGTTTCCACCCGTCATCAGTCCAAATCTAGTGCCCCTATCCCATGCCAAGTTAAATTCCGCGTATCTGCCTCGCCAGTATAGTTGGGCGTCCTTGTCCACATCCGTGAATGGGAGATTATGCGTCCGCTTCAGGATCTCAGGGTAAACCTCACAATACGCGTTGGTGACTTTTGACAAAAAGTTCACAAGTTCATCAAAGTCACCTTTGATGTAATCGAAGAAAATTCCACCCACACCGCGAATTGACTTGCGATGAGGAATATAAAAGTACTCGTCACACCAAGCTTTATACTTGGCATACGTCCCGTGTTTTTCACCCTGACAGGCAGCTTCCAAAGCCGAGTGAAAGGCCTTGGTATCCTCAGGAAATTCTTTAAACGGCGTCAGGTCCGCACCTCCGCCAACCCAAAACGTATCACCCACTTCCAGGCAACGCACATTCATGTGCGCTATGGGAGCCATTGGATTGTACATGTGCGTGATTGTAGAAACCCCAGCAGCCCAAAAAGGCTTACCTTTGTGTTCACCCTCTATCGCAGGATATTCTGCACCAGAGACGGCAGATACATTGCACCCGGCCTTTTCCACCACCTGACCACGAAGGACACCCATGGTCCCTCCGCCCAGACCTTCACCGCGATCCCACGACGTCCGCTTTGCCGAAGCCTTACCATCCACGTCTTCAAAAGACTTCAATAGTCTGTCTTGCACTGTCCGAAGCAGATCGGTGAATGTTTTCTTTTGGCTTTCGGTCAGGACACCCATGCAACCTCCCAAGATCCTGCCAGATTTTCCATGCGGGGCACACACTATGATGTAGTTGCCCTGCTGTCGAGCCCAATAACCATGACCGGGGGCGCAAGTGCAATAAATATTGGCATTCTATTAGAATTGACCTATAAACCGACTCATCAACATTTTGCTGGATTAATCGGCCAAAGGGCGCGGTCAAATTGGAAAAAATCTACGTAAAAACATTGGGATGCAAGGTAAACACCTTTGATACCCATGCCATCGAGAACCAATTCAAGGACGCGGGCTATGAGCTCGTCACCGACCCAAGTCAGTCCACCGTCAACATTGTCAATACGTGCAGCGTCACCCAAAATGCGGACAAGGAGGCCAGGTACTTGGCCCGTCGATTTCGTCGGGAGAACTCCAAGGCCTTTGTTGTCATGACAGGCTGCTACGCCCAAACCGACTCCGAGCGCCTCCTTAAAATGGATGACGTAGACGTCGTGGTACCCAATGAAGCCAAAGAACGCCTTCTACCTTTCGTACAGGAGCAGCTTAGGGCCCACCGTGAGGGCCGCGTTGTTCTGAAGATGCCGCCGGGCATCAAAACCGTATCTGAGAATAAGCAGTCCCACTTCAAATCATCTCTGACTCTTTTTGACCGCGCTGACAGCTCTCAGACCAGAGCGTTCGTGAAGATACAAGATGGTTGTAACGGTTTTTGCTCATATTGCCTGATTCCATACGCCCGAGGCGCCAGCCGAAGCGTTCCTCAAGAGGAAGCATTAGCTGAGATTAAACGCCTTGTGAAAGCTGGCACTAAGGAAATTGTACTGACTGGAATTCATATCGGGGACTATGGTCAAGATCACGTCAAAAACCAAGCGGGCCCACCGACGGATCTATTTGTCGAATTCATGAAGCGGATCTTCGATATCGATGAACTCGTCAGAGTTCGGATCTCTTCTCTTGAACCCGCTGAGCTTTCAGAGGACTTAATTAAAGTTCTAGCCGAAAACCGCGATAGGTTTTGCGACCACTTTCACCTACCCCTCCAAGCTGGGCATGACGACGTTCTTCGCCGCATGAGACGAAAATACGACACGGCTCGTTACAAAGAGTCTTGCGACATGGCGAAAGCATATTTCCCTGACGTTTGTCTCGGCGCCGATATCATTCCTGGTTTTCCTGGAGAAACTGATGATCAGTTTGAAGCCACCCAAGAATTTATCCAACAAGTTGATCTTCATTACCTTCATGTATTCCCCTACTCACGCCGACCGAACACAGCTGCTGATAAAATGCCTGGGCACCTCGCGCATGATGTTATAAAAGATCGCGCCCAAAAACTTCGCGATCTGTCAAAGACCCTGAAAAAGAATTACATGAGCCAATTTGTGGGTAAAACGGTCGATGTGCTTTGGGAAAAGGACATGGACGACCTTGGTCGCCCGTTGGGCACAACAAGAAATTACCTGAACATCGCAGCCAATCGCGCTTCATTTGACACACGACAAGGTCGCCACGGCCTTTGGACCATTAAAGGCTTCATCAGTGATGATAGAATGCTTGCCGTGCCTGCTCAAGTGGCTCCAAAGTCCGTCAGCGCGGTGGTGGAGAACCCGGGCCGCGACTTGGAAGCGCCGGTGGCGGCGGCGGAGACCTAAGAGAGCAATCAGGTTTTTTTGCCTGTATGGCTTTTGTCACAAGCAAAGCCACTGCGTCTCTATCAGCTTGAACCTTGCAGTCGTACTTTCTGCCAGCATCAAATTTAGAAAACGTTTCTTCGGCATTGTCGATCACGATCTTGATCGACTGCATTCTTGCAGAGGACGCTGCATCCCCATATGATGTATCTGAACAAATCGACATGGAATCAGGTCTAGCAAAGAGACAAAATGCAACTTTTTTGTCGATTCGAACACCTTCACAGCCCCTACCAGGGATTGGCAAGCTATCACTGACGCCGGAAACGGACGGCCCCTTGCCCTGCCCACGACCCAAATCAGCAGGTTGACCTTCACAAAGAGTCTGCAAACGCCCCGCACTGCTTTGTTTTTCCGAATCGGTTGGTGCATAAGCCAGTACGGTTGACGCAGGTGGCGGTTGATCTTCTGGACGACGTTTGAACTTCATGAGGGAGGCGCTGACTTGGCTGACATCAATTTTCCCAGAAAAACTTGCGGCAGCGACCCGCTCGAGTGGATTTCGGAAAATTTCCCAATCTAGTTTTCCGGTTGCTTCATCAGTAGCAACACCCTCGGTAACTTTAGCTTCTAGAGACTCAAGAATACCAGTCAATCCAGCATTAGCAATCATCTCATTCATAAAGAGTGCGCACGCGTTCATGATCTTTGAAGCACTAACGCTGGGTGCAATTTGAGTGATTTTATTTATGGTATACTCCATGAGGTCTTCAAACATCGATGAAAGGTTTTCAAGCATTGTGCCGCTGTAAGAATCCGAGTCGCCAAGGGCGAGTTGCGACGTAAGCTGACTGGCCGTCGATTTAATATCAGCTACGACCTCATCTTGCTGGCTCTGCGTCAAACCAAGTTCGGACATGACTCCTTTAAACGAATCAAGACTTAGATCGACCAC
>CAYOEM010000015.1:0-67983 GCA_964402975.1 uncultured Polynucleobacter sp.
CATATGACAACTCAGCTCCGACGGTGGCTATAACATCAAGTCCAGCGTCTGGTCCAACCAACAACTCCGCAATGACTCTGACATTTACTTTCTCTGAACCCGTGACTGGATTTATTGCTTCAGACGTATCTTTAACAAACGCCACAGCCGGGACATTTACGGCTACAAGCTCGACGGTATACACTTTAGCGATTACCGCCACGGGCTCGGCTGTATCAGCGAGTGTGCCTGCGAACTCAGCGATCGACTCGGCATCAAACGGCAACATGGCATCAACTCCATGGTCTATTACATATGACAACTCAGCTCCGACGGTGGCTATCACATCAAACCGGGGTGCCGGCCCGACAAATAACTCAGCTATTACTCTGACATTTACTTTCTCAGAAGCTGTGACTGGGTTTACAGCTTCAGACGTATCGTTAACAAACGCCACAGCGGGCACATTTACGGCTACAAGCTCTACAGTTTATACTTTGGCAATCACTGCCACCGGTACGAACGTCACTGCCAACGTAGCAGCGAACATGGCCAATGATACCGCGGGCAACGGTAACACGGCTGCTACACAGTGGAGCATCACGTACGATAACTCTAACCCCACCGTGGCCATCACATCGAGCCCAGCAAGTGGTCCGACCAACAACTCGGCAATGACTCTGACATTTACTTTCTCAGAGGCCGTGACTGGATTTACTGCATCTGATGTGGTGCTAGCGAACGCGACAGCCGGTACATTTACGGCTACAAGCTCGACGGTATACACATTGGCAATTACTGCGACCGGCACAAACGTCACGGCTAACGTGGCAGCGAACATGGCTAATGATACGGCGGGTAACGGTAATACAGCTGCTACTCAGTGGAGTATTACGTACGATAACTCAGCACCGACGGTGGCTATTACATCGACCCCTGCGTCTGGTCCAACCAATAATTCAGCAATTACTCTGACATTTACCTTCTCAGAGGCCGTGACTGGATTTACTGCATCTGATGTGGTGCTAGCGAACGCGACAGCCGGTACATTTACGGCTACAAGCTCGACGGTATACACATTGGCAATTACTGCGACCGGCACAAACGTCACGGCTAACGTGGCAGCGAACATGGCTAATGATACGGCGGGTAACGGTAATACAGCTGCTACTCAGTGGAGTATTACGTACGATAACTCAGCACCGACGGTGGCTATTACATCGACCCCTGCGTCTGGTCCAACCAATAATTCAGCAATTACTCTGACATTTACCTTCTCAGAGGCCGTGACTGGATTTACTGCATCTGATGTGGTGCTAGCGAACGCGACAGCCGGTACATTTACGGCTACAAGCTCGACGGTATACACATTGGCAATTACTGCGACCGGCACAAACGTCACGGCTAACGTGGCAGCGAACATGGCTAATGATACGGCGGGTAACGGTAATACAGCTGCTACTCAGTGGAGTATTACGTACGATAACTCAGCACCGACGGTGGCTATTACATCGACCCCTGCGTCTGGTCCAACCAATAATTCAGCAATTACTCTGACATTTACCTTCTCAGAGGCCGTGACTGGATTTACTGCATCTGATGTGGTGCTAGCGAACGCGACAGCCGGTACATTTACGGCTACAAGCTCGACGGTATACACATTGGCAATTACTGCGACCGGCACAAACGTCACGGCTAACGTGGCAGCGAACATGGCTAATGATACGGCAGGTAATGGTAATACGGCTGCTACTCAGTGGAGTATTACATACGACAACACCGCCCCTGTTGTAGGGGCATTCTCAGCTTCGACAAACATCGCTCCAAGCAGCCTCACTCTAAACTGGACAAAGGCGACTGACAATGTAACCGCACAAACAAGTCTGCAATACGAAGTGCGTATGTCGACATCAAACAATATTGGAACCCTAGCCGATGCGATTCTAAATGGATCTATTGTCATGAGTTATACTGTGAACGCTAACTCGGCGACTGTTACCGGGCTAACAGCAGGGACCACCTATTATTTCGCAGTTATCGTAAAAGACAGCACCGGGAACATGGCTTCCTATACAAGCATTCAAGAGACCCCGAATCTCTCTGTACAACCTGTGTATCCAACTAATGGTGCTAATTGGAATGATTATGTATTAAATGACGGAGCAAAAGAGTACCTTGGGACAGGCACAGTCTGCGCGGGCACGAGCGGAACCCATCGCACATGTATTAATGGCGGGATTAAGAAAAAAGTTGTTACAGTAGATACTTCCTGTACTGGCCTAAGCATCACGGACAATCTAGGTGTCTTTGATTGGACATGCGATTCTTCATCCGGCGTTGCAATATTCTATACAACTGATTTCAAGTCCGGGAAATCATTAGGTGACTTAATCGCATCGAATGGAACAGCTTGGTTAACTAATTTTGTAACCGTAACCAGGTCTGGCAGCTCAACATCCTCGTCATCTGCGTCTTGGTGGAGTAATTCAGTATCGACTGCACCAGATAATAGTTTAGGAACAAATTCTCCAGTGACGCTTGCCGGATCCGGCACCGTTTATACGATTCCAACATCACGATTAAGCCGTGGTTATATTATAGGCGCTAACAAAACCTCATTGGTCGTTATGCCCGGCGCAACGCTCACCTATACAGGCACAGACACCACATGCCCCACCTTCACCAATAACTCATGTCTTATCTCTTTGAATGGCTTCCTCTATAACTGGATTGAGGGTAATTTTGCGGGAGCCTCAACAACGACGCCTGGTCGAGTTCTTAGCATGAGTAACGCCGCACACTCTGTTTTCCGTCGTGGCATTATCTCATTGGGTGCGGCAGGAATATATCTCGGGAACTCACGCTCATTCATGGATGACATCTCAATTGTTGGCGCCGGCGGCCACGGAATGGATGGAGCTGCCAATTTCATGCAATTCAGGAATTTGACCGTAGCAAACAATGGAAATCGGGGAATAAATTTATACTGGACTTCAGCTGCTGACTTATTTTTTTACAGAGTCCGCGCCTTTAATAATGTCGACGACGGACTATTACTGGATATGGTGTCTCGGGCCTACATAGTAGATCTTATTTCTGCCAACAACGGGAACTATGGACTTCGCACATACTCCGTCAATTGCAACGAATGCGTTTTTTCGCAAGCTGTTCTGGCTAATAATGCAGCCGATGGATTATATATGTATACGGGAAGGAGGATAACTGTGAATAATGTTGTGAGTGTAAACAATACAGGTAGTGGAATAACTGCTTATAGCCAAAGTAACGGCTATACATATTCTTCGAATAATCTAACATTCTCTCAAGTGGGTTCATTCAACAATGGTGGATATGCGATCACATCTGGAAAGTCGACTTACATGAAGTTCACCGGATATTTATTAACCGGAAGCAATGGACAACTGTGCGAAAACACAAATCCATATTACCCCGAAGCCGGCATTGTCAACACGACATGTACATCGTCAGGAACAGATGGCAGTAGTGATTATCCGGTTGGCTTCTACTCAAATGCCGTTTTACGCACTGCTCGCAATGCAACAGCGTCCTTCACAGGTCCGCAATCGACAGACGACAGTGTCAACACAAAAGACGTAAATGGCGTTTCATCATCACCTGTGAGCACTTGGCTCAGCTCTATGACTCCGGCGGATTGGGTTAGCTTTTCCGGCCCTTATAGGACGTGGGGAGTAAGTGGAGCAAATTATGGTGGTAGGGGTAGGTGTACCGGAACAAGTACCGGCTGTCAAATTATTGACTGGAGCCTTCGCAGCACTGATACCACCTTAAAAAATAGAACAGGTAATTCTCAAAGTGCAAACAACAACTTTGTGGCCGGTCAGACATGCCCAGCTGAAGTTGCGGGCAACATCACGGCAACCGACTTGAGAACAACGCCCACAACTTTTCTACGTAATGCGGTTGAAATCATGGGTGACTCCGTCGGAAATGACAACGGCTTGTGCGAGTCAAACGAAGCATGTTTGTACACGCCAAACTTCGGGGCCTACCAGGGAAGCGGTAACTACCTGACAAATAGCTGCGTATTCGATAGCGCAAATGGACCCGTAACCGGTGTTAGCATGTATGCATATCCAAATCCTTAAGATCATCTACGGACACGAAGTGGCGTTTGATTTCTACCGCTAAATTTATGCTGCAATCGTATCCCAGGTGGAAAACTTATAACAACCCAATAGCCAGCCGACTAACCCGGCAACACAAATGGGGAAACCCGCCTGAATGAGTATTGATTGCTCAGTCGTGTGTCTACTGCTAAGCCATTACGTGCTACGAGACACCCACCTGGCTGCTAATTCAATAGCCAATCAGTCGGGTGTCCCCAATTTAGTTTTTGATGACGTCGTACGCGTTAGCAATCCCATGCCCAAACGTATTATTAGGCCTTGCAGTGCCGGCCACGCCGCCGCAAGTTTGCGTGCTGGTTTTTGGCGTCGCAGTACGCTTGATCGCCTCTTCTGTGGCTGGAATATTGCCGATAAGTTCTGGTTTTGCGGACCAGAGTAAAGCTACGAGACCTGCAACGTGTGGACCTGCCATAGATGTTCCGCTCCAGCCAAATTCTGCGTAGCCTCCGCCTCTGACTGCTGAGCGGACGTTAACGCCAGGTGCTGTGACGTGTGGGCCAATTTTGTTGTCATAGGTTGATGGGCCGCGGCTAGAGAAACTAGCAATCGCGTCATTGCGGTGATCGTTTGCTCCAACACTTAAGATCAGGTCACTGTGAAACGCCGGGCCGTCTTTAATGGTGCTGCAACCTGAGCCTTCATTACCAGCAGAGACCACTACAAAAATTCCCGCTGCACGCATCGCCGTCAAAATTCTCTCGAATTCTCCTCCGTCACAGCCTTCACTTCTGGGGCATCCCCAGCTGTTATTGATCACATGTGGTGCCATATCGGGACGCGCATCACGGACCGCGTCACCTTTTTGTGGCCATGGAGCAAGAAACCATTGGAAGCATTCGGTGTATTGTTCTGGTGTTCCAAGACCTCCGTCCATATTACGGCAGGCGACCCATTTAGCCCCCGGAGCGACACCAATTTGATTGCCGGCGTTGTCGTCACCGACAATTGTACCGACTGTGTGGGTTCCGTGATCATGGTCATCGCATGGTGTGGTGAGGTCGTAGCCGCAAGATGATCCGCCGCCCACACTTTTATGGACGGAGTCATGCCATGCATAGGCGTGCTCAGCCCTGGTGCCATCCCAACCTCGGTAGTGGGTTTTAAGTGCCGCGTGATCCCAGCGTACGCCGGTGTCCTGGCCAGCGACCACGATGCCTTCGCCCTTAGTCTTGAATTCTTCCCAGACTCTTGTGGCGCCAAATTTTACAATGTTAGCTCCAGGACCTTTTTCAGCTGGTTTCTCTTCGTCAAATGACATCCACTGAGTGGACGGCAAAATGTTTTTGACGTTGGGGTTACCGACCACGCGCAGGACGTCGGCACGTTTAAGGATTGCATCAAACTGATCTTTGGTGACGTTGTCGGCTGCGATCATGTTACTGACGTAGTAGCTTCTGTGTTCGAGCTTTTGCTCTGTTAGCCAGTTGATCAGGTCTTTTTGTGATGAGCTCGCAGTTTCAACCAGACTTGAGAACACCTGAGCGCCTCTTTTTGACCGGTCTTGTGCCGTGTTCACCCGCGACATGTCGGCTTGGGCTTTCATGTAGATCAAGATGGTGTGGCCGGTATCGGTCAGTTGGGATTTTTTGTATTGATCCAAAATCCAGGAGCTGGCTTTTGAGCTATAGTCAGGAGCGGCAGCCCAAAGGTTTGTAGAGATCATCAAAGATCCGGCGGCAAGAATCATCCTCGTTAATTTCTTCATGACTAGCGTCCTTTGCTGTTTACAGGCTTAGTCGCCTACTTGATTTTTGAATAACGGTCACAAGAGAGATCAGAATCATCGATCTCCTTGCGAAGTTCCTTTAGTACGGTGACATCCTTAGGAGGCAGCGGGCAAAGTACTCTGTATTTTGGACAGGGACTTTTCCATTCGATGCGAGCGAGCAGTTTGCGGGGCCCGCCTTCAGGATCAGGAACCATGGTTACAGTGAAGATAGATTCGACTTTTTTTCGGATAGATTCAATACGCTTTTTTGACGTGTCCAGTAATTTTTGTGACGAGGCCAGCTGTCCTTGGCTTACGGATAACTGCTCCTTATATAGCTTTACCTGGGCCGTGACGGTGTCTCGCTCGTTTATGAGTTCTGGCGAATATTCAGAAGTTTGAATCTTCTCGCGAACCACTTTCAGTTTTGCCTCGTCAGACTCAATTTGTTTTTTGGACTTCTTGATGGCGTCACTAGCGAGGGTGACCGCATCCTCCGCCAAGGCCTTATCGGCCAGGGCATTTGAGTATTGGCCCGAGATGGTTTTGCGGCAACGCTCACGGAAGTTGGTGTCGACGATATCCTCGGCCGTTAGTTTTTGGGCAAAAAACGCTGAAAATATGAGCAAAACGGCGTAAAACCTATCAAACACTGACGAATCTCCTTGGATCGATGGGCCAAGTCTATTAAATTTCCCCCGCTATTTCGAGGGAAAAATGGGGTCTGGTCATGCCAGATTTCACGAACGTTTTTCGAACAACCTAAACCTGGTAAGTGGGCTTTGATGCAGCGTAAAGAAAACTTCTTCACCGATAATTCCGATATTGAGTTTCATTTCAACAATAAGAATGAATGGGACATCCTATTTGATCTGTCCATGCCCGAGGATCGTGAAGCCCTCGGAGTCTCGACGGCTGAGGAGTTTAAAAATGCTTTTAAGGCGATCCTTGAGCAGTTTGGCGAAGTCGTGGGCACCAGGATTGTTGCCAATCAGATCAAGGTTTCAAAGCAAGACCTTAAGCTTGTGGATGGAGAGGTGGAATATCCACCTGCTATTAAGGAAAGCGTCGACCTTTTAAAAGAGGTGGGTGTTGCCAGCATGGGTATTGCTAGTCGATTTGGTGGACTCGGCAATCCAATCGTCGCAGAACTTCCGGCTGTGGAATGTCTCTACCGCGCTTGTCCAAGCTCTTATACGAATATTACTTGGTTTGCGCCGATTGCAAGGGTCATTGACGAATACGGTTCAGAAGATCAAAAACAACGCATTATTCCGCGGCTGGCCACGGGCGAGTGGAGTGGAAATATGGCTCTAACAGAGCCTGATGCTGGATCAGATTTGGGGGCGCTTAGAACTTACGGTGAGCGTCAGTCCGACGGAACGTGGAAGCTCTACGGAAGTAAGCGCTTCATCACTAACGGCTCCGGTCAAGTGTCATTGGTCCTCGCTAAAAACAAAAAGGGTGCCCAAGGCCTTGAGCACCTAAACCTCTTTGTTTGTTTCCGCAAAAACGACGACGGCTCTCGAAACTACGAAGTCACTAAACTTGAAGACAAAATTGGGCTTCATGGATCTCCCACATGTGAATTGAAGTTTGACGGAGCACCGGCAGAACTTGTCGGCGAAGATGGCAAAGGCTTTATCTACATGCTTCATCTTATGAATGAAGCGCGGGTTGGCGTAGCGTTCCAAGGCATTGGTATCATGGAGGCCGTGTATCGATTGGCCGCAGATTATACGCAGCAAAGACAGGCTTGGGGCCGGCCCTTAGCGCATCATGAGTTGATAGCTGAGAGGCTTTTGGATCTTGAAGTTAGTTTAAAGGCCCACCGGTCTCTTTGCTATCAAGCTGGAAACGCACTTGCCATCTATCAGACGGCAAGTCGCAAGCTTCGCGACGATAAGGCTCTGACGCCCGAACTTCGTGAGAAGGTGGAAGAACTCAAGAAGAAATACGAGCGCCGTCTTCGCAAATGGACGCCACTTATTAAGTACTATGCCGGCGAGCAGTCCGTTCAAAACGCCCGCCAGTGCTTGCAGATGCACGGTGGCTACGGGTTTACGACAGAGTATCTTCCGGAGTGGTGGCTTCGAGAGAGTCTGATTGTTCCGGTCTATGAGGGTACGAGTCAGATCCAAGCTCTCATGTGTCTAAAAGACACCATGAAAGATATTATGCGAAGGCCTCGCGCATTCGTGGAAGCTGCCGTTGATGCGAAGATTGGAAACCTCGCTAGTTTCTCTAGCCGTAATCCCCTGAGACGAAAGCTGGCGCGCCTTAAGCAAGAATTCAACGGTGCCATGGTTAGCATCATGCTGCAGCTCGTAAAAACAAATTTGAAGCTAAGCTTCAACGAGATCAATCCGATGAATCTTCGCAAGATGATCAAGATGCTATCGACTGATCTTGTGAAGTTTGAAAATCTGCGACCAGCCCTTTTGCACGCCGAAAGAATCACCGAGATCAAAACATCTATTGCGATGGCGGAAAGCTTGATAAATGACGTCAAGATTGATTCGTCCAGAAATTGGATCGCTGAGCGCTGGCTTAATAAGGCCATTCCGAGGGCTCAGATGCTAAGATCAGAGATTGAGATGCAAGAGCCAGTGCTCGCTCACCGCATGTCAGAGATCTCGCCGGTCAGACTTGGTTGATCAGTCATGCCGCATAGGACGCTTCACTGGGACAACAGATCAGGTCGTGAGGTATTTGCTCAGTGCTGGAATCCTGAGTCAGCCCCAGAGCATGTCATCGTATTAATTCACGGCCTTGGTGAGCACAGCGGCCGTTATGAGGCTTGGGCCAAACGGTTTGTGAGTCAGGGCGTTACCGTCTACGCGCTCGATTTGCACGGTCATGGACGCACGACGGGGGCCCGTGGCCATGTCGAATCCTTTGAATTCATCTATGATGACATTCAACACTTGCTAGGTGTTGCTCAAAAAGATCATCCCAAAGCCGAGCTTCACCTGTACGGTCACAGCATGGGTGGAGCGGTTGCTTTAGGGTTTGCCGCGCTTAGGGCCAACCAAGTGAGTGTGCCGGCTCTGACATCTATTGTAACAACTGGGACTGCCATTAGGCCGGGATTTGAGCCGCCGGCTTGGAAGCTAAAGGTTGCTACACTTCTCAACAAAGTGGTTCCGTGGCTTGCGCTCAGTAATGAGCTAGATCCTAATTGGCTATCTTCTGACCCGCGTGTGGTCGCAGCCTATCTTGCAGACCCCTTGGTCCACGACCGTATATCGGTGCGTTGGTATAATGAGTGGGCCAAGGCAATTGAATCGGTCAGAGCGTCAAAGAACCAACTCAAGAGCCCTTTGTTCATGCTCCATGGGGCGGCGGACAGGGCCACATCTCCGAAGGCGGCGCAGGAAATGGCCGTAGTACTCGGGGCCAAGTTTCTATCGCTACCGGGCGCATTTCATGAAATTCATCATGAGCCCTGTCAAAATACCGTCTTCACTGACGTTTTAAGCTGGTTGGGCAGCCATGTAATTAACTGATTTTACAGCGTAGTTTTGGTCTGGCCAGCGGATTTAAAATTATTTTAATAGATCATCAGTTAATGCTATCTTTTTATGCAAATTAGCGTATAGTCCGCTCGTCAAATCTCTTTCTTTGTAAAGGGTAGGCGGTTGGTTTCACACGATTCGGTGTGGTCGTTTATCCCAGAGAATAGAGCAACATAGGGGTTTTTATGAGTAAGAAATTGTATGTCGGTGGACTTTCCTACGCAACTACGGATGATGGTCTTCACGACTTATTCGCCAGCGTTGGCACGGTCGAAAGCGCAAAAGTAATCACAGACCGTGACACAGGCCGCAGCAAAGGCTTCGGATTTGTCGAGATGGCAAGCGAGCAAGATGCTATGGCTGCGATCGAAAAACTAAACGGCTCTGAAGCTGACGGCCGCAGGCTGACAGTGAACGAAGCTCGTCCACAAGCTCCACGCGAAAATCGCGGCGGCGGCGGTGGCGGCGGTGGCCGTGGTCGCTGGTAATATCTGATCTAACAGATGTCACTCAAAAATCTCCCGAAAGCCGCAAGGCTCTCGGGGGATTTTTTGTTCTAGGATTCATCTCAAATTGACCGACCATCTGCCGTTTGATACCTCAGAATGAAGCGTCAGTTTGACTGCACGGCAAAAGGAGTTTTTATGCTACTTCGCTTCGTGATGATTCTCGCGGTTTTTTCGCTTGGTGGATTTGCCGCTGCCGATGTTTGCCAAAAAATCTATGTCCCTAACGGCTACCAGATGGGTTGTACGGCGCAAGGTTGCCAAAAATATTACGTTCAACAAGGCAATCAGTTAGCCTGTAATCGTGCGACTTGTCAGGTGATGCCATTACGTCTTAATCACTATGTTGGTTGTACCGTGCATGGCTGTCAGCAGTATTATGTGCCGCCAGGATCAGTTCTTGGATGTTCCGCTGAATCATGCGTAGTGGCAGAAGCAAGTTCTGGATACAAGCTTGGATGCACGGCGCAAGGCTGCCAGCAGTATTACGTGTCTGTGGGTTATCGACTAGGTTGCACCGACACTGAGTGTCGCAGTTACTACGTGCCTTCCGGTTATCAGCTGGGTTGCACGGCCTCCCAATGTTTCACGGAATATGTACCAATGAATTACGCCTACGGCTGCAACCGGGAATCATGCCTAAAAGACTACGTCCCCAATGGCTACGAATTTGCCTGCAGTCCGCGTTGGTAATGTGTTTTGGCTATGAGATTGTTTTAGGATTAAAGTGTTTCGCCACATCAGGGATCGGATTACCGGCCATGATGTCACTCAATAATTTTGCAGAGCCGTGGGCCCAACTAAAACCGTGGCCCGTGAATCCTGCCACCGTGTAGATGCGTGGACTGGTCGTTGGTCCGATGAATGGGAAGCCGGTTTTTGATGCCGCCATGATGCCAGCCCAGCTAAATTCCCACTCGATTTTTTCTTGAATGTCATAATGCTTGGCTACAAATTCTTTAAGTCCAATATCTACGGTTGGATTTGGGATAATGTCGTAGGTGCCAATTTCGCCGCTTGGAACGTTATTGCGCCATCCGCCAATGATCAGTCGGTTATCCTCCGAAACAAGCGCGTACTCATAACCATGATCAAAGCTGTGGGGGAACTTCACCTTAAATTTGTGTTTTAGGGGCTTTGAGGTGATGATTTGGCCTTTGAATGGGTCGACCAATTTTCGCTCTGCAAAATAGCGAGAGACAAGTGGAGAGTAGGCGTTTGTTGCTAGCACAACAGCGTCAAACTTATGTGCTCCAAATTGAGAGGTGACTTGGACATGCTCACCACTTTCCTCGACTGAAGAGATATTGACTCCCGAGTGGTACTTCACGCCGCGGCGCACGACGTTATCAATCAGGCCATTACGAAACTTCACGGGGTGTGCCTGGGCGCTGCCCGGTTCAAATCGGCCACCGTAGACACTTTTAAAACCTAGGGCCTCGACTTCCGCTTGGGGAACATAGGAGCTGTCAAATCCATTGCGATTGAGTAGCTTGATGGACTCTTGAATTTCCTTATCTTCGTGTTCATCGATAGCAATGACGAGGTAGCCATCTTGGCGGTAGTCAGCGTCAAGATTAAGCCGTTTGACGGTTTCTCTGACCTCGTGACAGATGTCGATCGAGTAGCCCCAAATCTCACGGGCCGTTTCTTCCCCGTGGAGGGCGGTGAGAGCCATCATGCTCTCAACGGTGCCATATAGAATATGCCCGCAGTTTCTGTGGGTTGCAGCTTTTTCTTGCTCAAAGTCGATGATTGTGAGGTCTTCAAAACCTCGGTCCAAGAGCCAATACGCAGCACTAGCGCCGGCCAGACCAGAGCCAATGATGGCAATGCCGCCGTCCCGCGGCGCGGTTTTAGCCCCTGAGATCGGGGGAACAGTCATCCAATAAGAGGGGGTCCAGTCTTGCATTCTCGGCCTTGATGACCCTTTATAGGGCTTGAGCAGCAAAGGATTCACGTTAATTAGGTTGCTTTTTTAGTTCGCAACTGCCTGAATTGTCAACACTAATAAAGGTGTGTTAAAATAACCTCAAGAAAACAGTCGAAAATTCCGATAACCGCCCGTTCTTAGACTAAGTTTCGTGCGCTGAACGTGGTAGTGCAAGTGAATTATTGGCATGAATCAAGGCTGTGGTTGTCCGGCAGTTAAGTTAGGGGATGGTGTGCGATGAAAACTTTTAATCTATGTCTTCTTGGGTTCATCACTCTTTTCCAAGGTTGTAAGTCCAGTCAATTCACGGGCGGATCCAACCGAAGCCCAGCGTTACCGCCTGTCCAAACTAGAGATTTCGTTCAAGACACCCGCGAAACAAGGCAAGTTCAAGTTAAGCAGGGTTCGTCTGGATCAAATAATAATCAAGCCTATAACGTCACGGCCATGGGCATCGTGGACATCGTCGTAGTTGTCGACAACAGCGGATCCATGAAAGAAGAGCAAACCAACCTCTCCTCAAGGATGTCACCGCTTCTCTCTGCGATCAAAGAGTCCGATTGGAAGATGGTTGTTGTTAGTACGGATGCCAACAATGAATATTTCAGAGGACCTATCTCCAAAACCACTTTCAATGCAGAAAATGTTTTCGCCAGTTACGTTATGAATGCCGGCGTGAATGGTAGCGGTCTTGAGCGTCCCATCAAACGCGCAGTCGACGCTCTGAGCTGGCGTCCATTTTTATCGGGATCTTGGCTTCGTCCAAACTCGACAGTGGCAGTCGTAATTTTGACCGATGAGGATAACTGTCACATTGATAACGAAAAGGGTTACGGCTGTGACGGATTTGCTGACGCCAATGGAACATATCTAACCAATTATCTTTCAAGCATTCGCACCTTGGGCACTGATGCCCGCGTTTATGGGATTTTCTGGCACCCAAGTCAGACACAGGCACAGTGCAGCACAGCTTTGAAGCAAGCGACTATTGTGGCCGACGTGGTGCAAAGATCCGGCGGTACTTGGGGATCCATTTGTGATGCTGATTATTCGGCTACTCTAAGCAAAATTTCAAATGACGTAGCAAAAATTCTTAAAGCAGATTTTGTTTTGAACGCCACACCCGATGCCGGAACATTTAAAATGACAGTGAACGGTCAGCCATGGACTGATTATCAGTTAACTGGACGTCAAGTTCACTTCACGAGAAATCCTCCTGTCGGCTCAGCCGTGCGAGTCGAGTTTCGTAGCGGTGCTTTTGGCGTGGTCACGAATCGATTTGATATACCAGAAGCCCCCGCCGAGGGTGTCATCAATGCCACGGTGGGTGGACAAGCTGTTGGCAACGTTAGCTATGATGCGTCGAGCGGCAAGGCTGTATTTGCGAATATGCCGCCCGATGGCAGCACGATATTGATGTCATATAAGGTAAACTCACCGCTCCAGAACACCTTTGAAATCGCCCCTGATGCGGACACCCGGTTTCTCAAGGTGATGGTGAACGGTGCGGTCGTTGATAAGTCCACGTACTCCTATAACTCTGGTACCGGTGCCATCACGTTTAAAGTTCCACCGCCAGAGTCCTCTAAAATCAGAGTTGAGTGGCGCGGCAAGCGAACCACGACCTAAGTTGGACCTCATTTAACTTTCTGTTTAATTTTTTCTGCTAAGTCCCGTGAGACGCCCTTGACGAGAGTCAGGGCGTCTGTGTTTGCGTTGATGATGGCCTCGATGCTGCCGAAATGTTTTAGGAGCTCAGCTCGAATTTTTGGGCCAACGCCCTCCACGGTTTCAAGCAGCGACTTTTGACCGATGCGGCTTCTTTTGTTGCGATGTTTTGTAATGGCAAAGCGGTGAGCCTCATCCCGCACTTGTGTCAAGATCCTAAACGCGGGAGAGCCTGGAACAAGGGGTATAGGTGTGTCGCTGCCTGGCTTAAAAACCCGTTCAAGTGAGTGCTTTGGTGCCGAGCTTTTTTTGGTGGATTTCTCCGTTCTTGATTTGGCTAGGGAGACGATTTGTAAGTTAAGTCCCGGGAACTCAGCAAGAGACGTCAGTGCGCTATCAAGCTGTCCTCGTCCGCCATCGATGACTAGTAAGTCAGGCAGATCGTTGTCGCGCACACCCCGCTCCAGACGGCGTTTGACGACTTCGCGAATTGAGGCGAAATCATCGGGCGCGCCCTGTACGGTCTCAATGTTGTAGGTGCGGTATAGACTTTTTTCGGGATGGCCGTCGATAAAGCAAACATCAGAAGCGACAATGGCTGTACCCTGAAGGTTACTAATGTCGATACATTCAATGCGTCTCGGCGGAGCTTGTAGTCCCAGCGTTTGCTGCAGTGCTTCAAGTGATGAGCGGCGGCGGTCCATGGCGCGGACTGCTTCGTCGTGGGCGTATTGGGCGTTTTTAGCTGCGATGCCAGCGAGGTCAGGCCAGGGTGCCCGCAGATTTTTGAGGGGACGAAGATCTGGTGCCTTCACGCCTTCTGTTTGAATTGCCGCAGCGATGTCAGAGGCATTATCAAGCTCACGATCAATCACAATCCTGGGCGGCACAAAGCGCCCTTCATAGTACTGAAGCAAAAAGTGAGGCAGCGTTTCTGTTGGATTCTCAATGCCGCTGACTGCAAAAGTAAACGAATCTCCCCCCAGGAGCTTGCCGTTTCGAATCATGGCTACGTGAATAGCGATGGCATCGGTGGACTCGGCGCAGGCAATAACGTCGCCGTCAATATCTGGTGCGACCATCACCGATTGTTTTTCTGTCAGGATATCAATGGCTTTAATTTGGTCACGGTAAGAGGCGGCTAGTTCAAATTGTTCCCGTTCGGATGCCAGAAGCATTTTGGATTGGAGAGTTTTAACGACGTCCTCGTTTTTACCTTCAAGCAAAGCCATGGCGTCCCTGAGCATCGACTTATAGGCGTCTTTATCGACTTTTAAAACACAGGGACCAAGACACATTTTCATGTGGTAGTAGTTGCAGACACGCTTGGCGTGCGCAAATTCCCAATCACTACAACGGATCAAGGGGAAAACCCGACGAATCGCATCAAGTGAGGTTTTTAAGCTACCTGAGGCGCTAAAGGGACCAAAATATTCAGCTCTGTCATCTTGACGTCGTCTCGATATTTCAATGCGTGGCCAATCAGCCGAGAAATCGATCCTGATGAAAGGATATTCTTTGTCATCGCGAAGTAAAATATTAAAGGGCGGTTGGTGGTGCTTGATCAGTGTTCTCTCAAGCAGTAGTGCTTCTACCTCGGTCTTCACTAGCATGATTTCAAAGTCATAGATCTCGCGCACAAGTGAGCGAGTTTTTGGGGAGTGATCTTTACTGTCGGTGAAGTAAGTCGATACCCTTGCCTTTAAATCCTTTGCTTTCCCAACATATAATACTTGCCCTTTAAGACCCTTCATAAAATAGACGCCGGGGCTTTTAGGGAGTGAGGATATTTTTGAACGAATCGCCGGATTCAACTTAGCCCCTCTTGTTCGCCAGCCGATTGGTCTTCTGAGCTTAGCTGGCTAGCGTGTTTGAGAAGCAAGTCTTTTAAAGATCTGATCTCGTCACGAAGCTCAGCCGCTTTTTCAAAGTCGAGCTCAGCCGCTGCTTTTTGCATGGCTTTTGATTTCTCTCGAATAGTTTTTTCAACAGTTTCCACGTCATGCTTAGCCAAAAGTGCGAGGGCTTTTTTCACCTCAGGCGACTCGAGATCGTCTGTCTCAGAGGCTAGGCCATAAACTTTACGGAGGTCTTCGGGGATGGTTTTTATAACTGTTTTGGGCGTAATTCCGTGCGTGGCATTGTGTTCCATTTGAATTTTTCGCCGCCGAGACGTTTCATCAAGACATTGACGCATGGAGTCGGTGATCCGATCCGCGAAGAAGATCACCTTGCTGTCAGCGTTTCTTGCGGCTCGTCCTACTATCTGTATCAGGGATCGCGCGGACCTCAGAAAGCCCTCCTTGTCTGCGTCCATAACGGCTACAAGTTTTACTTCAGGTAGGTCAAGCCCTTCACGAAGCAAATTAATTCCAATCAAGATGTCGAATACGCCTTTGCGCAAATCCCGCAGAAGATCCACGCGTTCAAGACTATCAATATCTGCGTGGAGCCACCTGACGCGAAGTCCCATTTCTTGGTAGTACTTCGTCAAATCCTCGGCCATGCGTTTGGTCAGCGTCGTGACAAGGACTCTCCCGCCATCGGCAATAGCGGTTCGCATCTCTCCGTAAAGCTGATCCACCTGACCATTGATGGGTTTGATAAAAATTTCGGGATCAATCAAACCTGTTGGTCTAATGATCTGTTCAATAAAAGTTTGACCGGTGGATTCCAGTTCATATTTTCCGGGCGTAGCCGAGACGTGAATAATTTGTCCGGTGCGGGTTAGGAACTCATCAAAATTGAGAGGTCTATTGTCAAGAGCACTTGGGAGCCTGAATCCGAAGTCCACGAGTACTTGCTTTCGACTACGGTCGCCTCGATACATGCCGCCAATTTGGGGAACTGTGATGTGACTTTCATCGATGAACGTGACGAAGTCTTTTGGAAAGTAGTCAAGAAGGGTTGGCGGGGGCTGCCCTGGCTTCATGCCCGTGAGGTAGCGGCTATAGTTTTCAATACCCGGACAAAAACCCAGATGCTCAAGAAGTTCAATGTCGTGCATGGTTCGCTGTTCAAGGCGCATGTACTCGACCATTTTACCGGTGGCGCGAAGCTCTCGCAGGCGAAGGCCTAGGTCTTCAAGAATTTCTTTTACGATCACCTTCATGTCGGTGCGATCTGTGACGTAGTGACTATTGGGATAAAGCGTCAACTCTTCTATTTTTCGGATGGTTTCACCCGAGATTGCATCGACTAGAGAGATTCGCTCGATTTCATCTCCAAAAAACTCAACGCGCACCATCTCGTCGCGTTGGTGGGCTGGGAAAATGTCAATCACGTCACCTCGTGCTCTAAAAGTTCCACGCACGAGATTCACGTCATTACGTCCATACTGAATATCCACCAGTCGACGCATGAATTTTTCTCGAGAAACTGTTTCCCCGCTCTTAATTGGCAGCACAAGTTTGGCATAACTTTGGGGAGAGCCCAGACCGTAGATACAACTCACACTCGCGACTACGATCGTGTCTCTACGTTCAAATAGAGACATTGTGGCTTTGTGACGCATGCGATCGATATCGTCATTGATGGCGCTGTCTTTTGCGATGTAAGTGTCAGTGCTTGGCACGTAGGCTTCAGGTTGGAAGTAATCATAGTAGCTGATGAAGTACTCGACCGCGTTTTCAGGGAAGAATTCTTTAAATTCTGAGAAAAGTTGGGCCGCCAGGGTTTTGTTTGGTGCAAGAATTAGGGCGGGCCGCCCGAGCTGAGCAATGACGTTAGCCATGGTGAAGGTTTTCCCGCTTCCGGTCACGCCCAGCAGCACGGTGTGGCGTTCGCCTGATGAAATTCTACTCACCAGGCCGGCGATAGCTTTCGGCTGATCTCCCTGCGGAGTCAGGCCGGTGGCCAGTTTGAACGGAATTTGCTCTGTCATGAGTCACCATCTGAAGTCGATCAAGAGCCAAGCTTGAGAGAACTTATAGCCTGTTTAAAAACTAATCACAAGTCCGCGTCATCGCTAACAAAAAGGCGTAAATGAGGGGGCGGTTTTATATTGTCGAGCCCCGACAAACACTCTATCATGGTACCTCTAAGTTTTCGTCGTGAGATCGTTTGTTTATGTCGCTGCCGTGCAATTTTTTTGTGGCAGTTGAGGAGGCGAGAAACAGTGTCAAATCTCTTTGGGCCTATTTCGAAATGGATGCAATTAGGAGTTTTAAGCTTATTTTTGGCTGTCGTCAGTCAGGCAACTCCCGCAAGTGCCTGGTGGTTTTGGACGCCGGGTGACACGGTCGACAACGTCGGCTACAAGCCAGAGCAGCCGATTCCATTCAGCCATAAGCTTCACGCCGGTGATCGAAAGATCCCATGTGAGTACTGCCACTCAAGTGCAAGGCGCTCATTTTCCTCTGGTGTGCCATCCAGCAATACCTGCATGGGTTGTCATAAAATTGTTCGAACAGACAAACCCGCCATCAAGCAGCTGACGGAAGCATACGAGAAGAATCAGCCGATCGAGTGGGTAAAGGTCCATGATTTGCCTGATTTTGTGCGGTTTCCGCATAAGCGCCATGTTCAGACCAAAGAGCAAGGTGGCGCCGGGCTTCAGTGTCAGGAGTGTCACGGTAAAGTTGAAGAGATGGAAGTGCTCGAACAGGGTGCTCCATTGCAAATGGGCTGGTGCATCGGCTGCCACAAGGAGCGAAAGGCACCTCTCGATTGCTTGAGCTGTCATTACTGACGTGACGCCTTGCGTGTTCTGAGTTTGAGTTCCACATCAAAAAGAGGATCGTTGTAAGATGAGTCAAGACAACACCAATCAAGAGAAAAATTCGGTTACGCGCCGCACGCCGGTGACCAGCATCCCTGGTTATGAGATGACGGATCGGGGGCCTGAGGTCTTTGCACCAGTTGATGGTCCTCTAGAGGCTCCTGTAAAGGATATCGAGAAAGGTCCTCTCTACATGGCTGCTGAAGAGGTGATGACATCTCTTGAAGAATCCCAGCCGACCGTCAGCGCCGGTGATG
Source organism: uncultured Polynucleobacter sp. (assembly GCA_964402975.1). Classification (GTDB taxonomy): domain Bacteria; phylum Bdellovibrionota_B; class Oligoflexia; order Oligoflexales; family RGVZ01; genus CAMDKS01. The sequence goes on from CAYOEM010000015.1 coordinate 18,459, forward strand.
AAGCTTTGGCGTCAACTCCAGTCAGCCGACGCGACTTTTTGAAATTATTCTCAGCTGCAGCAGTCGCTAGCTCAGCTGCCTGTGTTCGACGTCCTTTAGAGAAAGCTGTTCCGTACGTTAACCAGCCGGTTGATCAGGGAATCGGCATTCCGACCTATTATGCAACCACGTGCGGTGAGTGTTCGTCGGGCTGTGGTATCACCGTAAAAACATCGTCAGGGTTACCCATTAAGATTGAAGGTAATCCTGAGCATGCACTGAGCCAGGGTTCCACATGCGCATCCGGACAAGCGGCTTTACAGGCCTTGTTTCATCCGGATCGCCGCACGGCCCCTGGTTTTCAGGGTGCAACCGGATTTTCTACTTATGCGTGGAATGACATGTATGAGGTCTTGGCTCAGCGCCTGTCTGGCAAGAAGGTTGCAATATTCACGAACGGTTCAACGGGATCGAGAAATTCGTTCTACGGTGACGTTCTTAAGAAGATGGGCGGATCTGAGAACGATCTCTATACCTACGAGTCAAATTCCCTTTATGAGTCTATCAGCGAAGCTCATCAACTTGTGTTTGGCGTAGAGTGTTTGCCGCGTCCCGATATGCGTCTGGCCAAAGTCATCGTGGGGCTTGGAACGGATTTTCTTGATGTTGGTACTCATCCCGTATTTTTTGCGAAAAACTTCTCTGGTTTTCACTCCCTTCGCGGAGCAGAGCTAGGAAAGTTTATTCAGTTTGAGAGCATGATGACTCAAACTGGCGCCAAAGCTGATGAGCGTCATGTCATTCCTCCGTCAGGTGAGATCGTCGCCGCACTTCTCTTGATGAAGGCCTTGGTTGATAAGAATGTCTCTGGCCGCGCGAGAGATCAGGCGTCTCGAGTTTTGGCCGCAAATCTTGAGGTCGTAAACAGTGGTTACGAGCTTTTAGGTGTCAGTAAAGACGTATTTGATCACGTCGCTGAGGAGTTGTTAAAAGGGCCAGCCATGGTTTTGGCGGGCAACACGGCATTTGATGAAAATGCAACCATGCTTCAAGTTGCGGCCGCTTTGATCAATGAGATGGTCGGAGCCTACGGCAAAACGCTCTTCCTTGAACGTGGCTGGATGAGATCCCCTGTTCGCACGGGTGATGTCAGCCGTTTCATGTCAAGTGCAAGCAAGTATGATGCTGTGTTTTTTATCGATACGAACCCCGTTTTCTCTCTGCCGCCATCTCTCGGTTTTGAAGGCGTGCTGAAGTCCATACCGATGATCATTAGTATGCAGTCATCTCCTAATGAAATGGACAGCTATGCGCACGTCATTATGCCGGTCACTCATGCTTTGGAAAGTTGGGGAGACGAGCAGCCTGTGGCAGGGTTCTGGTCAGCGCGTCAGCCTGTTGTTCGAGCCATTAAAGATGCGCGTCAAGCGGAAGATATTTTCCTTTGGTTGCTCGCCGCTCAGAAGAAGAGCCTGCCCTATGCGGACTACCGCGGTTATCTCATGGATAAATGGAAGCCGCTCATGACGCTCGTGGATGTCAAAGGCGTTGATTTTGACACGTTTATCAAAGCATTCCTTCGCAGAGGTTTTGCTGGACGGGTTGAGACTCGGCCCGCGCCATCCGTAAGAGATGTTGCTTCATCATTCAAACTCGCTTCCGTTGCCACAAGCAAGGGCTTGAAGCTTCTTGCTCCATTGGATCCTAGACTGGGTGATGGGCGCGGTGCTGACAAGCCGATTTTGCAGGAAATCGGTGACGGAATGACGACGATCGCATGGGACAGCTGGGTGGCGATGAACCCCAATACAGCTGCAAAAATGGGATTTAAGCGCAATGACCTTCTCCTGGTTGAGACGGCCACTGGTAGCGTTAAAGTGGCACTGTATCCTTTGCCAGGTCTCCATGCAGACGCTGTGGTCATCAATCGTGGAAATGGCCACGGGAAGGATTCGGGGATTATTCAAGGAGGCGTCGGAGTTGATCCTCTGGTAATGCTTGGAAAGGCCATGGACCCTGTAACAAAGGCTCCGGTTACTTCTGGACAAGAAGTGAAAATTTCTAAAACTGGCCAGATTTATCGACTTGCGGCTATGCAAAAAAGCCACGACATCGGAAAGCGCATCGGAATCGTAAAAAAATACTCGGTCGAGGATTTGAAAGATCTGAAACGCAGTCGAAGTCTCGATGATGTGCCTGACCTTTATCCGAAACTTAAGGCCGATGAGGAAGCGCAATACCGCTGGGGCATGTCAGTGGATCTGACCAAGTGTTCCGGTTGCGGTGCGTGTATGGCGGCTTGTGCGATCGAAAATAACGTCCCGCAAGTGGGCCGTGATCAGATCCTGCTTGGACGCGAGATGCACTGGGTTCGACTAGATCGCTACTTCGCTGGTGACATTGATAACCCGCAAGTCACATTCCAGCCAATGATGTGTCAGCAATGTAACCATGCGCCTTGTGAGGCTGTTTGTCCGGTCATTGCGACAAGCCATGATCCGGAAGGTATCAACTCGATGACCTACAACCGCTGCATCGGTACTCGTTACTGTGCAAATGCATGCCCATACAAGGTTAGACGCTTTAATTGGTGGACCCACAAGTGGGGTGTTCTGGGTGACAGGCCGCAGGATCGTATGCCGAGGGCCTTGAATCCTGAAGTTACAGTGCGGACTCGTGGTGTGATGGAAAAGTGCAACTTCTGTGCGCAGCGTATTCGCCAAGCGAAGTACGTGGCTAAAGAGCAAGGTAGACTCCTACGAGATGGTGATTTGCTGACGGCTTGCGCTCAGGTTTGCCCGAGTGATGCCATCGTGTTCGGCAATCTGAAAGATCGTGGCAGTCGCGTTAGCATTGAGCGCGCAGATGCGAGATCTTATCTAGCCTTGGGCGGTGACCCGGATAAAAATGAATTTGGTATCAAGACATTGCCGAACGTTAGCTACATGGCTGTCATAGCGCACAGGGAGCCGTTGGGTACCGGTGCCGATGGTCACGGTAGTGAGCATGGTGATGGACATGCGCAAGGTCATGAAACCGGACACGAAGCCGAACATGGGGCTGAGCACGGGGGTAGTGCCCCTGCTGATTCGAGTGCGACCCCTGCCGGTACTCAGCAAGAGACCCCGGCCCCTGCGCATCAATAAGATTTGGCGCTGTTTATTTGTAGATGTAAATGTCCCTGTATTGAAATGCCTTCGTGGAGTGAGCACAGATGAGTGAAATAAAATGGGAAAAGTCGATCTCAGACGTTAACAGTGAGATTCTCGTTAACCTTGAGAAGCCCCACAAGATGTTCTATGTGGCGCTTGGCACGGCGGTAACTTGCCTTCTGATCGCAGTCGGCATGGTGGCTTACCACACGTCGGTGGGTCTGGGCGTTTGGACTGGGTTTGCTCCTCCAAACTATTGGCTAGTTGACATCACCAATTTCGTTTTTTGGGTTGGTATTGGCCACGCGGGGACATTGATTTCTGCGATCTTGTTCCTATTTCGTGCGCAGTGGCGCAACACAGTCAATCGATCAGCGGAGGCGATGACCATTTTTGCCGTTATCTGTGCCGCTGTATTCCCTCTGATTCACATGGGCCGCATGTATCTTGGAGCCTATTGGGCTGTGCCTCTTCCTAATACCAACAACCTTTGGGTGAACTTCCGCTCACCACTGTTTTGGGACGTCTGCGCAATTTCGACGTACTTCACGACGTCTCTATTATTTTGGTATTTGGGACTCATCCCCGATCTTGGGTCTATTCGTGACCGGGTGTCTGGTGTCAAGAAAGTGGTCTACGGCCTTTTGTCCTTCGGATGGCGCGGTACTGCAAGACAATGGCATCACTATGAAACAGGCTATGGATTTCTAGCTGCTCTCGCAACACCATTGGTCTTGTCGGTACACTCGATCGTATCCTGGGACTTTGCGATGTCCATTCAGCCAGGCTGGCACACCACAATCTTCCCGCCTTACTTCGTGGCCGGCGCCATCTTGTCCGGATGTGCGATGGTTTATACGCTACTTCTACCTATCCGGTGGATGTTTGGACTGGAGAAGTTCATCCGTGATGATCACCTTGAGGCTTGTATCAAGCTAACTCTTTTGACCTCAACGATCGTATTCTACGCGTATGGTATTGAGTTTTTCGTGGCTTGGTATTCGGGTAACCCTTACGAGTGGGCTATCTTCGAAAAACGTGCTGCTGGTCCGTATGCGTTCTACTTCTGGACCATGGTGTTCTGTAACTGTATTTTCCCGCTGGTTTGGTGGTCCAAGTCGATGCGTTATAACAAGACCGTGTCTTACGTGGTCTGCGTTTTGATTAACGTTGGCATGTGGTTTGAGCGCTACAACATTATTCTTTCGTCATTGATTGAAGACTTTTTGCCAGGGTCTTGGGGTCATACAGAGCCAGGCTTGTGGGAGATTGGGTTGACGATTGGAAGCTTTGGTCTTTTCAACACATTCTTCCTGCTGTTCTGTAAGTACTTTCCGATCGTTTCGCTGTCGGAGATCAAACTTATTATGCCGAAGCCTTTAAGCGACCACGGTAAGGGGGGACACTAAGTATGAGCCAGAGATCAGGTATCCTCGCGCTTTTTAAGCATCTTGATACAGTTTGTCACGCAGTTGAAAAAGTGAAGGGGCGCCAAGACTTCAAGGACCATGAGGTTTATAGCCCGACCTCCTATCATGAGATCGAACACGCATGCGGTTACGCGCCAAGTCCCGTGCGCTGGTTTACGTTTGTTGGTGCTATGACGGGAACATTCACAGGTTTTGCGCTACCACTTCTTTGCGATTGGGACTGGCCGGTCGTCGTTGGTGGAAAAACGGCAGGTATTTACTCGTTGCCTTCCTATGTGGTCTTGGGATTTGAATTCACTATTTTGTTTGGTGCTATTGCCACAGTTCTTGGGGTTTTGGTGATGTGTCGTTTGCCGAATCCTAAGGTGACGATTCTTGATAAGCGACTGACCGATGATATGTTTGGAATTTGGGTGCCGAATGCCTTGCTCGACGGTCCTCAGGCCAAGTTTCTGAAAGAAGCTGGTGCTGTCGAAGTTAAAGCAACGCAGTAATCAACCAAGAGACACCGGGAGTATTGAATTATTATGAAAACGTCTACAAAAACAGGAATGGTGTTCGCTACGCTGGCCGTGATGAGCATGAGTTCCTGCACTAAGTCCTCCGGCGATCCAGTTGCTCACAATGGTATAACTGGAAAGATTGCCAAGATGCTGGGGGGAGACCCCACTCAGCCAAAAGTACAATATGTACCCGATATGGCTGATGCGCCGACGATGAAGCCCCAGGAGAACTACCTAGAGCCACCTGAGGGTTCAGTGTCGACTACAGCCATTCTTTATCCTGCCACGGCAGAGGAATCAGAAAAAAATCATAAGAACCCTCTACCCAATGAGCCTCAGGTGGTCGCTCTTGGAGAGAAGACGTTCAATACGTTTTGTATTCCTTGCCATGGTGCAGAGGCAAAAGGAGATGGCTCGATTACGGATCTCTATCCTCGTCCACCCGACCTGACAGCCGATATCTATAAAAAGCGTGAGGACGGTTTCTTCTTTCACCGCATCACGTTTGGCGCCAACATCATGCCTGGCTACGGCCACGCTATCATGCCGCATGAGAGATGGGCCACCGTCCATTACTTGAGGAAACTGCAAGGGGTTACGAAATGAGTCACAATCCGCAACACGAACTTTTTGAGCAGCGACAGAGTTTTTTTCTCCCAGCTAGTTCTCAGCTGCGAGGCGCCGTGGCAGCGTTTATCCTGATTGGGATAACTACTCTTGGTATTGGACTGTCGAAGGCTGATTTGCAAACGAGGGTTTGGGGAGCGCTACTCTTCAACACATTTTTCTTCTTTGCACTCTCCCTGGGTGGCTCAGCATTCGCTGCGATGCAGGATGTCATCGGAGCAAAGTGGGGCCGTCCGATCATGCGAATTCATGAGGCGTTTTCAAGCTTTGTACCCGTAGCTGCCTTGATTTTTCTGGCCGTATTAGGATGCATCAAGTTTAACGTCGCAAGCGCTGATAAAGTGTATTCTTGGATAGCTAACCCTGACGTCATTCATCACTTCTGGGGCAAGCGAAGTTGGCTTGTCGAGAATTTTTGGCTGATCCGTGACATCTGCGCTCTAGCTATTTTAGTTGGACTTGTTTACTGGCAAATTGGAATGAAAACTGACAGAGATCGCACTTTCGTGGCGGGAAATAAAGACGAAGCCGCAGCCAAAGGGGTCAAAGTTCGAGACACGCTTCGCTATTGGAGCGCGCCCCTACTGGTTGTCTACGCACTTTGTTTCACGCTATTAGCATTCGATCTTATGATGTCACTGGCTCCAACATGGTTCTCAACCCTATGGGGCGGCTGGTTGTTTGCAGTTATGATGCAAACGCTGATGGCGACGCTCATATTGACGATGTGGGCTTTGAAGGGCACGACCATTGGTCAGTACATTAAACAGTCTCAGTTTCATGATATCGGAAAGCTCATGCACGGCTTCTCCATCTTCTTTGCGTATCTCACTTACGCTCACGTTTTGACTTACTGGTACGGCAACATGCCAGAAGAGACTGAGTATTTCATTCACAGGCTCCACGCTCCTTGGATTTATATTGTCATGATTGCGCCGATCCTCAGTTTCTTGGTGCCCTTATATGGATTAATTCCAAAGGCGAGTAAGTGGACGAAGATGATTGTAGGACCAATCGCAGTTGGGATTCTAGTTGCGCAGTGGTTTACGTATTTGCTTGTGGTTATGCCAGAGGTTGTCAAATCGGAGCCGTTTGGACTGCCATTCATCGAGATCGGTATCTTTTTTGGTATCTTTGGCCTCTTCCTGGGAAGCTTTGCGTCGTTCGGTAGACGAAATCCTATGGTCGCAGTAGCTGATCCATTGCTGCATACATCCTTGTCAGAGGCTCATCACTGAGCTTCTGAATGCGGTGTGGTGTTGATCCGCTAACCGATTAAGGGACCGTGCACCCAGAGCCAAACGGCCGTAAGTGTGACACTGTTAAAAAGCCAGCGAATAACCACTTGCTGAAGCTTTTGCATAATGACCCCTTCGTTGGCACAACGACTTTGTTGTGCCGATAACGCTTCGGGGTTTCGGCAGGATTATCCAAAACTTTTATCAAAATTTGGTAAAAGCCAAAAAAAATAAAAAAATCCAATAAAATTAGATATATAAACCACCATTGCGAGGCGGAAAACTCGCTTAAACCAGGATAATATGGGACAATAAGCCTTAAGTGTTCCGGCAATTAGCTGAATTTTAAGGATTTATCTTTAAAATTTTTTCGTCTGAAACATAGGAGGCCCCATGCGTGGTGCAATGGAAAGTGTAACGAGGCTTGCCCTGCAAGAGATGATCGTGGCTCACGCTAATCAATCCCGGTTTGGTTATGTTTTGAGTGAGGATGGGATGCGTGACCTAATCGATACGCTCTATGAGTTTTTTGAGACGAGTCGAAATTTGAAATCAGCAGGTGATCGGATGCTTCAGAATTCATCTCCCGTTGTGGGTTATAAAACGAGACCAGATAGGCCAGGGCGCTAAAGGACGTTAGCAGATTAATGCGATCATCCGAAAATAAGAAGTTGACTCGATGAAGAGCGAAAAAGTCCCTCTTGAGGTTTTCGTTCGGCAGGTGTTCGCGACGCGTGTGGTACAACAAATTGTCGATCGTTGGCCTATCAAGGCTGAGATTGGACTTAATCTAGTGATTAGACACCTGGAAGAGTTGGGTATTTTCACGGTTGAGCCCATGGTCCAGGGGCCCATCATTAGTAAGCAAATTGTATTTTTCCTTGAGAATTCTCCGTCTATAATAGAGGCCATAGCCAAGACGCGTAAGGCAGCGGCTGACGCTGCCAAGTCCAGTAAAAGCCGGGCAGGTCGGGAGTAGTTTGTACTTTGAATAACGTCGCCAAGCTTTTTTTTAAGAGGTTTCAGCCATAAAAAACCGATTACGACTTCTAAAAAAAGATCGATCAAGACCCGTTAACACGGAGCCGGTCCCAGCGGTAAGGTCAGCGATCATTGTGGGTGTGCTGTTACCTGGTGAAGACTCAAAAATATTAAATGATGACTTGATTGAACTCGAAGCCCTTCTAACAACACTTGGTATTGTGACGGTGGGCCAGATCGTACAAAAGCGCCCGAAGCTGACGCCAAGCTGTCTGATCGGAACCGGAAAAGTTGAGGACATTCGTAACCTTGCTCGAGAGAGGGGGGCCCAATACGTCGTGGTTGATCGTGCTCTGTCGCCTCCTCAGGTACGAAACCTCGAGGAATTGACGAAATGTAAAGTTATGGACCGTAGCGGGGTTATTTTGGATATTTTCTCCCAAAATGCCAAAACCAATGCGGCAAAGACGCAGGTCGAAATCGCAAGGCTCGAGATGATGCTACCGAGAATGGTCGGGCAGTGGACCCACTTGCACCGTCAAGGCGGCGGTGGCGCCGTTGGACGTAGTGACGGCGAGAAACAAATTGAGGTGGATCGTCGGCGTGCTAGGGACAGGATTGCCAGGCTAAAAGAGCAGTTGCATCAGATTAGCCGAGAGCGGGAGACTCAGCGAAAGGCAAGGCGCAATGAGATTAAGGTCGCAATCGTCGGATACACAAATAGTGGTAAGACGACGATTATGAATGCCATGACAAATGGTGATTTTATTGCGAAGGATGCATTGTTTGCGACGCTGGACTCAAATATAAGAACGCTTGATCCCAATTCCCGCCCTAAGATTCTTCTGAGCGACACGGTGGGATTCATTCGTAATCTTCCCCACACTCTTGTTGAATCGTTCAAGTCAACTTTGGACGAAGTTTTAGAGGCCGATTTGCTACTGATCGTCGTGGATATTTCCCACGATAACTATAAATCCCAGCTCGAGACCACACGAAATGTCCTGAAAGAAATCGGAGCAGGGCATATTCCAGTTGTGCATGTGTTTAATAAAATTGACCGTGTTGAAGATCCATTTCTTGGTCGCATCCTGAAGCAAGCATATCCAGGTAGTTTGGCTGTTTCTGCTTATAGTCCCGCCGATGTGACGCGACTTCGTGAGCACATCTATCAGTTCTTCGTATCGAACTTTGTGCGGTGTAAGTTAGCGATCCCATCGGCAGATCAGGATGCGGTGTCTCTTGTCTATAGAAATTGCATGATTTTAGGCGTCGACTACGAGAGGCAGGATTTAGCTGTCTTTGATGTTCATGTGACGAAAGAGTTCTACCCAAAACTGGCAGCCTACCGTTTGCAAGAAGACCAAGAGCTACTTAAAAGCTAAGGGCGATCTTTTCATTAATCGTTTCCCATAAACCATCGTCATTATCGATGTCCCAGTGTTCGGCTTCGTATTTGGGGTTCTCATCTGCCTCTTCGATGGCTGATGAGTGCAGAAAAAAAGTTGTATCTTGCCAAGCATTAACCCACATGTCGGTGTTATCACGAATGCGGCTTCGGGCGGTCGCGTCTAGGTCGCGAGGTGCGCTAAGGCATTCGGACACATTATCAAAATAACAAAGTTTTTTGCTAATCGGGTCAATGGTGTGCAGGGTTTTAATTTTATCCTTGGCGCCGTTGTAGGTCTCGGCAAGCTTCATGGATAGCCAGCCGCCATAGGAGTGACCGACGACAAAGACATGAGTGAAAAATTCGATCTGCTGGTGCACGTTAGCTAGGTATTCTTCGTCAGATGGTTTGACTAATCTCCATCCGTCAAGTGACGAGGCGGCTATGAGCTGACTGTCGTTTGTAAAACAGCTTGCCATCAATCCTGGTTCAACACCGAGTTTGTCTGTAATCTGCTGAAAGATGGGTTCAATTTTTCGAAAAAGTTGAGCCCCGAGTGGGCCCTGTTCGCCGTGGTGATATGAGTCTGATTTCGTACAAGTCGAGTAGCCAGACATTCCGATAATCAACGGTCTTACAGCTGGCAATGATGAAAGCCGGCTGTTTTCTGCCTGACGAAAACCGCAGGACGTGAGTGCAATCACAGATATCAGAATGTATATGGGGCAGATAGTCTTCATGAGTAAATCCTCGCGGGGGTTTTGCGTTGATTTAGTTGACGGCTGTCAGAAATCCTTTTTCGGCATCAGTGACGCGGCTTACAATCTCGCGAATCGCATGTCCCATAATTTCGACTTCCCACGTGTCACCTTTAAGTTGACCTTCAAGGGACTTGAGCCAATCGATGGTATCATTAAAAAACTTTTTGGGATCACCTTGCATGGAGTGATGGAATTCGCTCGCCAGGCGTTTAATCCAGTGCGAGCTGGGTTGTCCTATAAGATTGACAAACTGATTTAGTCTCTGAGTGGACTCTTGTTCCTGCCAGCCACCAGAGATGCGAAATGGGAACCATTCTGTGTCTTTTTTATGCAGCCAGATGCGTGCATGGTTTCCAATATCGACAACTTTGAAATCTTTTGGCTCTGCGCCATGAAATCCGTCGGGTCTTTTCCACACGACAAACATGGACGTCTCCCCAGCGTAAATACGTGAATATTCAGCTAGTTGTTTTATCTCAAATGCCGGAGGCTAGCAACCGCTAGATGTTGTCCCAGCTAAATTTCTCTTGCTCGAACGCATAGTCTGCAACCGATTTGATTAACTCGTCATTATTGTTGTCAATCTGGTCGAGATTGGACTGCATGCGACGTTTTACGTCCCCAGCAAAGACCTCAAGAATCTCAAGTTCCTGCGCTGACTTTGCCACACCATTTTCCTCTAAGGACAAGGATACTCGGCTAATGACACACGCAAAAACGTAAAGATCAATCATGATGTCGGCCAGGCGGCGCGTGGCGAACTGTTTATTCATGATGTTTTTGCCGTGCTTGCGAAGAATACGGTCGGCAGCTGAGGCCAGCTGCCTGGTCATGGTTTCAAATAATCTTGCATGTTCAGCGATCGCTGGGTGAGCTTTAGTCATTTCGTTTTGACCAAGTCCCGTAGCGTGACTGACGCGTCGTTTTGCGTAGTCGCTCAATACGCCAAATCCCTTGATAGGATCATGTAGGGCATTTCCTAGAGCGCTCGCGACCTCTTTAAGTTGCGTGCCGACGTCATTCATGGCCGTCAAAGCGACGAACAGTCGCAAGATTTCATTGGTGCCCTCAAAAATTCGATTGATTCTGCAGTTACGCATAATTCGTTCGTAAGGGAACTCCCGCATAAACCCATTTCCACCAGCGATCTGCAGAGCCTCATCGACCGTGTCCCACAGTGCTTCGGTCGCGAAGACTTTGGAGATAGCGGCCTCTACGGCATAGTCTTTATGCCCGCGGTCAACCATTCCGGCAACCATGTTGACGCAAGCTTCTGCGGCGTACGTATTGACCACCATTTTTCCAATCTTTTGCTTGATGAGGCCGAAGTTGGCGATGGGTTGTTCGAACTGTTTACGCTGCTTGGCTTGTTTTGTGGCTTGCTCAATCAAAAACTTCATGGCACCAACGCAACCACCGCCTAATCCTGTACGTCCATTGTTGAGAATATTCATGGCGACCTTGAATCCACCGCCAACCTCACCCAAGACGTTTTCCTTTGGAACTTTCACATTAACAAAACTTATGGTGGTTGTGCTACTTGCCCTGATACCCATTTTGTCTTCATGGGGCCCACTGGAAACGCCGGGCAGATCTTTGGTAACTATGAAGGCAGTGATTTTGGCTTTTCCGCTGGCATCTTTTGATTCAGTGCGCGCGAATACCGTAAAAAAATCAGCGAAGCCCCCATTGGTGATCCAGATTTTCTCGCCGTTGAGTAGCCAGTGATCGGCCTCCTCGGTGGCCTTGGTCTTGAGGCTCGCTGCGTCTGAGCCGGCGTTTGCTTCAGTGAGGCAGAACGCCGCGATCATCTCACCAGTTGCTAGTTTAGGCAGATACTTTTTCTTTTGCTCATCGTTGCCAAAAAGCAGAAGTCCCTTCATCCCGATACTACTATGTGCTCCAGCAGTTAATACGACACTTCCATCGTAGCGCGTTAATTCCTGGATCACTCGAGAGTAGCCGGTTGCACTCAAACCGAGTCCGCCAAATTCTTCAGGTACGATTAGGCTGAAAAGACCAAACTGCTTCATTTCATCCAAAAACTCGTGTGGCAACTCACCCTCGTGGTCCCACTTACGAAAATCCTTTTCTCGAGGTCCTAACCATTGCTGGAAGGACTGAGCCATCGTTCGTAGAGTTTCCTGCTCTTCTTTTTTCATTTTAGGGAATGGAAATAAAAGTGCCTCGTCGATGCGTCCCATGCACAACGAACGCATAAAACTGGAGTTTTCCATCGTCTCACTCATGGTGAAGTCCCTCTCGTCTGTAAAACTAGAAAAGTTTGATAAATCTTGATGTTATTGTGCCACTACGCCGGCTGTGACACTAGGCCCATCGTGATTTTTGGTATTTTTACCAAATAATTTACCCCGGCTCGTTTTAAAGGGTCGTGTAACTTCTGCCGAAGGCCCTTTGAAAATGGTCGTTAATGTTTTAGGAGCTCGATTGAAGACAGGATCCTTCGATTTTAAGTCGTCTTTGGGGAAACGCCTGAGGTTTATGGCAGGTGGGGTTGGTGTCTTTTTTGCGGTGCTGCTCCCTGGCGCCCTGTGGTACAAGGCTGCTCAACGATCCGTAGCAACGACCTCTGCACGCCAATCCATGTTGTCGCTGCAGCAGCAAATTAATCTGGCCGCTCAGTCTGTTGGAGCAGGGCTTGATTTAGCAGGTCCGTGGCTTTGGGAGCCCGCCAAAAATAGCACGAAGAAATTGTTAGAGGCGGCCCGTCTTCGTCGCCAGTTACCCTTTGATATAGCCACTGTCTTCACGCATGACCGCAAGTTTGTCGACGGATTTAGGACGTTGTCTAAAGGGCGAGGTTTGGTTGATTTAACCGGTGATGCGGCAAGTCTTTTGTTCGCCGCGGATTCCGGTTTTTTTGATCGAGTTGCGTCGGACAAATCGATGACGGGGCTCATCACGGTCGAGGAAAGGCCACTACTCATTGCCGTCAAGAAAATAACCGCGGAGTCTACCGGACTTTCGCGCGGTTTCATTCTTGTCGGTCGCTGGCTCAATCCTGATGACTTTAAGGCCCCAAGCGAAATCGTTGATTCGGAGCTCAAATACTACAGCCTTGCCAGTGATGCGAATCTTCCAGAGCGGATAAAGAGCATCATCCCGGGCGCTCAAACCAATAACGGTTTTTTGTTTGAGCTATCCAATGACGGCGTGGGGACACTTTACACGTTAATTGATGACATTAATGGTCGTCCCACTTTGATCGCAGAGTTGCCATGGCAGGCGCCATGGCGGGTGAATGGTACGATCGGGTTCGGTGTCTTCTTTGCAACGGCTGCAATGGCGGGCCTTGGAACATGGGCCTTGCTCGTTTGGGGAGACGTCAGGAGCCGTCGCCGAGTGAGAAAATTTGATGGCTTAGCGAGTCTAAGCGTGGAGCATATCAAGACGCTCGTGGAGTCGTTTCCAGGTTATGCGTTTGCGCTCAATTCATCAGCGGAGTACGTGGGAGTCAGTAGAACCCTCGCTGGAGTCACTGGGCATGAGTCCGCTTACTTTTTGGGGCAAACCTTTGGCGCCATCGCCGGCGAAGATAGTTCGAAACCCTATCGTAAACTTTTTACTGAACTACAAGACCCCAAACGCTGGCCGCGCGTGAGCGGCGTCACGCACTGTGTGGAGGGTCTTGGCGAGCGTTTTGAGTTTTCTGGATCCGCACATTATTTGGCTAAGCAAGACATCATGCTCGTCATACTAAACTGTGATCCGAAGTCCATTCATAACTCAAATACGCAAAGTAAAGATCTGAATGAACGACGTTTGAACAAGCAATCCGATGTCGCTTGAGTTTTGACTGTATTTATCCCGCGCGGCGACTATTTCGCCCGCTTGATTGGTTGCTGCCACATCGATTTATAAAATCGTCGAGCTTCTTGCGCTGTGATTCACTGAATTGAGTGAACTGCACTCCCATTCCGACATTGATGTCAGCACGCCCGGCGACTGGTCCTTGGCTCCAAATGACCTTGGCTTTTGTGCGCAGTGTCTCTTTGCTGTCAGGAATCGTGAAAGTCAGTTCGATTTCGGAGCCAGAGTTAAGTGGTGTTTTCGTTTCGATGAAAACACCACCAGCCCCAACATCCTTACAAAAATCGAAAAGGTAACTTCCGCCAGATCGGTAGTCTACCAATAGCTGGATGGGGACGCGGTGATTGGCGCGATCAGCCGCTTGACTTTGTGATTTGTCAGAAGCAGTGTCCGCGACCTTTCCGGGCTTTGTTGTCTCTTTCGCGGAATTTTTAGTGGGTGCCTTTTTGCTCATTGCTTCTCCTGATGGCCGATTTGCCGCTGGACTTAATCAGTTTTCGAACGTGAGCGTTATGCTCTGCCAAAGTCCTAGAAAATACGTGCTTCGACGAGTCTTCACTGTCGAGCACATAGTAATAATAACCCAGTTTAGTTGGGTTCAGAACAGCCAAAAGGCTTGACAGGGATGCAGCTCCAATCGGCGTGGGGGGCAACCCGCGATGAATACGCGTATTATATCTGTTTTTTGCGTTTTTGAGATCCTTCCATTTAAGATCTCCATCGTAGTTCGTAATGCCATAAATGATGGCAGCATCGATGCCCAACGGTTCGCCGCGCTTCAGTCGCGACCAAATAACTTCCGCTATCATCGGTTTTTCCTCGTCTCTCATGGTCTCAAGTTCAATAAGCGATGCAAATGTCACAGCTTGTGTAAGGTTTAATCCGAGTTTGGAGATGTCGTCTTCATAGCTTGGCGGTAGTTTTTCAAAGAACGTCTTAACGGTTTTCTTTAGAAAATCGGAGCCACTCGGCATACTTTCAAAGCTGTAGGTTGCAGGATAAGTAAACCCCTCCAAGGTTGTCGATTTTATGCCGAGACTTCTAAGAAACTTGCTGTCTCGAACTAGTTTTTCAAGCTCAGATGCGGACCCAACGCCCTTGGCAGCGAGCCTATCGGTGAGCATTTTGAGTGTGAAGCCTTCCGGAATAGTGACCTGTAACACTAAGGGCCTATAAATATCGCCTGTCACAAGTTTTTCACGGACGGCCACCGGAGTTGTGTCTCCCTTGAATAGGTAAGATCCAGCCTGAATTTTTGAATAATCAGAACCAAGTCTCATCCAGGCGTAGAAAAGCACCTTGTTGCTGATGACGCCCTGTTTTTCCAGCGTTGCTGCGAGAGACTTCAAGCCAGTGCCTGGTTTAACCTCGACAACGACATCATTGGGCAGCTGGATGGGTGATGACGCCCATGAGCCTATAAACTGAAATGCGCCGACGAGACCGCCAGCGGTCAGGAAAAGCAGAAACACGCTAAATAAGATAAATTTACGCAAAAAATCATCCTTATCAAACTGACTCCGAATCATAACACACCCGGAGGCACTCCCAGAAGTGTGACTTAAATAGCCGAAAACCATGAGGTTATTACGTCGATTTTCGCGTTTGCTATAGCCATCTCGGTTATGTATTCAGCGCTACCGCCGATATCTCTGCCTATGAAGCACTTAAAATCAAAACTTGGAACAATGGCTGCTAGTTTGGTCTGCATTAGTTCAGCTATGCTGGCGAATCCGGCTCGAGCCGATGAAATGACCGAGCGAACAAACACGGTTTATATGTTTGGAGATTACGGCCTCGGCACATATAAGTCTCAGCTCGTTGATAGTAACGACACGATGGGTGTGGTGACCTATGGATTTGGTGCTAATGCGGGTGGAGAAAGAAATCTCGGTGTTGAGTACCGGCAAGAAAAGCAGTCCATAACGTTTGCCGTGAATAAGTCGAGCTTGACGTCTGATTGGACGTCTACGATCTTCAAATATCGACTTTGGATGGTGGAGCTGGGCGCTGTCATTGGCGGCGTTAAAATGAAAGTCGAGCGGGAAGGCACAGAGATTTTAGACATTGTTGGTGATGGCTACGGCGGCTACTTTGGCCTTCTCATTCCCATGAGTCGGGGAAATCTGGCGTATCTCAATGCCATGAGTGTGGCCACGGCAAGTCCTGTTGACAAAAAGGAGCGAGTTATCGCGATGGGATCAAGACTCGATATCGAGGTGGGCGGTCACTTCGCGATTTCTCGTAAATACCTCAATTTTGATGTCGGCTACCGAAGACGAGCAAACTCCATTACAGAAGGCGGTGCAGCCTACAGCGAATTGCAGACGTCCACTTTTCTTGGATTTAGCCTAGGGCACATTTTTTAGTCTTGTCGTCTGCCAAATAGGCGGCGTATTACCGAAAATTTTAGCATCATTACCGGGGGTCTACGGTCGATCCGGGATCGTGCCTCAGCCCGTTGCTGGAGACGACCGAGTCTGATAGAACTGAGGTGGTTTGGCTTCCTTCCTGGGGGTGCAACAGTTGAAAATCAGGCCGCGGAAAAACGAGGGTAAATCTCGTTGGTTGTTTCTTCGACAGTTTTTTGAAAAACCTGGCGAAGTGGCGTCAGTAATTCCGTCGTCTTCAAATCTCGTGAGTGGCCTTTTACATGGGTATGACTTCGACAACCTTAAATTGGTCGTTGAGTACGGTCCTGGAACCGGAGCCATCACTTACAAAGTGCTCGAGAAGATGCCTGCTAGTGCGAAGTTTGTTGCGGCGGAGCCAAACGAGGTTTTTAGAGCGCATCTTGTCGAAGAACAGTTGCCCATAGACATCATCCCTGATTACGCACAAAATATTGCGCCGCGTGTGCTGAGAGATTACGGCGCAGCAGATTTAGTGGTTTCGGGATTGCCGTGTTCAATTATACCCCTAGATGTTTTGCAGGATCTTTTTATTTCGACAAATAATTTATTGCGCGTTGGCGGTGAGTTTCGAATGTTTATTTACACGCACACACTTCTTATGCCGAAGATGCACAAGATGCTCGCTCTGCTTCGGAAAAATTTTTCCAAGGTTGAGACGTCTGTGGTCTGGCAAAACGTTCCACCGGCGACAATTATCAGATGCATAAAGTGAGGGCGGAATGAACGGGCAGGGTCCGATATTTTCTTTGGGCGACACAGACTGCGCGAGTCCGCAAAATTTGCTTTCAATGGACGGGCGGGCCTACCATGTCAAAAAATTTCTTAATTCTGTTGAAGCCGACAGCTTTTTAAGCGCCATTATTGTTTCATCACCCTGGAGGCAAGATCACATTAAAATATTCGGTCGCGCCGTCCTTCAGCCGCGTTTGACGGCTTGGATGGGTGATCCAGGCGCTTCATATCGATACTCTGGATTGTTAATGACCCCTGAACCATGGTCAGAACCAGTTCTAAGAATTAAAGCAGCGATTGAGAAGGCTTTGGGGCTGGAGTTCAACAGTGCCTTGCTTAACTATTACAGAACTGGCCTCGATAGCATGGGCTGGCATCGTGATAATGAGCCAGAGTTGGGTAAAGAGCCCACCATCGCATCAATCAGTTTAGGTGATCTTAGGATTTTTAAAATGAGACATTATTTTAATAAATCTTTGGGCGCCGATATCGAGTTGGATCACGGGGATCTTCTCGTTATGGCGGGTGTGATGCAGAGCTATTGGGAGCATTGTTTGCCCAAAACGCGTCGCCCGAAAGGCCCGAGGGTCAATATTACATTCCGTAGTGTCGAGATCCCCAAAAACTAGTTATAATCCCAGGACTTTTACGCCCCCTTTGGACTGTCGAGGATGATCTCTTATGTGCGGTATATTAGCTGTTCTTAATGCATCTGAGTCTCACAAACAGCTTCGTGAAAAAATTATCGCGAGGTCCAAGCGTATTAGGCACCGTGGGCCTGATTGGAGTGGTGTCTATTCCGATAGTAAAGCGATTATTGCGCATGAGCGTTTGGCAATAGTCGACGTATCAGGTGGTGCGCAGCCTTTGGTTGATCCAGAGACGGGCCGAGTTCTGGGGGTTAATGGTGAAATCTATAATCACAAGGAATTACGCTCGACGTTGCGTAAACAGCACACGTTTCTCACGGAGTCTGACTGTGAAGTCATTCTGCATTTGTATTCTGAGGACGGGCCTTCGTTCCTAAATCGACTGAATGGTATTTTTGCTTTTGTTCTTTACGATCCAAAAGATCACTCTTATTTCATTGCTCGAGATCATATGGGAATCGTGCCTCTATACTGGGGTAGGGATTCCATGGGGCAAATCTTTGTCGCATCGGAAATGAAGGCGATTGTGGATATATGTGACCAAGTCGAGGAATTTCCTCCGGGGCATTATTTTAAATCCGGTCAGCCATCTCCTGTTAGGTACTACGAACCAACGTGGTTTGATACTAGGGAGCTTCCCGTAAACGCTTACGATCCTAAGGTGCTTCGGAAGGCGCTTGAGGATGCGGTAAGAAGGCAGTTGATGTGTGATGTGCCGTATGGCCTCTTGATTTCTGGTGGTCTTGATTCCTCGATCATCGGAGCCCTTGCGGCGAAATTTGCCAAAAATCGTGTAGAGGAAAATGGCAAAGCCCCCGCCTGGTGGCCGCAGATCCACTCGTTCGCAGTTGGGCTAAAAGAGTCTCCGGATTTACCAATGGCCAGAAAAGTTGCGAGCCACATCGGTTCCATTCATCACGAGGTGCATTTCACCGTGCAAGAGGGCCTTGATGCATTGTCGGATGTGATCTACCACTTAGAGACGTTTGACGTAACGACGATTCGTGCATCAACTCCGATGTATCTGATGACTCGAAAAATAAAAGCCATGGGTATCAAAATGGTGCTCTCCGGTGAAGGTTCAGACGAGATTTTTGGCGGATACCTCTACTTTCACAAAGCTCCTAACCCTCGCGAGTTTCACGAGGAGACTGTGCGCAAGCTGAGATCGTTACACTTATTTGATTGTTTACGGGCAAATAAGTCCACTGCAGCTTGGGGTGTCGAGGCAAGAGTGCCGTTTCTAGACCCAGAGTTTTTACAGTTGGCCATGTCCATTAAGCCGGAAGAGAAAATGATTACAAAGGATCGCATGGAGAAATGGATTCTGCGTAAGGCCTTTGAAGGGGAGCTTCCCAATGAAATTCTTTGGCGGCAAAAAGAACAGTTTTCTGACGGAGTAGGGTACTCGTGGATTGATTCGCTCAAATCCGAAGCTAATAATATAGTGAGTGACCAGGAGTTTGCGGCAGCCAAGCAACGATTTCCAGATAAGACGCCACCCACTAAAGAAGCGTTTCTATACAGGCAAATTTTTGAAAAGCATTTTCCGCAGGCCAGTGCTCGTGCGTGTGTACCCGATGGTCCGAGTATAGCCTGTAGTTCACCAGCTGCCATTCGATGGGATGCGTCGTTTGCGAATGCAGCAGATCCGTCGGGCCGTGCGGTGAGAGGCGTACATCAAAACAGTAGCAAGTCATGACGAAAACTCATTCAGACCGACGTGATGTGTTGCTCATCATGGGCAATCAGCTATTCCCTCTCGAACACCTGCCTACGCCTGCCAGCGCTGTTGTTTTTATGGCGGAAGACCGCGAGCTCTGCACTTACTGCAGGTTCCATAAGCATAAAATTATTTTATTTTTGACAGCCATGCGTTCGTACGCCGATGAGCTTAGAAGGGCTGGCTTTGAGGTTTTCTACTCCAAACTTGATGATGCTCAAGTGGCTAACAAGAAATACGAGGAAAAGCTTGCTGACCAGCTGGCGGCAAGGCCAAATGCAAGTGTGATTAGCTTTGAGATCGAAGACAAGTTCATGGAAGTTCGCATCAAAAAGCTGTCGGAGCGCCTTGGCAGAAACCACAGGGTCATTAAAAGTCCGATGTTTTTGACATCACGAGACGAGTTTCAGGTGTACTTGAAGGGACAGAAGAAGCCCTTTATGAAAACGTTTTACGAGCGCCAAAGAAAAGGTCTCGGAATATTGATCGATAAAGATGGTAAGCCGATTGGCGGTAAATGGAGCTTTGATGAAGACAACCGGTCCCGACTCGATCCGGACATCGATGTTCCAGGGTTGCCAAAAATCAAGGCGAGTGACCATTTGAGTGCGGTATCAAAACTTGTCGACAACCTATTCGCAGATCATCCGGGAGAGGCGAAGGATTTCTGGCTCGCCACGACTCGCAGTGAGGCCATCAAATGGTTGGATGATTTTTTATCGAAAAAGTTTGAGCATTTTGGAGAATTCGAAGATGCCATTGCCCCCTCAGAGTTCAGCCTGTTTCACTCGGTGTTATCGCCTGTCATCAATCTTGGCCTTTTAACGCCCGACGACGTAGTCAAGCGCACGTTAAAATACGCCAAGGAACATAAGACGCCGATGAATAGCCTTGAAGGCTTTATTCGTCAGGTGATCGGCTGGAGGGAGTTTGTCAGAGGTATTTATCAAAATTTCAGCGAAAAGCAGGATGTAGATAACTTTTTCAAACACGACAGAAAGTTGTCTCCAGTTTGGTATACCGGGCAGACTGGTGTAATTCCGCTAGATGACGCGCTCACTAAAACTTTAAAGTTTGGCTACGCCCATCATATTGAAAGGCTGATGGTAATCGGCTGTCTTATGTTGTTGTCCCAGGTTCACCCCAGGGAAGTGCACCGATGGTTTATGGAGATGTATGTGGACTCATCGGATTGGGTGATGGGGCCAAATGTTTACGGCATGAGTCAATTTAGTGATGGTGGAATTTTTGCCACGAAGCCTTACATTTGCGGATCTAACTATATTTTAAAGATGAGCAATTACAAAAAGGGTCCATGGTGTGAAGTCTGGGATGGCCTTTATTGGAAGTTTGTTAGCGAGAAATTTCAGTTCTTAGGCAAGAATCCGCGGTTATCCATGATGGTAGCGATGTGGGGCAAGAAGTCAAAGTCAGAGCAAAAATCACTTTTAGTTGCTGCTGATGGATTTATTGATCAAGTCACAAATTAGTTAGTCTTGAGAGAGGTCTTATATGAATGTTGAGAGGTTGCGGCAGGCTGAGACGGTTGTTCGCGAGCTTTCAAAAGTACTAGAACCCTTAGAGGCTAGGATGTGGCATCAGATTCCCGACGAGCATATGCGCGAAGCATACCGTGTACTGAGAGCCCAAAGTGTTGGGGGTCTGATTTCAAAGGAGCAGTTCGACCGGCAGTATAAACTTTTTGACGCCCTTAGCGACTCGATGCGGGAACCAGCAAAGCAGGAGAAGGCAGCTGCAAATTGTTTTGAATTTATGGCCACTCTTCCGAAGGATGTGCGGCTTGCGTTAGACAATAGCGTAAAAATGGTGGTTTCTAATTCGCCAAAAGTGTTTGTCAGGCCTAACACGCTTTTATATCAATGGGCGCGGAAGGTTTTTTCTGACGCAAAACTGTATCAAAGTCATATTCTGCAAAGTCGCGATGAGTCAACGATGAGCGTGTCGGAAGTTGAAAGGTCAGATGCATTAAAGGACACGTCTCGTGTGATGCGCGAAATTTGCGATATGGTTAGTAGTCTGTCTTGGTTTGTCGACGAATCCACAGTACGCGAGGTGCGAAGGTTTGCTGCAGATATCGAGGCAATTCTTCATGAGCCCTGAATGCAAGGCGTGAAATTACTTTTGCTTTAGCAATTCGTATTGTGCCGGAGGCACCATGAAAATGGTTGAAGGTATAGCCCCCACAATCACCTTGGTTGTGACAAGAGATTCGGATTTTTTCGGTTTGCTCGCAATAGCTTGCATCTGTCTTTGCATAGCCTCAAGTTCTTTGAGTTGCTTACTCGCGGCCTTGTCCATGGGGAGGGGGTTGGTCGTTTTACTGCTACTTTTGTCAGTTGGTAAATTTGTTTGAGTTAGGATGTCTCGATACAGCACGAATCCCTCAGATTTCTTCCGATCGCTGAGTGCTTTTTGTTTGAGTTTATTATCAAGCATGGCCGATAGCCATGGGTTTAGAAATTTTTCGGCTACATCCCCCATGTCCTTGGCCAGCGTACTGTCGATACACAGTGTCTCGGTTATCGTGCTGGAGCTTCCCATAATGCCGCTGATGTTCATGATTCGCCTGAAATAGTTGCAGTTTCGGCCAGCAAAGCGACCAGTTTTGCCTGTAGGATTACTACTGTAGTTTGTTACCTTCGCGAGCCCCTTGCCGTCAAAAAAAGCTGATGTGACGCCAAGCATTTTTTTGTTTTCAATAACGCTGCATGAGCCTTTTGATGCTGATTTGTTCTGGCGTTGGCATATGGTTGTATTTGTTTCATCAACAAATGTGATCTGTGTCGTGTCTTTTTCGATCGTGTCAACGCGAATTATTTTGGGTGAAAAATATTGAAAGACTTTACTTGGGCCCTTCGGGCTTGATCGGTTTAATTGAGCCGTGACATCTGCGAACGCAGCCTCTTGTGTGGCTACACCGGTGACAAGTATTGAGATAAAAGCTAGCGTGATTTTCCGGAGGTTATTCATCGAGGTGAGCTTTAATGTTCACGTTGTGTCGTCAGGGTCATTATCTAAGCTAAGCGATTCTACATTTAACGGCAACGTTGATGTTCTATTTTATTTTCAGAAGTATTATTCCTGTCGATAAATCTTTAAAATGGCGCTAGAACTGGGTCCAGGGATTTCAAGGGAGGAGCTGTCTAGTGTTAACACGTATAATGATCTGGTTCTGTTTTTCCATCGCCATTCTCGGTTTCACTGCCAAGCTTATGGGGTCTAATCTACCCGATGCCGCAACCGTTGGTTGCATGCTGGGGCCCGATAGGGCGATTTACTTGTTTCAAGACGAGCAGCGGGTTTTACTATCGAACGCCGAAAAAAATATCTTACCTTTGACCCTGAGCTCTTTTTCGGTTTACCGGTGTCCAGGATGTTTTGGTTTTGATGGTATGGTTGAGGGGCATCGCTATGAGGGGCAGACGTCAAGCCTTTACAACGAGGAATCAGGCCAGTGGGACGTCTTTATGGACCTGGTCATTGATAGCGGCCAGCCTCAGCGTCTCGGCTGTTTTTGGCGCCCATCAGCCCTTAATAAATAATGTAATATCAGTTAGTTGCAGTATTTAAGTCGATGCGCCCTCTTAGAATATATATTAAATTATTAACATTGATTTAATAACCTAGAGATTATATACCTCCCTGCCGCCAATTTTGCTTAAATTTTAAGCTAAACGCCGGTTTTTGCCGGTTTTACCCGGGCGGGGAGGTTTCTTAAAAAGTGCTCTGGTCCATTAAACCATCTCTATACAGCAAAGCTAGCCAAATAGAGGCCAGCATTGGTTACGTATTCTCGAATCCAGAGACTCTTTGGGAAGCAATGACTCACCGTTCTGCTTTGGTGGGTGTAGCTGGTGTGACGGCGGATATTCTCGATATGAAACCTTGGAACGAGAGACTTGAGTTTCTGGGAGACTCCGTACTCGGTTTGGTTGTCAGTGAATCTCTCCTGATGTCTCTTTACGGTCTTAGTGAGGGCGAAATGTCCCGAGTGAGAGCCGCGATCGTTTGTGAAGATAATTTGGCGCGTATCGCGCGGGGAATTAATCTAGGAAATATTCTGGTGCTCGGTGGAAGCGAAATGGCTACAAACGGCCAGGACAAACCAAGCATCTTAGCCGACGCTTTAGAGGCGCTTATAGGCGCCGTTTACAAAGACGGCGGTTGGGAGTCGGCCCGACGCGTGACAAAAGGTCTTCTGGCAGCGGAACTCACAGGAGATCTCCGCAGGTTTTTGAGTGGTGATGCAAAAACTAAACTTCAAGAATTCGTTCAGGCAAAATTTAAAACCACTCCGACCTATGATGTCACCGGTGAAGTGGGACCTGCCCACCAAAAATCTTTTGAGGTTGCTGTTAAGGTTGACGGTCGCGTTTTGGCTGTGGGTGCGGGATCTAGTAAGAAAGATGCGGCACAAGCCGCTGCAAAGCAAGCGTTGGCTCATTTTGAGGAGGTCGCGCCATGATCAAAGGAACAGTCGCGATTGTTGGTCGCCCGAACGTTGGTAAATCAACCTTATTCAATGCGTTGACTCGCACGAGAAACGCACTCGTTGACGATTGCCCAGGCCTTACGAGAGACCGTCTTTATGGGGTTGTCTATTTTGACGATCTGGAAGAACGAGGCTGCATGGTTGTCGACACTGGCGGCTTTGAAACCGAGGGTGTTTACTATCAACCTTTCAGTGAGAATATCGTTTGGCAACAAACAGAAACTGCGATTGATGAGGCCGATGTTGTCGTTTTAGTATTTGACGGTAAATCAGGACTTCACCCTCACGACGAGCAACTTCTGCGTCATATGGCCAAGAAAAATAAGCCTGTCATTTATGTTGTCAATAAAGTCGACGTTAAAGAGCACGAAGACAGGGTCTTCGATTTCTATCAATTGGGAGTTGATCATTTCGTCGTGACTTCGGCCGCACACATGCGCGGAGTTGACGAGCTGTTGGAACTTGTTGAGGCCAAACTCACGGCGATTGAAGAGCTGCGATCAGATAAGAAAAATCTACCTGTCTCTGGCACTCGAATCGCACTAGTCGGTCGCCCTAATGCAGGAAAATCATCAATTCTTAATCGACTCATCGGCGAAGAACGGAGCCTTGTGAGCGAGGTTGCAGGCACAACCAGAGACTCAATCGACACACCGCTAGCCTATAACGGCAAAAACTATGTCTTAGTTGATACGGCCGGCATCCGCCGCAGAAGTCGCATTCACGACAAAGTGGAATCACTTAGTGTCATGCGAAGCATGCAGGCGATCGAACGATCAGATGTCGTGCTTTTGGTGCTGGACGCGACACAGATGCTTACTGATCAGGATGCAAGGATTGCATCGATGGCTGCCGAGCAGCATAAAGCCATGGCGATCATCGTTAATAAGTGGGATCTGGTTGAAGGCAAAAACTCTAATACGGCCAAAGAATATACAGACTTTCTTCGCTACAAGTTAAAACTCTTGTCATGGGTTCCGGTTCTTTACGTATCCTGTCTTGAGAATCAACGAGTCCATAACATCATGCAATTAGTCGAGACTGTGGTGTCTCAGTTTGAAAGACGTGTCGAAACGCGCGCAGTTAATGCGGCACTCCACAAAATGGCTCACGATCACACGCCAGCTCTGATAAAGCGCACGAGTAAGCGTGTGAAGTTTTATTATGGGACCCAGGTGCGCTCATCCCCTCCGACTATTCTTGTTTTCTGTAACGTGGCTCGTGAAATTCAAGAAGGCTACAAGCGCTACATGATCAACCGTTTCCGCGAGGATCTTGGCTTTGTCGATGTGCCGCTACGCATTATTTTTAGAAGTAAAGAAGACCAAAGAAAGCGTAAGCAGGAAGAGATCGCTAGGCTTTCCAGACAGTATGATCCAGGCTCTCGTAAGTCCCAGCCTGTTGGTTTAAAACCTGTGACTTGGGATCAGGCCGACTTGCCTGAATTCAACGAAATGGATGCGGGGCGTTTCGCGTTTGAAGTGGAGGCAAGTCTCGATATTGAGAATTAAATTGCGGCTTTTTGCCGCCTAGCGCCGCGCAGGCGCTTAATTTTTGATCTTTGCGGATGCCGCGGCATCCTGTTTTAAAAAACACGGTTGTTAGACTCGGTGGCTCTGGTTACCATGACTCTCAAGATTTCATAAAATTTCTTGAGGGTTTGCTTTATGCGTCATGCGCCATCTGTTCTAGTGCTGCTATTTACTGCCTCTGGTGTAGGCTTGGCCAATGAGTCGGCGGACTCTACGGAGGCGAGGCCCAATGAGGTCTTGGATTTATCAGTAACGGCTACACGCGTTGAAGCTCCTTCTAGTCGGGTCCCGCGTAGTATTAAAATTCTTAAAAATAAAGATTTAGTGGAGAAAGAACAGGCTATATCAATTCCTGAGGCCCTGTCGCATCAGTCCGGTGTTCTTTTGCAAAAGACCGCCAGGGGTCAAGGATCCCCATTTGTTCGCGGATTCACCGGTTTTAGAAATTTATTTTTAATCGATGGTATCCGCTTCAATAATTCAGTCATGCGCGATGGGCCAAACCAGTACTGGAATACGGTTGACGTATATTCGGTCGATAGGCTTGAAGTCGTGAAAGGGTCAACATCTGTCCTCTACGGTTCAGACGCCATTGGTGGCACCATTAATGCGTTGACGAGAGATTTATTGTTGGAAGGCACGGATGATCCGCTGTCGGCTAGGCTATTGTACCGCTATGCGTCGGCGGAGGATGCTCGCATTCAGAGAGGTGAAGTTGTGGGGCGCTCGGGTAAAAACTTTGCCGTACTGCTTGGTGGAACGAAGAAAGCATATGGCGATCTCCGCGCTGGCGCTGCCACCGGCCTGCTGCCTAGGACTCACTACGGTGAACATAGTTTTGACCTAAAAGCTCAGGGTAAAGTCACGGCAAAAGATGAATTGAAAATGGCTTGGCAAAAAGCAAGTCAAGATGACGTGATGAGAACCCATTCAACAACATTTGCGAAAAGTTATCGGGGCACCAAAATAGGAACCGATAAGGAGCGCTCCCTTGACCAAAAACGTGAACTTGCTTACTTGAAGCATAAGCACATTTTTGAGACAGGTTTTCTAACCAACGTGGAATACGCCCTCTCATATCAAAGGCAAGAGGAGGGTGAAAATCGCGTCAAGTCAGACTCGACTAAAACAGATCAGGGATTTGACGTGCACACTCCTGGCTGGATGCTGCAGGCACAATCTGACCTGGAGTCGGGCCGTTGGACATACGGCGTTGATGCTTATAGAGATTTAGTAGACTCTTATAGGCTTAACTACAAAGCAGACGGCTCGTTTGATTCAAAATCAATTCAGGGACCAATTGGTGATAATGCGACCTACGACAATGTCGGCGCGTTTGTTCAGGATCAATATAAAGTATCCAAGGATCTTGAGCTGACGGCGGGGATTCGTCATAACCAGATGACAGCAAAAGTTGATCGCTATGAAGATCCCGTCACAAAGAAGGAAGCGTCGTTAAATAAGAAGTACGCGGCCACGGTCGGTAGCGTCAGGAGTGCCTACGATTTAAGGTCAGATGGCAATGGAAAGTTGTTTTTTGGCGTAGGGCAGGCTTTTCGAGCTCCCAACCTGTCCGATCTAACGAGATTTGATCTGGCTCGTAGTTCTGAAATAGAACAGCCAAGTCCCGAAGTTCAGCCTGAAAGATATCTTTCATATGAATTAGGTTCTCGTTGGGGTGATTCCAATGCTTGGCAGGTCGAGGCTTGGGTTTTTAAAACGCAAATCGAGAATATGATCATCAAGTCGCAAACTGGCGAAAAAACACCAGATGGCAAAAAGTTTTACGTTGTAAAAAAGAACTCCGGCAAAGGCTATGTGCAAGGCGCCGAGCTAGATGGATTTTACCGAGTGACTCCTCAGTATGTTTTAGGTGGGAATTACACGTTCCAATGGGGTGAGCTTGAAACTTACCCAGGTACATCCAATCAAACCAAGCTTGAGCCCTTAAGCCGTGTTATGCCGGCCACTTTAAATCTGAATGCGCGTTACGAAGGTCCAAATGATCGGTACTGGGCTGAGGTGCTATATACGTTGGTCAGACGACAAGACCGGATTAATAGCGGCGATAAGCTTGATAACGAGAGAATTCCACCGGGCGGCAGCCCAGGCTATAAAACCTACGGGATACGAGCTGGCGGCTCGTTACACGAAAAGGCGAGACTTAGTATTGCCTGGGAGAATCTTCTGGATGAAGATTATCGGGTCTTGGGATCCGGCGTGAACGAACCGGGGCGAAATTTTATTGCGACCTTGGATGTGCGGCTGTAGTTAGAATAGCTTGAAAATATGGATTCTATGCTCAGGCGGCAACGTGGGTGCTGCCAGGGCTTTCTTCTGTCGAAGGTTGCTTCAGTCCGGTAACAATCCAGCTTTTCATGATGCCTTTGCCCTTGACGTGGCTCTCGGGTAGTTCTTGCAGGGTGAAAACGTCGCCGATTTCGTTTTTGGTGCTCTCCGTGATCCTAATCCCGCCAACAGGGGCTAGGGACTCCATCCTGCTGGCTGTGTTTACGGTGTCACCCCACATATCGTAAGCAAATTTTGTTTCGCCAATGACTCCGGCAACCACTGGACCGGTGTTAATTCCAATCCGTAGTTGAAGCGGTTTACCCCCAAGAGTCACGTCTGTCGCAGCCTCGTGAAGAGCTATTGCCAATCTTGTGATTTTTTCTGCGTGATCTTCTGCCTGCGCCGGCGCCCCACACACGGCCATGTAAGAATCACCGATAGTTTTAATCTTTTCGCATCCGTGATTCGACGTTAGACGCTCGAAAGCTGAAAATGTTTGATTGAGAAATGACACAAGGTATTCTGGGCTCATTTGGGCGGATGCATCTGTGAAATTCACGATATCACAGAACATTACACTCACGTGATCAAAGCGTTTTGCTTGAGATTTGTGGTGAAGTTTGAGTTCTTTCGCGACCTCTAAGGGGAACGTTTTGACTAATAAATTATCGGCTCTATTCGTCTCCATTTCTAATAATTTTTGATCCGCAAATGATCGTCGTCCGTACCTCTCTCCCACAATCGCGCCTGCCACACCCACGGCGAAAGCCACTGCTAGCGCAGATAAGTTGCTCAAGATAAATTCATGGTCGGATGATTTTAAAAAAATCATGGTTGAAAAGGTGATTATAAAACCAACTCCAATGAGTAACGAATCCTTCACTCGTACGTGAAATGCACTCATTGCGTAGGGTAGAACTAAAAAAGCGAATAAGTAGTCGAGCTGTTTAAGGTTCTTAAACGCAATGTAATAAATCAACGACATGCTATTCAATACGATGTGTAAAAGCCCAAGATAGATCCATCTCAAATTCGCTTGAATGAATGGATGATTGTGAAAACTAACTACAGCCAGCCATAAAAGTGTTATGGATAGTCGTATAGTTAAAAGCGTCTTAAAGCTTTGTGGTGCTACAATCCAGTCCCAGATAGCAAAAGAATTATATAAGACAAATCCAAATGCTGCGTCGGTTGAGCCGCGCTTTACGGATCGGTGGATCATGAATTCAAGAAATTCTTTTTCTTCGCCGTGATTAGCCATACGATCCTTTTGGTTATCCTTTTGGAATGTTTTCGGGTTTTTTAGAATCGAGCATCGCGGAGCCCTTTGAAGCTCTCCGTTAAAAAAGAGAGATATCTACATAAAATCGGCATGTTGCGCTAATTGGATGTGTGACGCTTTTCGCGTAGTAGGTGAGGAGCCAGTCTTGTTAAGACCGATTGACGCTGAGCGACTTTGCTATTTCATCTATCATTGATTTTTGTTTCACTCATAAGTGACGACATTGCTGCTTTGCTGTGTCAGACTTTGTTTTTTTGCCAAAGGTGTTTTTTGAGTCTCGAATACAAAATGTCGCGCGTAACGATCTCTGGGGCTGAGTGGACACTTCAGCAATTCGCTAACCGTGATCAATTTCCAACATTATTTGAGCAGGGGCACATCGGAGACCAAGTGTGGGGCGCTGATGTGCCTGAATCTTTGTGGCCACTGAGTGGAATTCTTTGGCCTTCGGGGATCTTGCTAGCAGAGCTGGTCGCCACCAAAAAATGCGACGGTTTGCGAATTTTGGAAGTTGGCTGCGGTGTTGCATTGGCCTCACTCGTTCTTAAAAGGCGAGGGTTTGATGTTACGGCTAGTGATTACAACCCGTTTGCAGGGGAGCTTCTGCGAGAGAACGCCAAACTAAATGAGATGGAACCGCCAAAGTTCATGAAGCTATCATGGCAGGAGCCATTCAGTGGTGAGCCCTATGATCTTATTATAGGTAGTGACGTTTTGTATGAGCCAGGGTGTGCAGGGCAGGTCTGCGAGTTTTTAAAGTCGGCATTAAAGTTATCCGGTAGCGCGCTGTTTGTGGATCCAGGCCGAGCTCACGTGAGAAAATTTGAGACGACCTTGCAAGCAGCCGGGTTTAGTTGTGATGTGGTTTGGCCAGTTCCAGGCGAAAAGACTAGGATTCTCCGGATCACCAGGGTCGCTTAATTTGGCCTATGTGCGGTAAAACCTAAAAGACATTTCAACGGTGGCTCCCAGAGGCAGTGCGGCCACTCCTATGGATGTGCGTGCCGGGGGTGGGATGTCTTGAGTGAAGAACTCCTCCCATACTTTATTGATAGTCGGAAACTCCTCAAATCTCGTCGTAAAAATATTGACTGACGCAAGGTGATCTAAGCCAAGGTGAATTTCTTTTGCGGCGGACACCATATTGGTTAGAATCTGCCGGGTTTCCCCCTCTACGCCGCCTTGGGCGAGCTTTCCATCCGGGCTAAGGCCAATCATCCCGCTAAACTCATAGAATGGTCCCGTCTTCACACAGGGCGTATAGCGAAAGCGAGGGGACGGCGTTGACTTGAAAGAAATGAGTTCGCGCATGGATGGTCCTCGAAGTGGTTGTTACGCAGAGTGCGAAACTTAAGCATTTCAGCATTTTTTGGTGCAAAAATAAAGGGTTTCGCTTCAAAAAAATAATGCTACACTTTTGGGTTATGAAAGCCAAAAATGACCAAAATCGTCTCTTTTTTGAGATCCCGTACTATCACGATTACATCTCTCCAGGGCTGGCTAGGCATGTGATTAAAAGCGCTCAGCCCGTTAAGGGTATTGAGGGTCTTTGTCATGTGGGGGACATGGGTGGGCTTGAAACGACCGAGTCCCTCCGATTTCTGGTCGAGTTGTATCAAGCCGTCAAATCAGATCTGGGTAAAGTCCTAAAACAGAGATCCATCGACCGTCGGTTTATTGATGAGCGAGTGAAGGCCTGTTACGAATTTAATCAAAGTCTTGGTCGTGATGTTTTAAGCCCTGCTTACAAAACAGTTATTGGCCTTGAAGATGGTGACGGTCGTATCGTGATCGGCCCAAAGACAGAGAGTTATTGCTCGTCAGGCGGTGCGCAGGTCGCACCCATCCCAGAGCACCTCAAAGGTCCCCACGTGACTCTTTTTGGTCCTCCCGATTCTGCCAAGATGTCGATTAATGCAATGAATTCCTATCACCGGAAACTTCCCGGAGAGCCGCCGATTGTCGACGAACTCTTGGGAGGCCAGAAGGCATCACCCATGTGGGGGGCTGATGATGAGGATTCAAAAACGCCCATGCGGGCCGATCTGGCAGATGCAGCATCAAATCTTACTCGTTGCTTCGCAGGTGATTTGAGACTTACTGAGGGTGAAAAGAAATATGAACTCGCTGCCGATAAGTTAGCACAGCCCATCAAACGCTTTCCTGGGCTGGCCTTGCCGTGTGCGTTCTTGTTTTACAATGACAGTCCAATTCCTCTTCATATGTATGACTTCGCCCTTCATCTGTTTGCCAACTGGCAAAACGAGAGAGCGTTAACCTTTTATGTGCCAAAGCTGGAAAATGAGGAAGAGGCCCGTTATATCCACAAAATGATCTCGACGGCCGAGGCTATGATTAAAGTGCGCTATCCAGACTATAAGTTGGGTCGCATTCGGCTCATGATTGTGCTTGAAAATCCCCGGGCGATTTTACGGACCCATGAGATCATGGACGAGCTTTTTCCCTATTTCGCAGGTGCCTCCTTAGGATGGCATGATTACCTGGGATCAACGGCTCGTCTATTTAAGGAAGATGCCAATTACAGAATACCCGTTAAGGCTGACCCATATATTGTTATCAAATACATCAAAGCATCCCACCGAATGCTATCGGAGGTTGTCGGATCGCGAGGCGGTATCAAAGTTGGTGGAATGTACGGTATTTTGCCACAACAAAACGACATGCAAAGTCCCTCATTCCAGGTGACTTTGAAGGGCTACTTCAAGGACGTCATCACACAGCTGAAGCGGGATTTGACTGGGTTTTGGGTGGCCCATCCAGATTTCGTGCGCCTTGGCCTTGCTATTGTTGAAGCGTGGCGACTTTATAAGTCGGGCGAAAAGAAGCCACTCATGACTTTAACCAAAGAAATTTTTACAGATGAACACCGCAAAGAAGTGGACGCCTTTATTGAGGGCGAAGACATCAAGGGTCTTGATCCCAAAGATCCCAATTATGTTAGATCCCTTCTTGTCGCAGACCTTAAAGAGTCAGATTTTATTGCCAATAATCATCCGGATGAGATTCGCTACAATGTTTTCCAATCGTTGCAGTACCTGACCGATTGGCTTTCCGGTAATGGTTGTGTGGCATTGCCCACGACCGTTGAGGGTGTGCCGGTTAGGGTGATGGATGATCTCGCAACCGCTGAGCGGTCTCGATGGGAAGTTTGGCATGAGCTCTACCATGGGCGGTTTAGGGTAGAAGACTTCTTGAGGATTGCCCACGAAGAGATGCGCTTTATTAGAAAAGACCTCTCGGATGGTAAAAAAATCGTTCAGGTAAAGTGGGATGAGAGAACTGCAAAGTGGTATCCCGTTGCTTTTAAGTTGATGATTCAGCTTATGACGGCGCGCCAACCTGTAGAGTTCGCTACGGAGCTGCTGATTCCATTTACGCTGGATGAGGTTCGTAGAGCCGATGATCCTTGGGCGAAGTTGATGCAGATTGATCACTCTCATTATCAACTGCCAGAGTACGTGGAGCGATTTAATTATTATTTTGAACGCTGCGGGTCCCAGAGGTTTGCTACCGACATGGCATCTGGTGCTATTTTGGATCTTGATCATGCAGAAAAACTGATCAAGGGTTTCTCGGTTGATGAGATTATTGAAGCAGCGAGCTTTCACGGCGATATTGGAGAGGCTTCTAGGACGCTTGATATGATGGCTCAAGGTGAGCAAAAACTCGTGACATCAAGTCAGCAAAATGTGGTGGACGAGCTCAGACAGCTTGCAAGTCGTTACCACGAGGCCTTTGGATTTAAGTTTTTGATCTCGGCAAAGGGTAAGCCAGCATCTGAATTAATGGCTGCGCTCAAAGAGCGTTTAAATAATCCGCGCGACATTGAATTAGCCAATGCCCGCGAGGCGTTGTGGCAAATCACAAAGAAGCGGATTGAGGTAGATCCTCTTGATCAGATTGTGGTCGAGATAAAATCCCAGCTGTCTCGCCATGGTGTGCGTGGTGTGCAAATTGCAGTAGCAAACCCTTCGGGCATTCAGAGTATCACTGAGGGTCTTCGCAGCGAGAAAGGTGAGTCTGTGGCCGAGACGACGCTTTTTGAGCTGGCGTCTCTTAGCAAGTCGCTCGCGTCGGCCTTTTTTATCGAATTTTTGGGGCACAAAGGGATCTCGCTTAATGAGTCCGTGAATAAGCTTTTGGCAAAAACAAAATCGTCTTTTAGGCTCACGTCGTCCGTAGATCCGGAGTGGGCTGACATGGTGCAAGTCAAGCACTTGATCAGTCACGCGGCCCTAAACCTTCACTATGTTAATGGATTTAAACTGGACAAAATACCGCCGACTGCGGGTGAAATCTTGAGTGATCCTGGGCGTTATGGTTATGAGCCCATTGATGTTGTTGCCAAACCGGGGACTAAGTTTAGCTACTCAGGGGCAGGATTTATTGTGGCAGAGCATCTTGTCGAGGCCCTTGGAGGCCAACCGATTGGCAGCCTTACGAAGGAGTTTCTAGCAAGGTTGGATATGGGACTCACAACCTTTGCGCCAGGCTCTAACCTGAGCGATTGTGCTTTTGGATATTTTGATGACGGCCGCGGAGTGGAGGGTGGACGACTTAATTTTCCAGCATTTGCAGCGGGCGCTTTAGGCACAGCCGTCAATATGACTAAATTTTTAAGACATCTTGAGACTGCTTATCATGAACTTAGCGGCTCAGGCGGGATTAGTCACGATACTGCTGTTACCATGATGCACGGCAAGGATCTGGGATGTCGAAGCTTCATCGGCTGTGATATGGGGCTTGGGGTCTTCGTTGCTCAAATGGGTGACAATAAAGTAGCGATTCATCAAGGTGCCAATGAGGGATTCCGTGCCCTGTACCTTCATGTCGTGGCCGGTCCAGAGCGTGGTCGAGGTTTTACAATACTCTGTAATGCAGACAACCGTGGTGTGCTGTTCATCGCTGATGTGGCTAAGCTTTTGATAAATCATCTTAAAATATCAGGTGTGAATTTTGAAAAAGTGGCGACGTCGTTTGATTACAGCCGCCTCACCCAGGAACAGATTGTTAACCTTGGCTATAAAGCACTCATATTTGATGCATTTGAGAAGACTCTGCCAGAGGAGATTGTTGATAAAGGTCCTCCAGATCCACTAGCTAACTTTAATCTTTTAGATAACGCACAGATTCTTTCGGTGACTTGTGAAAGATTTGCAAGAGCCAGTAATTTATTCTCAAGATTTGAGCCAATCTTCGATCCAGAGCTTTTCGGCAAGCAGGGCA
This sequence comes from uncultured Polynucleobacter sp., assembly GCA_964402975.1. Taxonomy (GTDB): domain Bacteria; phylum Bdellovibrionota_B; class Oligoflexia; order Oligoflexales; family RGVZ01; genus CAMDKS01. The sequence goes on from CAYOEM010000015.1 coordinate 52,736, forward strand.
AAATTATGGATAGCTGGGAGACTGTTCGCCACAATGAATCGGATAGAGACGCCCTACATCTTAGACTCAAGGCCCCTGACTCTGCCTTATTCGTTCGTATTTCAACGAAATTTCACGACGGAAATCATCCTCAGTTTGTAAGAGTCCTGGGCCGAGTGAGCCCAGACTCACCGTGGCAAGAGATTATCCCTAGACTTCATATGGACGGCCACTCTTGTAGACGGATTCGGTTGAGTGCACCAACTCCTCAGATTACAGAAGTTTTAGTGGAGCAGTACCCGGATGGGGGGCTCACAAGACTAGGTCTTTATAGTCAGCTGCCAGAGTCCCAGTCTAAAGACTACGTGCCTCTTTCGGAGTCCAGATGCATACGATTCAAAGACGAGATTCCAAAGGTGAAAAAACCACTGTCGATTCCCTACGGGCCAACCACCGACGAAATCGCGGAGAATATTCGTGGAGTTTCGAAGGAAGCGATCGATTACGCGTCCTCGGCTTTTGGTGGACGAGTTATGGCAGCCACCAACGAACACTACGGGCCTGCCGCTCAGGTTATCTCGCCTCTACCGCCGCTAAATATGTTTGACGGCATGGAATCAGCGCGAAGCCGCGATCCGGGGCATTTTGATGAGGTGACCATCAGACTAGGGAAGGTTATTAAGCCCGCCCGCATCGTTCTTGACTTCAAGTATTTCGTCAATAATAACCCTAGGGCAGTCGAAATACTTGGTTACTCCGATGACGGTTGGAAGGTAATCGCTGATGCAACCCCGGTGAAGGCTTTCGCGTCAAATAAAAAAGTCATTTCACTGAAGGTGGACTTCAAAACGGATCAAATTAAAGTGAGAACACTCCCTGACGGGGGGATCAATCGGGTTCATGTGTATGAGTAGATGTGAAAGAAATCGTCAGATAGATGGGTGGCCATAACTTATGCTAGCAGTAATTTTGTCGGTCGGTTTATGCCTCATGGTGCTTGAGCGTCTTATTCCGGATCAGGTGCTTCAAAAAGTTGATGGTTGGTGGGTGCGTGTTGTCATAGTTAATATTTTGCAGCTCGGGGTTGTTCTCGTTGCTGATTTGGCTTGGAATCGATGGTTTGGTTATAATTTGATGACCTTGCCACAGTACTTTTCTCCTCCTGCGGCGGCATTTTTAACCTATCTGATTTTAACGTTCGTATTTTACTGGTGGCATCGATGGCGTCATGACGTGAATATCTTATGGCTTAGTTGTCATCAGCTCCACCACAGTGCAAGTCGCATTGAAACGATCACATCGTTTTATAAACATCCCGTAGAGTTAGTTGTGAATGGCATCATTATCGCCGCCGTAAACTTCGGTTTGTGCGGTCTAACTCTGGAAGGAGCTGCGTGGGTGACTCTTTACACGGCGCTTGCGGAATTCTTCTATCACATGAATGTGAAGACCCCACGTTGGGTGGGATACATTATTCAAAGGCCTGAAATGCACCGCATTCACCATAAGCGAGGCTTTCACTACAATAATTTTGCTGATCTGCCGATTTGGGACATGATGTTTGGCACGTTTGAAAACCCTGCAGACGTGTCAACTGCGTGTGGATTTAAACCTGAGCGCGAGGTTAAGTTCGGAGATATTTTGCTATTTAAAAACGTCAATAATTCGTTCCCGTTCATCATAGGAAAGGGGAAGTGATCTTGGCCGAACTTTTAAAAAAACTCACCTTCTCTGTTGTTTTGGTCATGTTTGTTGGGTTTTTGCAGATTGTTGGTTTTGTAACCGGCATCGAAGGGCTAAGAAACGTGGGAAGGCTCACGGCCGCATCACCTTTGCCCCTTGTGTTTTCTGATTTTCGAGGCCTTGAGACGTTTTCGCTGGAGTTCTCGATTGAGGCTAAAGCGGGAAGTGGCCAGTCAGTCATAAAGAAAATCACGCCAGAGCTCTACGATAAATTTAAGGGCCCCTACAATCGGCGTAACGTTTACGGGGCAGTGCTTGCCTACGGACCAAAGCTTACCGAGCCAACCGAGGAGCCCCTTGTTGAGTCGGTTTTAAAATATGGCTTTTGTAAGAGCGGACCTTTAGCCGGAATGTTTGGCTTGCCAGGGCCTCTTCAGATGGCAACGATTACGGCGCTTTCGAAAGCGCGCGGTGATGGTGGTGCTTACGTGACGGAGGTAAGATGCCAATGACAGTAAAGGCTGTGGAACATCGTTATAGTAGCTGGCAATTTGCCATCTTTAGAATTTTATTTGGACTTTACCTGGCAATTCATTTCTTTGACTTGATCCCCTACGCGTCTGAGATCTGGAGTGGGTCTGGAAATATTTCTAATCCGGAAATTCTTCCCACTTACGGCGTTTTCCCAAATGTGCTGTTTTGGTTTACATCGCCAATCTTTGCGAAATTGTTTCTCACGTTTTTGTGCCTAGTTTCAATTTTTTTTATGGTTGGATTTTGGAGGCGATCGTCAGCATTCATACTTTGGTATGGTTGGGCTTGTCTTTTGGGGCGTAATCCTTTTATAGCAAATCCCGGCATTCCATTTATAGGGCTACTACTGCTCTGTTGCGCCATCATTCCGGTGGGCGAGGCTCTATCGGTCAGCAAATCAAAAACCAGCGAGCCTTGGCATATGCCGTTTGGTATTTTTCAAGGTGTTTGGTGCATCATGGCCTTGGGCTACACGATTAGCGGTGTGCATAAGTGTATGAGCCCTTCGTGGGCGGACGGTACAGCTATCATCCACCTACTAAATAATCCGCTGGCTAGAGATAATGTCCTGCGTGCGCAGCTGCTATCGATGCCAGAAATACTCCTTCGCTGGAACACCTGGGGTGTTTTGGCTCTCGAGGTCTTGTTTGCGCCACTGTGTTTATTTAGGTTTACCCGAAAATGGACTTGGCTCGCCATGATCGGCATGCATTTAGGTATCGTTAGCCTCGTTAATTTTGCAGACCTTACGATCGGTGTGCTTATGGTTCATTTGTTTACGTTTGATGAGCGTTGGCTTCCAGCAAGGAAAACAGAGGCAGCACCTGTACTCTTTTTTGACGGCGTTTGTGGTCTTTGTAACGGTTTTGTGCAGTTTTTATTTGATATTGACCAAACCACGATATTTAAGGTGAGCACTCTACAGGGAACGTTTGCCAGCCAGAAACTACCTGAAGGCTTGACCAAGGATTTAAATAGTCTTGTGGTGCTAAATGATAAAGGCCAGCTTCTAACAAAGTCGAAAGCGGTCTTGTACATATTCGGCACTGTGGGCGGGCTTTGGAGGCCTGTTTCTTGGGCTGGTGTTGTCATGCCAACGCCATTAACGGATATGATCTATGATTTTGTGGCCAAGAATCGCTACCGATGGTTTGGTCAACTAGAAGCCTGCCGTATGCCAACCCCTGAGGAACGCGGACGATTTATAGTTTAAAAAATGGCGAAGCTCTGAGAGGGTGGTTCTCGTGCGGCGAATGTCAGGTCTTGATTTTTTAGAGTTAGTGATTGCTGCGATCTTTTTCGGGGTCATCGCTCTTGCTACTTTTGGCGTTTATTCTCTTGCCCAATATATCTTTCCTGAAGAATCGCAGTCCCTGTATCGCACCGGCGGGCTGATCCTTGGTGTCGTCTTGGGCCTTTACTTGGCGGGCTGGGTCGTTTTCAAGGACCTTGGTCCAACGTTCTCGAAGATGATTCTTATGCCTTTTTTTGCTCCAAAAATTCAGATTGTTGTGCCGATGGGGTTTTCGGGGTTTGTGCATGTGATCTTTGGTGATGCGCTGGGAGTGATGGAAAAGGATCCAGGATTCGGATGCTATGTTGTTCGCGTTGGCGCCGATGGCAAAGCAACAGTACCTTGTCCTCCGAGATTGGCTTTTTTTTGGGACTTTATGTTGGGAGTCAGAGTCAGCGAGGATAGCAACGCAGGGACTGCTAAGGCGCAGATGATTTATCCTTGGCACCATGGATTTGGAAAAGGAAGAGCAGGGTTTAAGGGGTTAAATGCTTGCTGCTTATCGCTGTACTACGATACCCCAGAGCGTCTTGAGGAAATAAAGTCCGGAAAACGAGAGGCCCCCGAGATATCATACCGTGTTGAACATGAAATGATCGATGATTACTACGAACGTTTCGGCGTTAAGCGTCGTTAGTTGTGAGCAGGTGCTTATAAGTTTTAAAATATTAGTTTTAGTTTAACTCGAGGCCAAGCGGGACCTAAAACGTTGCCGTTCCCACAAAACTCCTTGTTGGGCAAAATAATCTTAGTAGAAAACACTGGCAAGTTTCTCTTCGCTCCATCCGGCATCACGGCTAAGTCGATTTCTCAATTTGTTGTAGAGATTTACGAGTTCTCCATTTCGTTCATCAATGGTTTCAAAATCGGATCGAAGTTGTTTTAAGCCACGACTTAGGTGGTGCCAGGATTCTTTGAGGTTACTCAGGGAGCCGTGGCAGTCTAGTGCGGCTATATTTGGGTGTGCTTTCAAAAAAGAGTCGATAGCAGTCTCCCAAAACCAGAAAAAGTATTCGTTTTGCAGAGAATCAAAGTCGGCTGGGATAATCCCAGGTGGAACCTTGACATTATGCTGGCTGAAAAACGTGGTAGGCCCACGAAAAAAAGCGTCAAAAAGTTTCCAGCGATCTCTTGGATCGGTGGTTTTATCAACTAGTTTTTTGAAGTCAGCAAATCTGGAGATGTTAGCCTTTCCGTAGTGGAATGCTTCAAGAATGTATAGATCAAAGATAGAAACTTTGCCGGCCTCGTACTCGCGGCGTAGTCGCTTAAGTTCAAGCGTGATGAGCTCGTTCATTTTTTTGATTCATCGCAGATAATACTTTCGTGCGATCGAGCTTGGGGCAGCCATGACCAGTCCGCCTAATATATAACAGACTAAGAATTCTCCGAGCAGTCCGAATGCTTGGATATAGGTCACGTGATTCGGGGTTGTGAAAAATTCATAACCTAGTTGAATCGCCCTAAGTATCGGCAGGAGCCAAATACTACGGCCCACAGTTAATGCTGCCGACGTTATCCATTTAGGTGGTCGCCTTACGAGCGCGAGCCATAGTTTGTTATCTAGGTCATCTGAGTTTATTGCTGGTAATTGGTCTTTAAAAGCTTTAATGATTACGAAAAATACTGCAGATAAAACAATCGTGAACAAGATCACGAAGAATATAAAAAGGGCCTCCAACGAAATCGGTTGTCTGGGAAAATAAATATGTCTCGGATAAATCAAGAAACAACCGGTTGTGTCATGGGTTTGATTAGGGCTCAAAAACTATGTATATCTTGATCAGGCAGAGCTATGCGCCAGCAAGCCATTGTAACCGATTACCAGATATGTTTCATCGGGGTAGGTCTGAAAAGTTATATGTTACGCATATTAAAAGTTGATCGATATGCTTAATCAATACTCAATCAGTCGGGTGTCCCCAATTAAAAGTCGATTTCGGTGATTTTGATTTTACGTTGGCCGGAGTCGGAGCGGCCTGGGCGGTTTGGTCCACCAGGAGGCATTTCACCGCGTGGCACAAAAATCTCGACGTTCACAGGTTTTTCCGTGTCGCACCAGTTCCAGTCAAGGCGCATGCGAAACTTACGTGGAGACATAAAGCTTTGACCATTTCTCCATGATGACGGCTCTGCAAACGAGTGAGGCTTGTGAGCCCGTTCGTCAAAATAAATGGGCCACTGCTTTGGTGAATATTTAGTAATGAGCTGCAGTTGCTCGCCTTGGAGTTGTGGGTAGTCTTTAGGACTAATCCAACTGTCCGTTTGTGAAAGAGAATCTTTTGTGTAGAGACGATGTTCGGCGACTAGGTTGACTTGGCCTTTGGTTCCTTTGGCCCAACTTCTTTTCAGCCACTCAAGATAAGCCTTGTGACGACGTTGGTCCCATGCATCTGCGGACTCACCGCGTTCTTTTTTGGGACCCACCCATGGGCCAGCACCTCGCAGGTGCTGCGAGTTAAGATTCAGCATGACAAAATACTTGTGACCTGGTCGAGGGGCTTCTTTGATAGGTGCCACTAGACCGTCAGGACCCTTTGTCAGCTCGTCATTGTACCAAACGGTTTCGCCGTCCATATGCAGTCTTGATCCGGTTTTGCAATCATCAACTGACCAATAAATGTCTCTTTGGGAAAGGAGCGCTCCAGGTTTGGTAGTAATGGCCTCGTACTCTTGGGGTGACAGTTGACGCCAGACGGCCCAGTAGACCATAAAGTGCTCGTCATCATCTGCAAATTGGGGCTCCGTATTGACTGTTTCATAGCTTTGAAAGGTTTCAGTGACGGTGTCTTTGAGAACGGCCTTGGGGCTTGTCGTTTTGCACGCGGCAAACGAAACCATAATCGCCGCACTCCAAATAATAAGACGCATGATTCTGATCCTTTCCTATTGCCTTGATTCAAACCAGACGCGAATTGTTTCTCGTTCTGGCTCAGTCATCTCAGTTACGTTACCTACGGGCATAATGCGTTGCTGCACAACTTGCGAAAATATGAGCGCAGCGTTTGCTTCTATCGCGCCAGTTGTCTCAAGTGAGAGGTTTTTGGGAGCCATTCCCATAAGACGCGAGTTCACTGCATGGCATGGTACACAGCGCCTTTCGATAATTGGTTTTACATCATCAATGGTCGCTGTCTGGGGTGAGTTGGCTTGGGCTAGGTCAGACGGTGCTAGATAGGCGATTACTGAAAATATGACGGCAGTTGCCACCGCAGGATACCACCATTCATTGAGTCCCTTGTGACGTCTAACAAAATAATGACGAATCAATGCTCCAGCGAGCATCATGGCGACGAGAAGTAACCACTGTAATTTATCGCTATAGATCACATGAAAGTGGTTGGATAGCATCGTGAAGAGAACGGGTAGGGTGAAGTAGGTGTTATGTACGCTTCTTTGTTTGCCTCGTTGTCCGTGGATAGGATCTGGCACTTTACCAGCTTGCATTTCGGCAATCACAGTTCGTTGTCCCGGTATAATCCAAAAAAACACATTAGCCGTCATGGCCGTTGCCATCATGGCGCCAGTGATCAAAAACGCCGCTCTTGCGGCAAATATTTGGCAAGTGAGCCACGACACAAATACCACCATCACCGCGACCCCGACCCCCACCAAAGTATCCTGCTTGAGCCAGCGGCACATGAGGTCGTAAACGATCCAGCCTGCGGCTAGTATTATGAGCGCAAACAAAACGGCTTGATTGGCTGTGATATTGGCCACGCGAGTGTCGACCATCATGGTTTTTGCGTTGAGAAGATACACCACGACAAACAGGGCAAAACCCGACAACCACGTGGAATAAGACTCCCAGTAAAACCAATGAAGATCTTTGGGAAGAAATTTTGGCGCGACGAGATATTTTTGGGGATTATAAAATCCTCCACCGTGAACAGCCCAAAGTTCCCCGTCCACTCCTTTGTCTTGGAGGTCTTTTGATGCTGGTTTTTGGAGGTGATTATCAAGCCAAACAAAATAAAAAGACGCCCCAATCCAGGCGATTCCGGTGATCACGTGGAGTGAGCGCAGGAGTATCTGTAGCCATTCCAAAATGTAGGCTTGCATATGGACTCAGCTTCCCCGGTACGTGGAATAGGACCACGGGGACACAAGCAGTGGCACATGGTAGTGAGCCGAGCTGTCAGCGATGGAAAATCTGATAGGGATTTCGCCGAGAAACGGAGGATCGGACAGTTTGGTGCGACTACGGAAGTAGTCGGCTGCGGAAAAAACTAATTCATAAGAGCCAGGTTTGAAGGCTGAGCCCTCTAAAAGTGGCCCATCACAGCGGCCATCCACATTCGTAGCAGTTTCTTTTAAAAGGCTTCGCTTGCCGTCTTTTATTTCGAAAAGGGCAAGTTTCATCGCCTGAGCGGGAATCCCCGAGGCTGTATCAAGAACATGTGTTGTTAAACGGCCCATACAGTAATGCCTACAAGAGTGGGTAAGTTCAGTGCCCCAAGGGTCGGGGGCACGGGTCTTTTCCTAGACCTTGTTTTTATTACCGTCCAATAGGGTTTGCAAGCACTGTCGTCGAGTTAATTGAGTTTTCGTAAAGAGCCTTGAGAGTGCTAAATCTTAGTGGGCCTACGTCCTTGAATTCTGGAGGATCTTGCTTCCAAATGAAATCAGGACGATCCTGGGTTAGCCAAGCGCCGCCAATAATTTGACCATCTGCATTTAGTTCAAGCCGGTAGCTGTAGGTTCTAGAAGGCGTATTGGTGATGCCCGTCTCCCAGTGGGAACCTGCCTCGCTAATAAACTGCATAATTGTTTCCAGCGTGATCTCTTTTACGGTACCCGGCGCGGCACCAGGACTGGCGCCGTCAACTTCTGAGATAACTCGGCTTTCGTAGCCATAAACTGGGTGGTTCCATACTTGGAGGTCTCTCGTTATATCAGCGACAAACCCCTCGTGTTTAACGCCGATTTGATTTGTGAGAACCAAGTGAAACGTTCCTGCATTGGTGTCGCGACACTCAGGGGACACGGCCGCTGATGGGTTACGAGATAAATCGATATTGCAGCGTTCAGCAACGAAGTACGTGCGAGAGTCGCTAAAGTTACCAACGTAAAGGTCAATGAGTGCCTTAACATCAGCCGCTCCAAACGGTATTTCGATACCGTCGGCATTGGTCATCAAGACTGCTTTGGGCTCCTCAAGCGTCAAAGCGGCCGATGCCCAACCGTGACATAGTCCTTCCCAAGTTGGCGCATTACGGCCTGTTCGAGACCGCTCCGAGTTGAGCAGAGTGTAATTATAGTCAGCGTTTAGAAGATCGAATTTCTCCGCGGGTGATAGCCTTGCAATTTGAGCCGGACCCATTCTGCGTAAACGGCGGTAAGGGAGGGCCCTATAACCGAAGCTATCTTCATAGTAATTGAATGGAGTATTCCAGCGTAGTGCGATACCGCCTAGATATGACGGCCAGTACGAGTCCGACCATGGTGCTTTCTCAAGGGTAGACGCAGTTGGTAGAGCCGCAAATTTTCGCTCAAAATCAGTCGGCAGGAAGTTCAGAGGATCATTTGGCTCATTCCACTCTTCTTTTAAACTAGAGGAACTGGGCTCATGGCGTTTCCCGCACCCAAATGCCGATAAGGCAAGCATCAAACAAGTCGATCCCATCAGCGTTTTGTGAGCTATTCGTGCTTTCATGTTGAAGAAATCTCCCCTCGAGTTAAAGATAAAAAATGCCGCAAATGAGCGGCACTAGGTTAACGCGTTACGACCCGTTTGTTCCATTTTCCAGCCATTAGTTTTGTGGAAGCAGCAGTCTGAAATTCAGAGCTTGCTGCGCCTCATCTAAAAACGGCCAGAATTCAGTCAGATCCGTAAATACGGTTGTGCCCTTCTTACAGGTGCGGTCGCCACGTGAGACGATTCCAACAAGCCAAACGTTTCGTCCAGCCGTGAAAAAGGCAGGACCGCCTGAATCGCCAAGACAACCCATTTTTCCGGTTGGATCTACGGCTGTGAACTCCATGACAGGCTTGCTGACTTTGCTGATTTTCAGGTCGACTTTTTGAAGCACACCAGACGACTCTGGATCACTACCATCCGTTCTGCCGTAGCCAGCAATCGTAATCGGAAGATTCGACTCAACACTCCAGCGGGATGAGTTGATCAGGATGGGTACAGGAATTGTTCCAGCGGACGGCTCAATTGTTTTGACAAGGGCCACATCATTTGGGGCCGATTCTGGCTCGAGGACCTCGAGAAGGCCTCGTGAATAGTTTTGATGCGCCATCACTTCGCGCTCAACTTTCAACACCTCAGGTTTAGCCCAGTTTTTCGAATCGGTTCCACTTAGTTGACGAGCTCGACCTTGATAAATTGAAAGACCAGTTCGAATAGTCCAATCGGTCATATCCTTACCGTAAACGCAGTGCGCTGCTGTAATAAAGATGTCACTGGCTATCGGTGCAACCGAGCACACAACTTTCTCGTCTGCATCAACAAGAACGGCAACTCGATTTGCTAAAGGGTCCTGAGCACTGACGGGAGTACCGCCAATGATTTTTTGCGAGGAAGGCTCAGGTGTTCTGCAATTTGAGACAAGTAGAACAAGTAGTAAGCTGGCGATGCTAGAAGCTGAAAATGTCATCTCTAAAAACCATCCAAACTATGGGTGATTAAAATAAGCACAGCCGGCGTCTTATATTAATTTCTATGGAAATGGTCAATATATATTAGTTTTAATAATTGACCATTGATTACAGGGGGTTTCCCGGTCGTAGGGAGGATTTTTCTAGGAGTTTACAATGACGGGGCGAAATTGTTCCTCTACCGAGAGCCAGGCGTCCCGAAGCGAGGGCTCAAGACCCAAGTCCACCAGAACCTCCCGCATGAGGACTTGGCGGCGGTTAAAATGGACTGGTCTAATCTTGAATGGTTTGTGGGCTGCTTTTAGAGGTTTACCGCTATAGTTGGCGGGACCGCCCAGCATGGCTGAAACGAAATGGATCTGTTGTTCTGTGATGTGTTGAATGTCTGATTTGAAGAAGAAGTGGCCAATCAGGACGTCTTGGAAGGCTCTTTTATAGAACTCGGCCACGGCCTTCGCAATGAAGGCGTGGCCTATCTGATCATATAAACCGGGATTCCTAGTTTCCTCTAATCCAGTCATGCGCCTTTCGGAGCAAGCCAGGGTTTAGTTATAGTACGCGATTCCGAATGCGAGCTCGCGTTTTTGCTGGCTGCCGATCAGGCTACCGTAGCTGCTATGGGTCGTGTCGCGCAACTGATAGTTGTGGACCATGTACGAGCCGGTGAAAAAGAAGCCATTTGAAGCTGGTAATTCAAGGCCTACACCCGCATGGTATCCTGGGCCCATGCCTTCGAGTTTGTAATTGCTCGTGGTGCCTTGAAACTCGAGACCACTCGTATTTCGCAACTCGGTACGGATGTCAGTTACTTGGCTATAGACGCCTGCACCAGCCTGAAAGTACATGATTTTGCCGAAGTTAAACCTAGCAAAAAGGCTTGCTGCTTTACTGGACGTGCTGGCCTGGCGGCTGAGCTCTTGATTTGTAGACGGTGATTTCTCGCTAAATTCCTCATACTTATTTTCAACATTCAGCATAATGCCGAGGTTTAGAGCCTCGAACGAATAGCCAAGATAGGGGCTAAATGCCTGACCAGCGCTTTTCGTTCTTGTATTTTTGTCGTTTAGGGTGCTTTGCTGTCCGCGATCATCGCTATCCATGATTCGAACAGATGAACCAAAATTCAGTCCTTCTCGATCAGCCCGGCGAGCATAGGCCGCCTGACTGAAGGATGCTGCTATGAGCAGCATCAAAGATATACGGTTTACGGTTTTCATGATCAGTCCTCCAAAAAAATGTCTTATACCCCTAGGGTTGCAAGGGGTGTGCCAGCCATTAGGATTTTTGATGGTTGGTAATTATTCATTAAAATCAGTTGGTTACAATCGAGGGTGGCGAGTCCGGCTGTCCAAGTGTCAGGGACATTGGCAGCTTCTAGCCATAAGTGTCAATTATGAGAACAGGTCAAAAGGGTCCCAGATAGGGGTGCGGGGGGCTATAAGACGCCCCCTTCAGCGCTCGACTTTAAACGGAGTGGCGGAGGGGTCAATGGTTTCATCAAACTCCCGAGCCGCTAAGTGACCTGCGAAAACGGCCTGGGCGATGGTGGCAGGAGCCTCGGCATCTCCAATAATGCGAAGGGAGTCAAGTCGGCCGCTTTCGAGGGCGGGTAGAAGCTCCTTATATAGATGATCATTGGGTACGCGGTCTGTCACCAACAAGACAGAATCTCGCTCAAGCGTCGTCTCCTGGCCAGTGACGCTGCAGCGCGCCGTTACCGACGTGTCTTTAATCTCCGTCAGGGAACGCCTGATCAAAAATTTAACGCCCATTTTAGCCAGTCGTGCTTGAATCTTTTCTTGCTCAAGGGTGAACTGAGTCCAATAGGAAATCATCGGCGACGGAGTCACCAGAGTGACATCACAATTTCTACTGGCCAGCAGTTCAGCCAAAACTCCTGCCATGTAAAAGTGGTCGTCATCATATATGACGACTTTCCCGGCAGGAAAGACTCCGTCCATAACATCATCTGGTGTGAAAATATGCTGCGTGTCATGCCCGGGAATGGCTGCGTGAATGGTTCGTCCGATGCCGTCTCGGCGGTAGGTCGCTCCCGTGGCTATGATGACATCTCGAATACCTGTATCAAGTACATCGCTGGCCGTCATGTGACTGGCGGGAAACATCTGCACGTTATCGCGACGCTGCGGCGTCGATAATCGCCATTCAGCAACGCGCCGCCACTCGCTCAGACCTGGGAGTTTAGCTTCCCGGAGCACCCGTCCGCCCAATTCAATATTGGCATCAACGAGAGTTACCGGGTAGCCGCGCTGCCCCAGGGCTCTGGCGCACTCCAGACCCGCTGCGCCTGCGCCAACAATCAGAATATTTTTGTCTGATTTCTTCGGTGCAATATTTTCTGGATGCCAGCCGCGACGCCACTCTTCACCCATGGTGGGATTTTGAGTGCAGCGAATGGGGACGACCTTCATGTCTGCGGCGGCGCAAATATTACAGCCGATACACTCACGAATATCGTCGAGGCGGTTTTCTTTAATCTTATTAGGCAAGAAAGGATCTGCAATCGATGGGCGAGCTGCTCCAATGAAATCCAAAACGCCGCGCTTAACGGCAGAAACCATGGAATCTGGTGACGTGTATCTACCAACTCCCACGACAGGTTTTGTGGTGAGTTTTTTAACAAATGCCGTATACCGTTCCTGGTAGCCTTCTTTTTCAAATCTGGACGTGGCCGAATCATTGCTCCAGCCGCTGATATTGACGTCCCAGAGATCTGGCAGCTCTGCTAGCATGGCGACTATGTCATGACCTTCGCCCTGGTGGGTGATGCCTTCAGCGCCGAGAAGTTCATCGACGGCAAATCGTACGGCGACTGCGCACGTGTCACCAACGGCGTTTTTTGTTTCCTCGATGATTTCTCTGAAAAACCTCACACGATTTTCAAGAGAGCCGCCGTATTCATCCGTGCGGTCATTGTAGCGGCGCATCATAAACTGCATGGGAAGTGTCAACCCGTGGCCTGCGTAGCAGTAGATAATATTAAAGCCTGATTTTTTGGCCCGGATAGCTGCGTTACGATGCCAACGCCGCACATTTCTAATGTCCTCTTTATCCATGCGGCGTGACTGGACGGGGTCATAACCGCAGCCACCCGAAATGCCCATGGATCTTGGTCCCATGGGTGGGAGTCTTGAATAAAGATTGGTGCTATTCATTCCACTGTAGACGAGCTCGATAGCGGCTAAAGAGCCATGCTCATGGACGGCATCAGCCATCAAGCGCAGTCCTGCCATGTCATCATCATTCCAAAGCCGGCCTTCGTGAAACGGAGCGAGGTCACTCGTATGGTGAATCTCGACTTCTTCTGTACAGACAACTCCCCAGCCGCCCTCGGCTTTTACGCCGCGAAGTCTGGCGAGAGATTTTGGGAAGCGGTGCCCCATGCCGTTGCAGTGGGCCACCTGATAAAATCTATTGGGAGCCTCGATGGGGCCAATTTTAACTTTATCAAAAAGTATTTTGTAACGCTGATCCATGCTTGCTGCCCAATCGGGAATTACCGACGTCCTATGGAGCGTAGGGCCCACACGCGTACCATGGCCTCAAGAACAATTTTAAAACTCATCTTTGATTGGCCGGCGCGGCGCTCGGAGAACATTATGGGTGATTCCACGATGGATTTACCTGCCAAGTGGGCTCGGTACTTCAGCTCAATTTGAAACGAATACCCTTCGCTTGCCACGAGGTCAGGATTGATGGCGATCACCGTGTCACGTCTCCAGGCGTTAAAACCGCCAGTTAGATCTCGGATGGTGAGACCTAGGATCATCCGACTATAAAAGCTACCGAAGACACTGATGCATTTTCTGATGAAACTCCAGTTTTCGGTGCCGCCACCTTCACAGTAGCGGCTACCGACGACGGCGTCGTAACTGCCAAGTTTTTTGATGAATACTGCTAGCTCTTTGGGGTCATGGGAATGATCGGCGTCCATCTCAATCAGAGCATCATAGCCATTTTGAAGAGCCCACTTAAAGCCTGCGATGTAAGCTGTGCCGAGCCCGAGTTTACCGGCCCTTTTTAAAATGTGAATCTTTCCAGGGTGTTTATCCATGAGCTCCTGTATTTTGTCACGGGTGCCGTCTTTACTGTTGTCGTCGACAAAAAGTACATGAATGTGCGGAGTTGATTTAAAAATACGCTCAGTTAGTGAAGTAACGTTGTCGACCTCATTATAGGTCGGTACAATGACGATAGGCTTATTAATTGTGATCTGCTGTGATGCCTGGGATTGAGCCATTTAAGACGCCTGTATTCTTGCGGGTCACCGTTTAACTATTCAAGAAGCAAGGCTCGAAGTTGTAGCACACTCAAAGGAACCTCGAAAGATATGACTGACAAATCAAAAATTACCGATTTCCATTCAGCTAAAAAGCGCGTGGGCGCCCAAAAAAAAGACAAAAGCCCCCTGAACGGCGGCTATGATGGTGCTTTGCGCAAGCAAAAGGGCATGCCTAGTCCGAAATTTTCCGGTGGCGGCGTTCGGTGGTTTCACTACATTCAGGTGCTTTTAATGCTGGGTTTAGTTGTTTGGATGATGAAGGCCTGTAATTTCTGAGCCATTCGTATTGGAATGCCGTTGCTTAGCGTGGCGGTGTTTTTAGCGAGTTTTCGTCTAGGAAAAGTCTGTCTTTTTTGGCGTTATTGCAGTCTTTGCAGGCAACCACTACGTTACTTTTGGTGGACTTACCGCCCCTCACAATGGGCACGACGTGATCCATCGTGCACTCTGCTTTTTTAAGCTTCTTTGCGCAGTAGTGGCAAACGGGAGAGTTTGCGATCTTGTTTTGCCACCATCGAGATTGTCTAAGCTCCCGTGCAGCCGCCTTCTCCCGCTTAATAACGGACTCATCCATTTCATAGTGATACATTAAAAAATCCCTCGCAGAGAGGGTTTTTTAATAAAGTCCGTCTTAAAAAGCAAATTTTAAATGGGGACAGCCGACTGCTTGAGTATTGATTAATCAATTAAACGTTAAGCGCGATAGCATTCTTTTACTGTCATTGGCCGTGGCACCCACTCGTCGGCGTCGTGGGTTTGCGAGCGGACAACGAAGAAAACTAACTTTAAGTTATGTCAGATCTTTTTTGCTGAATATCCAGGCCGATAGGATAAGGCAGCCAGCCAAAA
>CAYOEM010000016.1:0-64111 GCA_964402975.1 uncultured Polynucleobacter sp.
CTTGTACGCTTAATCATTGATGGCAAAAAAGAACAAGCTCTTGAAGAATCTCAAGAAATATTTGATTTAGGAGCAGATCCAAAATTAGTCCTTCAAGATATGCTTGAAGTTATTTATTTACTTTCAAGAAGTAAAAGTTTTGGAAAAATTGACAATGATCTGACAGTTTCAGAATCAGAGTCTGATCTTATCTTTAGTTTGTCTAAAGATATTGATTTTTCATACATCTCATTGATCTGGCAATTTATTCTTAAAGGAATCGAGGAGTTAAGTTTTGTTCCCAATCATTTTCTGTCTTTTCAAATGCTAATTATGAGATTGATACATTTAAAAGATTTACCAAGCCCAGAGCAACTTATTGATGATGTTTTAAGTTCAGACACTGTTGGAATATCAGAGTCTAATGAGCAAAAAGACGATTTTAATGAAATAAAACCTGGAACAATAATTAACAAACAAACATCAGCCAAGACACAAATTAAAAGCGTTATACAAGAAAAGACAGAGGAAATTGATCGAACTCCAAAAATTTTGGAAAAGAAGAAAGAATTAGAAAATTTCGAAATTATTAATTCATTTGAAAAGTTAGTTGAGATTGCAAATCATAAAAAAGAAATAGAATTAAAATTTGATTTAGAAAGAAATGTTAGAGTTGTAAAATTTGAAAAGGGAAAAATTGATATTTCATTTAACGAAAAATTATCTAAAAACTTTGTCAGATCTTTAACAGAAAAACTTAAATTATGGACAGGCGAAAGATGGATTATTTCTTTATCGAAAGAAACAGGCAAAAGTACAATATTTGAAAATAAAGAAATTTATAAAAAAAAGTTATTACATGAAGCCCTTGAGAGTGAAGTTTATAAAAAAATCAAAGAAAATTTTCCAGATGCAGAACTAAGTGATGTAGAGGAGGTCAAATAATGGATTTTGGTGGGATGTTGAAAAAAGCCCAAGAGATGCAACAAAAAATGATGGAAGCTAAAGCCTCATTAAAGAACCTACAAGCTGAAGGAGTTGCAAATAACGGTGCGGTGAAAGTAATTTTGAATGGTGATCATGAAATGATCAAGATAGATATCGATCCAAAATTAATGACAGAGGATAAGGATGTTTTGGAGGATTTAATTATTATCGCGACTAATAATGCAAAAAAAGAAATTGATGCAAAGTCATCGGAGGAGATGTCAAAAATAACTGGTGGCTTAAAATTACCTCCTGGATTTAAACTTCCTTTTTAGTAATGAAAACTAATTCACACCCAGATTTAGAAACATTAATGTTTCTAATTGCAAAACTGCCAGGACTTGGACCTAAATCTGCAAGACGTATTGCTCTTTATCTTCTTAAAAATAGAGACAATATTATGAAACCGTTGTCAGGTGCTTTGGATAAAGTTTATCAAAATGTTGCGCGTTGTAATATTTGTGGAAATTTTAAAACTAATAAAATTGACTGTAATTGTAGTAACAAAAATAATTATGAGCAGATTTGTGTAGTAGAAAATGTAGCAGATATGTGGGCACTTGAGAGCACCAATGTTTATAGTGGCCAGTATCATATTTTAGGAGGAACTCTATCAGCTATAAATGGGATAAATCCTGAAGATCTTTTAATAGGTTCGTTAGTAAGCAGGATTAAAGCAAACTCAGGAAAAGAAGTGATCCTAGCAACAAGTGCAACAATCGAAGGGCAAACAACAGCTCATTATATTAAAGATAGTATTAAAAATCTAAATGTGAAAGTAACAAAGTTAGCTCACGGTTTGCCAGTGGGCGGAGAGATTGAATATTTGGATGATGGAACATTATTTTCAGCATTTAAATATCGCAGCTCTCTAAATAGTGATTAGTATCGAGTGCTTGATTAATTAAGTAGATTTAGTATTTTTTCATTATGACAATTAGGCAAATCTTAACAGAACCAGATCCACAACTGAGAATTAAATCAAAAACAGTTCAAAAAGTTGATGCTGAAATTAAAAATTTAATGAAAGATATGTTAGAGACAATGTATGCAGCTCCTGGCATTGGCCTTGCCGCTGTTCAAATTGGAGTTCACAAAAGAGTAATTGTTATAGATATCGCAAAAGACCCAGAACCAAATAATCCAATGTATTTTGTAAATCCAGAAATCGTCTGGACATCAGAAAAAAAATGTACTTTTGAAGAAGGGTGCCTTTCGTTACCTCAACAGTTTGCAGAAATTGAAAGACCAGAACAGTGTCATGTAAAATATTTAGATCAAAACGGAGAAGAACAGTTATTAAAAGCTAAAGGATTACTTGCAACTTGTATTCAACACGAAATTGATCATTTGAATGGAGTTTTGTTTATCGATTATTTATCAAAATTAAAAAAATCTTTCATTTTAAAAAAACTTATAAAAGCCAAAAAGGAAGCTGTTTCAGATCAGATCAATTTTTAGGTAATCCATGTCATTAAAAATAATTTTCATGGGAACACCAGAGTTCGCTGTTCCCGCATTAAAAGAATTAATTAAAGAAAAATTTGATATTGTTCATGTTTATACGCAGCCGCCAAAAAAATCTAATAGAGGCTTAAAAATTGAGAAGACACCTATCCATGTAGAAGCAGAAAAAAATAATCTAAATATTCATCATCCAAGCTCATTAAAAAATGAGCAAGAATTAAATTTTTTTAGAAAAATTAATCCTGATTTGGTCATTGTTGTTGCGTATGGTCAAATTATTCCAGAAAATTTTTTAAGTTTATCTAAAAAAGGTTTTATTAATATTCATGCCTCTTTATTACCTTATTGGCGAGGTGCTGCGCCTATTCAAAGGTCAATTATGAATGGCGATCAATTTACTGGAGTCTCAATTATGAAAATTCAAAAAGGCTTAGATACGGGACCGGTTATGTTATCTGAAAAAGTAGAGATTAATCATAAATCTAATTATGGCTTATTAAGTGAACAATTATCTGTTTTAGGATCAAAATTAATTATTAAAGCAATTAATTTAATAAATGAAGATAAAGCTAAATTTGTAGAACAAGACCATACAAAGGCTACCCATGCTAAAAAAATTACACATGAGGATGAAGAGATTAATTGGAATAATGATGCAAAAAAAATTGTGCAACAGATCAATGCACTAAATCCAAGTCCAGGAGCTTTTTTCAAATTTAAAAATGAAAAGATTAAAATTTGGAGTGCAGTAGTTACAGATCAAAAAGGAAAAGTTGGAACAACCCTTAATGAAAATCTTTTAATTGCTTGTAAAGATTACGCAATTCAAGTTTTAGAAATACAAAGACCTGGAAAAAAAATTCAAAAAGTAAAAGAATTTTTATTAGGATATAAAATTCCAAAAGCATCGCAACTATTATAAATGCCAAGATTAAAATGTATCGTTGAATATGATGGTACCCAATTTGTTGGCTGGCAAAGACAGTTGAATGGTCGGTCAATTCAAGAAGCAATTGAGCAAGCGATTGAAAAGATTGCTGAAAAAAAAATAAAAATTTTTGGAGCAGGAAGAACAGATACAGGCGTCCATGCTGTGCATCAAGTTTTTCACTTTGATTTCAATAAAGAAATTGATGCTAAAAAAATTACTGATGCTTTAAATTTTCATTTAAAAGATGACTCAATTAGCATTTTAAAAACTGAATTAATAAATGATGATTTTGATGCAAGACGAGATGCAAAATTAAGAATTTATAAATACGTTATTATTAATCGAGACTCACCACTTTCCATAGAAAAAGATCGAGCTTGGCAATTAAAAATAAAACTTAATGAAGAAAATATGAATGATGCTGCACAAATTTTAGTAGGCACTCATGATTTTACAACGTTTAGATCAACATCTTGTGGAGCAAAATCTCCAATAAAGACAATGAAGAAAATAAATATTTTTAGAAAAGAAGACTATATTTATAGCTATTTTGAGTCAGAGTCTTTTTTACAACATCAAGTTCGTTCAATGATGGGATGCATAAAGCTTGTAGGTGAAAATAAATGGACAAAAAAAGATTTACTTGATGCTTTAAATTCTAAAGATCGCTCTCAATGTGCTACTCCAGCGCCTGCAGCTGGATTGTATTTAGAAAATATTATTTATTAATTTAAACTTCTAATAAAGCCTCTACGTGATATTTAGCACTCTCTTGAATAGCTGAAAGATTATAGCCGCCTTCGAGTATTGAAACTATTTTATTACTACAAATTTTTTTTGCAATTTTCATAATTTCTTTTGTTAGGATGTAATAGTCTCTAGACTCTAAATTTACATTGGCTAATGGATCATTTTTGTGAGCATCAAAACCCGCTGATAATAATATAAATTGCGGCCTAAACTCATTCAGTTTGTCATAAACTTTCTTATAACTATTAAAAAACTCTTCAGAAACCGTTCCCGCCTTCAGGGGAATATTTAAAATATTATTAAATTTACCAATTTCATCCTTAGAACCTGTGCCAGGATAGAATGGAAATTGGTGGGATGAAATATATAAAACCTTCTTTTCATTATAAAAAATATCTTGAGTCCCATTTCCATGATGAACATCAAAATCAATGATTGCTACTTTATCTAGTTTATATTTTTCTAATAAATAAGTGGCACCCACTGCTACATTATTAAATATACAAAATCCCATGGCCTGCTCTTTTTCAGCATGGTGGCCAGGAGGTCTTACAACACAAAAGGCATTATCAAATTCTTGATTCATTACGGCATCGATTGCGTTTATGATTGCTCCAACAGCATCGTAAGCCGCTTTTTTACTGCCCTTAGAGACAATTGTATCTCCATCAAGAAAAACTAGATCTTCTTTTGGAAATGATTGATTAATTTTTTCTAAATATTTTTTTGAATGGGTAAGCTCAATGTATTTCTCATCAAAAGACCCAATTTCTTTCCAGATTAATTTTTGTGATTGTATTTTTTTTAAACCAGTTAATATTGCTGGGATTCTTTCAGGACATTCTGGATGACCAGGGCCCGTGTCATGCTTAATAGAGGAGTTCGATGTAAATATACAAGTTGTCACTTAAAATAATTAAAAAGAATGTCTCGATATATATTTTTTAATTTTTTTAAATCAGCAACTCTGGCCATTTCATCAACTTGGTGAATTGTCTTTGCAATTAAACCAAATTCAACACATGGAGATATTTTTTTTATAAAACGAGCGTCAGAGGTTCCTCCAGTTGTAGATAGTACAGGATTAATTTTAGTGCTTTTTTTTATAACATTTTTAATCATGTAAACTGTTTTATTAGGTTTTGTTAAAAATGACTCTCCAGAAACATGGTATCTAATTTTATAATTAGCTTTGAATTTTTTAGAAGTAGAAGAAAAAATTTTGTTTAGTTTTTTCTTAATAGAACTAGATGTATGCAAGTTATTAAATCTTATATTAAACGAGGCCTTTGCTTCAGCTGGGATGACATTATCTGCAGTATTATCAATATTAATTTTTGTAATTTCAAGATTTGATGGTTCGAAGTCTTTATTACCCTTGTCTAGTTTTAATTTTTTTATTTTATTTAAAATCTCAATGATAATTGTAGATGGGTTATTAGAACTATGTGGATATGCAACATGACCTTGTGTGCCAATTATTGTTAAATGACCAGTTATGCTTCCCCTTCTTCCAATTTTAATCATTTCTCCCAACTTATTTTCATTGGTAGGCTCTCCAACTATACAAAAATTAATTTTTTCTTTTTTTTGAATTAATTTCTCAATTACTTTTTTTGTGCCATTAACAGCTACAGTTTCTTCATCACCAGTTATAAGTAAACTTATTGATCCATTCAGTTTTTTATTTTTTTTTAAAAATTCACTAACAGCTGCTATAAAACAGGCAATAGAGCCTTTCATGTCGCTAACTCCGCGACCAATTAGTTTTTGATTTTTAATAACACCACCGAAAGGATTAACAGTCCATGATTTTAGATCTCCAACTGGAACAACATCAGTATGTCCGGCAAAACAAAAGTTTGGAGAATTTTTTCCAATTTTTGCATATAAATTTTTAATTTGTGGAGTCCCTTTTTCCTTAAACTCCATAATTTGGCACTTAAAACCTAACTTTTTAAGATTTTTTGCAACAACATTAATTGCACCATCATCTTTTGGTGTTACGCTTTGGCATCTGACAAGATCTCTTGCTAAAGAAACTTCATTAATAGTCTTTAGCATATTAATCTCTTAGTAAGTCGTTTATTGAAGTTTTGCTTCTAGTTTTTTCATCAACTGTTTTTACGATAACAGCACAATACAAACTTGGTTTATTTTTATCTTCATTTGGAAGCGTTCCTGAAACAACCACCGAATAAGGAGGAACCTTTCCATAAATAATTTTATTTGTTTTTCTATCTATAATTTTAGTTGAAGCGCCAAGATAAACTCCCATAGAAATTACAGAACCTTCGCCAACTATAACACCCTCGGCCACTTCTGATCTTGCTCCAATAAAACAATTATCTTCAATGATAACTGGATTTGCTTGAAGAGGTTCTAATACGCCTCCAATTCCAACGCCCCCAGAGATATGACAATTTTTTCCAATTTGTGCACACGAACCAACTGTTGACCAAGTATCAATCATTGTTCCATCATCAACATAAGCTCCTACATTTATAAAAGACGGCATTAGTACAACATTTTTTCCAATGTATGCAGATTTTCTTATAACTCCATTTGGCACTGACCGAAATCCAGCTTTAAGAAGTTTTTTTTCATCCCAGAGTGCAGTTTTACCATCGACTTTATCAAACCATTTAGCGTAGGGACCTGATATCATTTTATTATCTTGAGTTTTAAAACTTAAAAGAATTGCTTTTTTTATCCACTGATGAGTATGCCACTCATTATTTTTTTTTTCACAAACTCGAATAGTGCCTGAGTCTAAGTTTTCTAAAGTTTCATTAATTGCTGAAATAATTTTTTTATCAGAATTTTTATTTATTGAATTTCTGTCTTCCCACGCTTGTAAAATAATATCTTCTAAACTCATGCTTATTTAATTAACAAATTACACTGTTCAAGAAAATGATCTAATTGCTTTATTTTAAAGTGAACATGGTCTTCATCATGACCTTCTTTTGCCCAATTATCCTCATTTATTACCCAACCTGTTTTCATACCGAGATCGTGCGCAGGTTTAAGATTTCTTGCAATATCTTCAAAAAAAATACTTTGTTCAGGTATAATATCATATTTTTTAATAAGTCTTTCATAGGGAAATCTTTCTGGTTTTGGAATAAATTCACAATCTACAATATCAAATATTGAAAAAAGATTTTCATCCAGTTGTAAATTGCTCACCACATTTTTTGCATGTTTTCTAGAGCCATTGGTAAATATAATTTTTTTTCCAGGTAAATTTTTTATTTCGTTATTAAGTTTCTCATTCTTATTTAAAAAACTATAATCAATATTATGTACAAATTCTAAAAAGTGATGGGGATCAATATTATGATGCTTCATTAAACCATTTAAAGTTGTACCGTGTTTTTTAAAGTAATCGTTTTTTATTTGAATGGCCTCTTCATTACTCACATTTAAATTTTCAGTTATAAAACTTGCCATCAGTTTATCAATTTTTGAAAATAAATTTGTAGATGAAGGATAAAGTGTATTATCTAAATCAAAAATCCAAAATTTTACATTTTTTATTTCATTCATTATTTTACTATAAGCGTTCCAGCTCCAAGATTGGAGAATAATTCAAATAGAACAGCATGGGATTTTCTTCCATCAATAATAACAACACCATTTACGCCAGATTCAATTGCACTAATACATGTTTTTATTTTTGGGATCATTCCTCCGGTAATTGTTCCATCATTAATTAAATCAAGAGCTTGTTGTGTGGATAGCTGTGATATTAAATTTCCCTGCTTATCATTTACCCCCGGTACATCGGTCATAAGCAGAAGTCGTTCAGCTTTGATTTGATTAGCAATCGTTCCAGCAGTTGTATCAGCATTAATATTATAAACCTGTCCTTTAGCATCCATTCCCATGGGCGCTATCACGGGAATAATTTTTTCTTTGAAAAAGTTATTTAAGATCTTAATATCAATTTTCTTAGGTTCACCAACAAACCCCAACTGTTCATCAATCGCCTTATCAATGTGAATTATATTATTTTTTCTAACCGTTACGGACTCTGCTTTTCCACCATAATGATTTATAGCGTCTCTTAGATCAGGATTTATTTCATTTAACAAAACATCCTCAACAACTTTGATAACATTTTTATCAGTAACCCTTAGTCCTGAAATAAATTTGCTTTCTAGATTTTGAGCGTCTAACTTAGTCTTGATTTGTGGGCCTCCTCCGTGAATGACCGTTACATCAATATCTAATTTTCTTAAAATAGCTGCATCTTGTGCAAATGCTTTTGATAAACTTTGGTCAGACATTACTTGCCCACCGTGTTTTAGAACTATTTTTTTATTTTTATATTTATTTAGATAAACCGAAGCTTCTTCAAGTGATGGACCAAGTTCTGGCCAAAAAGACTTTATGTCCATCAAACAGTCTTCACCGTAGTTTTTCTCATGATGTAATACTGCTGCGCCATTGTTAAAATATTACTAGCAGTCCAATAAATGACAAGTCCCGATGGAAAACTTGCCAACATAATTGTGATAATGAAAGGAAACCAGGCAAATATTTTAGCTTGAATTGGATCTGGAGGCGCTGGATTTAATTTTTGCTGAAGGTACATGGTGATGCCCATTAAAATTGGCCAAATCCCAATCATTAAAAATGTAGGCGGCTCCCAAGGAATGAGACCAAATAAATTAAAAATAGTTGTTGGATCGGCAGCTGATAAATCTTTGATCCAACCAAAAAAAGGCGCATGACGCATTTCAAGGGTTACAAAAAGCATTTTATATACAGCAAAGAATATTGGAATTTGTACTAAGATCGGCAGACACCCCGATAATGGATTAACTTTCTCTCTTTTATAAAGAGCCATCATCTCTTGCTGAGTTCTTCTTACATCATCTTTATAAAGTTCTTTTAATCTTAACATTTCTGGCTGAAGAACTTTCATTTTGGCCATGGACTTAAATGAGTAGTTAGAAAGTGGAAAGAAAACGATTCTTACAAGCGCTGTTAATATAATAATAGCCACTCCAAAGTTTCCAACAATTTTAAAAATATAGTCTATTACAAAAAATAAGGGTTTAGTAATAAAGTAAAACCAGCCCCAATCTATAGCTAAATCAAAACGGTCAATTTTTTCTTTTTCAGCATAATTGTCGATGGGATAGACTTCTTTTGCTCCAATAAAGATTTTGATATTTCCTGTCGTGCTCTTTTGAGGGCTAATTGTATTGGGTTCTGATATTATAAAATTTGCTTTATAATTATTGGTATAAGAATATTCGCCCTTAAATGATTTGCCGCTTTCTGGAATAATAGCTGACATCCAATATTTATCAGTAATTCCAAACCAACCACTTTTACCATTATAAGTTTTCTTTTCTTTTTCTACCGCTGAATAAGTTTCTTCTTTTAGGTTTTTATCAACAACACCAATTAGTCCTTCATGAAGAATATAAAAATTTTCTGTAGTAGGCTTTGCATTCTTAGTGATCTGTCCGTAATGGAATAAATCAACCGCTTTATTTTTATCATTTCTTACTGTTTCAGTAATTTTAAATAAATATTTGTCATCAATTTCAATTTTTTTTGAAAAAATTAATCCTTCCCTACTATTCCACTCTAAAGTAATTGGAGAATTTGGTGTTAATTTCTTACCTTCTTTAATTTGCCAAAGACTATTATTGTCTGGAACTTTTATATCAGATTTAGTGGTTGCCCAGCCCGACTCTACAAAATAACCTTGTTCATATTTTTTTGGACTAAGCAGAACAATAGGTTTGCTATTAGGATCTAATGTTTCTCTGTAATTTTTTAGAATAATATCATCAATTAATGCACCTCTTAAAGATATAGAGCCAGATAAATTCTTATTCTCGATTAATACTCTATCGCTTTCTTTTAAAGCTTCATTTCTAGAAATAGATTTAGCTGGATTTGCTTTTGAGGGTTGAGGTGCCTCTGGTTTTTGAATACTTGTTTGAGTTTCTGTTTTTCCCTGAATTTCGGCTCTTTTCCTTTGAGCCTCTTCAGGATTTTCAAAATAGAATGACCAACCAATTAAGATTGCAGTAGACAATATTACAGCTAGAAGAACGTTTTTATTTTCCATCTTTAATTTTTCTATTGATTACTGGATCATAACCAAATCCGCCGCCTAAAAATTTAATAGGCCACCACCGCACTCGATGTGACAGTCCAAGCACAAATTCTTCAAATCATAAAAGACCTTCAAAAATCTATGGGGATGGCCACGATTCTCATTACCCATGATCTTGGGGTCGTCAATGAAATCGCTGACGACGTGATGGTTATGTACTCTGGCAAAATGATCGAAAAAGGCCCTGTAGATAAGGTCTTATTCTCACCAAAGCATCCCTATACCGAAAAACTGATCGCTGCAGTGCCCGCCGTGGATAAACCCAAACAAAAACTAGCGGCTATCGAGGGACAAGTTAAGCCTGCAACCACATCGTTTCAGGGCTGCCGCTTTGCTGATCGCTGTGAACATGTAACAGACCGTTGCCGGTCCGGCGACCATCCAGCTATTTTTAGCATAGACGGCCAGGATGTCGCCTGCTACCTGTTCGACAAGTCCAATCCACTGACTCGGCGTAAAATCACAAGCGAGCCAAAAATATCGACGGCGGGCATAAAGCCAAGCATGCCGGCTCAAACTCCTATCCTAGACATCAAAGATCTTAAGACGTGGTTTCCCGTGCAAGCGGGAATCCTACGCCGAACGGTAGCAAACGTGAAGGCGGTCGATGACATCAGCTTAATGGTCAATCCAGGACAAACGTTAGCGATTGTAGGAGAGTCCGGTTGCGGAAAGTCCACCCTTGGTCAGTCAATTCTTAGACTAGTTAAAGCCACGAGTGGCAGCGCACACCTAAACGGCAGCTCTACCAACATCCTGAAGGCGAATCGGCGAGAACTGCAACTGATGCGACGACAGATGCAGATTATATTTCAAGACCCGTTCGCATCCCTCAACCCACGATTTTCGGTTCGAGAAATTATTGACGAGGGCTTGCAAATCCACGAATCCCAGCTTTCGGCCGAGGAGCGTGACCAGCGAATTTCTGATGTTCTCCAGGAGGTCGGGCTCAACGCTGAATCCCGATTTAGATATCCACATGAGTTCAGCGGAGGTCAACGCCAACGAATCGCTATAGCACGAGCCATCGTCCTTAGACCAAAAGTATTGATTCTTGACGAAGCTACCAGCGCACTGGATGTGTCGATTCAGGCTCAGGTTTTAAATCTGCTACAGGATATTCAGGCGAAATATCAGTTGGCATATATTTTTATTACACACAACTTAGGTGTTGTGAGATATGTTGCCGATCACGTGGCCGTTATGTATCTAGGGAAAATTCTGGAATACGGCACTGCTGACGAGATCTTAACTACACCCCGCCATCCCTACACTCAAAAACTCCTTGGAAGCGTACCGCAGATCAAAAAAGGCGCTACGCTTCCGGAGCCACTGGTTGGTGATGTACCATCTCCGATGAATCCTCCAAGCGGATGCCAATTTCATCCTCGTTGCCCTCTTAAAAAGAAAATGGACACCACAGGAAAAGACGCGTCATCATGCGCAGGAAAACTACCTGATCTGAAGCAAAATGGATCAAGCCTTATTCGATGCCACTTTTCTGACGAAAAAGTTTAGATTCCATTTAACTATGAACTTGAGTGACTGCCCCTGGAAGTGCCGCAATATTAGTTACTGGCAAGAACGCGTCGTGAATTCCTAGCGCTATTTCCAGAACCTCATTCATGTTATCAACTAGCGTCACTTTCAGCTGAGATAACACCTCTTTTGGAACATCACCAAGATCTTTCTCATTACGTTTTGGTACTAGCACATGCTCAACGCCAGATCGATGCGCTGCCAAAAGCTTTTCTTTAATACCGCCAACAGGCGTAACAATACCACGCAGCGTAATCTCCCCAGTCATGGCCAATTTTGGACTGACCCTCAAGCCCGTAAACAGCGAAGCAATTGCTGTTAACATCGTCACACCGGCACTTGGACCATCTTTGGGGATCGCTCCAGACGGAACGTGAATGTGAAGATCACGCTTATCGAAATCACTAACTTTAAGAAACGCTGATAGATGACTTCTTACAAGACTGACCGCGATCTGGGCCGACTCCTTCATGACGTCCCCTAGTTGCCCGGTCAAAATAAGACGACCCGAACCAGGCATCTGCGTAGCTTCAACGAATAAGATGTCTCCGCCAACGGGCGTCCATGCCAAGCCAGTCACGACTCCTGGGGGCACCACTCGATTTGTCTCCTCAAAAGAGTATTTCTCGGGGCCTAGTGCTTCGTTTAATTGATCAGCCGAAATTGTCAGCGACAAAAAGGTTCCCTCTGCAATTTTCTCTGCACAGTATCTGCAAATCGTTTGAATTTGACGCTGAAGGCTCCGAACGCCAGCCTCGCGTGTGTACTCTTGTATAATTTTAAGCAGCGCCGAGTCGGTGATGGTGACTTGCTCAGGCGTTAAGCCGTGCTCTGCAAGCTGTTTTGGTACCAGATACGTTTTCGCGATGGCAAGTTTCTCTTCGGTCACGTAACCAGACAGGTCAATAACCTCCATTCTATCGAGGAGAGGGCCTGGGATCGTATCCAGCGAGTTAGCGGTTGCGATAAAAAACACCTGCCCAAGATCAAATGGAACGTCAAGATAATGATCTGTGAACTCCTTGTTCTGCTCCGGATCTAAAACCTCCAAAAGGGCCGACGCAGGATCACCCGTATACCCGCGGCCGAGCTTATCAACTTCATCCAATAGAAAGACTGGATTCTTGACTCCGACTCTTTTTATCGACTGAATAATACGACCGGGCATCGCGCCAATGTAAGTTTTCCTGTGGCCACGAATTTCTGCGTCATCGCGCACACCGCCCAAAGCAACGCGAGCAAATTTTCTCCCGAGCGCCCTGGCAATACTCTCGCCCAGACTTGTCTTACCAACCCCCGGAGGACCAACAAACAACAATATTGATCCACGTTTATCCTTCTTTAGTTTCATGACCGCCAGATGCTGAATAATCCTCTTCTTGATCTTCTCGAGGCCAAAATGATCTGAATTTAATACATTTCTGGCATGCTCGAGGTCGAGCTGATCATCGGTAGCTGCGTTCCATGGCAGACCCAAAATCAGATCAAGATAATTTCTAATGACATGAGTCTCAGGGCTTGATGAACCGACCGCCTCGAGCCGTTTGGCTTCCTCCAACGCGACCGACCTAACAGATTCCGGTAAGTTACCCTCGTTGATTCGTCTTACATAATCTTCGTCAGCAACTGATTTGGTATCGCCAAGCTCGTCGCGAATAGTGCGGATCTGCTCACGAAGAATCGCCTCCCGCTGATGCTTCCCCATTTTTTCGGTCAGTTTATTCCGCACATCGACTTGGATCTCTAAAGTCTTTTTCTGCTCAGCCATCAACTCAAGAACCATTAACGTCTTGGCTTTGAGGCTCATAACCTCCAATATTTCCTGTTTTTTCGAGATCGGCACATCTAGATTTTCCGCCACGATGGGTAAGAAGGCACCCAAATCATCGACGGCATCGAGCATCACTTCAAGCTGGGAGGTATCTCCCGGCAATAGAGCTAGAATTTCCTTACCAAGCATGCGAGCATTGGAAAGAAGCGCTTTGGATGTCGCTTCGTCACAATCATTATCAACGGGATCCTCCTGGTAAGTGCCCCACAAATAGGGTGCGTCGTTCAAGATCCGACTGATTCGAACGCGCTCCAGGCCAGAGACAATCAACTGGAAACCGCGCTTGCTGTCACCGATCTTGCGATCGATTTTTGCAATAACGCCGATAACATAAGGATCGTCGGGCAAGATCTTCGATCCATCCCCGGTTTCCTTGCGTTGGGCGACCACGAGCACTCGACCAGCATGCTTTGATAGAGACTCCTCAATAGCCGCAATACTTTGCGGTCTATTAATAACCAATGGCACCGTTCTATCGGGATAAAGAACAAAATTCCTGGTCACCACCATAGGAAGACCAGTCACAGGCAACTCATTTTGTTGGTCCATATTCGAGCACCTCCAGCACAGGAAAGGGGCGGCTTATCCAAGCCCCTAAAAGCCCTGTAGCTGGATCATGTATCCGAAACGGCGGATGTCAAGAATGCATAACTTATTGATAAGCTGAACCTATTTAAAGTTTGCAGGTGATTAAAAATTCTGCAATACTGTCGCGCTTTTAGAGTGTCACGCCCCCTAACGCGGGTTATCAACAACTTTGTGTAGCGACGCCCATGCGAATTATCGAGAAAATTAAAGATTACCAAAGGCTCGGAAAGCCTTTCTTCTCCTTTGAATATTTTCCGCCGAAAACTGAGTCAGGCCTACACAACCTGTACTCGCGACTAGACCGCATGGCTGGCCTTGAACCTTGCTTCATTGATATCACGTGGGGCGCAGGCGGAAGTACATCAGACACCACCCTTCAGCTCAGCCAAGACGCTCAAACATATTTTGGCCTCGACGTCATGATGCATATAACGTGTGCTGGAATGAACGAGGAAAGGCTACGGCACGCACTCGATAAGGCCAAAGCATGCGGCATTCGTAATATCATGGCCTTGCGGGGCGACACGCCTCGCAGCGACGCTGACAGCGGAGATGATATACCATCGTCTTTTCTAAACTCCAGTATCGAACTTATTAAATGGATCAAAACGAACTACGGTGACACGTTCGGAATCGGAGTGGGAGGATACCCCGAAGGACATCCCGAAGCGGCATCAAAAAGGGACTGCATCAAGTTCCTTAAGCAAAAGGTCGACGCTGGTGCAGACTTTATTGTCACCCAATTGTTTTTTGATCTGGACGAATACCGAGATTTTCTACTTATCTGTGCAGATGAGGGCATCACTTGCCCCATCATCCCGGGCATATTACCAATCATCTCATATGACAGATTTCAAAAATTCACTGAATTCACGGGGATTAAAGTCCCCCAGTGGATCAAGATGTCTCTCGAGCCTATCAAGTCTGACGATGCAAAGGTTCGAGCATTCGGCGTCGAACTTTGCGCCAAGATGTGCACCGAGCTTTTCGAAATTGGAGCGCCTGGTCTCCATTTTTACACGCTAAACCTCGAATCCTCCGTGACCGAGGTTCTGCAAAAAATTGGACTACTTGAGGACTGTCGCACCAGACGTGCCATGCCATGGCGGGCCTCGACTGTCGAAAATCGAAAAAGTGAGGAAGTGCGCCCCATATTTTGGAGTAACCGACCCAAAAGCTATCTAGCTCGCACGATGAGCTGGGACGATTTTCCAAACGGTCGGTGGGGCGACAATTTTTCGCCGACATTTGGTTCTCTGAATGATTACTATATTTTCCGCCGCACCATTGATCCAACGGTGCGTCAAAACCGATTAAAACTTCTCGGGTCACCCCAGAGTGAGGCCGACGTTTCAGATGTATTCGTTAAATTCTGCCAAGGGCAAATAAACTGGCTTCCTTGGTGCGAGATGCCCATCCAAATTGAAACCGGACGAATTGTTGACGAAATCGTTAAACTGAACAAAAGCGGCTACCTAACGGTGAACAGCCAACCTCAGATCAACGGCGCTGCAAGTGATTCGCCCGACGTCGGTTGGGGAGGCCCCGGAGGACACGTATATCAGAAGGCTTACGTGGAGTTTTTTACATCTCGCGAAAAACTTGATCGACTCAAGCAAAAATTGACGGGCCATCCCACCATTAGCCTTCACGCAATAAATCGTCGTGGCGAGGCCTTTTCAACGCTTGATGAAAACGCCGTGACTGCTGTCACATGGGGAGTATTCCCTGGAAGAGAGATCATTCAGCCAACCGTTGTCGATGCCAAAAGCTTTAGAATTTGGAAGGATGAGGCCTTTAGTCTGTGGCTTGAGGAGTGGCGATCTTTGTATGATAAAAAATCCGAATCCTGGAAGATTTTAAGTTGGATTCACGATAACTACTTTTTGGTAAACATCGTGGAAAATGATTTTGTATCAGGCAACATCTACCGAATATTCGATTAATTTGATTGAGCACCCAAATTTTTAAATACCACCGAATATAGCATCATCTGCTTTACAACGCTGGATAGTCCACTGCGCCTGTTCATGGAAAGATGCTCGGTAATACCACCCTCTTTTAAAAAATCCGGCGTCAGGGTTAAATTGTCTTCTGGCTTATTCCCGCTGTATACGGCCACTAGAATAGCCATAATCCCCTTAACGATTGCGGCTTCGGAGTCCACATGAAAGTAAAGATTACCGCCGACGAACTCGGGAACAAGCCAGGCTCGAGACATACATCCTTGAATCAAAAATTTCTCGCTTCGCTGCTCGTCCGTAAGTGATGGTAACTTGCGTCCCATCTCAATAATGAATTTGTATCGATCCTCAGTTGACTGAATCTCACGAAGATCTGAGAGGATTTTTTCTTTTTTTTGATTGATATCCATTATTTAGTAACTTTTTATACAACCTAGGAGATAAAGTGAACTTTGTCGCCCAGCATGGTCATGATCACCTTGCCAGGAAGTTTGGAACCAATAAAACAACTGTTACGCGATAGGCCCACAAAATCATCGTCACTCAATACGCCGCCCTCAGCTGTAACGTCACAAAGCACAGCATTAAACGGACGACCCTCCGCAATTTCGCCGAAATCACCTTCAATGCCCAGAAACGTGGCTGGACTTTTTGACCACACCTCCACGAGCCGCTCGCTAGATAGCTGTCCTTGGCGCCAGAGCCAGATGAGAACACGTAAAGACGTCTCGAGACCGATTGTTCCAAAGGCGCTCGTTTTAAAATTTTCTGTCTTAACTTCACTCTCATGAGGCGCATGATCAGTTGCCATAAAATCACAGTGACCAACTTTTAAACCTGCGATCAGCGCTTCTTTATCCTGCCGAGATCGCAGGGGGGGATTCATTTTGAATGATGAATTGCCTGGCTGAATATCGTCTGAGGAGAAAAATAGATGATGAGGACTTACTTCACAAGTCACATGTAGGCCCTTGTCTTTCGCTGCTTTAACTAGTTCTATAGTTTCCGCCGCACTCACATGAAGGACATGATATCGAGCCCCCGCAACCTCTTGCATCAACCGCAGATCTCTTTTGACCATTTCAACTTCCGCCGATGACGGATAAGCCGGTCCACCCAAGAGGCGCTGAATGGGCCCATCCGCTAAAACTCCTCCATGCCCTGGAACTTCGGCGTGCTGAAGAATCGGCAGACCCGTTTTCGCAGTACCCTCGAACACACGACGCATCACTGCATCATCAGCCACACCCACTCCGTCATCGGTAAAAGCTAGAACACCCTCACTGGCCAGTTTTTTAAAATCGACACAGTCTCGGCCTTTTTGACCCATGGTCATCGCCGCGGAGAAAAAAACTTTCACGCCCGTTTCAGCCTCAGCGCCTGAAACTTCGAGCTTTGCACTCCGAAGAGTTTCAACATTATCGATGACGGGCTTCGTGTTGGGCATGGTCAATATGGCCCCGACGCCACCGGCTACCGCCGCCCAAGCACCAGATGAGGCTGTTTCTTTTTGGTGCTGGCCGGGAACTCGTAAGTGCACCTGAGCGTCGACCCCTGCGGGTAAAAGCACCAGTCCGTCACCCTTGATTTCACGAAAGTTGGCGTAATCTTCGCGCCTCAGGTTTCGAGCAATCTCCAAGACAACTCCGTCTTTTACCGCAAGGTCGACCCCTTGAGCGACGCCGTAACTGTTCCATAGGGATACATGACGTACAATAAAACGCGGAGCCAATTCAGACTTTATCTTGTGATAGCGCATGGTTAGGTTCCACCTGTGGGCCTGTTGGGCAATCGCTGGATGCCTGGCTGAACGGTACTATAGATTCAGGTTCAATGAAATTCAATTCTCTGTTAAAACGGGCCCGCCAAAAAGTGGAAATAATTCGATTTTTTATGGGAATCCACGGCCTAATTTATGTCCCGATATTTTGAAGAATTAGACGTAGCCAAAACCAAGATCACCGACGCCAGGCGGCTGGACCGGGTCGGCATGAGTGATATTGAGTGCCCAGTCACAATATCTGTTGAGGGCCAGCCACGCCAATTAACATCGGGCAAAGCCGATGCATTTGTAAGCCTTGATGAGGCTCAAAAAGGCATTCACATGTCTCGGCTATTCATCGCACTAACCGAGTCACTCGCAACGGAACCCATTTCTCCGGCACTCCTCGAAAAAATCGCCAAGGAATTTCTTAAAAGTCACGACGGCATCAGCGCATCTGCGCATATCAAGGTTAGTTTTGAAATCATGATGCAGCGATCGTCCCTTCGCAGCTCCAACAAAGGTTGGAGAGCTTATCCTGTGAGCTTGTGGACTACGGTCTCCCAAGGTCAGACGCAACACGGTGCTGAGATGACTGTTCGCTATTCGAGCACTTGTCCTTGCTCTGCGGCACTTGCTAGGCAATTGATTCAAAATAAATTTGCAGAGTCATTCGCCCCCGATAAAGCGGTCAGCCGAGCTGATGTTTTAGCTTGGCTTGGTGAGGAGAGATCCATAGCTGGTACTCCACACGGGCAGCGTAGCGAGGGGCATGTTCGAGTCCTTTTAAACCGCAGTCCATCGGATTTAAGGTATCTCACCTCAACCATCGACAAATTAGAAATTGCACTCGGCACTCCCGTACAATCGGCTGTTAAGCGCGAAGACGAACAAGAGTTTGCTCGGCTAAACGCGGCCAATTTAATGTTCTCTGAAGATGCCGTTCGGCGGATGAGCTTAGTGGTCGCATCTGATCCGTCATTTTCAGGAACCGCCTGTGAAGTACGTCATTTCGAAAGCCTGCACCCCCATGACGCTGTCGCTAAGATTGCTACCGGGGAATTGGCGGGCAAGGCTTGGGTATAATATCTGTTTAGAAGAGCCAGCTAGAGTCTTTCAATTCTGATAATGCCTTTTTTATTGAGCACCATCTTAAAATGATCGTAGACAACTTCTTTGTCCCTACGGTGCTGAAGCGAGTGCCTTAGCACAATATGCATCTGATAAACTTTTGGAAGCTTCAAAGACGACAAGCGTCCATCGGTACTGATGACGTCGGTACCAGCCTGAGGATCATCAAGCCTGGTCAGATATCCGGCAATGTTTATTCGAAGGATGTCGTGAACAGCTCTGATTGGATATTCCATCTGCGCAATAGCCTTAGGATAAAGTTCGACGACTTTGCGGTAGTGAATAATATTTTTTGGCGCATCTTCCGCTTCTAAATCATCCTGATAAGACTCCACTCGCAATTGCTTCACGGCTAGTGGAAGATCAGAAGGATCGACGAAACGAGTATACTCGTTTACGTTTCCGACCTCGATAGGTGCTTCCGTAGCTGGCTCGTACAGTATGCGCTCGCTATTGTCAGGGACTCGACCAAATATTCTACCCGAGAAAAACTGCCGGCCATTCTCTTTGATTCGGTCTTTTAGAACATAAGCAATCATGGACGCCGTCACGATCAAAAAACCACTCGACTGCCAAAAATCGGCCTGAACGGTACCGTTACCACCAATAAAAGCACCGCCCCTTAGCGTGATGAAATACATCGCAATGACCCACCACAATGCGGCAAGACCTGCTGCCGCCATGGCTCCCAGTTGACGTTGAAACTCAAAGAGTGGTCTCGTTCGAATGCTGAGGTACAAGACCCCCCAAGTTCGCCGCTTAAGGACGCCTCGGCGATACATGTAACGCTCAATTTCAGCATTCGTGCTGTTCTCATCGATCCAGCAGTAGTCCTTTTTCTTCGCATACCAATATTCAAGTCTATTCATTGCGACACATCGGCGAAGAAAGCCAATATAGTCAATCTCGGGAACTAGCCTTGGATCGATATCTGTTGCAACTCTCATAAGTCCCGCGAGTCCGTCCCGAAGTCTATACGTGCAATATTCGTCAACAAAGCGAAGTTCATTGACCAACGGCTTTAAATAATCTTGGTTAAGAGTTTCTGCCTCCAGCAGCAGTTTTCTCCACTGCTTCAGAATATAATTGGTTTTGCTGATCAATTCGCGTGTTTCGATCAGGCAATCTTCGAGCATTTTTACGCCTTCTCCGTGCTCGTCATAAACGGTCGCAATCCGCCTGTGGGCCTTCTTGATGGCTTTTGTTCGTTTAGACATTCGCTTTAAAAAATAACTAGCGAATGAGCACCCAAAAATTCGAGCCTCCGATATAGCTCGCTGTATGCTGGCTGGCGGATGTCCTTCAGCAACCATGCGAATATAATCTTCTAAAAACTTGATTGGGGAACGACTGCCGCTTAGACCGATAAGTTCTTTAAAAGAAAATCTTGGTTCTCTGAATCGTACTAGGGGTCGAAGATCGGCGTAAAATCGATCCTTCGTGTAAGTCTGTGGCGAGACACCCATCTGTGGAGGGTAAAAAAACCAAGCCTCTACCACGTACTTTTGCCTCTTGGTCAGGGTGGATATGCCGGGAACAACCGGGTAGTCGAACACCGTTTCCAATTGCGTGCGATCGTGGGCGGCGAACGTTGACTTCACCTGCATGGACGAGTCGCCAGATTTGTCCCTGACTCGTTTTATCGGCGAGACCGAATCCGCTGGAGCTTTATCTTTTTGCATTGCCTTCGCATACATACCAAAAACCGACCCTGCCTGTTACGCGGTAACTCACGATAAGTGTTCAATGATAATCGGAGTATTGCCTGGATAATCAATTGAAACTATCTGCAAATTGGCTTGAGACTATGACAATAATCACACTTATCACAAGATTTATTAGCCATTTGCGGTGATTATCGTGGTAGTGCAAGGACCCCAAAGATCACAAAAATAATACATGACAAGTAGCGAACATACTTCATAGGTATCAATTTTATAAGATGTTCGCCGCCAAATATGGCTAATGCATTCGCAATGACCATCCCAATCGAACTGCCAAGTGTTACCAGTAAAACGGATTGATATTTAGCAGCTAAAGCGACCGTCACTAATTGGGTTTTATCTCCCATCTCAGCGATAAAAAACGCGATCAGCGCCGCAATAAATGCAGAGTGTGCACCTAGATTCTTGTCTAGCCCCTCTTCCGAATCCGGCTTAAGAAGCCACAGACCAAATCCTATGAACATGGCAGAAATAGCGTAATGAAGGTAGAGAGACGGCACTTTATCAGCAACAAACGCCCCAACCCACGTAGCCATCATGTGATTTGCAACGGTCGCTATGAAGACACCCGCCATAATGGCCCATGGTTTCTTATAGCGCAGAACCAGCATTAAGCTGAGAAGCTGGGTCTTGTCACCCATCTCCGCCAGCGCCACGATTAGTATGGAATCAAACACCGCCTGCACGTTATCTTTACCCCTAGCTGACACAAAAACCAAAAGCCTCCTAACGAGATTGTCGTTAGGAGGCCGAGGATTGTAGCTTTTTTTGTGTTACCAGAAAACCATTATCTGGATTTTACTTGGTATAAGAACCGTATTTAATCGGCTTGATCGCTTGATTACCTTTAACAGTGACATTTCCAACGATGTAGTCGTCAAGGTCAGCTTGTGAGCTGCCGTTGTATCGACCCAATCCGGAGGAGAGGACCACGTTATAAGTACCTTTTCGCAAGATCATTCTTGAGCCAGAAGCAGTGGTTCCAAGACGCTGAATGTAGCGTCCCTGAACCCGGGAATTACCGGAATACAGCTCATAGGTGTTAGATGTATAGTCAACACCGCAAATTTTACCTACAGTCACGTCGACTGCCGTATTATCATTCAAAACTTCAAACTGGAAAAAGTATGCATTTCCTTCCAAAGGCAACTGGGAGACTTGCTCCTTACAAGACGTATTTTCATACTTATTGTCACCAATGTGGAAAACCTTGTCGCGACCGTAGATAATCGTATTTGCGTCAGGCTGCATCATTTGGTCCGCAGGACCAATTTGCGGTTGACCCGCCGTACTTGGTGTTACGGTAGAGGGGGTTGATGTCTGCTCTACTGAAGCGTTTTTTTTCTTTTTCGATCCACCAAAAAAGCTAGCGTTACCGCAAGCAACGGTGGCAAGACTCAAGAGCACCACGGCACTAAAAATTCTCGGGTTTAACATAATAGACTCCAAATCAACAAAGAGGTTCAGCAATGTCCACAACAGCTACAACAGTGCAGCACCCCAGAAGGGGTACCGCCACCCGTAATGCAGATCACATGCCCAATGAGAATTCAGAGACTTAGGGCTAAAAAACGTCTCAATGTGTCGAAAAATTTGACAGTTTGTCCAAACTTAATGCAAAAGAGTTTGCCGCTGTCGAAACGGGAAGTAACGCTATGAATCTCGCCATTGTCTTCAAAAATCTACACTTTGTGATCATTGATAAGCCTGCGGCGGTTCTCAGTGTCCCATCCCGGATGGGACGAAGCGACCCTCGTCCGGTCGCTGGTATCAATCTCCAAGAGCAGCTTGGGTGTCGTGTCTTTCCGGTCCATAGGCTGGACGAGGATACGAGCGGACTGCTTATGTTTGCCCTAAACCCAGAGGCGTCGCGCGCAGCAAATTTATGGTTTGAAAACCATGAGATCATCAAAACCTACGAAGCTCTATCGATTCCCGTCCCCTCGCATGACTTTCCACGCTGGTCAACGGAGCAGACTTGGGAAAATCGGATTCTCCGAGGTAAAAAACGAGCTTACGAGGCAGCGCACGGTAAACCGTCCGTCACCAAAGCCCGCTGTGTTACAGATTCATCTGGAAACAAATCCGTTTGGCATTTGCAGCCAATAACGGGACGTTCACACCAATTACGATTCGAAATGGCACGACACGGATTCCCAATTGCCGGTGACACGCTTTATGGATCAGTACAGACGTCTGATCATGAATTGGGAATTGATTTAAGAGCGTTCAAACTAGATATGACGCAATGCAAATCACGAAACAATTTTAATCTACCAGAGATTCTAAGTGTTGCGGCGCTAAGGCCTGTGAACTAGTGAGCCAGCGGCGCTGCTTTACCTTCAAATGTTCTCTGTCCTAAAGGCTGAATTGGCCTCGCGTTGAGCGGGAACAACTTTCTAAAGGCCGCGACTTGAGCGCCTGACAGTTCTATCGGCCGTTTCAATATAGACCACGAAACACCTTCGACACAGGGCGGCGTCGTCATGGAGCCTTTGTAACGATAGGCGGCTAGATCTCGGGGAAATAAACTTGAAACTTGAAGATCATTGATTGGCTGCCGATCGTTTATTTCTGGCTTTATGTTAGATACTATTTTTTGAAACTCTGGATTCTCCGCCCCAATCTCAACAAATGCCGCAAGAGCCATAACGTCACCCGATTGACTCTCCAATGTCATTTGAACTTCCATCGGGTACTTCAGACCACTGACTTGATGTTCACTCGGAGTGTGAATAAAAATCTGTCTTGAGCGATAAATGCGGCCCCGCATTAAAAACGTGCTGGTTCCTGTTAGATCTACCCGCAAGGACTGACCCTCTTTTATAATCTCACCAGACTCAGCGGACCATCTGGCAGATCCCCAGTCGCCGCTTAGATATGCGTGCCGCGGAACGTCGACCGGTGACTGAGTTATACCTTCAACGCAACGCTTGAAATCTTCGCGAATGACACCCCACATCGCAGGACCCGTCTCGCCCGAGTAGGACCATGCTTTATTTGTTTCGATTCCGGATCCAGGAGCGAGGGACTTTCTTGCGCCAGGACTGCTTAATGTCTGAAGTTTAAGATCCTCTGAAGACAACTGCCGACCATCTTTCAATCGGGCGGATGCAGAAAGCGTCCAATCTTCAAGGCCGTGCCAAATAGAAAGGCCCAAGGCCAATGACCCAAACAGTGAAAATAATCCCGTCCCAACCAACGTATTTTTTCTAGACCGAACTAACCTCCAAACTCCGACCCAAATGCCAACCGCCGCGACCACAAGCACTGGAAGTGGATCCGAGACATAGTATCCAGCCACTACATAAAAGACCCAACACCACTGCAAACCCATCATAAAGAAAAGAGGTTTCTCGGTTAATCCCCAATGATCGAAGCGTCGCCAAAAATAAATCGTTAAAAAATTAACAAAAATCACACCGGCACTTATCAGCACGCTCAAGCCCATCGTACCACGCGCGCTAAGGATGTCTTGGACAGCAAATCCAGCCATCACCATGAGTAATGCTAACGTT
Source organism: uncultured Polynucleobacter sp. (assembly GCA_964402975.1). GTDB lineage: Bacteria > Bdellovibrionota_B > Oligoflexia > Oligoflexales > RGVZ01 > CAMDKS01. Next base: position 24,320 of record CAYOEM010000016.1, read on the forward strand.
GAATTCAAGAAGGTGATCGGCACTGACCGCTTCTTGCTCTGGTTCTTAAGATCGCTTGGTGTTCTCACCGAAAATACCCCCGCATACCGCCCAACCCCCTGACTCCCTTGGCCACAAAAGCCGCTCATTTCTAGCCAAGGACACGGGCACTGCCTGAGGGGGTTCGGCGAAACTTGGTTTTGCCTTTAGGACAACTCGTTTATTTGCCTAGATTTACTAGGTATTTTTGGATAATTTAGCTATGACTCAAGCCACCTAACCCTACGTCGTGAGGTCGTGACCGTGACATTTGAAATTCCAAGCCTTTCCTCCATCGAGCCCATCATGACTTTGCGAATATTTCTGATGCTCCGTCTGACACAGCACATTGTAGAGACCTTGCTGGCTCGAGCTAACCGGTCCTGGTGGAGTGATAGGACGCGCCAAAACGAGGCTGCTGAGATCCTTGGGATCAGCGCCGCCGACATGCAAAAGACCGCAGCCTATTCAGGCGACAGGTATAATCTTTCGCGCATCAGCGCGAGTGTGGGCATCATGGCTATTTTTTTATTTTTAGGATTTGGTGGACTTGGCTGGGTGGAAGACACGGCACGCGGAGCAAATGACTTTGTGGGAGGCGGCGCTATTATCGAAGGCCTTCTGTTTATTGGAATCTTGACGATTCTTTCGCAGCTACTGTCGCTTCCATTTGCAGTTTATAGCACGTTCGTCATCGAAGAACGCTACGGCTACAACAAGCAAACCGTCTCAGGGTTCGTATCCGATCTTCTAAAAGGACTCGTCTTGGGAATGATTCTCGGATCGATCATTTTGGGGGTTATTCTTTGGATCATGGAATCAATGGGTGCGTCATGGTGGATTTATGCTTGGGCTGCTCTGACCGTCTTCAGTCTCATGACGGCATGGATCTACCCGAGCTTACTAGCACCCCTATTTAATAAATTCACACCTCTGGAAGATGGCGACCTCAAGCGGGCCATTTTAAACCTCGCCGACAAAACTGGATTCAAAGCCGATGGTTTGTTTGTGATGGATGCATCCAAACGCTCAGGGCACGCGAACGCATACTTCACTGGTATATTTGGCAAGAAGCGAATCGTTTTATTTGACACTCTGGTCAACAGCATGCAAACGAAAGAAGTCACAGCCGTTCTAGCTCACGAGCTTGGACACTTTAAATTACATCATGTGCGCACCGGCATGATCAGAGGCCTTATTTTCTCCCTCATCATATTCGCAGGAATCGGCGCCATGCTTGAAAGTAAGAATTTTTATCTAGGATTTGGACTCACGGGCGTCTCAAACCACGGCGGTTTGGTTGTGTTTTCTCTCTGGTTTGGGCTGATCGAGTTCTACCTACAACCCCTTCAAACTTGGTTTTCAAGGCGCAACGAATTTGCAGCAGACGATTTCGCAAAAAAGACACTTGGATCGGGACTCGACTTAGTCTCGGCTCTGAAAAAGCTTCGCGAGAAAAGCAGCATCATGCCAATCGCACACCCTTTATACTCAGCGATGTACTACAGTCACCCTCCGATGCTTGAACGTATTAAGACGCTGGAATCTGCCACTTAATCGAGTCTCATTTAACACAATTGGTGAAATCCAAAATCTACACTTTCAATGCAGACATTCTGCTCAGATATGTCCGCGTCTGACATATCAGCCTAGCCGCGTGTTATCATAGTAGATAGCAAATCCATGCTGTTTTTGACCTTAGGCAGGGCAAAGGGGTAGACCAAATGAAGCATTCATATTCAAAAATGCCACGACGAGCAGCTTGCAGAACTCTTTTTCTCGCAGCCGGCACTCTACTCGCCTCCCTTGAACCAATTTACGGCGTAACAATCGGCGCCTACGCGGTTGGCAATCATTCAAGCTGCGGCGCAAGCAGCATTCCTGGCACAATTGTCGAGCTCGATAAGTTTTTTGACAGCAAAGACTTCCCAGAAGACTTTGAAAAGAACTTCTACTGGAAAGAGGCGCGGGTCAAGCAATCTGAATGGACAAAAACAGGCGATTATTTTGCGTCGTCCGAAACAAACACGAGCTCTGACGGCGCGGACTCAAGCCTTTTGACCTACATCGCAAGTCACGGCGTTACCAGTAGCGGAGTCTACAAAGCCCTTGCTGGCTCCAAGAATTTCGGCGGCTGTTACATACCAACAACCAGCCTGGAGCTCGGTAACCATCTGAGCCGTTATGCCATCCTATCAACTTGCCAGGGCCTCAAAATAGGAACGGGTGATTACCCAAACTCGTCGGGCGAAAACCCGTCACGCACTTGGAAGAATGCAGCAAAGGGTCTCAACTGTATATTTGGATACTCTAATAACATGGCGGATGACGATGGTTACGGAGAGTACTTCCTCCAGAACATCAAAGACCGAAGTACCCCGCTTGCGAAAGCATTCATGGACGCATCCGAGTCTGTATACTCCGATAACATACCGGCCGTTCTCTGTTATGGTTCTACTGAGCAAGATGCCGCCGATTACATTCAAACCAATACAAGTTTTGAAAGCCAATCCAGACCCAACACCGCATCATCATGGGTTTACCGAATGGTTTCCCCGGTCACAGCGGCCAGAGATCTGGGTACAGAGATCCCCGCAGCTTTACGATTGGAACCAAAGAAATTTGATGTGGACAGGATTGCTCGAACATTCCTTGGACAAGGAGCTTTCAAGGAAAAATCGTCGAGTCGATATTTATTTACGAGCTCAGCTGGACGAGCCACCTATGATGCCGAAAACGGCACATTCTTAATTCAAAATAAACTGATTGAAGCGGTAAAGAGCGATGACGTTCCAGATCTAAAAGAAGCGGAACAAATCGCAAGGCACGTCTTAAACGTGAGTGGACTTTCCTCCCTAGCAGGCGAGACGATCCTCTCCGCGACATCTGAGGATGTTTTGGGAGGCGTCCTGGGGATCAACAAAGTCATCTCCAGAAAATTCACATTCAAGCAATTACTCGCTGGCGCGACAGCATTATCCCAGCAGGGTTCTATGGATGTGACTGTTGGACCTGCAGGGGTAGTTACTGAGATCAAGGCGGCTCTTATCGAAGTAGATACATCCCTTAAATCGTTAGCTCGACCAACCAGTATCAAATCACGAGTTGAGGAGATCTATCAGACCGCTATCAAGCACGTGGCTCAAAAATCACCTGGCTCATCCTACCGCGTCGTGAAACATCGCATTGGTTATGACGCTGGAAATTTCAACCGCCCCACAAGACTGGCGCCTGCGGTTGTCGAAGTCTCTGTGGAAGCTGGAATCGGCGAATTCCGGCGAGTTTTTGTGGAAAAAGTAGCGCTGTAATTTAACGGCCCGGCCCTCAAATCCGGGGCCCCAATGAAAGTCTTTTCTTTGCCCCCAAAAAATGCCATACTTTTATATGGTAATTGTTTGGGGGTAAATTTTTTTATGGATAAACTAACTCCAACCCAGCTCAAGGCCCTAACTTACATCCGCTCTGCCATGGAATCCACAGGCAGTGCGCCCACGCTTCGGGAAATATGCCAATTCATGGGATACTCGGCCGTTGGGAGTGCTCAGGATCTGATTTCAGCCCTGAGGCGCAAAGGGTTTCTAGAAGAGCCTTCTAAACAGGCGGCTAGAGCTATCGTTCCGACCATGGCTGCCCGTGACATGCTGTCAGATGATGAGGAAGACTCCCATGATCCATATACGTTTGTACTTCCTTGTCTTGGCGCTGTCCCTGCGGGTAATCCAGTAGAGGCTATTGAGGACCGCATCGGGACACTTCGCATCTCAAAGAGTATGATTTCAAAACCAGTTCCACCGAAGGAGTCTCTTTTCGCTCTTCGCGCAAAAGGTGAGAGTATGATCGGGGCAGGAATTTTAGATGGCGACTGGCTCGTCGTAGCAAGTCAGCAGACCGCACCAGCTAATTCCATTGTCGTCGCTCGCCTTGAGGGCGAAGCCACTGTCAAAAGGCTTATGAAAGATCGTAGTCGGGGCTGGTATCTGAAACCGGAGAACGCAGCGTTTAAGCCCGTCTTCGCAGAAGACAGGCCGTTTGAAGTGATCGGTAAGGTCGTTGCGCTACAGCGAGGCTTTGTCTGACAACGCCCCAAAAAAGACCCTGAGCGAGACGTGACTGTCTCGCTTTTTTCGTTTATTGATTTCTCTCTGTACTTGCTCGAGGTTCAGCAATGGCAACGGAATCCTCCGTCCAAGGATCGTCCGGATTTAACGGCGCAAAAGGATCTATCGTTCCCTGAGCGGGCGACTGCATATTAGCGCCCATAATTCGCCTATACTGCGCTTGAATCCCCTTCACATCATCGGGAAAAAGGCGGTTGTAACCGGCTTCATCTTCAGGACCATACGCACCCCAGCACATAATTGATTGCGGCTGACCACTAACGCAGCTACCAGCAGATCCACCAGAATACGTATCGGCAAGACCCGCCACAGCGTGACCAAATTCATGCAGATAGGTGCCATACGGTCTTTGCGAATAAATCAGCGCATAGCCACACCTTCCCATGGATGTGCCGCTACCCGGCTCGAGCTGAATTTTAAGGTGAGGTTTATCGCAGCTAAATACCACCTGATCTGTAACTTTATCGTCAATTTGGCGAAGCGCCCGAAACCACTTCAAAAGTGCTCGTTTAGAGTGCGACTGAGCCGTTTCCAGACTTTTACCACCGGCGGCTCCACCGTATATGCATATGCGAACAGCTGGCTCTCTGGCAAAGCGCAGTGTACATGCCTGGGCTGCGCCCATGGTCAAATAATCGAGGCGAGATGTACTCTGAGGGGCCGTTTTTTTAAAATTACAGGAGGACAAAAATAGGCCTAATGCACCAGCACCACAGACAAGTGTTCCGATCATAACGTTTGATAAACGGGGCATTGATTGACTCTCCTTGGTTCGGCATTCCGCCGCCCAGGATGGTGCAAATCTCAGGCCCAAACCAATACGCCTGCAAGTGCCTAAAGCACCGAAGACGACGCTTGTAACTATCTATTAAGACGTTGCTAAGTCTTTTGACGAATGTCACAGATCTGACAGTTCCAGAGCACAAATTTACAGGCGAAGAAGCTACAAATAATCGGTCTCTATCACAACATCGCCGAAGAGTCGAACCTGGCATGCCAGTCGCTCATCGTCGTCGGCTTTCATGGCCTTTAAAAAGTCAGCCTCAGCAACTGTCTTTGGACTTAAGTTCTCAGCTCCTGAGATAATTTTTATGGCACAAATGCCGCAGTCTGCAGCCCTGCAGTCAAACTCAATACCAGTCTCAGCTTTAGCGCAAACCGCCTGCAGGCCGAGTCCATCACGGACCGTGAACTCTTGGACGTCACCTTTTTTCCGGATCAGAAGCTTCATGATTACTTTGTATCATGACTTCACGTGGTTTTAGAACTCGTTTTTGTCCCCGAGGGCAGAACTTATCCTCGAGAAAAAACAGCATCTGGCTTATCCCTACAAATGACCCATTCGTTCACTTTGGGGAATAACCGATCAGGATACTTACCGACATCAACTTTATGATGGAAAGTAAACCTTTCCGTGCGCGATCTGCAGTTCATTAATGGCACGGTAATAAGTGTGAACCGTGTTATGCCAGATAGAGCGGTGAATCATGATGCCAATGAGTTTCAAAATCGTTGGATTACTAGTTTGGATATAACTATCAACCAGAGCCAAAATCCCGCGACCTGCAGCACCAGGGTGGGCTTGAAACCGCTTTTTTATCTTAAAATGAATCGTCCCGCCACGAGCTAATGGTGCGTGCCAGATGCTCTTGATTTCATTTTTTCCGACAGTATCGCCGACTCGATGATCCTGGCAATCAGCTCACCATAAGAAATCCCAGCTGATTTAGCCGCCAATGCAAAGTCGTCATCTTGGGATAGTGCTGGATTCGGATTGGCTTCGAGAAAAACTGGCTCGCCCGATTCATTTAAACGCCAATCCATCCGGGCATACCCTTTGAGACCAAGAGACTTGAAAACTTTAATGCTCGCCTCTTTAAGGGTTTTGGCAACGGCTTCTGACATGGGGCCTACCCGGCCTGTTGAAATGCCCCATCGGACTCGGTAGTCGTTGTCCCACTTGGCTTTGTAGGTGGCAACCATGGGCTCCTCTTTATCTAGTTTCTCAAAAAAGAGCTCCCTCGGCGGTAGTGCTTTTATGACGCCGGCAACTTGGATAACTCCCACGTAAAGCTCTCGTCCGTGGACATACTCCTCCACGATCACGTCCGAATGTAACCTTTCAGCGACCCAGCTTGCCCGCTCCTTACAAGCGTCCCAATTCTCCACGATACTAGCCTTTGCAATACCCTCACTGGCCTCCCGGTTAAGAGGCTTCACAATCAGAGGAAATACGGCTTCGAACGACTCAAAATTAAAGGCGTCTTTCGAGAAAACTCTAAAGGCCGGAACTTTCACACCGTCCCAACCAACGATTTTTTTGGTGGCGCCCTTATCTTTACAAAGATGCAGGGCTGCAGGCTGTGATCCTGTGTACGGTACATTTGCTAACTCAAGAAGTGATGCGATATCACCCTCATGAGATCTATCACCTCGGAAGGTTTCACAAAGATTAAACACGACGTCAGGAGCTATCGCAGTAAGCCTTTGGCACAAATCTGCGGTTTGATCGAAAACGCCATGAACAAAAAGCTCAAGCCCCAGCTTTTTTATGGCGCGGCAAACGTCTTTTTCCGTTGGACGATCATCGTGATCGAGTAAATAACGTGGATCAGCATGGTCTACCACAGGCTCAGGCAGATCATAAAGCACAAGTATTCGTTTGGGACGCTTAGACATCCAAAACTCCACGCGAATAAATCTCTCGTACTTATATTTTAACCCAAGAGCAAAAAGCTTAAAAGTATTGCAGCACAATAGCTTGAAAAGCGTCAAGAGTTTGACGCTTATTAACACTCCGCAGGTTTCTGCTAAAATTTCAGTAAGTCAATCAAAGGAATACGTCATGATAATCCCCAAGATTTTTCTATACGGCATGGCTTCTAGCATCTTATTTTTTGGAGCGTGTGCTCAGCGTAAGCTAGACAGCGGAACAAAAGCGGCAAATGATTATAGACTTGATCGACCTGCCGACAAATTAATTTCGGCACTGCAAGCAGGCCAAGAACAGCAGCTCCTCGTGGTTGTCAGGCATGATGAAGAGGCTCTAGGATTATCTGATACTGAAATATCGTCTTCATCACCAAGTAGTGTGGCTAGGCGCGCGGAAAAATACCGAATCCAAAAAAGCAAAGTGATAAGCTCTGCTACGGCAAAAAAAATAAGAATAGAGGATTCATACAGTCATCTTCCAATATTTAAAGTTTATGTTAAAAGCTTGAAAGATCTCACCACGCTCGCCGCCGATCAAACTGTTTTAAGAATTTCAGAAAACGTAACTTTCAAACATAATAACTCTCCAAACCTTAACCTCATTCGACATGCTGAGGCCATGCAAAAAGGCTTTAATGGCGGCGGAACTTCGATCGCTGTGCTCGATTCTGGTCTTGATTACAAACGCTCTGCTTTTGGATCATGCACGGCTCCTTCCGCGCCATCCGCCACCTGTCGCGTTGTGCACGCGCAGGATTTTGCACCCAATGATAATCTTCTTGACGACGGTCAACTCCATGGGACAAACGTAGCTGGGATTGTTGCCGCAGTTGCGCCCGGAACAAAGCTTATTGGCCTTGATGTGTTTGACGGCAACGGGGCATCGGCGTCAGATATCTTAGCTGCGATCAACTGGGTAATCGCTAACAGGACTCGATTCAACATTTCTGCCATGAACATGAGCTTTGGTGGCAGCGGATTTATAGACTGCGTCAATGGAAGCTTACCGGTTGCGATCGCCACGGCTCGCGCGGCTGGGATTTTGTCAGTTGCAGCAGCCGGAAACTCTGGACTTCCCAGATTAGATTTGCCGGCCTGTGCTCCACAGTCCATTTCTGTGGGGGCCGTTTATGATAGCGACATAGGAACGATCGACTGGGGTTGCGTAAAACCTGAGGCTTCGCTACCCGATAAATTCACCTGTTTTACTAACGTCGGCCCGGGATTAAAAATGGCGGCGCCGGGAGTCAGAGTTCCCGCCGCTGGAATCACCATGAGTGGCACCAGTCAGGCCACGCCTCATGTGGCCGGCGCTCTGGCTGTTTTGAGTTCGGCTTTTCCCACGGAAAACCCTGATCAATTGGAAGATCGTTTATTGGGATCTGGAAAGATTGTAACAAACCCCAGCTATCCGCTGACGAAAGTCACGCGACTAGATCTTGCAGCTGCGTTGGGGCCGCGCTGCCAATACATCATGCCGCCTGAAATCAACACACTTGAAGCGTCCTTGGAAATTGACTTTGCTACGGGAGCTGCCTGTAACTGGACCGTTACATCTGAGGCCAGCTGGATTCAAGTCCTAACCCCACCAAACGGGAAAGGGCGAGGTACATTTTCAATCGCTATTGACAAACCGATAACCACAGAGCGAGTGGGTGTCATCTCCATTTCGGGGGATGGCTCCAGAACCACTTTAAGAATTGTTCAGCCGCCCGATACCGTTCCACCGTTAGGATCACTTGTAATTAATAGCCTTACGGGCAATCAATATACATCCCAGCGCAACGTGTCACTTGTCGTGGACGTTTCAGACATCAGTGATATCGCAGCCATGTGCATCTCCAACACCCCAACATGTACAAACTTCATTCCTTACCAAAAATTCTCATCTTGGACGCTACCTGACGGTGACGGCCTTAAAACCGTTTACGCTTACGTTCGTGACGGTATAGGTAATACGACGAGATCAGACCAGCCACTGACTCAGTCCATCACACTTGACACAACACCGCCAACCGGTGGACGTTTGACGGCAGTTCTATCAACAGTTGAGACGAGGGCTGTCGATCTGGACTATGGTGACTTCATTGATAGCACCAGCCCTATTCAGTCTTACCTAGTCGTATTTTCCAGGACTCAGGTGCCGCCATCTTGTGCGAACGGTAACCTATTTTACAGCGGACCATTCGTCAGTCGCACCCATGGACCATTAGCTCCGGGGACTTATCACTACCGTGTTTGCGCCACGAATGCTGCCAATCTCACATCGTCTGGCGTGACGGCATCCATAGTTATCGGCCAGCCCGACACGCTAGCACCTTTGGGATCAATTAGCATGAATAGCAACGCCCAGTTTACAACTTCCACGGTGGTCTCATTGGCTATCCAAGCCACTGATCAAAGTGGAGTGGCCAAAATGTGCATCAGCACAACACCGTCATGCCAAACATGGGAAGCATTTGCGACAAGCAAAACAATAAATCTGGCATCCAGCCAAGGCCTGCAGACTGTATATGCTTGGTTTGAAGACAATCTGGGCAACAGGAGCGCCTTGCCTACTCAAGATGACATTATTCTTGATACTGTTCCGCCCGCTATCGGCTTGTTAAGTAGCACGTCAACACAAAACAGCATTACCGTCGCTTGGAGACGAGGCGTCGACACAAATGGCATAGGGAGCTACCGCTTAGTCTACAAACAAGGAGCGCGAGCACCACGCCCTAACTGCGTCGATGGAATATCCGTACCGCTAACGCCGGGGGCTCTGAGCGGAACAGCTGCAAATCTCACAGCAAATACCGCCTACTCATTTAGGGCATGTTCCGTTGATAAAGCGGGGAATGTGGGCACTGGTCGGATACTTCAGCTCAGGACACTTTAAAATTATCCCGAGAGGCCTTGCTTTTCGCAAAGTCTAAGAGGCGGCATGCAAGCTGGCCGCGAATTTATGCAATCAACCTTTGGGTTGAGCGATAGAGTTAGCTAAGCTAGGACTAGCGACAAGGATGGTCATTAGCAACGTCGATGAAATTTTTGCAAGACGATTATCTCGTTGCTTATATATTTTCACAACTCCTAGCCCCACAAGTTCTTTAGTTACCGCTACAAAACACTTCGCGAGTAGGCTCTCATCATCAAAAGACGACTCGAGTAATACGACTCTAGAGATCTACGCATACGTCTGGCGTTACATATTTTTTGATTTGTGATTTTTTTGGGCTTTTGATCGCAGATTTCTTGCATGAGTTTGTCGACAAACAATAGCTTTTTAAGGGCGATGGGTCGATTGCGGTAAACGTATTTCCAGTGTGAGAAACGTTTTTTCCTGTCGTTTACCGGCGCCAGCCAAACGGCAAATGTCTCAGCAAAATCCTCTTCCGGATGGGTTTGTGCGTAGCCACCGGGGAGATTCTCGACGAAATCCGGATGACCAGAAATAGTGGTGACAGCATCTGGGTCATAGTCAATCGAAGGATTTCCGAAGACTCGTCGCCAATCAGCACGTTTTGACAGGCGGTAGGCGTGATCAACACAATGACCCGCTTCGTGGCGAAGAAGTCTCATGAATTCGTCTTCTGTCTCACCTTCCACGTAGCCTACGAACTTTCGCTCAATCTCCATGAGACGGCTATCCGTAAGCCAGAAGGGAACTGCAATTGCTGTTGATTGATTTGGACAAAACCACTCGTCACCAAAATATTTTTCGATCTGAAGGTGAACGAGACCTTTGGCTTGAAGTTCTGCATCGAGTTGATCAAAGCGATCATCAAATCCTGACGCGTGAATGGATGGCGTCAGCGCAGACACTGACTTCGACAGTAATCGACGACAACTCGGGGGCAACGGCATATGCAAACGCTTTGCATAATTTTTAGGCAAAATTTGTTTCATGGAATGTCATCGCTATCACCGCAAATTCTTACACGCAAGCGCGGATGAAAGCGTTGAGGGAAAAGACTTCGACGGATTCTTTTAGAAGGGATCTTGACAGAAGAGACCGATCAGTAATACCATACATTTGTACGGTATTAGGCTGGTTAAGGACATCACATGGCATCCGCTCAAGCAAAAATACAACAGCAAGAACCACTGACATCCCTATTGTCTGACAAGCGCATTAGGACTGCAAGTGGAGGGCACTCAAGTTCTCTTACAACCAACCATCAGGAGGTTAACTTATGCTTTGGAATCAGGAAGTTAGACGATTTGTTCGCAAGATCTTTTTCCACCTCCCAAGCGTCCGCTCAGCTATCTGGCGGCATCCCCCTTGGCAGCCTCCTCGAGATGGGTATGCCCTTTGGCAACGGCGGCAGGCGCCTCTTGGTGCAGTTCATAGCCGCCGCCACGTCCGGTATCTCCGGCGCTCAGAAGCACTGGTGTTTGTGGATCTCTGCAAGAACGCAGCCCGAGGTTTACCCACCGGCCTGGCAAGCCATGGGGGTGGATTTAAACCTCCTGCGCTTTGCCTCGTCCGAGTCACCAGTCGCAGATCTTAAGGCAGCATTCTTGGATGATCTTTTTAGACTGATTGTCATTGATCACCCAAAGGGACTTCGTAGTGATGAGTATGCGTTTCTTGCACAGTGCGCGAGACAGTATCGCAAAATCATCATTGTTGCACACGACCGAGTACTTAGCCCCAAGGATTCAAACACTGCCGCTCGCTTCCGACTGAACGTGCTAAAGCCGCAGGGGCAAAACACTTTGCAACTGCAGCCTATTCGTGGACTTCATCAGAATTTGGAACTGCCGTCTTTTTTTCAACACCCGCACCTAAAAGTTATTCCCTAATAAAATTTTAAAGAGCTACGAGAGTCATGAAGTCCCTTCTCCCATTGACGTCCGCTTCATCTGGCGCAGCCGCCGCAAGTCGCTTCGTAGCGATTTCAACTGCTGCGTCAGATGGCGGACAATTTCTATTTAGCCTGACGCCACGCATCATGCGCTGGGACGAAAGCACATATCTGCTCGATCTCGGGCCGGTTTACCGCTACTGGTCCAGCCTTGCAAAAGCTCAGGATCTATCGATTGTTGAATACATTTCCTCTGTACTCACAGAACTGAATTCTGGTGATCTTCGCGCCGTGCTGGCACCACACCCTTGGCAAGCACTCCTCCTGTTACAAACCACTGCAAAACGTCCAACTCTCAATTTTGTCGACGCGCAAAGCTACTTGGGCCGAAGATGCTTTCAAGATGTGACCTGGAATGACTGGCTGGTCTGCTGTCATGGCCTCAGAGATCACCTGCAAAGTCACACATCTAAAAAATCCGCCAAGGATAGCACTGGCTCACTGACGACACTCACAAAGACCATTAGCCGTCTGCAGTTTACTCATATCACTCAAATGTCAGACATTGATCCTGAGTCCATGCAGCGGCGGTTCGGAAAACTTGCTGCAACTGCCTGGAAATGGACATGGATGTCAAAGCCAGAGACCAACCAACCGCCAAGAGGCTTGTTTGACGCACCTTTTGAGGACGATTTTCCCTGGAGCAACATATCACTTACAGAAACACCATCTGTTGGTAGACACCTTGAAACGTCTTTGCGCGAGTGGGATCACATAACACCATTACTTCGCGAAGACCTCGATAAACTTTGCAGTCTCGCTTGCTGGAACTCCAGCGAGCGAGTTGTAAGCCTGGAGTGGGAGCTGTCCTTTTCTTGCAGCCCATCACTTCGTATTCCCGTCTTGTTCCGCCATCCGCACCCCCTCCACCGCGAATCCGGCCACCACAAGACAGCCCTACTCCAGGCCTTCCATTCTTGGCAAAAAGCTCTCCTCTACAAAAATAGACCTGGAGCTACAGGCGAGCTATATATAACGGGTGACTCGATTACAGAATGGCGCCTCACCGTCAAAGAACGACTGACATTTGCTGCGAGGTTTCATTCTGTATTTAATGACGATCTAGCAAAAGACTCTGCAAAGCTACACGATCTGGAAAACTCACTAGGGGTAGCCCTCGCAGAATTTTCGCCCACGGAACATTGGGCTCCTGAATATTCATATGAGAGAAAAATCATTAACATCTCGGAAGAACCCGGCAGAATATCACCCGCAGAAAACCTCGGCTGGATGGCGACCAATCAGCGAAGGCCTCTTTTCATCTATAAAACTCCCCATACTCCGGCAGATCGACATCATTCGTCTGGTTTGATTTTCACCGAACGCGTGAGTAAAGCCTGGTGGAGTGATCCATTCGATCAAAGCCAAGGCTCATGCCGTGATTATTACCTGCGAATAACTGATGACGGATTACTACAATGGGTGTTTCAAAACGATGACGGAAGTCTCCGCGTTCACGGAGTTTATGGATAATGCATTATGACAAAGGTAGATATAACAAAATGGACAGAATGGTTAGCTCACACAAACTTCAGCTTTTTACAGGGAGCTTCGCATCCACATGAGATGCTAGACAAAGCTCAAGCCTACGGCTACTCAGGCCTAGGCATTTGTGACATGGACGGAGCCTACGGACTAGCCAGAACTCACAAGCATTGGAAAACCTTAGAACCAGAAAAACGCCCAAAGCTTTACTACGGCGCAGAGATTCACATTGAAAAAGACCACCATCGGCCTCTTGTAGAGCAAAACACTCTAGCTCTGATTGCAAAATCAGCCATTGGCTACGCCAATCTTTGCAAGATACTCACTCGCGCCCATAAAGATGGCAAACGAGATGCTCATATATCCTTAGAAGATTTGTCCTCCATGTCTTTGGCAGACTTAAGCGTCATTATCCCCATGCGCGGACTACTTAGGCAAATGGCTCTTGCCGACTCAAAAACCGGCACGGAAAAACTCTGGGATAAACAATGTAAGACTGTATTTGATCTATTTGGAAAAGATCATTCGTATATGGCTGTCTCTCGCCATCTGTCACCCTCAGAAGACATCTGGATTCATCACGCTCTTAGGACTCAAAAACAACTGGGTCTAAAAACCCTATTGTCTACTGATCCGTTTATGCATTGCCGTAGTCGTAAGAAACTCTCAGACTTACTGACTGCCATAAGAACGAATATGACTCTTGACGATGCGGTAGCTCATTCATTTGTAAATGACGAGCGCTGTCTTCTAGCGATTCCAGAGATCAATCAAAGATTTCGTCATCTTCCCATTCTAAAAACATCCCTAGAAAATTCTGAAGCTCTAGCAGAGCAATGTCATTTTAGCTTTGATGAACTGCGCTATCGATATCCCAAGGAAATGATCCCGCCAGGATATACGGCACAAAGCTATCTAACGGCCATGACTTGGGCGGGTGCCCAGATAACCTACGGAGAGCAGATTCCGCCTAAGATAAAAACCTTACTCACACATGAACTAGCTCTGATAGAAACTCTTGGCTTTGCAGATTACTTCTTGACCGTGTGGGACATCGTCTCTTGGGCGAGGAAACAAGACATCCTATGCCAGGGGCGAGGCTCTGCGGCAAATTCAGCCGTTTGTTTTGTCTTAGGCATCACAGCGGTAGACCCCAGTCAGTTTGATATCTTGTTTGAAAGGTTTATGAGTGTGGAGCGCGGCGATCCACCAGATATTGACGTGGACTTTGAACACGAACGCCGCGAGGAAGTCATTCAGTATATTTACCGCCGCTACGGTAGAGATAAGGCCGGCATGGTGGCTAACGTCATAACTTTTCGGACAAAAGGAGCCATCAGGGCCTGTGGAAAAGCTTTGGGTATCTCTGATGAGGTCTTATCAGACGTCACAGAGCTATTGTCTTCAAGAGTCAACGCCGGCAAGCCCCCCAGGGACATCTTAAAAGACTTAAACACATCAAAATCTACTAAAAACTTGCCCTGGAAACTTTGGTTTGAGATGGCCGAACAATTAAAGGGTTTTCCAAGACACCTTGGCATTCACTCCGGCGGATTTATGATCGCTGACCGTCTTTTAAGTGAACTTGTGCCGCAGGAGCCTGCCACCATGGAAGGGCGCTCTGTCATCCAGTGGTGTAAAGACGACATTGAAGACCTAGGATTTTTTAAAATCGACATCCTCGCTCTCGGAATGCTTTCTGCCGTTCGCAAATCTCTTCAAATAATCAAAGAAAGCTACGGCCATGAGCTCTCTCTTGCGACCATTCCCCAAGAAGACACGCCGACCTATAAGATGATTCAACGGGCTGATACAGTCGGCACGTTCCAGGTCGAATCACGGGCTCAGATGTCGATGCTACCCAAACTTTTACCGCGTACATTTTATGATTTAGTCGTCGAAGTGGCGATCATTAGGCCAGGCCCCATTCAAGGCGGGATGGTGCATCCATACCTTCGAAGACGCCACGGCCTTGAGCCCATTACTTATCCAGATGAACGTCTAAGACCCATACTCCACCGCACACTTGGGATTCCGATTTTTCAAGAACAAGTGATGCGAATTGCCATGGCGATTGGTAATTTCACGCCAGGTGAAGCCAATGAACTCAGAAAAAATATGGGTGCTTGGACCATGCGTGGAGATCTTAACCCATGGCTTGAGAGACTGGCGGAAGGCATGCAAAAAAACGGCATAGCTCCAGAATTTGCACAGGCCATCTTGTCTCAGATGAGAGGCTTTGCCGAGTATGGATTCCCCGAGTCACACGCCGTATCGTTTGCCCTGATCGCGTATGCGTCTTGTTATTTGAAGTGTCACTACCCGGCCGCATTTTTTGCGGCCCTATTGAACTCGCAGCCTATGGGATTTTACTCTCCACACGCCCTTGTGCAGGCAGCAAAACGCCAAGGAATTGCCGTCTTACCAATTTGCGTGAATCAATCTGACTGGAACTGCAAGCTTGAAGCTATTTCAAATCACGAGCCCAAGGACTTTGCTATCCGCCTTGGCTTTAATATGATTAAAGGTCTTTCCAAGAAGACAGCCCTGCACATTGAAGATACACGCCGCCGTACTAAACCTTGGGCCACGTGGGAGAGCTTTTTAAAGCACACAAAAGTACCGCGCCATGAATTAACCACTCTGGCATCAGCAAGTGCATTTTCTATATTTGGACTATCAAGGCGCTCGGCAATCTGGATCGCAGCTGCGGCACCACATGCAACGTGGCTTGAAGACTTGGATCTTGATGCAAGATTTCCAGAAGAAACTAGCGAACAAACTATTCAACAAGACTTTCAAAGCTTTCAGACATCCCTACACCAGCACCCGGCTGAGGTTATTCGCTCAGAAAACTGGTGTTACCCCGTGCAGCAAACAAAGGTCAAACGAGCCAAAGACTTGGAAGATCTTATACCGAATCAAGTCATACAAGTGTTTGGAATGATTCTTATTGAACAACGACCACCCAGTGCCAACGGTATGATGTTTATAACCCTGGAAGATGAAACCGGATTTATTAACCTAGCTCTCACTCCCGAGATCATCGAGCGCAACAGTAAGAAAATATCAGGTCAGAGCTTTCTATGTGTCTCGGGAAAACTACAGCGCCAAGGAATCTCTCATTCGATTATGGTGCGAGACGTCTTGCAGCCCGTCATATCAAAAGCGGATGTTATTAATCTTGCGCCAACACTTGGTAGTGACTACCCAACTCCTGCTAAAGCAGCTAATATCAAGATATGAGCAGGACAAAAAACAAAAACACCAAAAAATCAAAAATAAACCCTGAGTGGATAGATGAGGAACAGCCGGAGGAGCAGGGTCCAACAAAACTCACTAATGAACAAGAAGCCAAGCTGTTTCACGACGCGATTGAATTCGAACGCATACCCCAAAAAGATGTCGACGCTCGGGATGCGACAAAAAAAATTATCAAACCAAAAAAATCGAACGCGCGCCATGATATCGACCTTCATGGCCTGACAGTAGAAGAGGCACAGCATCACGTCATAAGAGCGATAGAGGATATTCTTGCTAACGCCAGAGGCCAAACCGTAAACATCCGCGTCATCACCGGGAAAGGACATCATAGCCCAAACAAAAAACCACAGCTCCTACACTCAATCCACCGTGTTGTCGAAGAGCGATTTAAAAGTCGTTTGATTTCAATCGAGGCAAGCCCCCATCTTTTAAAAATTGGCGATAGTTATCTCAAGGGGCATTTTGATTTGAAGATCAAGTGACCTAGTTTGGTACATTTGCCGAAGCTAACCCAGCATTTCCGGTCGCGTATCAACTAAAATTTTCAATTTAAAACCCACAAGTGGTGGGTCATTAGTCATCAGACGATCGTGGATCAGAAGTCGGCACATCCACGACCTCCTCCCAGTCCTGAAACTTTTGGACCTCGTTTTTAAGCCGGGCTAGGGCAAATGTGATCACAGCGACATCGTCCGTAAAACCAATGATTGGCATGAAGTCAACAACCGCATCAAATGGATTCACAAAATAGAATATCGCACCCGCCACAACTAAGATGTTCGCGATCCCTATACCCTTATATTTACCCGTACCCCAGGCTTTAAGCATACGAATCAAAGTCTCGAAGTCACGACGCACTGTACCTAGCTTAACCTGATTTTTCCTGACTTTTTGCTGAGCCTTCTCGGCCATCCCAACCGCAGAATCGGGATCTTCAATGATGACTTTGGCCTGTTTTTCAGCGTCCTCAGACCTTTTTCCAACGTCCACGTTATATATCCCTCTTAAAAATCTTAAACCTTGTGCTATTCTACTCGAGAAAACAGCGCACTCCAAAAGAGTTCTCACAATGCCGCTGCCTGGAGGCTTGAGACTTGAAAATTATCTCCCTACCCGTCCTTGAGGATAATTACATTCACATCATGCGAGACGACGTCTCAGCATCAACGGTGGTGGTTGACCCCGCCCTGGCCGAACCTGTCATTGCAGCACTAGATGAGCGCGGGTGGCAGCTGACGCATATTTTATTAACCCACCATCACGGTGATCATATCGGTGGCGTTCCGGGATTGATATCAGCTTATCCGGAGTGTGAGACTTATGGATTCACACAAGACCAAGCTCGGCTTCCGCCGCTAACCTACCCGGTTTTAGATGGAGATGAGCTGATGATTGCCAGGACGAAATTTGAAGTGTGGCACCTACCGGGACACACGACCGGGCACATTGGCTTCGTTTCGCCCTCCGCCAAGATTGCCTTCACAGGGGATGTTCTATTCGGTATGGGTTGTGGTCGTTTATTTGAGGGTTCCCCCGCTCAAATGTTTCAAAGCTTAAGTCGATTCAAGTCTCTACCTAAAGACACAAAAATCTACTGCACTCACGAGTACACGGTCACTAATGGGCACTTTGCAAAAATGGTTTCACCTCAGAATAAGCACATTTTGGATCGCTTGAACCGCGCCTTGAAGCTACGACAAGAGGGCCAGTTCACAGTGCCGCTCATACTTAGCGAAGAGCTCGAATCAAATCCGTTCCTACTTGCCAAAGATATCGAAGCATTCACCGACTACCGGGAAAAGCGCAACGTCTTCAAAATGTAGGCCCAATCGTCTAAGTCAAAATCGTTTTGATGTCTTTTTCCATGGCGGCTGCTAGACCCTCTAGTTGGGTCTCCGTGCCAGCCTTAGGCTTATCATAAAGAAATTGCTTAATAACAATAGAGATAACGCGCCACTTTGGATGGGGCATCTTGCGCATCGCGCGTCCACCGACTCTCGAAAAGAAGCTACCCCATAGACCATTAAGCGCCATCAAGTAAACTGGCACCGGATCCCTTGCCAAAATCTTTTCAACTCCCGGGCGAAATGGCATCAATTCACCATCACGAGTAAGCCCACCTTCGGGGAATATACAAACCACATGACCTTCACGAAGGGCGGCAGAGATGGCGTCAAACGATTTTTCTTTTAGGGCCGGGTCTTCCTTGGCTGGCGCGATTGGAATAGCCTTCGCCGCCTCTGCAAATATGTGAATTCCAGGCATTTTAAAGAAGTAATGGTACATCACAAATCTTACAGGCCTACGGCAGGCCGCGGTCACTATAAACCAATCGATATATGAAACGTGATTGGCGACGATTAGTGCTGGCCCTGTTGACGGGATGAGTTGTCTTCCAGAGTATCGTAAACGGTAAATCGTACTAGCCAAAATCCAGATGATAAATCGCATGAGAAACTCAGGTATTAGAGTGATAACCCACGTGGTAACCACCAAGTTCATGACAGCTGTAACAAAAATAATTTGAACAGTATTGAGACCGACTTTGTAAAAGAACATCGTAAATAACGCCGACGCCACCATGAAAACCGCGTTAAACACATTATTTGCAGCAATGAGTCGAGACCTGGTCCTTTCCTCTGACCTGTACTGTAAATAAGCGTACATCGGGACAATAAATAAGCTTCCACTAATACCTGTCATGGCGATGTCGAATAAAATCCGCCAGGGTATCTCTACATTTTCAATTCCAAAGGCAGGCATATCAATCAGAGCTTTGCTCGCATCTGCAATATTTACAAAAAACATATCACCAGAAAATAGCGACATACCAAGTGCGCCTAGCGGCACCATGCCCAACTCGAGCTCGCCACGAGATAGTCGTTCGGTGATTAAAGAGCCGATGCCAACACTAATTGAAAATGTGGCTAGCAGAACTGTCGTGGTCGCAGGATTTGTACTTTGAAGCGTGTGTTTACTAAATGATGGAAGCTGCGCGAGAAAAGTAGAACCAAAATACCAAAACCAACTTATTCCCATGACGGCATTCAAGATGCCTTCGCGCTGCTTGCTGGTTTCAATCATCTCGCGCATGTCGGAGATGAAATTGAATTTGATTTTAAGACCAGGATCAGCCGGCGGAGCCTTAGGCACGAACAAAGAACAAGCCCATCCAGCTAAGGCCACACCCATGATCCACGACGAGATGACTTTAGCCTCGCCGTGACCGGCTAGTGCCCCACCCAAAAGTGTACCGATCAAAATGGCCAGGAACGTACCCATCTCGATCAGAGCGTTGCCTGCAATTAATTCATGTTCGCCCAGGTGTTGAGGTAACACCGAGTATTTAACTGGACCAAAAAACGTCGAATGCACGCCCATCAAAAATAGAGCGGAAAAAAGCATCCATTGCGAACTCCAATAGAAGCCGGCTGCGCCCAAAAGCATGATAAAAATCTCAGCAAGCTTAACAGCTCGCATGACTCGGCCTTTGTCGTATTTGTCGGCAACCTGACCCGCTGCAGCAGAAAATAGAAAAAACGGTAAAATAAACAATCCTGCGGCAGCATTGACCAAAAAGCCGCTTTCCGATTCAGAAGCAGCACTGTAGGACAAAAGAATTACCATAGAGTTCTTGAAAATATTGTCGTTTAGCGCACCAGCGAACTGGGTTAGAAAAAGAGGCCCAAAACGCCGTTGTAAAATGAGTCGTGAGACCGACATGAAATCTCCTGTGTTTGTACAACCTTGAAACGCCACTGACGCGTCTCTAATATCTCCTGAAATATCGACAGCATAAAGCTCTCGTATTCTACCATATTATGTGGTTTAACACTCAAAAGAAGGGAGATCTCCGTTGAAAAAAAATCAACCCTCTAAGCACTTCTTCCTATTCATTCCAATAATCCTTTTCAGCACCACCCTGACCAGCCCAGCCAACGCTGAGACAACTCCAAAAAATCTGCCCTTTAAGCTTCAAAAGATTGCTAGCGGCTTTACTCAAATCACTGACATTGAATTTTTTCCGAACTCGAACAGAGAGGCCGTTGTATTGGAAAAAGCCGGGTCTGCTTGGATTCTAGACGCAGCCACCGGTGCGAAAACTAAATTGTTAGACCTTAAAGTTGCCACTCAGTCTGAACTTGGACTCCTAGGGCTAGCGTTTCATCCGAAGTTCCAATCGACGAAAAAAGTATTCATTCACTACAATCCCCGGCCAGACTTATCGCGCATCTCCGAGTGGACGTGGTCTAATTCAAAGCATAAAGATAACGTCTCGCTGACAACGGAACGGGTGATTTTAGAGGTGCAGCAACCATACAAGAACCACAACGGCGGCAGCCTTGTGTTTGGACCCGATGGACTGCTCTATATTGGATTCGGTGATGGCGGCTTTAGGGATGACCCACAAGATCGAGCTCAAAATTTGAACACACTACTTGGCAAAATGCTTCGCATCGACGTCGACAAGCGCGAACAGGGCCTTGAATACGGAATACCGAAAGACAACCCCTTTGTGGATAGCCGAGGCGGCAAATCAAAGGCGCGGCCCGAGATTTTCGCTTATGGGCTGCGAAATCCCTGGAAGTACTCATTTGACGACAAAGGCCGCCTTATCGCAGGTGATGTTGGTCAAAACTCTTGGGAGGAAATCACCTTCATACCAAAAGGCGCCAATCTCGGCTGGCGGATCCATGAAGCCAGCCATTGTTTTAACCCACCAAAAGACTGCGAAAAATTCGCCCAAAATATCACACAGCCGATTGCAGAATATGGCCGTGAGCTGGGTGCTAGTGTAACTGGAGGCTATCAGTACAGCGGGACAAAACTGACGGGCCTTCAAGGCCGCTACTTTTTTGGCGACTTTGTGACGGGCGCGATTTGGAGCATCACACTACCTCAGAAAGATTCCGCCAAAGTCATGTCGCCTAGGGAGTTTGCGAGTCATGGCAAGTTTGATGTAACGATTTCAACGTTTGCCAAAGACGCCGACGGCGAGCTATACATCGCAGATTTCTCCTCCGGCGCTATTTACCGGCTCACTGAGTAAAAAAGGACGATAATATATGCAAAAAGACCTACAAATTGCCACCGTTCAAGGGAAAAGCGATTTCGCCAGCATTAGTCCCACAGCTAAATTAGTAGCCTACTTCAGAGAATTCACTGATATCCCATGCGCCAAAGACGTTGCTCGTCTCATTGACGCTAAAGCTGTCACCGAGACGATTTGTCCAGACGCTGCAATGCTTGACGACTTAAAAAAGTTTGTGACGCCGGCCATTGAAGCTCGCTATAAAAGCATGATCAGCGCTATCAAAATGACTGGAATCCACCAGGTGCTGGAGCTCGCATCTGGACTCTCATTTCGCGGCGTTGTGATGACTGCGGATCCAGATATAATCTACGTAGAAACAGACCTACCAACACTCATGCGCGAGAAAATGTCCATCGCTGAGTGCATCCCTGCGCTACAGCAGGCCCGTCGAAGGCCGAACCTGTTCTTTGAAGAAGTGAATGCCCTTGCTATGAGTGATCTCAATCATGCGCTTAGGCATTTTGATTCTAAAAAACCGATCGCAGTGGTGCATGAAGGACTTTACATGTACCTATCAAGGTCAGAAAAAGAAACACTAGCCGACAACATAAAAGAAATTCTTCGAAGGTTTGACGGTGTTTGGATAACACCAGACTTTATGGTGGAGGCAGAAGCTCGACAACTCATGAATCAGCCTCGGATTCGCTCGATCATGGATGCTATGACTTCATCTATAACAAAGCTCACAGGTCGTGATCTGAGTCAGGATCAATTCAAAGATCAAATAGAACTCTCCGCTTTTTTCGAAAGACTTGGCTACAAAATCACGACTCATCCGCAAATCGATGGTAGTTACGAGCTTTCATCTCTAAAAGCGTTTCCGATGGCAGAAAATCACCTGAAGGTCTTGCAGCAAGCCCTTCGACTTTGGATTTTGAGACTTCGGTAAAATTGACTCTAAAAAGACCAAAATCTGGACTAATCAGTCATCATGCAAGATAATAAGGGTACGCGTTGCAGAACTCTATTCTAGGAGCACTCCATGTCAAGAAGCCTTGTGTACGACTTACCTACCCGGATTTTTCACTGGCTATTTGCAGGACTCTTTGTAACTGCATTTGTCATCGCCAAAACGATTGACGACGAATCCGTTACATTTTCCTACCATATGATCGCAGGCATGACACTGTCGTTCCTTGTTTTTCTCAGAATCATCTGGGGAATCATTGGCACGAAGCACGCAAAATTTTCGGGCTTCGCCCTAAATCCCTCCGACCTGATAGGTTACGCATCAGGATTTTTCTCGGGTAGCAAACGACGCTGGGCGGGACATAATCCAGCATCTAGCTGGGCAGCCGTTATCATGATGGCGCTGGCACTCTGCATGGGAATCACCGGCTACCGGATGGCCACCGGCCCAGAGAATCACGATATCAAAGAGATCCACGAAGTGCTGGCAACCTTGTTTCTTATTGTAGCATTGACGCACGTCGCCGGAATCATAGTTCACACCGTGAGACACAAAGAACTCATCGGGTTGAGCATGGTTGACGGCAAAAAAGATAATCTTGGCTCTGGCCAGACTATCGGCGACCCTAAAAATCTTGTCGGCTTAATTGGCCTGGCTTTAGTCTTGGCTTGGGCCACCACATTACTTGTAAAATTTGATCCTTCTACAAGATCTCTCACGCTGTTTGGCAATCATCTCCAGCTTGGTGAAAACGAAGAGAAACATGAGAGCGGAGGTGAATCACATCAACAAGGAGAACGAAGTGAAGACGCCGAACAGGACTGAAGAACACAAAGCGATGTCGAACTCTCATAGCTTGATACACACGCTTGGCCTGATGTTGTCCCTTGCAACCGGCGCCACAATTGCTTGCAAATCAACAAATAATCACAGCTCGCAAGCAAAAAGCGCCGAAGAAACCCAAGGCGAAATAAAATCTGAAATCTCTGATGTCCTAATAAAGCCGGCGCAAACTGCTCTAACTTTACTTGAGCCCATAGCAAAGCAATTCAAGAGCATCCAAGAACTCAAGGCCGCCGCTGACGGAGCCATCCAACAAGCCGATACATGGGCCAGGCGCGAACTTGAGTCGGCGCGAGTAAGACACCGTGAAAACGCTCTGTTGTGGGATGCGGCCAGGATTTTTGCCGGTCCAGACGGACTTCTTAATTACCACGACGTGAAGAACACCCTTGACTGCACACCAGACTCAGAATTAAGAGGCATCGTTCAATTTCTTTTAAATGATGCCGCTCAAAAGTCTTCGGGATATACCAAAGATGGAATCCAGCTACTGACCAAACACATTCAGAATAATATTCCATTACCAACATTTCGAAGCAGCTTTAATCCTTTTGGATTCCTTAGTGAACAGCAGCGCCCTGCCGAGATTCGTAACGAAATAAATCGACAAATTGCTAAAACCTTCGGCGATCAATGCTTGGTGCCGAAAGATCAGATTCACAGTATTGGAGCTTTTGATCTGATCAAAAAATTCTGCATAAATGCTCTTGATTTGCGAAGCCAAGGGATCCTAGCTGGCGTCTTGAGCCTACACTATGAGCCTGCGGGCATAGATAAGTCTGGCACTTGTGAAGGTCGTGCATTAACTCAAAACCTATTTCTAGACCTCCACAAGAAATATATCGCTCAGGCGGGTCCTAACAGTAAAAATGACTCCAGTACCAGTAAAGTGGCTATCGACTTTCTTAGAATTCAAACTGCGAAATACTTTGGACCTTTTGACACCAAATCGAGCGCGATCAATCTCTACGAGCCAGCACAAGATTTTTTTGTAAACAAATATCTTCGGTTCCCGACAGGCGCTCAAGTAACCCTGCGAGGAGGACTGCCAGTATTAGCGGTTAAAAAGCTTATGGACGATTTCGCAGCAGGTCAAAACAATCTTCTCGTAGGCAACCTTGGACAAATCAGTAAATCATTTAAAACAAATCTCAAATGCCATGCACTCGCAAGCAAGTTCGTACCTACCAAGACATCCCAGCCCGAGCACCTAGACTTTACTTATTATAAAGACGAAGAAGAGTTCAGAGCCTACTTTGATCCTGAGTTTGACGGCGAGAAATATTTCGCAAAAAACATCTCAAATCGAGAAAATCTACGCGATGCCATAGAAGAAAGTCGAGTTAATAAATCAAATGCCCTGCTCAAAAAAATGGAATCCAACGGCACAATATCTTTTTTTCACCAATCTTTAAGTCATATGAATTTTCTTGGTGCAAACGGCAGCTCTCTTTCGCGGAATAGGTTTACAAAACTACCAGACGGCCGCGTCAGACTAGATAACCTATACATGGAACACGCCTCGGACGGTGAATTCTCAGTTATAGTCCAGCACGTCAATCAAGCCGGTCAGTTTGAGATACTCGAATACGATGGGTATTCAATACCCTATACGGTCAGCAATCCTAGTCTCATGACGCCATGCCTGGAATTTACGGCACTACAATAAATGATTATTCGGGCACTAACTTTAGTATCGATACTCACTGCACTACCGTCAGCGGCAGGATTCGCTGCTAGCAAAGCAAAAACCAAGAAAAAATCAAGCAACAATCAAGTCAAAGTCGAAAAGAAACCGGACGAAAAGCCCTCGATAAAGCCTTTAGAGCGCGTTCAGGGATTTCGATTTGGGCTGGGCGGAGGCCTTCAAAGTATATACCTACCATCTATTGGTCTGGAGGCTGTTGCAGATTTTGGCAAACTACAGGCCGGCGGCGAATTCGGGTTTTTCCAACTTTCTCAATCTGAATTCCGAGGCAACACATCATTTATCGGTCTTGGCGCTAGATGGCAGCCGAACCAAGGACAGCCGTTTTTCCTTGGAGCGAGTTTTGGCATGAGAAGCGTCAGACTCACGACGAATGCGGACCTTTCCTATACTGATGGTACATCTGGAAGCACGACTAAAACCACCATTGCATGGACGCGGAAAGTATCTCAAAGCCTTTTTTATCCAAAGGCTGGCTGGATGTGGAAGGCTGACAAATCGGCTCTCATTGCCGCCGCCGGTCTTTTGATTCCAATAGGTAGTAAAGCTTCAATAACCGGCAACCCCCCGTCTGCAGACGGGATAAGCGAAGCTGACTACCAGGCCACGGCTGACTCAAAGCTAAAAGACGTTACTAAAACCACGAATACTATGATGCCGAGCATCGAGTTCAAGTATCTTAGATTTTTAAACTAGAGACTATTCACCCAAGACCTTCACCAGAACGCGCTTAGGTCGATTTCCATCAAATTCGCCGTAAAAAATCTGCTCCCATGGCCCGAAGTCCAGCTTACCTTTGGTAATAGCCACGACAACCTCGCGACCCATGATCTGACGTTTCAAATGCGCATCCGCATTATCTTCGCCTGTCTGATGATGACGATATGCTTGGCGGGTCGGGATGTGGGGAGCAAGTTTTTCAAGCCAAATTCCAAAGTCGTGATGAAGTCCTGATTCGTCGTCATTGATAAACACCGACGCGGTAATGTGCATGGCGTTTACTAGAACAAGGCCTTCCTTGACACCAGACTTTTTTACGATGTCGTAAACATCGTTCGTTATATTAAGAAACCCCATCTTTGTGGGCAGGTTAAATGTAAGATATTCAGTTTTGGTCTTCATGCTTGAGGGATTTTGACATGGGAATGTTCACATAGCAAATAAAACAATTGGGGGCTTTACAGCCCCCAAATCGATCAAATTCAATTTTTAGAACTTGCTACTTTTATCTCCGGCTTACCGGTTAACTTTCGAAGAAAGCCACGAGGTGACTCACCAATCTGAACCTTGCGGGCTTTTGACTCCTCTGCCTTAGGCACTGCAAGTCTCAGAACACCGTTCTCGTAGGTCGCCTCGATGGAGTCCACATTCGTTCCTTCCGGAAGTTCGAATGATCGAGAAAATTGGCCATATGAGCGCTCGCGCCGGAAGTAATTTGCGTCTTTATGTTCGTGATCCCATTTACGCTCACCAGATACGACCAGCCTACGATCTGTCACATCGATACTGATATCCTCACGCTTGAGACCCGGAAGATCAAAAGTGAGAAGATATCCCTCCTTGGTTTCACTCAGGTCACATGCTGGCGTCATCGCCGACTGCGATGCTCTAGCCCAAGGATTCTGCGCTGGTGCGCCTCGCTCAAAATCATTGAACATCTTCCATACGTCCTCAAACAGCGAGTTAGAGTTTTTTGGCTCAAGGCCCCAAAGATCTAAACGTCCCATATCTAAACCTCCTCCTAAGCTTCATTGTGTTTTTGGGGGCGACAAACCCCTTAAATAGCAAGTTAAGTACACATTGCCCCCTGTCAAGAGGGGGCAAGAATAGTCGGAATTTTTTTGTGTTTTTATAGGGATTTAGACGTTAACGAAACGTCAGAAAAAACTGGCGAATGTTTTGCCAGACGGTCGTATCCATCTGCATAGCCACGTGATTAGCATTCACATGTATATTTTGATGTGCTTGAGCGATTGGCCCTGAACCCAAAATGATGGCTGGCGCATGATAAAGGTTAAGCCACTTAGTTCTCGTATTGAGATTTTGTAGTTCAATCGCGTTAAAATCCCTGGGTGCTTCGCGGCATCCAGGTTCTCTTAGTCGTTGGCACGTCACCCGGCTCACAGGATCGACTGTCGCTAGAAAAATTGGTGCCGTTGCATAAGTTAACAACATAGGCGACGAGGCCAACTTCATCGCAAGCCATCCCGCGTGGGAGTGGCCGACGATAAAGATTTTTCCAAAACCTTGCATACGTCCAACGACTAGTTCCGGAATCTGAGTTTCAAGAATGGGAATCATCTGTCTCTCAGCTTTGAGATCGTAGAACTTCATCTGAGGACTTTGCCACTCGTAGCAGGCATAAATGACACGGTCATTGGCAGTTAGAACGCCGCCTGAAAAGATCCATTGATTGAATGCCATAAACAGTTCGTTTTCTTGCAAGCCGGGAGCCACTCTTGATGGTGCACCTTTGGGGCAGCTTCCGTTACCACTGAGGACTACGTAAAGGTTTCCAGCAACCATGGGCACCAATGGTTGGGTCCAAGTCGTAATGGTCGGCAACTGTGGAGACGTTTCAGCCGGGAGAATTCTTGATTGAAACGCTCCTTGTTTGGCAGCGTGATCCATACCGGCACCGCCAGCCTTAACAGCCGTCTTAACAATCAGTCTCTCGTTCACATCTTGATTCTGGCCACAAGTAGAGGTCAGTACTGCTATAAGTCCAATTAAAACAGAACGTTTCAGAAATCTTTGCATGAAGCACCCCTCTAAGTTTGTAGCCCCCTCTTAGTGGGCGAGCCTACTCTGGTCAATCAGTTTTTAGACGAGAGTTCTAGATTGCCTTAAAAAGGCAGTTACGACAGAATACGACAAGATCAAAAAACCAGTAGATTTGCGGTATTAAGTCTTAACTATAAGGGGGCTTGGCATGTTTCTACAAAAGTTTCCACCGATGGGTGTTTATGAAACCTTGTTCAAATTCCAAGACGCCACAGGCTCCTACATGGGAGACCCCGGCACTCACCCATGGGCTCAAGGCTTCCCCCTAACGACCCAGCTACCGGGCGGCCCAGAGCTGCCGTCGCGAGTTGAATTTCAATCCACTGATCTGAAGTACCCCGCCGCTTCAGGCGTCGATACACTAAGACTGGCAATCCGTGATTACTATAATCACTTCTACGGGGCAGATATTAGCGAAGACAACATCGCAGTCTTTGCAGGCGGAAGGCCTGCCATCTTCGCGACGCTGTTATTTCTTCAGCGTGACATCAAGGTGATGATTGAAGAGACCGAATACACCCCCTATTACGACAAGCTCAAAATGCTTGATCGCGCTTACGAGATCATCCCAAGTAACCCGAGCAATCTATTCAAACCGGGCATGCAAGATTACAGGGCTGCTAGAGCAAAATGTGGCGGAAAAACTTTCTTGATCAAAAGTAATCCGTGTAACCCGACTGGCGTGACATGGGATGGATCTCAACTGAAGGAACTCGTCGAGTTTGCATCTGAAGCCAACCATGGCGGCATCTTTGATGAAGCCTACGAATTCTTCTCCGAAAATGGCCCAGTAAGTGCCATGCGCTACGTCAAAAACATCGACAAAACAAATGTATTCGTCATTGGTGCAGCTACCAAAGGCCTGCAGGTTCCTGGAATGCGGACCGGATGGGTTATTGCTGCCAAAGAGCACATTGAGCTATTCAGAAACTTCTCATCGATTGCCATGGGCGGAGTATCAAGACCATCTCAAATCTACGTAGCCAATCTTCTGGAGAGAAGTCGCGTCACCAAAGCCCGCGACGCTGTTGTGCGTTTTTACAATGAACAACGCAAGCGTTACGAAAATGGCTTATCATCGCTTGGAATTGAACTTTACACGGGCACGGGCGGGTTTTATCACTGGGGCCGCCTACCAAAGGGCCTTACTGCCGAAGAATTTAACCAAAGACTTTTCAAACACAAAGCAGCCATTCTTCCGGGAACCCTCTGCGACATGAATCGACTTGGAGAAAAAGGCATTCACAGCAAGTTTATGCGATTCTCATTTGGACCACTGAGTGCTGATTCCTACAACCAAGATATTGAAATTATTAAATCTGCTCTTGGCAGCTAAGTATCTAACTTTTCAAGCCACCGAGGATTGTTATGATACCAACTCAAAAACGACTTCTAGGATTATCACTAGTTTTAATTCATGCGCTCGCACCGAGCTGTAAAACAACGAAAAACACCTCTTCCACTGCGATTTCGAAAAAAACACCTGCGGAAGAAACCACAAAAAAACTTTCCAGCACGATGCTCGATGATCCAAATAACCCCGTAAAACTAACCGAAAAGGACGTCACCGCTTCTGATAATGGCACCGTCATTACCTATTGCGCGAAGGAAACAGCTGCGGCAGCAACACCTGAAGAAAAGAAATGGCGCGACGCATTTAGCGTGGAAGTCATGGAACGCATTTGCAACAGGGAACCAGAGGTCGCAAAGCCCAGAATTGATTGGTGGACAAATTGGAATAAATCCTA
Source organism: uncultured Polynucleobacter sp. (assembly GCA_964402975.1). Lineage (GTDB taxonomy): Bacteria > Bdellovibrionota_B > Oligoflexia > Oligoflexales > RGVZ01 > CAMDKS01. Next base: position 53,858 of record CAYOEM010000016.1, read on the forward strand.
TCACCTCGAAACAAGTTGGACTGACGGCATTAACCTCACAGGCGTTACCTTGGGAGGTTATGCGCGCGGCACCGCCATCACGCCGCGGCACGTTGTCTACACCGCCCATTACGGATACCACGGCCAAAAAGGGGAAACTTTATGGTTTCTAACCCTGGATAATCGTTTAATAACCAGGACCGTAGTGGACTATAAGTATTTAACCAATGCCGATGTAGCGATTATTCGCTTGGACTCTGATCTACCGGGCAGCATCACTCCATTGAAAGTTCTAGACCCTGAAGCCTCCAAGTTAGTGCCAACTCTCGTACCATTATTAAGAATAAATCAGTCAAATAGGGCTTTACTAGTCGATAAGCGGGTGTCCACACTTTGGAGGCCTGGCAGCGTTTTCGGGACGATATTAACGAATCCTCCCGAGCGTGCGTACGCAAATACTATCAGGACATGATCAGATTTGATTCGAGCTCCCCGACTTTTCTTCTTCTTCGAAATACTTACGGCGTAATGCCCATATTATATAGCTTAGTGACTTTTGGAGGGGTCGGTGATGGCCCAATACTCCACCAACTTTTGAATGAGATACAACAAGCTATCGCAAGTTTTGGCGATGCGCATCAGATAGTGCGCGCAATGCCCCCAGTAACTGCCGAGGCCGCACCGTCTTGTTCGATCACGGCAAAAAGAGCCGATGATGGTAGCAGCTGTAATCTGACAATCACCGGCTCCGCGGATCCCGTAACAGGAAACCCCGCTGTTCTTCCCGCTGCACCGAGCTCTTGGAATCAAAAAGGTAACACTTGGACTGGAAAGGTAGCCTGCTCAAGTGACACCGCAACCGTTTTCACCGCGACCTTGAGTGGCCCTGGTGGCACGGGGAGATCCTGTGAATCTGGAGCCATCGGACCCATACTCCCACAGTGCGGCCTAAGCGTCGTTCGACGTGGAAACTCGGCCACCTGTGATGTGGAGGTCAGCAAGTTAGTAGGTAATCCAACCGGCAACCCTGTTCTGTCGCCCGGCAATCCATCTGACTGGACAAACTCAGGCGATAAGTGGACAGGAACTACATACTGCGCTGTTAATGCAGTTACAAATTTCAAAGCACAGCTAACGGATGAAACTGGAACAGGGCCAGAGTGTACAAGCACAGTCCCAGTACATTCAGAGATTCCAACGTGTGAACTGTCGTCTCAACGAGTTGGTTACTCGGACGCTTGTGAGCTAACAGTAACTCGCAAATCAGGCGTTGCTTCCGGGAACCCAGCCGCCTCCCCAGTAAATCCTTCAAACTGGGTCCAGAACGGTGATCAATTTAAAGGAACTGCACCATGTTCGACAGAGGACAGTACGACCTTCTCTGCAAATCTTTCGGGCTCGGCCGGTCTTGGGCCAACCTGTAAAAGTGCCACAATATTATCTGTCCCGGTTGAAATCCCATTTTGTGAAATGACAGCTACTCGCGTGGGACTAACCAACATTTGCAAGCTTAACGTCAATCTTGTACGCGGTTGGGTTGTGGATGGCCCACCAGTTGCAACTCCACGCAATCCAGTTGACTGGAAGCAAATACCACCCGCTGCGAATTTCGAAGGCACAACAACTTGTTCATATCATGGCTCAACTCAATTTAGCGCCTATTTGCCGGGGCAAAATAAAATTCCTGGACGAGTATGTTCGGCTGCCCCAGTGGATAAAATTCCCGCACCAAGCTGCAGAGTGACAGTCTCGCGAAGACAGACGACCAATGTGTGCGACTATTCAGTAACGGCAACATCGCCAGCCGGCACCATCGCCAGCTACAGTATCGGCACTACAGGTTCAAGAGCTCCGTGGAACGGCAGTGCACCGGCAACAGGTCAATTCACCTGTAGCCAAGTAGCCAACACACCACTAAGCATATCAGCTTGGGGTCCGGGAGCAGCTCTGCAAACTGCGACCTGTCAAGCCGTAGCCACGAGGCTTCCTCCTTCATCGTGCCAATTAGTAGCAAAACGAAGAAATCGAACAAGCATTTGTGATCTGACTTTAACCGGCGGCGGTATTTTAGATACCTCAAAAGCCTTAAAAATTTCCCCGTCGGGATCAGGTCGATGGAATGGAATGAACTGGTCAGGAACTGGCACTTGCCCGACCAGCAACCAAACTATCTTCACCACCACCGTATTTGGACCAGGCGGATCCCAGGCCAGCTGCACCAGTAACGCTATACCGAGGTTATAAGTGGGACACCCGACTGATTGGCTATTGATTAGGTTATAAGTGGGACACCCGACTGATTGGCTATTGATTAGACATATGGATCTACTCAAACCCAATCATGTCGGCTTCCTTAATTGCCTCTGCAACCATTTTTGCATCGACTTTAAATGGCTCATTATGAATGGTTTCGCCCGGACGACAGGTTCGTTCGCCTATCTTGAGAAGATCGTGGTGAGAAGGCTGGATAATTCCGATTTGCCTCAGACTTGTTGGCAAACCAACTTGTCGAGCAAATGTCAAAACTTCATCAATTTCATGACGCGGCGCACCTTCGAGAACGAGCTGAGTCAAAACACCAAATGCCACTTTTTCCCCGTGATAAAAGTCATGGGTTGCTGGGTGGGCGGTTAAACCGTTGTGGACAGCATGGGCAGCTGCGAGACCTGATGATTCAAAACCAAGGCCCGAAAGAAGGGTATTTGCTTCAATTAAACGCTCAAGAGAGTCGTTAGGCCGGTGACTATTAACTGCATCAATGGCTTGTTTGCCGTCAGACAAAAGAGTCTTGTAGCAAAGCTCTGCAAGAGCAAGTGCTGACATGGTGCTAGCACCGCCACGCATATTTTTGACTTTATTCGCGGCACACGTTCTAGCCTCAAACCACGTCGCTAGAGCATCTCCCATACCAGCTATCAGCAGTCGGGCTGGAGCTCTCACCACAACACTTGAATCAACCAGAACCAAATCGGGATTACGCCGTAGTATCCGGTATTCCGATACTTCTCCATTTGCATGATAGACCACAGAAAGTGCGCTGCAGGGCGCATCCGTTGATGCCAAGGTGGGAGCGCTACAAAAACCGACGTCTATTGTAGCTGCGGCAGCGCGAGCTGCATCGAGGACCTTACCTCCACCGCAACCCACGATGACATCAGCCATCTGCGCTTTCGCCGAATTATCGACTGCCGTGATTTCTTCAGCGGTGCATTCACCGCTGAAAACATGGACTGAGTATTTAAGACCACAGTGCTTGAACGTCTCTTGCCAGATATTTGAGAGATGTTTAATTGCACTACCGCTGGCAACAATTAAAACTGGACCTTTAAAGCCAAGGTATTTGAGCTCGGCCGCTAAATGTCTTGTAGCATCTGGCCCCTGCACATAACGACCAGGGGCAGAAAATACGGATAATAAATTAGTCATTTACCGAGTATCGATTTAGTCTCAATTTATTTTTTCTCGACTTGCCTACAAACCACGTCACTAAGATCGTCAGGATCACACTTTAAAGCTGCGCGCGCTGCCGCTTCTGATGGACCGTAAGCGCTCACTTTATGATGGGGATCAACTTCAGGATCACCGATAATATAGCAAATACCCGTGCAATACCATCGCTCCGCTACCGGGGGAGACTGAGGCTTTTCGCCATCTGAATCAGACCCGCTAGGACCATTACACAGCACAATCGGACGACCACACTGAACTTTCAAGATGCCATCTTGGATTTCCGCACCGATCATCACGTCGTTCACCCGACACGTTTTTTCTACCAGATACTTTGTTGTTACCTGCACGTTACAAAGATCTTTTGATGGGTGTGAATTATCAGCAAAAGCGATCCCTGCCATCACAACCAAAAAAACACTAAAAAAGAGTTTCATAACCCCTCCACAGAAATTCTAGATCGGGGCAAATGCTATCATAGCAACATTCTGAGAGCCATCGGATTGCCTCTGCTCTAAGTCAGGGCGCCGAGGACTCAAAATCCTCACTCAAAACTCCTCGATGACCCTGTTTTTCTTCAGGAATTTCAGTTAATGTCGCGTCAGCCAGTAATAACGTGCCCGCGACAGATACCGCATTTTCAAGGGCGATTCTTACCACTTTGGTGGGATCAACGATGCCAGCCTCAAGCAGATCCACAAACTGCCTTCGGGCTGCATCAAAACCAAAGCTACCAGAACCCTCTCGCATCTTTGCCACAACCACTCCACCATCGACGGAGGAGTTTTCGGCAATTTGGCGTGCTGGTGATTCTAGGGCCTTTTTTAAAATCCTTAGTCCAGTCAATTCGTCACCTGAGAGCTGCTCTTCAAGCACCTGAATGCCATCGATTGCGCGAAGGAGCGCCAGCCCTCCTCCGGGCACGATGCCTTCTTCCACTGCTGCTTTTGTCGCATTTATGGCATCGTCAAAGGCCTCTTTGCGACTCTTAAGCTCCCCCTCAGATGCCGCGCCAACTTTGATGACGGCAACACCGCCAGCCAACTTGGCTAGACGCTCTTTTAGCTTCTCACGATCATACTCAGACGAAGTCATATTAATTTGAGATTTGATATCCTCAACCCTGTTTTGTATGAGGTGTTTATCACCAGCGCCGCCGATAATTGTGGTGGTGTCTTTTGAAATCTCTACTCGCTGCGCTCTACCGAGTTTATCTATTGCTATATTTTCCAGCTTTAATCCAAGCTCATCACATACAAACTGGCCACCCGTGAGAACAGCCAAGTCTTCCATGATCTGCTTTCGACGATCACCGAAACCGGGAGATTTGACGGCCGCGCACTTTAGCAGCCCTCGCATTTTATTAACGACCATCGTCGCAAGTGCTTCTCCCTCGATATCCTCCGCGATAACAAGAAAATTCCGCCCTTCTTTGGCAAGAAGCTCAAGTAGCGGCAAAACCTCCGCCAAGTGAGTGACTTTCTTGTCGTGCAGTAAAATGAGGGGATCATCCAAAACGGCCATCATTTTATCAGGGATAGTCACGAAATACGGCGATACGTAGCCCCGGTCAAACTGCATGCCGTCAACCACTTCAAGGACAGTCTCTGTTGCCTTTGCTTCCTCCACAGTAATGACTCCATCACTGCCTATGCGCTCCATCGCATCCGCAACGATATCTCCCATGACTTGATCATTGTGCGCTGAGATCGTCGCCACTTGGGCTTTCTCTCGTCGACTGACGATAGGCTTGGAAATTTTTCTAATAGCCTCGATCGCTGCCGGCAACGCCCTGTCTAGCCCCCGCTTTAGATCAATTGCGCTTGCCCCTGCGGCCACATTTCGAAGTCCCTCCGAGAAAATCGCGTGCGCTAGAATCGTCGCCGTACTTGTTCCATCACCAACCGCATCTCCAGTTTTTTCGGCGGCATCTCGAATCATCTGAGCGCCCAGGTTCATCTCGGGATCACGCAGATCAAACTCTTTCGCAATGGTGACACCGTCATTACATACAAGTGGTTTAGCCCACTTACGCTCTATCAAAACGCATTTTGACCTCGGCCCAAGAGTCACTCTTACAGCGTCATTCAGCGCAGAGGTCCCAAGAAGAATTTTCTCCCGGGCAGCCGCACGAAAAAGGAGATGCTTATGGGTCATTGATTAAACCTTAGTCTACTGATGCGCGATTCTTAAAGTGAGCATCAAATTCGCAGCCAAAACGCACCAGCACCGAGCAAATTACATGCCAAGAGTCCTCTGCTGATGTAGAATTAGGCTGGCTAATTTTTTACACACATTCAAATCCCAATCGGGAGCCACAGTAGGTTTCTCATGACAAAGCAGTACTCGGCCTTTACGAATGACGTTCTCGGCAGTCTTGATGCCACTGGCATCACTCAACTCATAAAACGTGGTGAGATATCTTTAGACGAAGCACTCGATGCGTCAGTCGAACGCGCGATAAAATCAGCGGATGTCTTAAATGCTATTGTCATATCTGACTATGACCGCGCTAAATCAAGAGCTAGGCGACCGTTAAGAAAAGACTCTCTTTTAAATGTACCTGCTTTTTTAAAAGACAACATGAATCTTGAGGGCCTTCCCACCCGCTTTGGATCAGCTGCGATGTCAACTAAGCCTGCCATGGGGACTGACGAACTAGTTAATCAACTCCATGCATGTGGACTTCATTTTATTGGCAAATCGGCTACCCCTGCATTCGGCTTTGGTTGTACGACCGAGTTTGATGACGGAACACCGCCGACTAGGAATCCGTGGAATCTTGATCTATCGGCGGGCGGAAGCTCAGGCGGCTCAGCGGCCCTGGTTGCATCTGGGGTCGTGCCAATTGCTCATGCCAATGATGGCGGAGGGTCAATTCGTATTCCGGCGGCATTATGCGGAGTCGTCGGACTAAAACCGTCTAGAGGTCGCCTTGCCAGACATGCCAAGGCGAAAGCGCTTCCCATCGATATAATTTCTGATGGTGTGGTGACTCGCACCGTTCGTGACACGGCGAACTTCTACTACGAGGCAGAGCGCTACTTCAAGCCAGATCATTTAAAACCCATTGGCCGGGTCGAAGGACCATCAAAAAATCGACTTAGAATTGGTTTTCTTTACGATTCACTACTGACAAAAGCATGCCCTGAAACGCGAAAAGCCGTGGAGACAACCGCCAAAGCCCTTTACTCGTTAGGCCATCACGTGGAAGAAACCAAATTTCAGGGTGATGAGCGCTTTGCGAGTGATTTTAGTTTGTATTGGAGTTTCCTCGCATTCACGGTAGAAAAATTTGGTGGATCCGTTTTTGGAACGGATTTTGACGCCACAAAGCTTGATGGACTAACTAAAGGTCTATCAAAGAACTTCAAAGATAATTGGCTAAAGGCGATTGGCTCTATGATGCATCTGAGACGCGCTCTGAACGCCAAAAAATTACAAAAATGGGACTACGATGTCGTTTTATCGCCTGTGTTAGCTCGTCCAACACCAGAGCTCGGGCAACTAAGCCCTGCTATACCGTTTGAGGAGCTTTTTAGAAGACTAAAAGAATATGTGGGATACACGCCTTTAGCGAACGCAGTTGGAAATCCTGCGATAGCGCTACCGCTTGGACAATCTGCTCGAGGTGAGCCGATGGGACTACAGCTTTCGGCACCTATCGGCGAAGAACGACGTCTTCTGGAGCTCGCTTTTGAGCTTGAAGGCGCTCACCCCTGGCCATCCCTAAGCGGCATAAAGTCATGACAGGGCTTAATTAAACTGACAATTCAATTTTGGCCACTCATGCCGCAGCATTGGATTTGGTGATCTGCTCTCTGACGATTCGTTGGTAGATCCATCCGCCAAGGAAAAAAGCAGCACCGACAATGATTAACGCAAATATCTTCACAACTGGCTCTGAATCACCCAAATCAAGCACGATGAGCTTAAAACCCGCAGCGGAGTATAAGATCAAAGCCGCTTGAGCAACTTTTGGCGACTTAATAAACCTCGCATAAATAAACCAACCCACTGCTAGCAATCCCCAGACCACCGACGTCTTAATTTCATGATTAATAGCCTTGTAAAGAGCAATCATCGAATAAATATGACCGATATATAGCACGACAAGCATTGCTGATTGCCTCTGTGGAATTTGACGCAATGCAACAAAAGCAGCATAGATCTCAGCTGCGTATACCAGAGGCACCCAAGAAGGGACCCGTTCTGAGATCAGTGCAAATGGCGCAGCATTCACGGCAATAAGGCCCAGGGCAGCCGGCAGAGGCCAGAACTTTTTGAAAGGAAACTTAGCCGCGTGAGCTAGGGCAAAGATGGGTAAAATACATAGTCCAACATAGCACTGGATTTGTTCGGTTATGCCGGGTGCCGCATTATAAGCATGAAACACCAATATACCTGCCAGGGTTGACACCATTAAGGCACCGCCCTCAGACTGACCTTTGAGAAGACGCTCAGCCAGCCGGAAAAACAAAAAAACAATAGCAATTGAGAGCGCTGGAAGTAAAAATTCATATCCAGGACGAATAGATCGAGCAACATCTGCCTGCAGGGCATAATAAAGGACGATCGCCGGCAAATGCGCATAGGTCTCTCGTGTTGTCATGACCGTTTTATGTCTAACCGAGAAACCAAGCATCCCTATGCCAAAAATAATGAGCTGAGCAAACTGGAAAAATACGACTGCGCTGGATGGGATCCCTTGGCGGCTCATGTGAAAATTCCAAAGGCCCAGGTATAGAGCGGCCAAGTAGACGCTTCGTCTCTTCAGCATGATTGCCTGCAAGCAGAAAATCACACCCCATAAAAGACAAAACAAAGCCATATTAAAGTCTGATGAAAAAGCTTTTTCAAAAGAAAAGGGTGCAGAGTAGATGGCAACTGCACCGACATAGGCCAGCATCACGGAATTTAAAGCTTGGCTTACGTAAAGTCCAAGCACTGTGACTGCCATGATCAGGGCCATGGCCATACCGGGAGCAATCAGATGGTAATAATCGGCGGCTCCGCCAATGGCTACGTAGTTGAGAATAAGTCCACACACGGACATCGAAGAGGCATATTTTTGATCGATCTTTGGGAAGAAAAAACTTGAAAACAGTAATCCAAGACCAGCAAGCGCGACTAGGATTACCTGCCTTTCTGGTGTGAGCCAACCGCTATCGATGCACAGCTTGACGATGTAAACACCAGCACTGACAAGTGCGAGAGACCCCCCCACCCCAAGAACTCTTGCTACACTGGGCACCTCAAAAGACAAAGGAGCCGACGCAGAGCCCTCCTCCGGGAAAACGTCCCCCGTGTCCGATGAGACCGTTGTCATAAATGGATTATTTTCGTCAGCTGTTTTTGCTTTCTCAACGTCATTTGCAAAAACGAGCGCGTCCTCGGCTCGAGTTAGACCCAACCGACTTTCGATACGCTCAAGCCTGGCGACAATGTCTTTTAAGATTTCGTCAGTGTTACCCATTAGATCTGATCTCCCCCGCCTAAGTCCGCGATGACAGATCTATTGTCACATATAGAAATTACGTTTACAAACTTTCAAAAAACTTGATTCGAGCGTATTTAAATTAGTTCAAAAGAGGCTCGACGATGCCGACTGATGCTACTTGAAATCACCACCAAAGCATTGAGTCTTCATGGCTTCATAGACGGGCTGCGATGATTTTGCCTTAAGGTGGCAGGGGTTCGGATTTCCGAAGATGCCTGAAGTTGAAGCGCACCAAGATTTCGGCATCTCGACACTTTTACCATCTGGAAACACACCTGCATTAGGTGGCGATAAGATTCCATCCTGACTCGTCCAAATGGAGCATTTGTTAATTCGTTTTATTTCAGTAGCGTTCTTACTCAGTAATTCAAGAATGTACGGGGAATTAGAAGTGCCAAGCACTTTATCAAAAATGTCACCGCAAAGATCGGTGGTGCTACCTTTGGTGCATCCCATGGGCAATGCCTTGACATCCTGCCGCATCAGAACCCCGGTAACACCAATGATCGATCTAATTTTAGGAAGATGGCCAAGCTCGGACAGGCTTATGAAGGATGCCAATAGTCCAAGCGAATGACCGACACTATCAAATCTCGTGTTGGCAGGATATTTAGCAAAAATAGTTTTCAGCTGAGTATCCACGGCAGCGTTTATATCTTTTATGTTTTTTGTGTGCGGATATTTAATCAAGTAAATATGCTCCGCTGGCACGCCAAGTTTTTTCAAGACAGCCGCTGCAGATGTCATATCGACCATCGAAGACGTCGACATCCCTCCGCCACCGTGAAATAGCAACTTCGGATGAATCGGATTTTCTGGCTCAGGAGCAGGAGCTGATTCGACTTTTCCTTGGGGTTGCTCGGGGTTCGCTTCAGCTTGTTTATTGGTATGGCGCGCCTTGGGCTTTTCCGGATCGATGCCACAACCCAAGAGGGTTAACATCGCTAAATAAGCAATAAAACTTCGGACTGCCATGTCGGGTCCCCATCCGGTTAAAGCTACGCTTCAAAGTTTTTGATCGGAAATTCGCGGGGCTAACCTAAAACAAGAAAACGACGGCATAGTTTCGCTTGTATTTTTGGTATGTTGCCCCCGTGGATCCTCCCCGATTTAGAGAGCGTAATCTCGATCGAATTGACAGACTCGGAGTTGAAAATTGGGGAGGGGCTAAAGACTTTAAAAATGGTCGGGGTGGGCAGACAAACTGCAAACCACTGCAACACCATGATTATATTGATTTTCCATCACTCTCAATAGAGGGAATTTCTTCAAAAGCAGCCGAATTCTATGCATCTGGCCTCTCTCTAGCTCAGATTTCAAGGCAGCTA
>CAYOEM010000017.1:0-64016 GCA_964402975.1 uncultured Polynucleobacter sp.
AGAGCCGGTAACAATTGGAATGCGGCTAGGAACAATTAACGGGGGCAGTTTTAAGGCGTTACGAGGCTGATGCTGCCAGCTTTTCCTGTACCTGATATTTTAAACATATATGTGGGCCAGATGATAACGTTGTCAGAGTCAAAAGCAATATCTGTGGGCTGGCTTTGCTTTCGCGGTATTTGCCGATCAAGCTTTCGTCTATGTTCGCCTCGTTTTTGAACAAGAAGCAGTGGGGCAGCGGAGGCTCGCCATCCAAGCATGGCAAAGTCCGCCTGTTCAACTTTGTCATTTGGTAGGAAGAATGGTGAGTCAGTCGTCTGGATCTTGATGGGATCTGGCAAGCCAGAATACGGGCCTTGGAAGTCGACGAAATATGAATTTGACATGAAGGAGTCCCAAGGGCTGATTATTCCCGGGCTTCGCCACTCAAAATGGCCAAACAGCGGAAGTTTGCGAACGCCAAGGAATGCAAATATTTTTGCGAAGTAACGAACAATTTTAAACGTGTCAGGAATTAAAACCGCGTCTTGTTGAACATCTGGTTGCAGCGCTACCATTTTTGGGTTGAATTTTGTATTTGTTTCCTTCGCGTGCTGCTTTGCCGTTTCATATAGTTTCTTAAGCTCATCTTGGCGATCGGCTCCGTCGAGTCTAAAGAGCTTCTTCGCCGCACCCTCCATGAGGTCAAAACGTTTGTGATCATAGCTGACATGATGAAGTATGTTTAATCCGGCAGCTTTTGCCAATTCGGTGTATACGGCCACAAACTTGTCGCTGTGTTGGTCTGAGGGGCTCAGTATCGAAATCTTTTTGTGGCCAAAACGAACATTCGCGTCAACGGCCGCTTTTGCAAGTGCTTTTTGAGTGGGGTGTGCGTAATAAACAAAATTAATGGCAGAGCCGTTGACGGGTTCACCCAAGATAAATGTAGGAACCATAATTTTGGGCGCCCACTGCCGCAATAACTCGGCTTCTCTGGGTTCGCTACCGCCAATAATTGCCGTGACGCGATGCTCGAAAACAAGTGAAACCAATGCTTGTTGGACTTTGTCCTCTTTTTCATTCGAATCCATGTAAATGAAGGTTTTCTTTGGGTCTAAACCTAGAGTTCTAGCGTGTGCTTCGAATGCATCAATGACCATGCGGAGATGATGCTGCTTGTTTAGTGGTAGTATGACACCAATTTTGCCTGAGTGACTGTTCAAAATCCTTGCTAGCATTGAAATCATTGGGCCACGACTGTCAGCTTCCTTGCAGTGGTCGATCGTAAAATCCTCGACGAGAGCAAAGCCGTCGGTATCTTCTGGTTTAAGGTCTGGGGGCCGGCGTTTCCATAAATCCTGGAGTGCCGTGATGTACCTGCTGAAAAGTTTGTTGCAACTTTCCTCTGGCGATAGCTTTTGAGAAGACCCAACAGGTGTTGGGGTTTTTTGCTTCTCGTCATTATTTTGAGCGAGTGCGGAGACGCCTTGAGATGAAATTAGTATCAAGGCCACCATGAAAATACTTGCTTTGTGCGTGGATAATTTTCTAATGCCTGAAGACATTACGGTAACCTCGTGAGCCGGAGTTTTCAATTTTCTCAAGAGCAGACTCTGTTTCTTCTGGTAGTTTATTACCAAAGAAGTACATTTTTGTTCCCTTATCGAGACGGTAGCCGTAAAGCGGGTGCACCTGAGCTTCAACAATGCCGTCCGGCTTCTCAAAGGGTCTCGGTGGCTTGATGGTCTGGCTGGACCGAACAAACTGGTCCCAAATCGGTAGCGCAATTGAAGCTCCTGAGATGTTCGCCATAATAGGGGCGTGTTCATCTGTACCAACCCACACAATCGAAACCATATCTGGCGTGAATCCGCAGAACCAGTTGTCGGCGCTGTCGTTACTTGTTCCTGTTTTTCCTGCAGCATTTTCAGCAAGGTCAGCACTTCTTGATCCTGTGCCGACCGTTAACACTGAGCGCATGCCTTCAACCATCAAGTAGGCAAGTTGTTCGTTAAGAACCCGTTTTGAGCGCCCGGATATTTTTTGCGGCTCCCAGATAACCGTGCCATCGGCGGTTGTGATTTTTGAAATGGGAGATAGCTCGGTAAGTATGCCGCCCGTAGCATAAGAACCATAAGCACGTGCGAGATCTAGCATGGTAACGTCCGACGACCCAAGCGCTGATCCGAATTCATTTTTAATTGGGCTTCGAATTCCGAGCGACTTCGCTCTATTGATAATTGATTCAAGCCCAATTTTAGCAGCAATTTCAATTGTTGGGCTATTCATGCTGCGGTAAAACGCCCGTAGCATAGTGGTTTCTGTTAAATAGTCGTCTTTCATGTTTTTTGGGCGATAGTTTTCAATATTGACCGGTGAAACTAATATGACGTCACTCCATTTGAACCCTTTGGAAAGGGCTTCTGTGTACACAAATGGCTTGAATGCTGAACCCGGCGAGCGAGTCGCAGTTACGGCCCGGTTAAACTGGGATGATTTGTAGTTTCTTCCCCCAACCATTGCAAGAATGTCGCCGTTTTTCGGGTCCGTAACCAACATGGAGGCTTCTACCGCTGCATGCTTGAGATTTCCTGAGGTCTTGTCTTTAATTTTTCCGGTGCGTTGGCTAAGCTCATTTAAGCTTGCATTGTGGGACTGTATAGACTGCTCTGCGAGCTTTTGAAGAGACGAGTCAATCGTTGTATGTATTCTGAGCCCACTTTGTTTGGAGTTCTTCAAAGTCTGATCGGGAAGGCGACTCATAAAATCATGGACATAGTCGACAAACCACGGCGCCGTCAGAGAATTTATAAATGTATAAGGCTTGTATTGTAGAGGTTCTTTCTTCATGGCTTCAGCTTGTCGGCTTGAGACTTTGTTAATACGACGCAGCGCATCAATGACTTGTAATTGACGTTTTTTTGCTCGACTAGGATATCGAGATGGGTTGTATCGACTAGGAGACTGAAAAAGACCAGCTATTAGGCTGCTTTCTGCTGGAGTTAGATCCCGTGCATTCTTGGCGAAGTATCGTTTCGAGGCCGCGCCAATCCCGTACGCTCCGTTGCCCAAAAACATATTATTGACGTATAGCTCCAATATTTTTTCTTTGCTGAGGATCTTTTCAGCCTTAACCGCAAAGGCTATCTCCAAAACTTTTCTTTCAATAGTTTTATTGTTGCTTAGATATTGGTGTCGTATGAGCTGTTGGGTGATTGTGCTGGCGCCTTGCGTAAATCGTCCATTTTTTAGTCGCGATAGAGCTGCTCTGGCGATTGCATGTAAGTCGACTCCACTGTGCTCAAAGAAGTTTTTATCTTCAATAGCGATGATCGCGTCAATGAAATGTTGAGGTAGATCGTTGTAGGGTACAAAGATATGATATTTTTCAAAAAACTCACCGATCTTTACGCCGTGACGATCGTAGACAATAGAATTGTCGTGATACGTGAATTCTTGCAGTTTTTTAATTTGTTCCTCGTCGATCGAAAAGACACCAATACCATTTAGCCAGATTGTGATTGCAATTAATCCAGCGAGCGCTGTTGTTGCGCCGAATGCCACAGCCCACTTGAATATGGTCCAGAATCTCGATCTCGATGGTTTGACAACATCGGAGACGAGCATGGGCGGGCGGGAATCTTTAAAAGGTGAATTGTTTTCCAAGCTTAAGTAACCTCAGGAGAATCTTTACGATCAAATTATCGGTTGAGGATCTGTCTACTAAAGAGAGGGTGCCTAGGGGCGCTATGATGGGCGGCTCCGCCGAAGGTGTAACATGCCGAAATTATGTCTCTTAAATGGATGCCTTTCTTTTTCTTGTAATAACTTAGACGGAAATGTCGATACCAAGCGCGGAGTTAGGGGTATTGGTCACGGTCGGAGTTTTTAATGGTTTTACAAGTTCCAGCTAGGAAGATGAGCGGGCTGATTGTTGCTAGCAATCGCAATGAGGGCTTGTTGCTTAAAACTAGTTTGGTTGACTCGCTTGATAAACACGCCGGTCATTTTGAAGTCATAGATGATGTTAAAGCGGCTTATAGTTATTACCTTCAAAACCATCCAGATATTGTGATGACCGTCGGATTACCAAGTGCGTATTCTGAAGCTCTTATCATTCGAATTCGTCGTATCGATGGTGATCGGCACACCGGTGTTATTGTCTTGGCGCCCATTTGCGACAGTTTTGATCGATTGGCAGAAGACAATTTTTTTGCCGGTGCAGACGATGTCGTGTCCGCAAATTTGAGCGCTATTATTTTGAAGTCGAAGCTGATTACAGTGTTCAATTTGAAGATCGCAACGGACAATCTCAGATCAGCAGTTCACAAACTACATCGCATCGCTCTGACAGATGAGCTAACCGGTCTGGCTAACATGCGCGGTTTTTTAAAGAATTTCGAATCATCTGTCTCTTGCTTGAGGGATCGCGGATTTGCGTTGGTTATGATGGACCTGGATAAATTCAAACAAATTAACGACTCAACTAATCATATGGTAGGAAGCCATCTCATTAAGAGCGTTGGCAAAATATTGCGTGAGAACGTTTTCATGTCTCAGTTTGACTATGCTGCTAGATATGGTGGTGATGAATACATATTTGTGCTTCACGGCGCGGATGTTGACGAGCAAGTTCATAAGGTTGATCAGATTAGATCAGAGTTGGCGGCTACCAAATTTGAATTCCAAGGCCATAATTTATCAATTACGGCTAGTTTTGGGTTGTGTTGGGTCGACGGCAGCTTTAGCGGAGCACCGGAAAATATCGTGAAAGCGGCAGATGCGATGCTTTATAGAAGCAAGGATCTTGGGCGAAACAGGTTGTGTAGCTGTCGTTTAGACGGACAATCTGAAACCCCAGTTTTATTGGGGTCTCGTACTAGCAAAGTGGCGTAATGCTGACAAAGGTCTCTGCCGCGCGGTTAGCGCTTTGTTACCTTGATGGTTTGCGCTGAAGATGCGCCGTCGCGCTGACGTTTAGCTTGCATTTTTACAAAGATAATCGAGCCCCGGCTTCCGGGAAGGTTTAGCCTAATCTTGAACTGGCTTCCATCCCAGATTGCCGATGTTTTGTTAGAGCATGCATTTGCGGCTTGAGCAGATAACCCAGTGCATACAAAAGCCTCGCTTAGTCGTTCGTCTGCTCGGATGAGCAAATCGTTAGACTCGGTTAGTGCTGCGTAAATACGAAACGGCTTCGATGGTGACGCTTGCGGTGGCTGCGGCGCAGGTGCGCCCGGTGAATCGGGTGTTTGGTTTTGGGCGAGGGATGGGACATAGCATGGGAAGTCGCGAGATGTTTTATTAACTCCTGGTTTAGGAACGTACATGGCTTCAGTAGGACAGCGGGAAGGATCACTGCCGGACAGCCCGCAGAAATATGCGCCGCCAATACCCGACTTAAGAAGAGCGACATTATCCGGATGGGTCAAGTTCGTGTGAATGCTTTTTTTGTTTGTTTCTTCGGTCATGCGGGATGCGACGCCACTGACCAAACAGCTTTGCATCAGAGGTCCCCCAGAGTCACCAGGTGATACAGCTACGTTCTCAAATCGGCTAGCATATTTCGTAAAAATGTCAGATCTCGCAGAGGTTTCAAAACTAGAGACTTGGTTCCACCCAAAGCGTTTTGAGCCATTGGTTTTGTCAGACAACTTTTCTTCGCTATAACCAACCATGATGATCTCGTCACCAATAGACAAAGTGCCGCTATTCATGGGGAAGAAGTATTTAAAGGTCCCTTCTGGGAATACAACCCATGCCAAATCTGTCCCACCACCACCACCACCACCTTGGGATAGTCGCGGATATAGCGCAGATACATACAGTTCTGAGGAGCAAATGTTTTTGTATATGGAGTTGTTGATGCAGTATTCTTTGCCGGAAATCTTCCCCGTGTTTTTGTCGATTTGATCGCCACTGTCATGTAAACAGTGTGCAGCAGTTATCGCTGTGTTTGTACTTACGGCAGTACCTGTGCAGGCTCCACCTGAGCTGGCACCTGTTTTTTTCGTGAATGAGTAAAAAACGCCTTCGACTTTGTTCTGGCTGCTTTGATTGATAGATACTCCGGAGTCGATTTTAGGTCGGGCGAGTGGATTCAAGCTTTTACAGCCAATAGGCATTAATATGGGACTACATATGATCAGCAGCGCCAAAGGCGCTCGACTGGATTTAAAGGGGGTCAAAACCTTTGAAAAAAAACTGAAAAAACGATCCTGAAACATGTTCATGGATTTCCCCCAATCGTTTGCCAAACCTCAAAAACTTTGGTGTTCGACCTGAGCCGGGATTTGAGAAGCAAGGTCCGTACCTTTAACAAAAAGCAATAATTACATCTGGTTGTATGTCCACGAGGTGTCCTTTTTTTTGACACTTTTAATTCCAACACCATGGCTTTAAGCCTATCCTCAGACTATCGTGTGTGGTTCATGTCCATCAGGGGATTACGTTTATTTTAACCATATTTGTAGCTCGCGCTTGGTTGAGTGGGATGCCTGCAGTTATTACGACGGTATCCCCGGACTGGGCTAATCCAAGTTTTTTAAGCAGTTCTGGTAGCTGCTGTAGAAGTTCGTCCGTGTTGTAAAAAAGTGGGTTTTGCATGCCGTAAACACCCCAAATGAGACTCATACGACGGGCAATTTCTGGCCGCGGGGAGATGGCTACAATCGGTGTTTTTGGTCGCCATCGAGCGATACTTCTCGCAATGCTACCAGTCAAGGTTAGAGCAATTATAACTTTTGCATTGAGTGAATCGGCGGCTTCGCATGCGGCCCTAGCAACGGCCTCATGGTCTTCCCACGGAGTCGAAGAATCCATCTCGTCCATCGAATATCTCTCAGGGCGTTTGAACGTCCAATGCTCAACCTCGCGAATGATATCCTGCATTGTCTCCACGCAGTCGACAGGATATTTTCCAGAAGCTACTTCGCCGGAGAGCATCACGCAGTCAGCGCCGTCAAGAACGCCGTTTGCCACATCTGCAACTTCCGCGAGGGTTGCCTGGGGATTATCAATCATGGATTCAAGCATTTGGGTGGCTACGATCACTGGTTTGGAGTGTCTTGCACCTGCGGCTAAGATTGTGCGCTGAAAGCCTGGGACTCGCTCAACGCTACCTTCAACGCCCAGGTCACCCCGCGCTACCATGAGTCCGTCCGCAATTTGCGCTATTTGGTCAATCGTACTGATCGCAGAAAGTTTTTCAATTTTTGCAATGACGGGTATGTCTGAGCCCATCGCCTGAATCATTTTTTTTATGTCTCTTACATCCGTAGGGTCTTGTACGAATGATAGCGCAACATAATCAACACCATTTTGAATACCGAATAAAAGGTCTTGGCTGTCTTTTTCTGTCATTGCAGGCAGAGACAGTTTTGCGTCAGGAAAATTAACTCCCTTTCGCGACTTAAGAATTCCGCCTTCTTCGACTTTTACCACCACAGACTGTTTGTCCATGGATTCGATCCGCAAGATCAGGTTGCCGTCATCCATCATGACTCGTTGTCCAGGTGCCACGTCCTTGACTAAGTCTTTGTAATCGATCGGAATGATTTTTGTCGAAGTTTGTTCAACGCCAAAAACCAATGTGTACGTCTCATTATTTTTGAGTTCGATGGCGCCATTCAGTAGTTTTCCACATCGAATTTTTGGACCCTGCAAATCCTGCAGGATTGCCACTGTATGGCCTGTTTCTTGAGACAGTCGACGCACCAATTCAATGTTTTTCTTGTGCATCTGGTGATCGCCGTGGCTAAAATTTAAACGAGCAACGTTTAGTCCTGCGTGGATCAATTTACGCAGGGTCGCTTCATCGGAGGAAGACGGCCCAAGGGTTCCGATAATTTTGCAATGCCTGATATCTTCAGGTCCCGCATTTTTAAAATTATTCAAACTCACCTCGGATGTCGTGGTGTTAGACATTGGAAGACTCCTGTAGCCGATTCGCCGAAAAGCGGGCCGTAACACGGCGAGCTGTGACGCAAAAAAAATCAAAAAAAACTAATCCTTAGGATATGTTACACTTTAGCACGGCCACCGTCAAAGCGCTTGCTGCGCTTAAGCGCTCATGCTTTTAGGCATCCAACCGAAAGACTGGTTGGAGTCTAAACAACGGAAATCATTGTTCTCTTGGGAGACGGGTAGCCAATGGAGGTCCTGTGAGCGAATCTGCCAACAGATTCACAGGTAAATGGATTGGACAACGTTATTGCATCGAGCAAGAGCTCGGGCGTGGCGGTATGGGAGCAGTGTATCGCGCATTTCATGTGGACGATCCGTCAAATGACGTCGCCATCAAGCTGATTCAGGGCTCAAAAAAAATGTCCTCTGCTGATCTCATGCGCTTTCAAAAAGAGGCGGCGCTCATGAGTCAGCTTTATCACTCTAATATTATCGCTTTTCACGAATTAGGAATATTTCAAGGCGAGGAATCAAAGGATTTCAAGGACGGCTACTATATCGTGATGGATTATGCGCGCGGGAAGAATCTTAAAGATAGCTTGCGTGATGACGGGAGAAAGGATTTAGCATTTTTATTTCAGGTGGGTTTACAAGTTGCTGATGCTTTGGATTATACACACGGAAAAAATATTATTCATCGAGACATCAAGCCTCACAATATCATCATCAGCGAAGCGCCCGGTGACAACCGTGGCGTTCACGTTCGAGTTCTTGATTTTGGTGTAGCACGTCTCGGAACGGTCATCGGACGGGATGAAGGCTCCTCGGAAGATAAGGCGGGAACACCGCTATATATGGCACCCGAGCAGTCAGCTAGTGGATTCGGTGTGCCTGACCACCGCGTTGATCTTTATTCTCTTGGCTGCGTTCTTTACGAGATCCTTGCCGGTCATGCGCCTTTTAGCGGCGAGAATCGCATAGCTCTCGAACGTGCCCATCAAACGGCAGAGCCAGAACCCATTCAAACGATTCGTCCAGATGTACCGCTCGTTGTTGCGCAGATTATCCACAAATTGCTGGCCAAACGGCCGGACGACCGTTACCAGACAGCTTTTTCTTTATCTGCAGATCTCATGCGAGCTAAATCAATATGGGAGCGCAAACCGTCTTCCGTCCCCCTTTTTCCTCTCGCGTTAAAAGACAAGTTTTTTGCGGTTTCTGCTCAACTGCCGATTCAGGGTCGTGAAAAGGAACTGGCCTCTCTCATGGCGGAGTATAAACAAGTCGCCGAAGTTAAAGCGAGAGGGCGCATTACAGTTATTTCTGGCGCGTCTGGCATGGGTAAGACCCGAGTTCTTAATGAATTTCAGGGAATTCTAGCGACGCAGAGAATAAAGTTTTTAAGCGGTGTCTTCACGCAACACGAGAATGCGCTGCCTTTTAATGCGCTTGCCAATGCTTTCAACGAGCTGCTTGTTCGCATGGCCAAGACGTCACCAGTTGACGCCGATTTATTATCAAGGCGTCTAAAGCAGGTTATAGGTCCCGACTCTCACCTCGTAGCAAGTGTTGTTCCCGGGTTAAAGCCTTATCTTCTCGACGTCGGAGAGCCCGATGACGGTGTTGATATTGAGGGTGAAAAGTACGCTCGGTTTGCAAAAGCGTTCAGTGACTTTACAAGGTGCTTGGTTCCTGAGAACCAGCCACTGGTTTTAATTCTTGACGACGTGCATTGGGCAGATGAAAAAAGTATCGCATTGATAGACCAATTTTTTTCAAATTCAAACTCCCTCAGATTTCATTTGGTGATCGGCTGTCGTGTTGATTTGGCGCCAGACGATTCCGCATTTGGGCGATTTTTAGCGAAATTCCGCGGTCTGAAGCTGCGTTATGCGGAGATAAATTTAGGTCCGCTGAATTTTGAAGCCTGTCAATCAGTTGTTGGATCTATGCTCCGTCAAACTAAAAACCTAAATGCGGACTTGGTCAATCATCTTTTGGTAAGAAGTAGCGGTGTACCTGTTCGGTTGGTGGAGCTAACCCGTCGGATGGTCGGTCTTGACTTGATCCGGATGGATCAAAGCGACATGGGCTGGAAGTGGGACATCAATGAAGTGCAAAGCGCAAAAGTTAGGCTGACCGCTGTTGATCTTGTTTTGGGGCGCCTGGGCGAATATAAAGGACCGGACTTGTCTATTCTCCGAACCGCCGCAACATGTGGCTTGTCCTTTCAGTATGAAACCTTGCTGTTAGCAGGTAGGAACTCAACTTCAAACGTTGTCCGTCTCATCGAGCGTGCAATGGATGATGGAATGATCGTGCGTAGCGCTGAAATCCCAGATCTGAAGCATCTTGGGAAGTCATATATGTTTATTCATAAAAAAGTTCGTGATGCGATTTACAATAATATTGATGATGGTGAAAAGAGATCATTGCATGGGCTCATAGCGGCACAATTACTTGGCACTATCGAACGACCAAAAGATCAGATGCTTTTTTCGGTTGCGCAGCACTTGAATAGGAGCAGAGATCCGGATTCCAGAGACGTGGAACTAGAAAAGCTTGCCCTAAAATACAATCTGGCAGCGGGTGATGCCATGAAGGTTAAGCAGGGGTGGACTGCGGCCAGTAACTACTTCAGGATAGCCCTTGATGTTGTTGAACGGTCCAAGGATACATTGTCAGACCCGAATCTGCGAAGGAGATTGATTGAGCGCCTTGCGGATGTAAACGCAGGTCAGACCAACTTTAAAGTGGCGCTCGCCAAATATGCTGAGCTTCTTAAACAGCCAATGTCAAAGGCTGAGTTCGCGGTTGCGGCGTCTAAGGCTGCCCAGCTTCACATTGTCTGCGGGAATATTTCGGATGCGACGGCGATTATTTTGAAGGGTCTTGAAGCTGCCGGTATGCAATTATCGCCGGTGAGTTATTTGAACAAGGTCAGATACTTCTTGGTCCTTTTGTATGACCTCTTTTCCAGTCGTGCAAATAAAAATTCGATTGCCACCGGCGTCGAGAAAGTCTGGAGTAGCTGGCGACAATACGGCACCAAGACAGAGCAGATGTACGCTTATTCAAAGCTACTTTACCTGTCGTCAATTATTGGCTCACGACAGAGCTTGTGGGTTGGAAGACTTTCACATATGGACGCCCGTAATCAGTTGGTTCGAGGGAGTGCGTCTATATCCATCGCAATCAAAATAGCTGCTGACAGGGGCGCTCAACTTGCCAAGGCAGGCTCTATTGCTGGAGCTTATCGACTCTTTGATACGGCCGAACGGCTTGCACAAGAAGCAAACTATACACGCGCTGCGGGATATGTGTCGCTTATGCGTGCGGCATCTATAGACTACATCAAAGGCAGGTTTGACGATGTGGTCTTGCACGTGCGAGAGGCGTCACAAAAGATGGACGCAGATCAAGACCGACTTTCTTATGCAACTTTGAAGACTTTTAAGCAGTATTTAGATCTATGTTCTGGCAAGTTGAGCGGACAGTTTGAATTGTATGCAGAGGTCAGGCGGACTGTACCAATAAGAAATTGGCTGAGCGCAGTCTCGATGTCCCTTTTGATGTTTGGAATGCTGCTTGAAGGTAAACGGCATAGCCTTGTGAAGGTTGGTGAAGAGTTTTCAAAACGCCGTAAGAAAAGCGGATCTAGGGTGGATTTTTTCAGTCTAATGATAAGTGTCATGCTTTACTTTGCTAGGGGGGAAGATGATCAAACGAGGGCGCATTTTGCTCGCCTGATCAAGCAGTGGGTGGTCGAGTTTTCAGGCGATGACACTCCTGCCTGGCAGAGTGATTTCGTTAGGATGTTTCTGATATTGTTCCCGGCTCTGTTTGAGGTCGAGTTTGGACGACAGCTTGCAAGAAATGACGAGATGTATAGATGGCTTGAAATGCTGAGGAAAAGTGGTCGAAAAGATGCGCTTTTGACAGGAGAGCGAGCGGTGCTGACCTTGACCAGAGCGCGTGTTCTTGAAATGGTTCGGGCGAAGGGGGTCAAAGTTGCATATGATCAAGCGCTACGGTCAGCAAAAACCGAGACAAATACGCTAGTGGAAATACTCATTTACACTTGGTTTGGATCTTATTTAGTGAGGTCTGGTACCGGCCGAAGAAGTGACTATTTAAATATTGCCCATAAAATGGCAAGCGAAAAAGGACTTATAGGTCTTTCGGAATATATCGAAAAAGTAATGGTTAAAGCTAAAGTGCGACTTGAGGCTAGTAAGCCAGTTGCGGCCGATTTGGCCTCTAGTATTGCTGTGATTGAAAATCCTTGGCCCGCGATTGTAATGGAGCATATGGACTATATGATCTCCGCGTTGAACGCGGAGACAGATATATCGAATTGTGTGGAAGATTCAATCAAGATGCTCAAGAGGATTTTTCCTGATGCCCCAGTTGTGGTCTTTGTTCAAAATGCCGCTAAGAAAGACCATATTCTCTTCTCTGATCAACCCCAACTCCAAACTCAAAGTTTGCTTCGTTCCGCAGCGCCGTACATGACCATCCGCTCTACGCTGATTTTACATATGAATGTTAGTAATGTTGATACCTACGTTCGAGACGAACATACTCAGTCAGAAATGCAGGGTTTAGGCTCTAACATTCAAGCGCAAAAGTCAGAGGACCTCGGCGCAACGCAAGTTTTCGCGGATCCGATAGCGGTCAATTCAACTCGAATGGATGGGCAGACCGTTCAGTCAACTGGTCAGGGCTCTTCGTCTCGGACGGCCGAGTCCCAAAGCGGCGTCATGGAAGGAATGCAATGTCTAGTCCCGATAAGGGCGGGTGGGGAGACTGTAGGTCTGATTGTGTTGAGTTCAATCGATGCGCAGGGGTTCTCGACTTTTCAGCGAGCCAAGCGTGATCTTGACCGCTTTGGTGCGCAGTTGGGTGTTCTTTTGGCTCATAAACCTGGAGTTGTTTTTGATGGTCTTAAAGCGGCGAATCGCCTAATGCCGGAAAACTTTTCAGTGATGGGTGGTACATTTTTTGATCCCGTGTCTTGGCTCGGGGTTAATTTGCATGGCAAGTTGAGAAAAGAGCGCGAGGCGAGCTGGTATCTCGGTCTCAACTGGACGCAGTCACAGTATTTAGTGTTTTATTGTTGCATCAAGGGTGATGTATTTGACCGAGATCGACTGGCAATGCTGCTCATGCTGCAAGCTCTCGTTTTTCGGGAATTAATTGGGATGATGGGTCAAGCGAGAAGCGATATCATTGATATTCGAAACCAAGTCCAGTCATTCTTTGCGGGACAGGGTTTGGCAGGACGCATGGACGACATTATGCTTTCGTTTAGTTTGTTTGAAAAAGAAGGTGAGGTTGTATCCTCGGGGCATTATGGGCCATCTAGGCCAGTCGTGATGGGTGCGGAAAACCGCGTCACAGCTTTTAATCAGGCGCCATTGCGTTTGCGAGATGGGCGTGATTTGCGATATTGGGAGATTTTTGCCTCGATGGCTAAGGATCATGTTTTCATTGTGTCCTATGATACAAGTCGGATTGATGCAGACAGTAAAGATATAGCTTCGGTACTAACGAGAACTGCCCCAACGGCTGAGCATAATCGGTCGACAACCAAACTCATGGAGACGGCTGCTGATCAAAAAATTCTCCCCCGCTATTACCTTACGGTTGTGAGGTCATAGCCAAATGAACACTGATTGGGTTAGGCAGTTGACGTCTAATCGACGATTTATTCTTGTTACGGGCAAAGGTGGGATTGGCAAGACGCTGTTATCGAGTTCCCTGGCTTTGTGGGCCGCTCGTAGCGGGCTGCGGGTACTGCTGGTAGAGCAGTCGGCCGTCGGTCAGATCGGTCCTCTTTTAGGTCGAGGCGGCATCGCTCACGAGGAAAATTGGGATGGAAATTTGGGGCTCGCCAATTTCACTGCGGGCGGTAATTTTAAAGATTTCATCACAAAACATTTAATGAAATCAAACCTGCTGGAAGTTCTTGTGGCCAACAAGATGGTGCACAGCTTTTTCACAGCCATACCGGGATTCGCAGAGTTAATGCTTTTAGGACGTATCTACTACGCAGTAAATTTGGCGAAAGATCCACCGGACTTGGTGATCATGGATTCGTACGCGTCTGGTCATTTTCTTAGTTTAATGACAACGCCAGACGCTGTCATTAAATCAGGATTAGCAGGCCCGATTATTCAACAAACACAGAAAGTTAAAGAGTGGCTTGCCAATCCTAGTCAGTGTTCAACCATATACGTCTGTACACCCGAGGAGTTGGTGGTCAGCGAGGCGTTAGATTTTTTACCGGTTTTAGCTTTAAGGTCTCCCGTGAAGCTCGAAGCGGTTGTTATGAACCGTTGTCTTAATAATGTCGTGGGCCATAATACTGATTTGAAGGGGGCTGCACACATTTTTATCCAAGAAAGAATCACTCGACAGAATCGAGCAATAGATACTTTAAAGCGCGGCATTGAATCCAAAGATGATCTAAGAAATGTTTCAGTAATTTGTTTACCAGAGCTAGGCGCGATCGAGGAGCCTTTGAAATTTGAAACCGTTGTGGGTTTATTGTCTGAAGGAGCGGGTTCTTTATGAATAATCCTACCCCCGAGAGTCATACATTGAATGGAACAGATGGCGTGATCTATGGGCCAATTGTCGAAACCATGTTAAAGTCACAGCGGGTGATTGTTGTGATTGGTGCAGGAGGTGTTGGAAAAACCACATCCTCAGTAGCTCTGGCAATACACGCGGCTAGACTGGGCCGAAAGGTTGCATTGTTGAGCATAGATCCCGCCAAGCGACTGGCGGCGGCGCTGGGTATCGAGCTTGGTCATGAGTTGCGCCCCGTTGTTTTTCCAGAGTCCGCAAAAATCACCGGTAGTTTAGCGGCAGCGATGCTTGATCAAAAGGCAGTTTTTGACGGAATGGTCAGAAAACATGCTCCGTCACCTCATATTGCGGATAGAATATTAAGAGATCCGCTTTACGTGGCTGCCTCGACTAATTTGAGTGGTCCGCTTGAATACATGGCTTTGGCGCGCCTTCAAGAACTTGCTGAAAGCGCAGAATGGGATTTGGTCATACTCGATACACCGCCCGACTCGCATGCCTTGGACTTTCTTGCTCGTCCCAACGTTCTTTCTGGTTTTGTTGAAAATAAAGTTGTTTCCCGTTTGCTTAAACCTGTCGTGTTGGCTGGGCGAGCTGGCCTCGGGCGTGTGATGGCTTTGAGCGAAAAACTCTTGGGGGGAATTACAAGCGTGACGGGATTTGGCGCTTTACGCAGTTTTGGCGAGTTTGTTCTTCTCATGCAGGAAGTTATCGATGGGTTCCATCGAACCGGTGAGCGCGTGTTAGAGATCTTGAAGCGTAACTCAACTAGTTTTGTTCTTGTGGCTGCCCCGCATAAACCTGCAGCGCGTGCTGCTGCAGCTTTAAGTAAAGAATTAGTTCAAATGGGTTATAAACTTGACGGCATTGTTTTTAATAGATGCCTGCCTGAAGCGGTTTTAGCTGACTTGAATAGGTCTCAGTCCGATGAGAGTGCTATTCTTCGCACGCGAGCCAAGGCGGAGGAAACGGTAGTTCAGGGCCTAAAGTTGGATGTTCTTAGGTCGCAAGGTGGCCGTAAGATGTGGGATATCAGAATTGAAGATCAGTCGACAGACATTCATTCGCTGAAAGGGATTCTAGATTTTTCGGCGCTATATAGTGGTCGTTGATCTCAACTTTTGTCATCAAGCAGGAAGATTCTGCCCAGTGAAGATGTCCTGCTTACCACGATAAACTATCCATAAGATATCTACCCGATTTTATAGTAACAGGAATATCGTTATGACAGTTCGTGGAATAATTTCTTCCATGGGACTGCCCGTCGTGGGCAGGGTGGAGTCTATCGGTAGGTGGGCTACGGGCTGGCTGACTGATCTTGGGTCCTTTGGTCTTTATCTCGCCGAAATTACAAAACAAGCGATGCGAAGGCCGGTGAGATGGGATTTGATATTCCAGCAACTTGAATTCATAGGCAACCAGTCGCTTAATATTATTTTATTAACTGGTTTCTTTACGGGGGCAGTTTTCGCACTGCAGATCGGCGGGATATTCCAGATTTTTCGAGCTGAAAGCATCATGGGTGCAGCGACCGGTAAAGCTCTGACTCGCGAGATGGCCCCATTGATGACGGCATTTCTTTTAACGGGTCGCGCAGGATCTGCGATGACTGCCGAGATCGCAACAATGAAGGTTAATGAACAGGTAGATGCCATGGAAGCGATGGCGGTTGATCCTGTAAATTATTTAGTCGTCCCTCGTGTGCTAGCGGCAATGTTTATTATACCGCTCCTCTGTGGGATTTTTATTTTTATTGGAACAATTGGCGCCTTCGTCACAGGCGTGGCGGTGTTTGATGTGGACGTCGGCATTTTTATTGACCGAATTAAATGGATGGTGACGCCCCGCGATATATTTAATGGTCTAGAGAAGGCATTCGTATTTTCTATCATCATCGCGGCTATGGCTTGCCGGTTTGGCCTTAAAGCCAGCGGGGGAGCAAAGGGTGTGGGTCGTGCAACCACCATGTCTGTCGTGATGACGCTGCTTGTTGTGTTGTTGTGCGATGTTTTCATCACCTATGTCCAGTTGAGGTTGTGAGATGTCGGCAATCATAGAATTTAAAAACATCACGAAGAAATTCGGCTCTCGAGTGGTTCTTGATGATTTAAATTTGGAAATTCCGCGAGGGCGAATCACGTTTATCGTCGGAAAATCAGGTGAGGGAAAATCCGTTACGATCAAGCATATTATGGGTCTTTTGCAGCCTGATCGTGGCCGAATTGTTGTTGATGGCGATGAGATTACTCAATTTGATCACGAGCAGTTGCGCCAGTACCGTAAGAAATTTGGAATGCTGTTTCAGCATGCCGCGCTATTTGACTCTCTGACAGTCGGCGAGAACGTTATTTTCCCGCTAAAAGAGCATACAACGTTGTCGCTACCAGAAATGTTGAAACGAGTCGAAAGTGTTCTCGAGCAGGTTGGACTGCCAAATATGCAGCACAAATATCCAACCGAGCTTTCGACTGGTGAAAAAAAGAGGGTTGGCCTTGCAAGGGCCCTGGTTGGTCGTCCCGACATTATTTTGTACGATGAGCCCACAACCGGAATGGATCCTTTGGTTTCGGAAATGATCGATGATCTCATTGTTCACGTGAACAAGGAAATTCAGGGAATCACTTCAATAGTTATCTCTCATGACCTTAAAGCTGCTTTGGCGACTGGGGAATATATAGTTTTTTTATATAAAGGAAAAATTGCGTTAGCTGGTACGCCGGATGACTTTAAAACGTCAAAAGATCCGGTTGTTAGACAGTTTTTCAGCGGGAAGGTCGAGGGGCCTATGGAGTTTTTGTGAAAGTGCCAAAACTAGACCCATTGTGTCGGTCTAAAGGCGGGGCAAGGATGACCGATAATCCGACGGCAAGGGTGGAGATATTTATATGTGGAAACAGTTAGGCACTGAGTTCAAGGTTGGCGTGTTTACCATCGTGGCATTGTTCACTTTGGGATACATGCTTTTTGTGCTGAATCCTAACATGTTAAAAGACACAACACGGAAGGAATATCACACAATCCTTCGCGACGCCGCGGGTATCATCCCAAAGACTCATGTTAAGACCAACGGGGTTACGATCGGTAAAGT
The DNA here is from genome assembly GCA_964402975.1 of uncultured Polynucleobacter sp. Classification (GTDB taxonomy): domain Bacteria; phylum Bdellovibrionota_B; class Oligoflexia; order Oligoflexales; family RGVZ01; genus CAMDKS01. The sequence goes on from CAYOEM010000017.1 coordinate 17,573, forward strand.
TAAGGCTGTAGAGCTTCTCGTAAACACGACGAAAATTATCGTTGAAGTTGATGCAAATATTAAACTGCCAGTTGGTAGTTCTATGGAAGTAAGAACTCGTGGTTTGTTAGGCGACGTGTACCTCGAGATTGTTAGGCCAGAAGATACCGGCGAATATATTGCGGAGGGTGGTCTTATTCCAAAGTCGGATGACCAGATCGACATGCAAGGTGTCATGGCTCTAGTTGGAAAGATCGGTAAAGATGTTAAAAAAATAACTGAGCGACTGTCAAATGTGTTGGGGTCTACAGAAGGTGAAGAGTCTCTCAGAAATATCGTGCAAAATCTCGATAAGACACTCGCTAACTTTAAAACATTTAGTGGAAATTTAAACCAAGTTCTAGACGAGACGAACAAAGAACGGCTTAACCGCATCTTAGCTTCGTTCGACGACAGTATGGCAGAAGTAAAAGGCGCCACGAAGAACATTCGACTGATCAGTGAGAGGATTGAGAAGGGCGAGGGTACTATCGGTAAACTCGTTAATGATGATACCGCGATTCAAGAAATTGAGGGCGCCGTTCGAGATCTTCGCGACGTTCTGGCTCCAGCTACCAAAGTTCAGATAACAATTGATGCTCATAACGAGGCGCGTAAAGATCAAACTGGGCAGTCCTATCTAAATGTCACCTTTAAGACACGTCCCGATCGATTTTATCTAGTGGGCATGACAGATGCTCAAGAAACCGTCCGCGACACAAAAACAGAGGATCTCGGTAAAGAGGGCGCTCAGAATGATGCTCCTGCTTTTTCGAAGACCCGCGAGAGAATTTCAGAAAAACGAGCGCTCAGGGTGAACCTGCAGCTTGGGAAGCGCTGGTATTTCTTAACTGCTAGACTCGGTCTTTTTGAAAACACAGGCGGTATTGCGACTGATTTGCACTTCTTTAGGGATAGACTTCGGTTCTCTCTTGAGGCCAACGAATTCAAGAGCTACGATAACGAGTGGCGACGCGTAGCGAGACTAAAAGCATACATGCAGGTTCTATTCTTCGATCACGTGTATCTCATGGCAGGTCTTGATGATATTACCAGGATCCGCAATCCTATGACCTATGAAGATCAAAAAGGGCCGATTCCTTTTGGCGGCCTCGGACTTGCATTTAACGATCAGGACTTAAAGTCTTTGTTCGGCGCTGCCGCGCTTGCCCGCTAACTACAATTGACCCGTCCAGACTCGGTGGGGATCTGTTAACTCCAATCGAAATGTTTGCCCCAGTTTGATGGGGCCGACCCCCGCCGGAGTTCCTGTAAATATCAGATCACCAGGTACTAGGTTATTTGTTCTAGACAGGAATCTAATAATCTCAGGGATGCTGAAGATCATTTTTTTGGTGTCGCCTTCCTGGCACAGCGTGTTTTCAAGGTAAAATTTATAAGTAAAATCTGTAAGTCCATTCCACACGGTGACGGGTATCATGGGAGTGACGATGCTGGCTCCAGTGAAACTTTTAGCGAGGCTCCACGGGAGACCCTTGGCTTTTAGTTCGTTTTGTTTGTCTCGGTGAGTCAGATCAATGCCAAGACCGATGGCATCAATCGCCTTCCAACCCGGAGATTCACCTCCGACAGAGACAGTCCTGCCAATGCGGACAACCAATTCAGCTTCGTAGTGCAGCGTTTGGTTTCCATACGCAACCATACCTTCGGCGACATCTCGGAGTGATGACGCGGCCTTGAGAAAAACAACGGGCTCTTCTGTTGGCTCTGGGTTCCCAAGTTCGCGGGCATGCTCCGAGTAGTTACGGCCGATTCCATAAATCGTTCCGACTGGCGCTGTTCCTGTACTTTCAATTGTGATCATCAGCATAACCCGTCTGCGACGTCATATGTGTCATCTATTAGGAAGCGCATTGATTATGTTTCTAGTTGAATGATACGTCAAGTTCCGCTTTCGCATTGTGGCTGACAACTGGCTCTGCTCGCAACGTCGTCGCGTAGAGCCCACTGAGTATTGCTAGGGTTAGGAAGAGCTTTATGGGGTCAGGCATTCAAAACCTCGCTAGCTAAGGTTTGACAGTACGCTTCGAGAAGCAAAACACGAGATGGTCGTCGTCTAGAGTCAAAATGCTATGTTTGCCTGATATGAGGGCTTTGAGATGCCGTTCACCCAAATCGACTATGTCTAGTGCTAAAGCTATCGACGGAACTGACAAATGACTCTCTTACTTTATTCGTATTGATGCCAGAGTCCACGACGCTGTCCAACTCACTAGTTGAGGCTTTGCGACGCACAAGCTGGGCCTGCTTTTGTTTTTGCACATAGTTGATGATTTTTGTTGATTGCAGCTCGCGGATATCGCTCAATTCGTAGTCGGCGTCAGTTTTTACGAGGCCATGATCCCAATCATACTGAAGCTCGTCCGCAAGTTTTCTAATTTTCCTTGAATTTCTCCACCTGATGACCGCAAACGGCAGAAGGATCGCCAAGATGCCGCCGCCCGCTAGACCTGCGGTGATAGCTTCCCGCTCATATCGTTTTGGCGGTGTGCCTGTAACATTGATGGACGTCATACTTTTCCAAGCAGCATCAAAATGTGTTGGATTTGAAAAGTTAGCAGCAAGATCTGTATAAGTTAGCATGTAGGACTTTTGATCACCGGAAACAACGACGTGCATGAGCATCATGGAGTAGTTGTTAGCCGAGAGCTGAGAGAATAAAACGACCCCGTCGTTTTTATTTTTATAGTCAAATAATTTAGCGTCAGTGAATGTAAAATCCTTAAGAGACGGATCTCTTGCAATCATCTTTGTAATGTCTGACTTTATTTCAGCGATCGAATCAGAATCGATGTATTTAGGTTTATTGACCGTTATCATCGATATGTTGCGTTGAAATAAAGGCTTCGAGTAATCGATGGGGGCACGCTGTTCGGGCAGTATTTCTTTCATGACCAGGCTCATACCCAAACTTTGGCGTTCTACTTGCCATCCTGCAATCGGGGCAATGCTCACATCAGGACTCAGTGAGATCCTGGAGCCGTTCGATACTTCTATTTTGTCAGATAGGCCTTCGCCCGCTGGCTCGGCCGAGATGGCCACGCCCGCAAAACCACAAAGACCACTAAGGATGAGAAATGATGTCGCAAGCGTCATTTTAGAGATGCGGATGCGAAGTTTTCGTTTCATGGGTGCTACCTCAACAACAAGCGTAATTCCACAACAGCTACAGCCACCACTGACCCGACTGGAGGTCAGCTAGTCCCTTTAAGGGGACAATTAAGCTTTTACATTAAAATTTTTATAAATCAAGCTATTTTAATTGATTTTATGAAAATTTATAAAAAGAATTAAAAGAGGGCAGCCTCCTCTCACAGCTTTTTGCTGGCCAGTAATAAGTGCATCTTATAAATGGGGTCCATTCGGGGCAGCAAGGTGGCGTGGCGCTAATGGCTGGAGATAAAAAAACCCGGGGTATCGGTCGACCCCAGGTAGAGAAACGATAAATCGACGGATGTTTAGTCGGACCGCCCGATTAACATATTAAAACTATTGAGGAATTACCACTTCGATGGTCGCATCACTCGTGGCATCAGGGGTTCCCTTGACGAGCGAGACGTCTGGTAACGAGACTGCTCCAGCGATACTGCCGTCAGTGGATGCCCCGCTAGACCATGAGCCCAAGTAGAAGTCGTTGCCGCACTGAACGCTGATATTTCGACATGACGTGTTTTTGGAGTCTGGACTCACTAGATTGGCAAATTCACAGGATCCCTTGCCGGCGGCAGGTCCGGGCTCAAGCATGGCCACGTTGTTCATGAGGGCAGGCGAGCATTGGACTGTGCATGTACAGTTTGCGATCGGATTGGATGAAGCAACGTTAACGCGCAACTTCCAGACCATTGCAGCGGGCGCAGGCGTCTCCGAGTTGGGTATCGTTGGGGGAGAAATATATTTCTGCTGTACGAAAGCTAATCCGTAGAGTTTGCCCTCTGAGCTGCTGATTTTTACTTTCTGCGCAATGTACATCAATCCTGGCTCGGAATTCCAGTTTGCGACCCCCACGTCCGTTTTACCAGCCTCAACGCGGACATCACAGAGGTCATCCTTTTTGACGCCCTGAGCCTGAAATGCAACGACGTTGGCTTCGTTTTTAACCCCATTGGCGCTGCCGAGGCCGCATGCCATAAGTGTGTAAACCAGCTCGCTTCGCGCTTGGTCAGCAGGTCTTAGTCCCACGATCTGCATGTCAACGTTCACAGTGTCTACGGTGTTCGTTATGGGCTTTAAGGTGGTGCGACAGCCTAGGATTGAAAGTGCGAATAAGGATGCTGCCGCGAGTTTGTTAATCTTTGCTGAAAGTATGATCATTGTATGGCCTCCAGATCTTGATAGTACCCCTGACGCAGAAAAAAAACACTGAGCCTGACGTGACCCGTTGACTTTAAACTTGTGATTGGCACAGTAGCAGTAGAGTATCAAAATTCTCGTGAACTTGTAAGTATTTCGAAAGGTTCATATGTCGTTGATCGAGGTCCAGGGACTCTCAAAGTTTTACGGTGCCCAGGCTGCCGTAAAAAACGTTAGTTTCAAAATAAATGAAGGCGAAATTATTGGCCTTTTGGGTCTCAATGGCGCAGGAAAAAGCACAATTCTTAAAATTCTGGGATCATTCCTTTTGCCATCAGCAGGAACTGCGGTGATGGGGGGTTTTTCTGTTGAGTCAGACTCACAAAAAGTTCGCGAATTGATTGGATATCTTCCTGACCGTCCGCCGCTTTATGACGACATGAGAGTCGTTGCATACCTTCGCTATGTGGCCAAACTCAAAAATGTACCATCGGATGTGTTGGATGCGCGTCTTGTTGATGTGCTTGATAAAACAAATTTACAAGAGGTGGCTTGGTCGCCTTTGGGCGAGTTGTCTCACGGCTTTAGACAACGGGTTGGGATTGCACAGGCCCTCGTGCACAATCCTCCCATCATCATTTTAGATGAGCCAATCAACGGTCTCGATCCTGTGCAAATTGTTGAAATGCGCGATCTTATTTTATCACTTCGAGGTAAGCATACCGTTATTTTATCGAGTCATATTCTTTCTGAAATTACCAAGACCTGTGACCGTATCCTAATCATCGATAAAGGTTGCCTTGTGGCTGAGGGTCAGCAGGCCGATCTTCAAAGAGCCCACACGCGTGGGTTTAAAGTCGTGGTTGAAATTCAGGGTCGCGTGCCAAGGCAGGAAATACTTGGAATTAAAGGCCTCGCAATTTCAGGTGAGATCCCAAATCCGGATACGGGGTCTACCGTCATAAAGTTTGAATGTGAGCACGATCTCCGGGCGCAAATAGCACAAGTCTTAATTAATTCTGGTTCGAGCCTTCTTGAAATGCGAAGGGATCGGGATGGGTTGGAGGAGGTTTTCATGAATCTCGTAAAGTCCAGCCAAATGAACTAAGACGCGGGGAGGATAGGGGATATCATGAACAAAACCTGGCAAATAGCATCCAGAGAGCTGGCATCCTACTTTAGCACGTGGATGGGCTATATCATTGTTGCGGCAGCCCTAATAATTGACGGACTTTTGTTTAACGCGTTTGCCGTGGGCACTGGAGCTAAACTTTCTGCCGACGTGCTTGAGGGTTTTTTCTATTTTGCAAGCGGCATGAGTATGGTGGCGGGAATTCTCTTGGCCATGCGCCTCATTGCGGAAGAAAAACAGAATGGGACAATAGTTTTGCTCTATTCATCGCCCCTTTCAGAGCGTCAAATCATTTATGGGAAGTTCTTGTCCGCATTCTTGTTTTCACTAGTTATGCATGCTGTGTCCCTCTATATGCCGGCGCTCATCATGGTGCATGGGAAAATATCAGTAGGCCACGTATTGGCTGGCTATACGGCTTTAGCGCTACTGGGTGGGTTGACAATTTCCATGACATTATTTGCTTCGACTATGGCACCAAACCAACTTGTTGCAGCGGTCGGGGGATCTTTTGTCGTGATGATATTTCTAACCCTATGGATGGTAGCAAAGATTGTAGACCAGCCATTTAAGGATCTGTTCTCGTGGCTGGCGATTCATCATGATCATTTCACGCCTTTTGGTTCGGGGATTGTTAATCTCAAGGATGTGATCTTTTACATTGGAATGATCGTTTTCTTTCTTGAAAGTTCAACGATGGCTCTTATAGGGCGACGATGCCAGGGTTGATTGATTGTTTACGCATAATCGCGTTGGGAATGCTTGAATGAATGCTTCGCAGATTTTTCAGAGTTTAAGATTGTGGTTTACCGTTGTCGGAGCCAGTTTAACGTTTTTGGGCGAACGCTATTTTTTTGCCGCTTCGGCCCATTGGTGGTTGAGTGGTGTTGGTTTGGCGCTGATGTGCTTGGGCTCCGTATCCGCGCTTTCATGCGGCTTATATTCTAAGTCCCGCGGTTTTCTGCGTGAGCTACCGGGATGGCGTCTCTGCCTGGCATGGCAAAGTTTAATGCTGATCTCGTATCTTTTGTATTTCATGTACTCAAGCGTTATGGCAGGGCAAGCACAGCCTACAACATTTGTGGAAAAAGGACTGCTGGCCCTATGGGTTGTCTCTGGCATTTTGGCGGTTTTTTTAGGGGTTGGCACTGAATGGGCCCATGTCAACAATGGGCGCGGCGACCTGGCAGAGCCGCAAAGAGTAAAACTCTCAGCCGCAAATTGGCTTCGGGTTGGAATTTTATTGGTCATTATTGCATCGATGAACTACGTGGCAGTTAAGCAAAACGTTGCATGGGATTTGAGTTACCTAAAAACAACTAGCCCGAGTCAGTCCACCTTGCAGTTAATTGATTCCTTGCCGCGCCAGGTGGACGTGGCCCTTTTCTTTCCTGGTGGTAACGAGGTTTTGTCGAAGGCTCGGCTTTACGTTGATGAGCTAAAAACGCGTGGCGATAAGCTTTCGGTCAGTATTTATGACATGGAAATTAATCCGGTGGAGGCGGAATCGTTCAAAGCTAGTCGCAACGGTTTGATTGTGCTCCGCTCGGATGGGCAGACAGAGCGAATCGATCTTGGGGTCAGCCTTGAAGGGGCGCGAAGGGGGCTCAAGAATCTTGACGGCGAATTTCAGAAAGCCTTGGTAGCGATCTCTCAGAAGAAAAAAGTTCTTTATTTTACGCGTGGTCATGGCGAGTTAAGCTGGGTCTCGGATAGTAAGGAGTCAGGAGGCTTGCAAACTATAGCGCGGCTCGAAGAATTTCTCAGAAGCTCCGGATACACGCTGCGCTTTTTTGGTTTGAGTGACGGTGCTGCCGGCGGTGTGCCTTCTGATGCGGATGCTGTCGTTGTGGTGGGTGGTGTTCATCCGTTCACGCCCGAAGAGGCGCGGTCAATAAAAAATTATGTGGAATCTGGTGGTAAGTTGTTCGCGCTACTGGATGTTGATGTCCCAACTCAGGAGGTCTTGTCCCCGGGCGTGAGAGATGCGTCAAAAGATCCGCTAGTAAAGTGGCTTCAAGAAAGTGGCGCTGAGTTCCAAGCAAAAGTTCTTGCAAATGAATCTAATCATGCAAAAGGGACTGGCACTAAAGTTGACGTGTGGTTTTTGTTCTCAAATATTTTCACGTCGCATGCATCTGTGCAGACGCTAGCTAAAAATGATCAAAGAGCCGCTCTTATTTTCCTGAAATCGGGGTATTTCACGACAAAGGATAATAATCCATCTTGGTCGGTTTTTGACACGGTTCGTTCATTGTCAGATACGTTTGTGGACGAAAATCGGGATTTCACCCTGAACGAGCCTGCTGAGACGCGCGAGCCTCGTGTGATTGGCGTGGCCATGGAGCAAAAACTCCCTAAAGACTCTGCAAAGTCAGCAGGGCGCATTGTTGCATTTGCTGACTCCACATTAATCAGCGACGCGCTCATAGGAAACCAGGCTAATATCGTTTACTTTTTGGATTCCTTGCGGTGGCTGTGGGGTGAGACATCTGTCATGGGTGTGGCCGCCTCAGAGGATGATATACCCATTCGGCATTCAAACAAGGAAGATGTGGTTTGGTTTTATGGCACGATCGTTTTTGTTCCAGCATTTATTTTGCTGGTTGGTCGAATCGCCACCTCAAGATCGAGGCGGCCAAGAGGACGTAGCAAAACAACCGCTCGTTAAAAATTAATCGCTAGGACTTTTATGAAGACTTTGGCTAACTCGATTCTTATGTGGTTTCTTGTCATGGTGTTGTCTTTGAGTCTGGCCTATTGGGCCTCTACTCCCAAAGGGGTTGATGCTGGTCAGCGTACTACTCAAAACCTGGCGATTGATGCCATAGATCGTCTTGAGCTTTCCTTGGGGGGGCGTCGGGTTGAGGCTAGCAGAGAAAGCAAAACATCGTCTAGGTGGTGGATTGTAAATAACACGGTCGAGTCGGCCGATGTCGAAATGCAGCAGCAGCCTGAAAAAAAGTCGAGATTCCTGGCGTCTGAGAAGTTTATCGAGTATCTGCAGCTGATATCGACTTTTCCTGTGATTCGGGAGTTAGGACGTATCGATGGTGATAAATTAAATCCCTTTGGCCTAGATGCACCTGTCGGCTCAATTGTTGTAAAAAGCGCGTCAGGGGTGATGGCGGAGTTCGCTGTTGGAAAGCAGCCCTACGGTGCAAGGTCATACTACGTGATGCGTGCATCTGACAAAAATGTCTTTTTGGTAGGCGCAGATCTCGTCGATGATTTTTTGAAGCCTGAAGCCCGTTTTTTTGAGCGCAGGGTTTCTATTGATCCGCTTGAGTCATCGCAATCAATAACGATGACTCTAGCCGAAAGAACCAAGACGTTTGTGCGCTTAAATCAGTCGGACAGTCGATCCGCACAATGGGCAGAAAGCGGAAGTCAGACACCCGTGCCCGCTATTGCCACCTGGTTAGAGAAATTTTCAGAAATTAGAGCGGCGTCCTACGCCGATGAGGTGGTCAAACAAGCGTTGAGCGATCGTCCCCCAAATCTTACTCTGCAGTCCATCGACAGGAATGGAAAGATCCACTCGGTGGCGTTATTTATGGATCCCGCCTCCGGGAAGTCTGAGTATTTTATAATGAGTGATTTTTTAGGATGGCCTGTGAAAGTGGCAAGTGCAAGGTCCGAAAATCTTCTAAAGGACGCTCAGCTTTTTTTTCAGAACTAGTATCTCAACGCTAACAAAAGCATAACTATTCAATCTTTTTTGTTTGTTTACCAAATATTTGGGGTGTGCGGTTTTAATCCCTCCCGGGCTTTGGGCCGCGACCTTTGGGGCCCGTAAATTATGCTTCAAATGCCTTGTATGATAGTATTTACAAGGGTATCAATCGTTTCGGGGGCGACGGATGGGTCTGAGGATTTCGACGAACGTCTCGTCTTTAACAGGGCAGCGTCATTTGAGGGACACCAGGCAATTGCTTGATCGTTCCATCGAACGTCTGTCCAGCGGCTACCGGATCAATCGGGCCGGCGACGACGCTGCGGGCCTGGCAATTTCAGAAAAGTTGAGAGCAAAAACGCGGGGGCTCGTGCAGGCCCAACGTAATGCGTCCGACGGTATTTCACTCATTCAGGTTGCAGAGGGTGGTTTGGGTGAAGTTCAAAATATCCTTGTGCGCCTTCGGGAGCTTGGGGTCCAGGCGGCTTCTGACACGATTGGTCAGCGTGAGCGGCGCTATCTCAATGAAGAGTTCCAAAGCCTAAAGGCCGAGGTTGACCGAATCGCTAATTCAACAGAATTTAACGGTACGTTTCTATTAGACGGCACCGGAGGGACCCTGGACCTTCAAATAAATACCGGTGGTGATAACATTCTCGGGGTTGATCGTTTGAGCTTTGATGCGTTTCGTTTGGATGTGAACGTGGATCAGCTTGGCCTTGAAGTAGCAAATGTTGCGGACAAGAATGGCGCTCAGCGCTGTTTGGCTTTGATAGATGGGGCCTTGGAGTCGGTGTCTTCTGTCCGTGGTGAGCTCGGTGCTATAGAAAATCGTCTCGAGTCGACTATCCGTAATATCTCTATCAGCGTGGAGAATCTAACTTCCGCTCGTAGTCGTATTAAGGATGTCGACGTCGCGGACGAGTCCGCTGAGTTGACCAAGTACAATATTCTCATGCAGTCGGGTATTTCGGTTCTAACGCAGGCTAATAGCATTCCTCAGATGGCGCTCGCTCTGCTCAAGGAATGATTGAGCGAAGCCCATTTTCTAAATTGAGTCAAATCCCCAAATAAAGCCTTTAGCCAGGGACGCAAGGGCATCAGCTCCACGTGGTCCAATCGGGAATCCCAGCGCCATGGGGCACTGGATCTGGTTTACGCTGTACATCTTAAGCGTGTTGCTCCATTGGGGATTCAGTCCAGCTGGAGCTATGGTTTGAAGCTCAGGAACGTTGCATTGGGAGATAACGGACTGGATGTCTCTCACCAATTCAAGGCCGGACAAAGATCCCCATTCGTGAACAACACCCTGCATGTCGGAGCCTCGCCCTATAGCCAACCAGCTGACAACGCGGGCGCCATGGCGGCGAATGAATAACGCTGTATTTGGAATCCCAAGCAAGGTCCTGAATTCGCTAGTAGTTCGGCTAATACTCCACTCTAATTTTGGGCGAAGATCCAGCATGCGCTCGAGGTCGGTATCTCGTAGGTTCTCAGGAGATACCCTTGTGATGCTGGTCACTGGGTGAGAATCTTTGGGTTTGAAGGTAAATCTTGATTCCAGACCAATCGACGAAAAACCGAGTTTTTGGTAGAATTGCAACAAGTCGCTCCATAATACCAAAGCTTCAATGTCATGTGATCTGGCGACCTCGATCAGATGGTTGAACAGCGTGGTCATGAAACCGCAGCCTCGGTATTGTGAATCTGTTGCAACGTTGCCCACGAAGCCAAGTTTAATGGCACGTTGATCAGAGCGATGGGCGAGCATCCGCGGCCAAAGGCTAGCATGAGCAGCGATCTTTTGGTCGGAGTAGAGGCACCAGCTTGTCGATGCGCTCGTTTCAGTTAAGACGAGTGGGTACTCGCAGCGGAAGCGCCAGTCAAGCGGATGATCTCTCAGGGATGACGAAAGCAGATGATCCCTGTGCTCAAGATCTAACGTCGTGCTAGGATTTTGAATTTTAAGTTTTTCGTTCACGTTGGTTTTCATCGCTATTCCGTTAAGTCAAGTACGATCTCGATTGTATCACGTTCGTCGTTGTTTTTCAGTTCTGGGAGGTAAGACCAGTGGCTATACGTATGACAGGGATCGGTGGCGGTTTTGATCCTAAACTCGTCGAGCAGCTCATTGAAGCGGAGAAGATCCCGGTTGAGTCCGCGAAGAAACGCAAAGAAAAGTTTACAACTGAAAAAAAAGAAATGGATAAGCTTAACGGCTTTATCAATGATCTCGATTCCGCATTGAACGGTCTGAAATCGCGCGCTGATTTTTTTAAAATGAAAGTCGAATCGTCACATCCGGATATCATGGACGGAATTTGTAAGGCGGATGCTCTGATCGGGACGTATGAGTTTGAGGTTAGAGGGATGGCGAGATCGGATAAGCAACTTGCCTATGGATTTCCCGATAAGGACAAGACGGCTGTCGGATTCGGTTATATGGAGATAGAGAGAGAAGATAAAGGACCAGCTGGGATCGAGATCGCTCCAGGTTCAACCTTAGAGGATGTGGCTCGGCAAATCAACGACGCTGAGGCAGGCGTCAGAGCGATGGTCATTAATACAAAGTATAATCCTGATAGTTTCAGGCTTTTGGTGGTCAGTGAAAAGTCTGGACAGGAAGCGCGTATTAAGTTGGATGAAGACACTACCTTTCTCGAGTTTCAAAATCAGGTAGCCGGTCAGAATTTAGATGTCTTATTTGAAGATGTTCCTGTCACTGATGATGATAATACGCTTGATGAACTAGTTGATGGTGTGACGTTTAATATCAAGCGTGCAGAAGCGGGCACAAGGGTGCAGTTGAATATTACGCATGACGTGGATAAGACACTCGAAGGCATCAAGTTGTTCGTTGAAAAATTTAATCAACTGAGCGCGTTTGGACATGGTCAGTACAAAGAGGATCCAGAGACAGGTAAACGCGGTGTTCTCGCGGGAGAGCAGGCCCTGTCGACGGTTCTTCGAGGCGTCCAAGGCGTTATTGGTAATAACCGAATTAACGGCGAAAAGTTCAACACACTTGCAGATATAGGAATCACGACTGACCCTAAATCCGGAAACCTGTCTTTGGACGAGGCTAAAGTTAAAGCGGCTTTGACCGAGGATTATGAAGGCGTTGCTCGATTGTTCATTCGTGGGCGCGACTCTCAGGGTGTTGCAGAAGCCATGGCTACGAAGCTTAAGCAGTTGCGGGATCCTGGAAGTGGTGCGGTAAAGAGCCGGATTCGCGCTCTTGAAGGCATCATCAAGTCGCAAGACGAGGACATCGCAAAGCGAGAGCAGCTGGCTGAGAGTAAGGGCGAGACGATTCGTAGACGTTTTGCCGCACTGGATAGTCAGATTGCGAATATGCAGTCCCAAGGTGGGATTCTCTCGGCACGCATGGGTGGACAACCTCCGACGGGCGGAGGTGGACAAACGTCTTAGGATAGAGACGTAGAAAAGGTAAGAGGGCGGTCATGACAAATCCTTACAAGCAGTATCAAAAAACACAAGTTGTAACCGCTAGTCGTGAAAAAATTCTCCTGATGCTATACGAAGGCGCGATTCGATTTACAAAACAAGCTCGCGTCGCGATGAACGATAATAAAATTGCTGATAAAGGCAAGGCGATAAGCAAAGCCACTGCGATTCTGAGTGAGCTTATGGCGACACTGGATTTCAAGATCGGTGGTCAGCTGGCGCAGGATCTGGAAAATCTGTACATCTTCATGATCGACAAACTGATCGAAGCAAACGTTCACAATAAAGTTGAGTGCCTTGATGAAGTAGAGAAACTTCTGAATACGCTCTATACAGCTTGGAAAGATGTGATCGAAAATCCAAGGCCAGATGGCGTGCCATCTCCATCGCTTCAACCAGAAGAATTTAAAAAATACCAGGAACAACTTGCGGCCAATGGCGAAGATGTTCAGGAAAACAAGCGTTCTGGAGATAAAGATCAGTCTCGAGGGAACTTAAAAGTCGTCGCTTGAAGTATCGTTTTATTGGTAAACGTACAAAAGGTGCACGAATATTCACAGTTACTAGGTAAAATCAGCCGGCCGCAACCCTTGCGGCCGGCTTTTTTTGCCGTAAAAATTCCAAATCCTTGAAAAGTTGCAACCTTCCCCAAGGCGTTAACAAGGCTTGCTAGTATCAAGAATACGAGTCCGGGTTTTTTAACGATTCGTTGAACCGCAGGAGGTCATCATGCCTATTTCACAAGCGCTGTATACGGGAGTAACCGGGATGTCAGTTATGGCTGACGGTATGACGGTTGTTGCCAACAACATCGCAAACGCCAACGCCAAGGGTTTCAAAAAAGACCGCGTGGAGTTTGAGGACATGCTCTCAGCCGACAGGTCCACTGGTAGTGGTACAGGCCAGCTTGGTCGTGGTGCCTTGCTGAGGTCTATCCGTACCATCCATACTCAAGGTGGTCTATCGGTGACGGATAACTTGACCGACTTGGCTATTCAGGGCGAAGGATTCTTCGTTGTTAAAAACATGAACTCCGATAGCGCCGACTCCGCGAGTAACTTTTACACTCGAGTTGGATCTTTCGTATTCGACAAGGATGGCTTCTTGGCAGAACCGTCTGGCGGTCGCGTCATGGGGTACATGGCAAAAAGTGATGGAAGCCTTGGCTCTCGTCTGGAAGAGGTTCGCATTGATACGAATGCCATCGCGCCGAGAAAGACCGATAAAGTCACCCTTGACTTGAATTTGGACGCTCGTATTAAGCCGACTGATGTTGAGTTTGATGTCAATAACCCTGAGGCGACATCTCAGTTCAACCATACAATCACCGTTTTCGACTCCCACGGGCGCGGTCATCCTATGACGGTATTCTACAACCGAGTCGAGACCAGTGACGGTATGGAGTGGAAATGGAATGCCTGTTTCCCTGGAAAAGACGTCGACGGGTCCGCTCCGAATCAGGAATTAGTAGTCGGCCCCACAGGTACGATTAAATTTGATAGCAAGGGCAATTTGATTGAAGAGATCAATGACGGTGGAACCGTCAATTTTGCCGATGGTGCTGAGCCGGAACAAGTCATCGAGTTCGACTTTGGAAAGAATCTTGGCTCTGAAAAAGGTGATGGTACTAATGCGACACGCTGTATTTCGGCGAAGAGTGTAACGAACTATCACAGTCAAAATGGTTATGAGACTGGTAACATCAAAAATCTTAAAATTGAATTGGATGGAACTATTCGTGGTTTGTTCACAAACGGTATTCAGAGAACGCTTGGTGCATTGGCTCTTGCGAGTTTTGAGAATATTGACGGACTTAGCAAAGCCGGTGGTAACAAGTTCTACGAGACCCGTGACTCTGGACCGGCGAAGCTTGGCATGGCATTGAGCGGTTTGCGAGGCTCTATCGTATCCTCAACGCTTGAGGAATCGAACGTGGACTTGGCCCAAGAGTTCGTTAACATGATCATGACGCAGCGTGGATTCCAGGCGAATAGTCGATCGATTACGACGGCTGACTCCATGATTGAAGAGGTTGTTAACTTGCGCCGTTAATTTTATTCCTTCTGAGGTTTGGTTAAATTAAGAGGGCACCCAATTGGGTGCCCTCGTTTTTTCATATGCAATTGATGGGTTAGGACGCTTTGCTGACCTTCGTTTTCGGTGGACTCAGGAATAGAAAATAGCTATCAGCCATGGCGTCGAAAATGAGGGGCCGCTGGCACTTTCCACAGTTTCTTTCTGGTGGCTGGTGTGTAAGTAACGTGTGGCCTTCCTTTAAAACATCAATCAACTGCTCGACGTCGCCATGTTCTTCACAAACGTAAGGAGCGTGGAATGTTGAGACGGTTCCTTTGCCTAAAGACTCAGGTACCATATTTAATTGATCGACCATAGCAATGGAGCACTTTGTAAAATTTAGAGATCCGATTTCACCAAAATCGCGGATGAGAAACACCCATTCGCGAACGCCGCAAGAATTGAAGTTAGTTATCCCTTCCAAATCTAAAACGATGGACGCAGCTTTGACGCGCGGCACGTCGCTATGTCGGAACGAATCATCCACGTCGCCGGTAAACTTGTAGATGACAAGGTCCTTAGACTCGTTGATTTCAACCTTTAAACTGCCAAGCGATAATGTCCTGGACATACCATCTCCCCCCCGGGAACACTCGGATTCCTACCTTAACCCTTTCGGTTGATGGGGAGAGATCTTGAATCGACCTAGCGTGACGGGGTCATAAAAAAATAAAATTTAATGTGTAATTACTGATGGTTGTGGGCCCGTCCGATGGGGTGTTTTCAAGGTTTTGGTCGGCCGATCATTGGCAGCTTACTCGGCCCTTCCACGCGGCCAGCCGTATCTAGCTAGCGCACCCAATTCCTCTTCGATTCTAAGTAACTGGTTGTACTTACAAATTCTATCAGTTCGACTGGCGGATCCTGTTTTAATCATGCCGCAATTAGTTGCCACGGCGAGATCTGCGATCGTCGTGTCTTCTGTTTCCCCAGATCTATGAGACGCAATGGATGTGAAGCCGTGAGTCTTCGCCATTTCAATGGTTTCTAAGGTCTCAGTCAGCGTGCCAATTTGATTTACTTTGATCAGGATCGAATTTGCGGCCTTTCGTTCAATTCCGTCTCGTAGGCGTTTAACGTTTGTCACAAAGAGGTCATCGCCGACCACCTGGACGCGCTCACCAATTTTCTTTGTCAGCGCGATAAAGCCGTCCCAGTCATGCTCGTCTAGACCATCTTCAATCGACACGATGGGGTAGTCTTTGCTGAGTTTTGTCAGAAAATCCACCATACCGCTCGAATCCAAAGTTTTTCCCTCACCATCCAAGTGGTACTTCTTATCTTTACAGAAGCTCGAAGCAGCAACATCCAGTGCTAGCGCGATGTCTTTGCCAGGTTTAAATCCAGCCTTTTCGATTGCAGTCATAATCACATCTAATGCTTCGGCATTACTTTTAAGATCTGGGGCAAAACCACCTTCATCGCCAACGGCAGTATTTAGTTTTCGGCCGTGCAAAACTTTTTTGAGAGCGTGAAAAATCTCAGCCCCGTAGCGTAGGCCCTCTCGAAATGAGGGGGCGCCCCAAGGCACAATCATAAACTCCTGGAAGTCCACATTATTATCAGCATGGGCACCGCCGTTAATAATATTCATCAAAGGCACCGGCAGGGTCACTGATCGTGATCCGCCAATGTATCGAT
Organism: uncultured Polynucleobacter sp.; assembly: GCA_964402975.1. Classification (GTDB taxonomy): domain Bacteria; phylum Bdellovibrionota_B; class Oligoflexia; order Oligoflexales; family RGVZ01; genus CAMDKS01. The sequence continues at coordinate 33,895 of CAYOEM010000017.1, forward strand.
ACAGAGGTAAAGCCGCGGCCTCGGCGCCGGCGCGTGCGCAAGCTAATGACACACCAAGGATGGCGTTAGCGCCGAGCTTTGACTTGTTGTCAGTGCCGTCGAGCTCGATCATCATGTGATCGATAGCGGCTTGGTCCTGGACGTCCATGCCAAGCAGTCTTGGGGTGATGACTTCCTTGACGTTACGCACGGCCTTGAGAGTGCCTTTGCCAAGGTAACGACTTTTATCTCCGTCTCTCAGTTCACAAGCTTCGTATTCACCGGTGGATGCTCCCGACGGAACGGCTGCCCTTCCGAAATAACCACTGTCAGTGCCAACCTCGACTTCCACGGTCGGGTTACCACGACTGTCGAGTATTTCGCGAGCGTTCACAAAGCTGATTGTGGTCATTTTTTAATCCTCATTTAGTTTGGCAGGAGGCCTTGAACTGACTTTTAGGCCGTCAAATCGTGTGAACGATACTGTCGTGGAAGGCCGATGGTTGTCAATTAGCATTTATATCAAAATATTCGGGACTTTTGCCTTGCCGGCTCATGCAGATCATGCGTAAATTATGCCCTGTCTAAGCCCGCATTTGTTCAACATTTATGGTAAACGATGTTGGCGTTACAGAATTTATGCGAATCAAACTTGCCTTGGGGGTTGAGCTGCCATGAAGACAGGATTTAACAAAGAGGGCTGGAAAAATCTCTTGCCGGACTCATATGAATGGGCCTCAAAAGTTAAGCTGGATACGGTAACGGATGTCGTCAACGGTGCGACGCATGTGGTGGCTCTGGCCGAAGCGAAAGAGGGAGACGAGACCGTAAACCTCAACGCACCCTCACTTAGCGCCGACCTTCAAAAAAAGATCACTGGGGCTGTCGCTTTGGTCGGATGGAAGGGAACTGGTAGCTACGTTTTAAGCCTCGATGGAATGTCATTTATGTTGGTGGCTCCGACGAAGGTCAAAACAACAAAGCCTCAAAAGAGCCGCGCGTTGGGGCTTGATGTGGCTGGTGCTCTAAAAAACTTGAAGGTCTCTCGATTGGTGTTATGCAAAGCAGACGGCTTGTGTACAAAAAGTCTTTTTGATGGTCTTGCCATGGGTCTCTATGCGCAAGGATCTTTTAAAGGAGTAAAAAAAGACAATTCTAAGCCGGCCATTGTCTCTCATGTCTCGTTCTTCGGCGGCAAGCTTGATGCAGATGATGAAAAGCATTTGCGAGCCATCTGTAAGGCGACGGCTTTAACCAGGTTCATGCAGGATGCGCCGGCCAACTGGTTTAACCCTCTTAGGTTTGCCGAGATCGCGGAAGATGTCTGTAAAGAGCATGGGGTCAAGATTTCGATTCACGATAAAGCATCCCTACAGAACCTTGGAATGGGGTCCTTCTTAAGTGTAAATGCTGGCTCCATCATTGAGCCGCGCATGATTGTTATGGAGATAGATGGAGCGGACAATTCCAAGAATGTCGCTTTGATCGGTAAGGGGCTGACATTTGATGCAGGTGGAGTGTCTCTAAAGCCGGGTGCCGGGATGGAAGAGATGAAGTACGACATGTCGGGCGGGGCTGCTGTGCTCGGCAGTGCGCTGTACTTCAGCCAAGTAAAGCCTCCCGTAAAGACGATTTGTATTATTGGTGCAACTGAAAATCTTCTCAGTGCATCCGCAACCAAGCCAGGTGACGTTGTCGTCGCCATGAACGGTAAGACCATTGAAGTTCAAAATACGGATGCTGAAGGGCGATTGGTATTAGCGGACTTGGTTCACTACGCTAATGTCACATACAAGCCAGAGATGATGATCGACGTAGCGACGTTAACCGGAGCTGTTCTAATTGCGTTGGGTACTGTGGGTGCCGGCGTTATGTCGAATGATGATAGCACGGCAGAGCATGTGATTCGCGCCAGCAAAGATATTGGCGAACCATTTTGGCAGTTGCCGCTATGGCCCGAGCTCGAGTCAGAGACAAAGGGTTCGACCGCTGACTTAAACAACATTGCCAAGCCATCAGTTAAAGCGGGCACTATTATGGGAGCCATGTTCATCAAAGAATTCGTGGGCAATACAAAGTGGGCTCATCTTGACATCGCTGGCACTGGCTGGAATTGCAAGGCGACCGGCTTTCCGTCCAGTGGTGGATGCGCCTATGGGCTTCGGACCATGGTGGAGTCCGTAATGAGGTTTGGCAAGTAGTTTGGACATGAGTCAATCACCTCTCATTTTATTTGACATGGATGGCACGCTGCTCGATACGCGACTTGATATTGCCCGAGCGGCAAATGGCGCGCGCAGGGAGCTGGGCTTGCCGCAGATGACTGTTGACGAAGTCGTGCGAGCCGTCGGTGATGGTGTGGATCTGTTTGTGAGTCGTGTGACCTTCCCAAAAGACGACGAGCGGTTCGGGCAAGCTAGGCGCGTGTTTTTGCGTCATTATGAGGAGAATGTCATTGGTGAGACGATTCCCTATGATGGGGTTGTCCATTTATTAGATGAACTAGTCAGACTCTCCGTGCCCATGGCTATTGTGAGTAATAAGCCGTCAAAACTGGTGGATGCTCTCGTGCGACACTTTAAGTGGGAGAAGTATTTCAAGGCTTGGTTGGGCGGTGATTCCGCTAGTCGGGCGAAACCGGCCCCGGAACCGCTTGTGATGGCTCGTGACTTGGCAGGCCTTGCGAGCGAGCATCCGCTTGTTATGGTCGGTGACGGGGACCAAGACATCATGGCGGCTAAAGCAGCCGGCTGTCTGGCCGTCTGGTGCAGCTGGGGGTTTAATGTCACGCCCACGGACGTTTACCCGATAACTAGAATCGACCATCCTAGAGAGCTTTTACTAACCATAACCAAGAAGTGATCTGATTTGTCGCGAGCTTCGTGTTAGCATCGAAAGACACGATCTTTCGAGGCAAAAGCTTCATGAAAAACAAAAGGTTTGAGCTTGATCCCCAAACTTTAAGACTTCTCCAAGTGATTGAATCTACGGAGGACGAAAGTCAGCGTCAGACGGCCATAAATGATTTGGCTGTTCAGGGTGGCATGAATGCTGCGAGGATACTGATTGAGACTTTTGAGCGATGTATGTGGCGTTCCACGAAAGTTGGAATCATTCAGGCTATTGGTAAAATTCAGCATGAACGCGCGACCGAGTTCCTTTGTCGTTTAGCCAGTGATCCTAGTGACTTTGGTTTGGCGTCGGAGGCCATCTTTGCTCTGGGTACCACCGATGATCCAGTCGCGGGTGAATTTCTTGCATCAGTACTTCGTTCACCAAGTCATCCTCTGCTCAGAGAGGCTCTGACAGCTATAGCGAATTTAAGTTTTTTTCCGAGCGAATTTGAACTTCGCGGAATTTTCAAAGATGAGACCTCAGGGTACCCTGCATCTGCCAGGCAGAACGCGATGATTGTCGCAGGTTTGTGTGGTTACCGAGCGTTTATCCCTCAGGTGCTTGAATGTATTAAACCTGGGGTGCCAGGGCCTTTATTTAACGCAGGTCTGATGGCGATTGGGCGACTAGGCAACCATGAGTCGTTGGGAGCTCTCGAGAAGCTCGACACAAGATATCGCTCCTTTGCTCATCAGTTGAAGCTTGCTGCAATCGATCATCTAAGACTATCGACGTCGTATACCATCGAAGACGCAGTTCACGCTGCCATTAATGCAAAGTCCCCCCAGGCGCAGAGACATGCGTGGATTATTCTCGGAGGTTTCCCTGCAAGCACAGCATCGGAAGCGCTGCAGATTCTTGCTGGTGATAGTGAGTCAGACTCCAAAATTTTCGAGAGAATATTTTTTTATGATAAAAAGCGTGTGGAAGACGACTTCAATTTCTTGCTGAATCACCAGACCCATTTGCCCCCAAATTTATTTGCCACACTTGCAAGAAAGCATGTTAACAACCATTCGGTGAAAGAGATCTCCGCTTTATTACGCAAATTTGGTGACGCTTTTTCTATTCGGGTTTTGTCGTTGGTCAGAGTTGATAATGGATGGTCTACATTAATTGAACTGATGTCTAAGGAAGGCGCGCCTGTCGAGATCCGCCATCGAGCTTTAAACGCCCTTGTGGCTCAATACATCATGCACGGCATGATTGATGATATTCGGGACGTCATCGGGAAGCAGTTGGTTCGTCTGATTGAAGTACAGGGCGATTCAGCTTTTGTAGACCGCTTGATTAGGGCTGTTGGGCAGATTAGATACACCGGTCCTGACGCTATTAACCTACTCAGGGAGCGATTGAAGAGTGGCGAAAATATTGAAGCCGTGTACTCCTCGCTTTCATCGTGTGGATCAGAGGATGCGTCAAAAATCATCGCGAAAAGGCTCCGACAAATCATTTCCAGTCCAACGTCGGAGAGTGAAGTTAGAGCTGCTTTGCGAAGCTTGGCTCGCAGCGGCCAATCGGTGGACTCGGGCTTTTTAGCCCAGATGCCACTGACTCTAGTTGAAGAGTTTCGGCTGACTGTTTTGAAGTTACTGACCACTAGCTTTGTTGTAGAGCTCATCCCATTTGTTGAGGGCAGCCTCCAAAGCTCGGATTTTCAAGTTAAAATATTAGCTGTTGCAGCGGCCAGGATTCATCAGAGCGAAAAAGTTGCTGACATTTTATTTCAGTATCTTGATCATAACAATCAGTCTATTGCCGGCCGTGCTCTTGACACTTTGGTGACGAGTTACGGCTCCAAAGAACACGGTCTATTATTTGCCAGAGCACTTTCTCGCCCAGACGACGAGCCTTTATACAAAAAGATTTTCAAAAGTTTAGAACCGCGTCCCGGCGAGTCCTACCAGGGGGTTGTTGAGTCCCTGGAGCAGATGATACGAATTCGGAAGGGCGTCATGGCTGATAACGAGATGCTTCAGTCAGCGATAAATGTCCGCGATAATCTCGTGGCTATGACCACAGTTAATTCGGTTAAACAACTAGATTTAGATCGCAAGAAGAGTGAATCGATTGATCGGCATGCCATTGATGAACTGTTGGGAAGAAATGTCCGAGGTTTTGAAAAATATTCTCCGACCGTGAAGTCCGTTCTCCGTAGCGGCGAAGTGACGTGGCAGCATCCTGAGCTTTTTGACGCACGAGTGGATAAGAGTACGGTTTTGGTGCAGTACGTGAAATCAATTGATTTGCTACTGCAGGAGAAAATTGGTTCTCAGATGTTTCTAGGGCAGGGTGCCGAGTTTCTTCAAAAGATGCAGTCGCGGGTTATTCGACTTGAGCTTGATGATGAGACGAATGTTGATCCTCATTTGGTTAGTAGTCTTGAGTGTGGCATGTACTTTGCTCGGGATTCATTTCCGACGCATAAGATTCTTACGCTCTGTAAATTTGTTATGACCGGGCAGATCATGAAAGAGCAGTATAAAATTGTCGATGGGCTCAGAGCTTGGGCGGTGCTCATACTGCTTTTTGGCAGGACCTTTAGATTTCGAGGACACATTCTTGAACCTTTGTTTCCGCTTCCCAAGTCATCTAACGAGGCTGTTTGTCGAATTGCGCGTGCCATGAATGATTTGCAGGAAGCTCGCAACCGGGCCGCCCACAGGGGCACTGTTTTGGAGAAGGATCACATTAAAGAGTTAAGGGATTTAAGTGCGGCCCTTCTAAATGATCTTGATAGTTACTTGGGGTGATCGCCGCGTTCGATGCCATGGCATATAGATTGTCAGTACCGGAACTGAAGCGCAGCGCCTTTGAGGCCAGTTAAAGGATCCAATACAACCCGAACTGGTATAGTATTAAGTAGATCTTTAAATCGACCTTTGTCGCAGAAGCCAGCCATGAAGGATGTCTTGAGCCAGGGTAAAATTTTCGGTGCAATCCCGCCAACGATGTAAAGTCCGCCGCTACAGATACACTTAAGCGCTAGGTTACCTGCTTCTCTACCGTAGAGTTCTGCGTAAAAGCTGAGGACGTCGTTTGCGAATAGATCTCCCTCTGTGGCAGCTTTTACCATCGTGGCGCCCCAATCAATGGAGTCTTTATTTAAGTAGTCTGGAAGTTTGATTTTATGATCGGCAGCTTGAAACGTAGCCAGATTTCTAAAGCCATCAGAGCCACCCAAGAGTCTCTCCCAACTGACGTGGCTGATACCGCCACTGCGGAGATATTCCAGTAGCCGGATTTCACGCGGACTGCATGGGCTAAAACTCGCGTGTCCACCTTCACCACTCATAGGAAAATGTTTGTCGCCATCAAACCCTATAATTGATTCCCCGAGCCCGGTTCCGGCAGCGATCAAGGCTTTAGGTCCGGGTATCTCGTTTCCAGGGTTTAAAATTTCCAGGCTCGAACTAGGTAGACTCAAAACTGACCAGCCGTGGGACTGGATGTCATTACAGATACGAAAAGGCTTACCCGTGGACTTTGCGATGTCCTCGGATCTTATGGTCCATCCCAGGTTGGTTAAGTGTGCGCTACCGGCTACTACGGGCCCGGCGACCCCAGCACCAACCGCATCAAATTTTGCTTCCGGGTGACTGCGCTGCCACTCACTGATCATAGCGAGTATCGACTTAAAGCCGGCACTTTTGAGTGTGAGAAGGTCCGATACTTTCGGATCGGCTTGGCCCTCAAGAGAGCAGATCCCCAGAGCTGATTTAGTGCCACCGATGTCTATAGCCAGAACGCGCATCAGGTGAAGCTACCAATTTCCCTCGGAAAATGAAATACTGAGGAGTCGATTGCATAAGATTTAATCATGTGCGGCTGGGCCCCTAATCGCCGTAACGGTACCTTTGAGAAGAGGTGTTTTTCGCAATGATTCAGCAGCTTGCAGCAAGTGTTGGTGACCACGTCCTGAAGATGCAGGACACGGACGTATTTGTTGTTGGAGACCTAATTCTTGATACCTATGTGACAGGAAAAGTAAGTCGGATTTCGCCGGAAGCACCCGTACCCGTCGTGTTAGAGCAGAAACAATGGGCCACCTTAGGTGGAGCTGCCAACGTTGCGGCTAACATTGCGGCTTTCGGCGGTAGAGTGTGGCTAGCCGGTCGTATCGGATCAGATGCTGATGGTGATCAATTCAGCCAAATTTGTGGTGCGCTAGGGATCAACACGGACCCGGTTCAGCGCTCAAAAAAACTACCTACGACCAGGAAGTTGCGCGTTATGGCGGGCTACCAGCAGGTCGTGAGGATTGATAGTGAGTCGACCGATCTGCTTCATGAGGACGAAGCGAAAAGTATCTTGACGGCCTTCCAAAGTTTTTTAAAACGCCCAAAACGCAAGGCTTTAGTTATCAGCGACTACGGTAAGGGCGTTTGTACAGCAGAGACGTTAAAAAAGCTGATCTCGTTGGCAACTCAAAACCAGATACCTGTGATTACTGACCCAAAGTCTCTGGATCTGTCGCGCTACGGCGGCAGTACACTCATAAAGCCAAATCTATCTGAAGGGCGTGAGATGTTAAAGGTGCAGCAACCCGGAGCAAGATTTGCTAGCTTAGCCGAGGAAGTGGATGCCGTCTGTAATGTGATTTTACAGAAGAGTGGAGCCAGTAATGTCGTGCTTTCTCTCAGTGAAAAAGGCGTCACCGTTCGTGGAAGGGATGTGAAGGGAGCTAACCACTTTGAGTCGACGGCACTTCAAGTTGCCGATGTCAGTGGCGCTGGTGACACCATGGTGGCATTTTTAGCCATGGGAATGGGCTCTGGCATAGGTGTTTCGAGAAGTGTCCAGCTAGCTAATATTGCCGCAGGAATCGTCTGTGGAAAGCTTGGGACGGCGACTCTAACAGCATCCGAATTTTTGAACGCATTCAAGCATCAGACTGAAGAGACTATGCCTGAAAAGGTTCTGTCGCGGGGCGAGTTGTCCGAGATTTTGGCACAGGCCAGGAGTGCGGGTAAACGTGTTGTGTTCACGAACGGCTGTTTCGACCTGCTCCACGCCGGCCATGTGGAAGTTCTTCAGAAAGCTCGGATGCTGGGTGATATTTTAGTGGTGGCATTGAATAGTGATCAAAGCGTTCGAGGCCTCAAGGGGCCTTCAAGGCCTCTGCAGAGTGAGGGGGACCGAACTCGAATTATGGCAGCCTTGGCTTGTGTTGATTACGTGACGATATTTGATGAGGCCACGCCGAAAGAGCTTATTACTCTGTTTAAGCCTGCAGTGCTTGTAAAAGGCGGAGATTACAATGCTGACGAGATTGTAGGGGCAACTGACGTTCGGAGCTGGGGTGGGCGTGTTGAAGTCATACCTCTGGTCCAAGGACGTAGCACGACTGCGCTGGTTGACAAAGCTAGTCGCAAATAATGGGGTTAATTTAACTATGAATCATAATAGTTTTGCAAAATCCTTTGGAAGAAGTTCGGCCATCCCATTGGCGGGTAAGTGTTTGGTTGCCCTTGTTTTTATAACGTCGTTAAAGGTTCGAGCTGACGAGGTGCGCGAGCTAAAATGGACCCCTACAGCCTGGGCAAAGTCGGTCGGTGGTCTAACGAAGCTGAAGTCGAGGGGGTTCCCCACGCGGATTGCCGTCGTTAAGAAAAACGCCAAGGTTTACGAGGCCGTGGATTTTGATTACGAATCAACTCAGCAGTCGTTTTTAGATTTTTCTAGGTTTGAACAGAATCAACTTACATTTGAGATAAATAAATCCCAGGGTAAAAACAAATGTGGTGCGGATCTCCGTGCGGTATCGGTTTGTCTAAATGTGGACTTGGTTTTGGATGTGACCAGGGATCCTTGGGCGCTTATTAGTTACGATCAGTCAAAAAATAAAACAAAGACATTGCTTAAGGATAAGGCCGGAGAAATCGGTCGCTATGCCGAATGGGTGGCGAAAAAAATGAATTACGACGGCATTTTGTTGGCTAGAGAGGGTAATTACTTTCTGGCATTGACCTCTCCAAGCGTTGTTCCCGGCGAGACGCAAGTCCTCATGTTAGCAAATAGTTCAGATAAAATCCTTCTGTCAGGTGGCGCGCAGAAAGGGGCTGGGTTGTTGATTGTGAAGAAGTTTGAGGGTCGATTCTCGATACTTGAGCAAATTGTTGCCGGTGAAAATGGGCAATCGGAGTTCCGAGTGGGTGAAAAAATCATCGTAGAAAAAGTGAAGTCACCAGAGGTGACAGGCGAAAAGGCAGTTGATAAAGACCCTGTTGATAAAAGCCCAGTTGATAAAAACCCTGCAAAAGGCGGTGACAGTGCCCCGCCGCAGCCAGCCGAAAATTAGTTAATCAACGCTCGATAGCGGCAATGTCGTGATAATCAGTTACTTGATTGACTGGTCAAATGCCTTCACGGGGAGCCCGGCATCCTTCCACCCTTGAAATGAGCCTGCGTTGAAGGTGCGGTAGCCTAAGGTGGCAAAATGATCTGCTGCAACCTCGGATCGTCGGCCAGATCTGCAATAAAATATAAGCTTTTGCTCTTTTGGCCAGTGTTGCACCGCATCCTGGTAGGATGATCCTCGGCTGTTGATGGATGTTGTTGCTAGCCAAACGGCGAATTCAGCCATGCCGCTAGATTTAAGTTCGTCGGCTTCTCTCACGTCCACGAGAATGGCTCGGTTCGTCATTGTGGCGGCGTAAGCGTCTTCGGGTGATATGGCTTGAGCCGCAAAAGCGCTGGTCGGCATCGTGAGGCTTAAACTGAAAAGCAAAAAGACTAAAAGTTTCATAAAGAGACGTACCTTATAGTGGGTTGGTCTAATTCACATTTTGACGTTGAGCTCGCATGGCTTCAAAGTTTATGGGTGCAAGCATGATAGGCGGTAACGATCCCATGGTCATGGCTTGATCGATACTGGCGCGCGCATAGGGGAAGAGGGTTTGAGGGCAGAACACCATAAGTATGTGATCGAGTTGATCTTGATTGGCGTTCTTGACTTCAAACACTCCAGCCTGACTGATTTCCACGAGGAAAATGGAACCATTTTTCGTTTTAGCATCAAGCGTTATGTTTAGGGCAACCTCGTGAAAAGTGTCATTCAGTCTCTTTGAGTTGATATTCACCTCAACCTTCATTTCCGGTTGGTGTTGTTCCTGGAATAGTGCAGGTGCTTTGGGCGATTCAAATGAGAAGTCTTTTACATAAATTCTGGCGATTGTGATTTCTACAGGGCCGTTGTTTTTTGGATCAATGTCCTTAGTCACAGTAATCTCCGAGCAGGTGTGAAAATTATTTGTAATTTTGAGGTGCGACTTTTCGTTCAATCAGCTCAATGAGTATATGAATGACTTTGATATGGAGCTCTTGAACGCGGTCCGCAAAATGACCAGCCGGGGTCGGGATATGAATGTCGGACAGGCTCGCCAGGGAGCATTCGGGCTTACCGGTCAGAGAGATGGTCTTCATTTTAAGTGCTTTTGCTGTCTGAGCTGCCTCAATAACATTTTTGCTTGAGCCACTCGTAGATATTGCAAGTAGGACATCGCCTGCTCGCGCGTGTGCCTCAAGATACCGGCTGAAAATAAACTGATAGCCATAATCATTGCCGACGCAGGCAATGTGGCTTGGGTCTGATATGGCTATCGCGGCTATAGCGGGTCGATCATGTCTGTAACGACCAGTGAGTTCTTCCGCGAAATGCATGGCATCGCACATGCTTCCGCCGTTTCCGCACGAGAAAATGCGGCCTTTTTCGCTCAGGGAGTCGCATATGAGACTCGCAGCGGATTCAATGGCGCCGATCGTCTTTTCGTGGCTTATCAAAGCCTCGAGACCAGTTTTGGCCTCTAAGAGGGCATTTATTATGTGAACGCGATTAGACATAATTGGAGTTAATCTTTCCTTTGTAGATGTCACCGGTGCGAAGAAGTGATTGAGGTTGCGTCGGGTCGACCGATACATTGGTAATGGAATCCCTGGGCTTTGAGTGCTTTGAAACTCCATTGGTTGCGCAGGTCGAAAACAGCTTTGGAACGCATTAAAGATTGGATTTTCTCGAAGTTGGGCCGCTTGTATTCGGGCCACTCCGTGATCAGAATAAGTGCGTCCGCATTTTTGACTGCATCATAGGCATCATCGACATAGCTCAGACCATTTTTACTGCCGATTTCCTTGCTGAAATTTTGCGCGCCTTGGGGGTCGTGAGCCACCACTTGCCCTCCGGCTTCTAAAATTGTCTCAATAATTGTCAAAGCCGGAGCCTCCCGAACGTCATCAGTGCCAGGCTTGAAAGCTAGACCCCAGACTGCTACGGTTTTGCCTTTTAGGTTGCCGCCAAAATGATTGACGACTTTTGACGCCCCGTGCTTTTTTTGCATCTCGTTGGCGGTGGTCACGCTTTTTAGAATTTCAAGTGATACGCCATAAGCGTCTCCCGTACGAATGAGGGCAGCGACGTCTTTTGGAAAGCAGCTACCGCCGTAGCCAGGCCCAGCCCAAAGAAACTTCCTGCCGATTCTTGGGTCAGAACCCATTCCGCGTCTTACGTTATCAACATCGGCTCCAACCTTCTCACACAGTTTAGCCATTTCGTTCATGAAGCTGATTCTGGTGGCTAGCATGGCGTTGCTGCCGTATTTGATCAGCTCGCTTGAGCGCCGGTCGACGATGAATATTTTTGAGGGGTCATCGATGACAAAAGCGGAATAAAGCTCTCGAATGGTTTCCGCGTCACCTTCCGCGGAGACGCCTGCGATGATGCGATCGGGGTGTAAAAAGTCATTTACAGCCGCGCCTTCTTTGAGGAATTCCGGATTTGATGCGACTGTTATTTTATGTTTGGCGCCTCGTTTTTTTAGTGTGTCCTGAATCAGATCATCAACAATATCGCAGGTGCCCACTGGCACAGTGGACTTAACAATGACAAGTAAATTACCAGACGAGGTCTCGCCGATACTTTTTGCAACAGCCCTCACGTAGCTCAAATCGGCACTGCCGTCTTCGCCCTCAGGAGTGCCCACCGCGATAAAGGCGACATCACTGCCTCGCAACGCGCCATCTAGATCTTTAGTAAAACTAAGGCGGTCATGACTCATGTTTTGGATGATCAGAGGTTCTAATCCTGGTTCAAAAATCGGAGATTGACCTCTGTTGAGCATGTCGAGCTTACGTTGATCAAGGTCCACGCAAACCACCTTGTGCCCAATTTCAGCAAGGCAGGTCCCCGTAACAAGACCAACGTAGCCGGTGCCAACAACGGTAATTTTCATAGATGTAATCCTCTGTTCTGACAGATGTATTCCCAAAGGATTGACACTATAGCAAGACATTGCGCCCCGCAACAGCCTAAACCTCTAGCTATGGTTCTGCGTGTTTTTTATCAAAACGGGGCGCTCTATCGCAAAAAAAAGAGCCACAGCCCTCGTTTTTTTGCGATCAGAGGCACGTCAGGGTAAAATAAGAGACGGTGGCTCTCGCTAATAACGGGCCTATTTTATTGTATTATTTAGACTTCGCCGGATGAAACATGTCAGACGACAAAACCATTATTGCAGACCCTGGTAGTACGGTATTTCAGCCGCCGAAGCGTAAGACCGCCTCGCTCATACAATACAACGGCGCAAATTTGGGCAAAAGAATTCAGCTAAACGAGCAAAGAATTGTTGTTGGCCGAACCCCAGAAGCTCATCTTTTCATAAATGAGGCCAGTGTCTCGAGACAGCACGCAGCCATTAGTTCAAACGTGGCAGGGTTCGAGATTGAAGATCTTGGGAGCTCCAATGGTACGTTTGTCAATGACACGAAGGTTGCCGGCAAAGTCTTGTTAAAAGATGGTGACATGATCAGGCTTGGGACCATCTTGTTTCGATTTTTTGCGACTGACAATGCTGAGTCTATTATGGCCGATAAAATTTATCGGATGGCAACCATCGATGCTGGAACGGACATATTTAATAAGAAATATCTTTTGGACGCCTTGGAAAGTGAGATGAAGTTTGCACGACAGTACAAAAGACCACTTTCAATAATCTACTACGATCTTGATCACTTCAAAAAAGTAAATGACACGTTAGGTCACAACGGCGGTGACGTTGTTTTGCGAGAAACCGCTACCATATGCAAGGCGGCCGTTCGTAAAAATGATGTTGTCGGTCGCTATGGTGGGGAGGAGTTTGTGATCATTCTTCCCGACACAGATCAACGAACTGCAGCTGAATTAGCAGAGCGCCTGAGGGTCGCAGTTGAAAATCATGTTTTCAAAATAGAGGTCGACGGTAAGGTGGTCCCACATCGGCAGACCATGAGTATGGGCGTTTCCCAAATGACGCCAGACATGCAGACCATTGAGCTTTTTTTGGAATCAGCTGACAAAAAACTTTATAATTCGAAGCAAACGGGCCGAAACAAGGTGACCGTTTAGAGGTTTCAATTTTCCCGGGAGAGAATGCAACTATGATGCTCAGAACCTTTTTAGCTATTGTTGCGGTCATGTCCACATCAGCATGTATCTCGTCGATTGATAAGGGTGTTGAGGAGCACGAGAGGCCGCACGAGGACGCGGATTACTACAAAAAATATCAAAATGCCACTCGTGGTGGGGATATTATTTCGAAGCTGGATATCCTTTATAGAATTCACGCCACCTACCTGTCGCCGGAGTTTAGAACGGCATTAGTCGAACGAATGGGACGGCTCTATATGGAAGACGCAGGCGCGGCATTCCAGGAGGCGTCGGCGAAGGCTGGTTTCATAGTCACAGTTTATGGTCTAGATCGCGAGACGGTTGACCTCACAAATGTGGCTCATTGGACTATCTTGTTCGAGAATAAAGAAGGCGCGGTTAAGCCTGTTTTAGTCAAGAAAATCAATGATAAGGTTCGTTGGAGAAACTTTTTCGAGACTATCACTCCCTGGACCCAAGATTATTTAGTTGTCTTTGATAAAACGGCCGTTAATCCGAATGCTGAGAATCTCGTTGAAAAGCCAATGACCCGATTGACTCTGGCCAACGGTGATGGACGAATTCAGATGAACTGGTAATCGAGGGTTCTATTTTTGCTGTCTTGGAGGTGTTTGGATGGCGAGAGTGAGGCAAAGTGACCTGATTGTTGAGCTGGCAGAAATATGCCGTGAAATAGCGGCAGATCTTGTGCAGCGAATGGGGTACTACCGTGCCAGCGCCTACAAAAGTGAGTCTGCCAGGCAAATTAACTCGAGGATCGATCAGCTTAGAGCAATCTTTCAGGTCCTGGGGGATGAAGACTTAAGCGAAGCCATGGCCGATCACGATGCCATCCTCGATCAAGGAGCTCAGATGCTGGCAGCAGGTGAGTGCACTCTTACTGCGAGAGTCACAATTTTGTTAGATCAGCTTGAACCGGCGTTGGGCGCTCTTGTTCGTCGCTTTAATAACCAGGGAGCTCCGCTTAAGGATGACACCATTAAAATTTTGATGCGTCACCGGAACACCTTAAAGGCGGTTTGTCGTGAGGGCTCTCGCTCGTGGGAAATTCTTCGCGGTCTTTGATCCTTGCCGGCCTCAAAAGGACAAAGCCAATATCCAGTGTCACCAAAGCTTTATGCTGGCTTTGTTTTTTTCTCGCGGCGGTTCCGCTCTTTTTGCCGTCAGCTCGTAACTTAGAGTATGAATACTCCCTGATGTTGGCTTGCTTGGCAATTATCGTGTTGCCTATGGCAGGTCTATTGTTTTCAAAAAAATATTCTGAGTTTGATTTTGGGATTCGCGATTTTATAGCAATGTTGTCTTGCCCTGTTTTGATGACTTTGCCAGGTTGGCTCTTCTTCCGAATTGGACTTTGTGATTGTTCGGAGCCGGGATTTTTATTTTGGATGACTTTGCAGGTTGCTCCAGCCGCGTTAATCGGTATCGGCGGCTTCATGTTTGTTTGTTCGAGGCGTAAGAAAAGCGCTTCCGTGATAAGTGTCATCGGTATCATTGTTGGGGTCATTGTTCTGTCTATAATGACGCTTTGGTTTTTTCCTCAGAAACGAATCATATCGCCAGCGCTTGGCTTCTTGCATGGTCCTATTTACGACCGTTGGATTCCTGTTGATCGTGGAGTTGTTTTTGCGCGCCTAAGTGATGGTTTTTTGGGGTTTTTAGCGATATGGGTGGCGTGCGGACGCATAAAATTCCGGTCGAAATTATTTTTGGCATTCGTGTGCATTATATTTGCGATGAAGATTTATGTATTTTTGACCCCGAGTGGAGGACATGGTTTCGCGGCGTTGGATCGGGAGCTTTCATCCGAGATCACAGGTGTGGACGTTAGCCTTCGCTACCAGCGTTCAAGTTCATCCGATGATGAAATGGCGATAACTCTGCTCCGCGATGCTGAGTTCCATGTTAGTGAGCTTAAGCGTGATTTGGACGCCAGAATAAAAAATCCAATCAGAATATACGCCTACAAGAATCCGGATCAAAAGAAGGTCTTATTTGGAGGAGGCGACACCGACGTCGCTGATGTTTGGACGCCTAGTATTCACATAGAGCTTTCCGAGGCGCCGCACCCAACCCTTCGTCATGAATTAGTTCATGCGGTTTCTAGTTTTGTGAGCTGGTTTGATATCGGATTTCATCCGAATATGATGTTCACCGAGGGCCTCGCAATGGCGTTAGCTCCGATCGATCAAGAGACTGACTTTGACATTATTTCTGCAAGTCTTCTTAAATCTGGTCGTCTCAAACGACCAGAAAATCTGCTAAACCCCGTGGGTTTCTGGAGTGAATCGGGCGGACCCGCCTATTTGGCGGCCGGTTCCTTTCTTCGTTGGATGGGGCGGGAATACGGTCGAGATGTCATCAAGAGAATATATTCCGGTGAATCGGTTAAGTCTGCAGTTGGCGTTGAAGAAATTGATGTTTTTAAGGCTTGGCAGCAACGAGTAACTGAGTTGTATGACGCCAGAAAAGACCTGGTTGTTGAAAAAGTTTCCAGGGATCCAGGCATTTTAAATGATTACTGTCCGCACTCCATTGCCGATATGATGAGGCCTCGTTCCGAGGGCCTATTAGTGCGCTTGAGGCAGCCGATTGGGTGGGATCCAGAGCGTTTGTTGGACTGGCAAATTCAGAGAATGCCAGGCCGAAGGCTTCTGGAGTCGGCAAGATTATCACGGGATATAAAATCAAAGCTCAAAGATGGCTACCTAGATATGGGCGCTTTGGATGTGTTTATCCAATCGACCCTTAAGGGACGGCGAACGCCACCAGACACAATTGAGGATTTTGGCTTGATGCTATTGCAAAGTGATCTTGAAATTCTGCGCGGGAGCCTTGATGCGTCGCGAGACATACTGCTGCAAGCTGGAAATTTATTCGTCAAAAAAGATCCGGGCACGGTTCTACGTCGGCAACATCAGGTGCGTATGGGTTTGTTTGAAGCTGGATTGCCCCTAGCGCTGCATGCCGAGTGGCGTAAGTATCTTATGGGTGTAAATGTTATACCTCCTGGCGGTGATGACCGACCTTGGGTTGTGAAATATTTGAAGGCTAGGCGCGAGAATCATCCGACTCATGCACAGTTAGACGATTGGCGTCTAAACGCGGCCGCATTGAGAGATTTTCCGGATGTCCAGCGAGAGTGGATGAAGGTAATAGCGCAAGGTTATGCGAAAAACATGGAATTTTATGATGCGCAGCGTGTTTATGACGAGCTTTCAAATCTTTTAACCGGTGACGCTAAATTGCTGGTCCAAGAACATGGCCGAAGAATGCGATATCTAAAAAGTCGTTTAAATTTGTAGAGAGTTAGGCTGCGCGTCGGCGCTGAAGAAAGCCGAGTAAAAAATGAAAAGCGATTTCCGCTGCAATTCTTGTTGAACGACCAGATGAGTCGAGAGTGGGGGCTAATTCAGCCAGTTCCAAGATCGAGACTTTTCTATTTGTGCCAGCTAAATAGGCGAATTGGCATAACTCCCACGCGCTAAAACCTATAACAGCGGCGGCACTTGCCCCGTCAACGTCACAGCAACTATCAAGATCAATCGTAACACCGATGTGATCAGAGGTCCTGGTGAGGGCGTTTAGACAAGACTTAAATTTGAGTGAGGAGTTTGTTGAGCGCCTAATCTGTTCAAATCCAACGATTTGCACGTCGTTGGACTTGCAATATCGGAAATGGTCCTTAGAGTTTCGACCGATCCGAGCGCCGAACTCTATAAGATTTCTACCCTTAACTACGCCGGACTCAAGGATTTGCCGAAATGGAGTGCCAGAGTGTGGAAGGTCGTTCTCCAATGGTCGTACATCTAAGTGTGGGTCCACATTGATAATGCCAAAACGTTTATGTTTTGATATCTGACGCACTCCCGAGAAAGCTCCGAGCAAATGCGGAGCGGCGTAATCGTGACCGCCGCCAATGGCGATCAGAGTAGATCCGCTTGCGCACACAGATTCTGCGGCAGAGAAGGCTTCGGCGTGGTTTTTTAAAATGTCGTCGCAGACGTTAATATTGCCCGCGTCCAATAGTCTGATTTTTTCGAAATTTGCATGATCTGGTATCGCAAATTTGTAAAAGCTTTCGCGAGCCGCATCTGGGCCCTCTTTTGCCCCCGTTCGGCCTTTGTTAAGTCTAACCCCGATATCATCTGGAGCGCCAAGAAGGGTGATGGTTGGTTTTTTAGACGTTCCGATTGAGTCTGGTGATGCAAAAGAAGCGTAATCTCCAAGTCGCGGATCTCCGGGGCGGCCCTTAAAAAAAAGTCCAGACTTTGGTGCAATGGTGCTCACTTTAGGATCCTCGCCGTTGTACCAAAATAGGGTGCCTCCGAAACAACTTTATTGGTACAATTATACTGTACTGGAGGGGATTATGATCACCAAATGTTTATTTTTACTGTTTCTTATCGGGTGGGCACCGCAGGCTCATGGTGAGGCTATTCGGAGTAAGAACGTTATTCATACGCAAGCCTATAAGCCTCGTCCAGAGCGGGGGCAGCATATTGATATCAAAGTGACCCCCCCAGGCCGTCGCGGGTCAGATGGTAAGGTCCTGGTTGAAGTCTACAATCGCAGTAAACAACATTTATCTTTGATTCAGTTCGATATCAGTCTTAATAACCGAGGCGGCTTCTCCATAAATGCACCCGGCAAGGCCGAAGATTTGAAGTCAAATTTATCAGGTAGTCAGTGGGTTAAGATACCGAAGGTCAATGGTGCTTTCCCTGATATTGATGAAGCCGTAGTTACGAACCTGCGTTGTCTGACCGTGGACGCGCATGAGGTGAAAATCAAGGGCTTTGTTGATCTAATCAAAAAGTAAGAAACATCGGACCAAGCTAAAGGATTTCAAAGATACCCGCGGCCCCCATACCTGTTCCAATACACATGGATACCATTCCCCACTTCTGTTTATCGCGGCGGAGTCCGTGAAGCAGAGAGGCCGTGAGTTTAGCTCCCGTAGCGCCCAGTGGATGCCCCAGTGCTATCGCTCCGCCTGTGGGGTTGATCTTGCTAGGGTCAAGTTTTAGTGATTTGATAACAGCAAGAGCTTGAGCTGCAAAGGCTTCGTTTAATTCGATGCGATCTATCTTATCCTGAGATATTCCTGCGAGTTTGCAGGCTTTTGGAATCGCCGCAATTGGGCCGATTCCCATGACGCGAGGAGGCACGCCCGCAACGGAATACCCGGCAAATCGCGCAATAGGGTTTAATTTATATCTCTTGATGAAGTCTTCGCTGCAGACCAGGCTCATGGCTGCCCCGTCACTCATTTGGGAGCTGTTGCCCGCTGTGACAGTCCCCCCTTGTTGAAGAAACGCTGGACGAAGCTTGGCAAGACCAGCCAACGTTGTATCTGACCGCGCCCCCTCGTCGATGTCTACTATCGATTGTCGAACTTCAACCTTACCGTTGTTGCCGGGAAGTCGTGCGGTTGCCGTCACCGGTATGATTTCGCTCTTAAATAGGCCGCCAGTGATAGCTTTGATGGCTTTTTGATGGCTGTCGCAGGCAAATGCGTCTTGTTCCTCTCGTGAGATTCTATAATCAGCAGCGACATTTTCTGCCGTCATACCCATTCCAAGGTAGGCGCTGGGATGCAGCTCGTTCATGGCGCGACTGGCAACTACTTTGTTACCCATCATGGGGATCAGGGACATGCTCTCTGTGCCGCCTGCTAGTATACACTCGGCTTGCCCTGCCATAATTCGGTCGGCCGCCATCGCGATTGTTTGTAAACCTGAAGAGCAAAAGCGGTTAACTGTGACCCCAGGAACGCTTTCGGGTAGCCCAGCCAAAAGTACCGTGAATCGGGCGATGTTCATGCCCTGTTCAGCCTCGGGCATGGCGCAACCGACAATGACGTCGTCGATGTCGGTCGGGTCGAACTTGGGTGTCTTGTCCAGTATTCCTCGGATCACGTCGGCGCAGAGTTCGTCAGGCCTTTTTGCACGAAGAGCTCCCTTAAACGCTTTGCAAACTGGGCTGCGAAGTGCGGTTACAATATATGCTTGTTTCATGATTTTTCCCTCAATTGCGAAGTGGTGAGCCTTTTTTCAACATGTGTTCGATACGAGCGACGGTTTTTTCAGTCTGGCATAATTCGACAAATGCCTCTCGTTCAAGATCTAGAAAATGCTGTTCGTTGACAGCAAGACCACTGTCGATCTCGCCGCCACACAGAACCCGGGCGACGCGTTCCGCAATAAATGCATCATGTTCAGAAATTTGACGTTGCTCTTTCATGTTGTAGAGCATCATTTTGAAAGTTTGGACGCCAGGATCACCAACGACTTTGATGTCATTTCGAGGTAGTGGCGGCGCGTAGCCGCACCTTACCATTTGAATAGCCTGATCTTTAGCTCTGGATACAACGTGATCTCTTGAGATTGAGACCGTCGAAGTAGGCGGTAGTAAGCCCATATCGATCGCTTCAAAGGCGGACGTCGACGTCCTTGCCATGCCTATGAGTAGGAATGCTCTTTGTAGAAATGGCATGGGATCAGGCCGTTCTGCCAGCGACATGAGTTCGTAAGATCGAAGGGCTAACTCTTTTGTGCCTCCTCCCGCGGGCAGCAGTCCCACACCGATTTCAACGAGACCTGCATAGGTTTCAGCTGCGCATATCCTGTGTGCGCAGTGTAGGGCGACCTCGCATCCCCCGCCAAGAGCCATACCGTGCGTTGCCGCGACAACGGGGAACGGCGCATACTTGATGGTCTGTAATGCGCCTTGGAACATGCGTATAAACTGATCAAGCCGCTTCCAATCTTTTTTTCCAATGACTTCAAGAATTTCCTTCAAGTTCGCGCCCGCGGAGAACGCCTCCCCATCGTTGCCGATTACTAGAGCATCAAAAGACGTGGCCACCTTCGAGTTTATGTTGAGAATAAATTCAATGATTGAGCTGTCGAGTGCATTCATTCGGCTGTGAAAAGTCAGGCATGCAACACCGTCACCAATATCGAGAAGTGTTGCATTTTTGATGCTTGCAACAGTCCGCGAGTCGCCTTCGATCGAAAACTTTGGTAAACGAAAATCATAAGGTTTCGCGATAATTTTTGGCCTGACAGCTTTTTGTGAGAAATACTGATCACTCGGACCTCGTCTCGTCCAATCGGTGGTGCCAGGCGTGACATCATAGAACTTGACGCCTGGTTTGCACCAATCGGGGAGGGGCGTATTTTCCGAGCGCATGCGATCAAGTATTTTTTCAAATCCAAGCCCCTGCCAGAGTTCAAAGGGGCCCATCTCCCAGTTAAATCCCCATTTAATGGCATCATCCACTGGCTTCGGTACTCCACCAGCGATATCGTCCATTAATAAAGCGGAATAGCTAAATGTGTCCCGAAGAACATTCCACACGAACTCTGCGTGCTTTCCCTGCTGATCGATCACGGCCGAGAGTCTCTTGATGAGATCGCCGTCCTTACTCGCTGTTTGCAGCCAAGCGACCGTGTCGACATCTTGGGGGGCGTAGTTTTTCACATCAGGTCTGTATGCCAGAATGACAGTTTTACCTTGGGAGTCTTTGTCCTTTTTGTAGCAACCAACGTTGTTGCTTTTCTGCCCCAGGCGTCCACCGGCCACCAATTCATCGAGCCATTTGGGCATTTTAAACCAATCGCGATACGGATCTTTTGGCGCGCGATCAAACGTATTTTTTGCCACGTGTGCAAACGTATCAAGGCCTACAACATCCATGGTTCTAAACGTCGCAGATGATGGGCGACCCATAAGTTTACCGGTGAGAGCATCTACTGTTTCAATGTTAAGTCCATGCCGATCCATCGCTTGAAGGGTGGCTTGATTGACAAACACGCCTATACGGTTAGCAATAAAGTTTACCGTATCGAAGGCATGTACAACCCCCTTACCGAGTGTGTTCTCAGACCACGTTGTGAACTGGGCAATGAGCTCTTTGCGGGTCAAGCCATGCGGAATGACCTCAAGAAGTTTCATGTAGCGGGGCGGGTTAAAAAAGTGGGTTCCAAAGAAGTTCGTTACAAATTCCTCTGGCATGTTTTTAGCGATGTCGTCCAAATTTATTCCTGATGTATTTGTCGTGATCGGAATTCCGGGCTTTGCATACTCCATAACGCGTTTAAACAGTTCCTGCTTTACGTCGAGCTTCTCAATCACAGCCTCAATGATCCAGTCGCATTCGCGAAGCACTGGCATATCGTCTTCAAGATTACCTGGAATAATCGCCGACAGAACCTGGGGTGAGTATAACGGAGACGGTTTTAGGCTTTTAAGGTTATTGATGGCTAGTATGCTACGGGCCGATCGAGTATTTTTCCCGACCAATGCCGCATCTTTTGGGTCTTTTGGAGCATCCTTACTAGCCAGATCGAGAAGATGGACACGAATGCCTGCGGCAGCAAGTAGAGCCGCTATTTGTGCTCCCATAACCCCAGAGCCAAGCACTGCAGCACGACGAATCCGTAAGTCTTTTTGCATATGAGTTTTCCTAACGGCATGTTCTATTTAAAAGGATCGATTCAGGCCCCGCTTGGGCATATTTTGGAAAAACGTGAGAAGAAAATCGTAAATGTTTTTTGCTGCTTAAGCAATTGTGGTACATTAGACGGTGGGTGTTTGAATTTAGTGCAAAACTTAAGCAAAAGGGGTTGCTTGTGAGTGAATTACGCAGTGCCCAGTGGACTTTGGATGCTATTGAAAATGGGACAGCCTCTGCAGCTACGATTCATAAAACGGCCTCAGAGTTAGATCCCGTGAGTATCTATTTTATTTTTAGATACATTCGCGAAATTTATACCCCGACGAATCCATCCGCAACGGGTGTCATGGAACGTATGGTTGAGCTGACGAAAACCCATGATGATTTAGTAAAAAAAGCAAAAAAGGGTGAAAAAGACTCAATTCGCGAATGGTTTGACGATACCTATCAGATTAAAGATTTCCACGGTCGGCCCCATGAGCTTCTTGAGTTAATCGTCGAGAAGATTGAAAGTTGACGAGCGCCCCCGATCGAACAGGCTAAAATGCAGGTGTTAGGCCCCTAGCCAACCTGCGTTGTTTGGAGGATTAATGGGAGTTGCCTTAAACCTTTTTATCGCTGTTGTGGTTACGTTTTTGATCTCCTGCCAGGGTTACAGAGTTAGGGGTAACGAGGATGGCAGCGAGGCCATTAATGAGCCGGAAATGTTTGACATGCAAAAGGCCGTTCATCGTTGCCACAAGCATGGCGGGCAGAGAGTTGTAAAAATCAAGGGTCAGCTGCGATGTTTTTGAGCTGACAGATTCTAAAGTCTATTTGCGATGCCTAACCGCGAAATGATATCCGTTGCAAGTACGGCGTCCTCGCCGACATCCTGAGCGGACATCCACGCGGCCCTCGACATGAGCGTATATGCGCGAGCCGCTGCAAAATCCATTGAGCATCCCGTTGCAAGGTGAGCCGCAATAACCCCACTTAAAATATCCCCAGATCCAGCTCTCGATAGAGCTGGGCTGCCCGTTATGCAAACGATCGGAGCAGATTTTAACGGGGAGACAATGACTGGAGCTGCGTTTTTGTACATGATGTGGCAACCGAGGGTTTCCGCATAGTCATTTGCAGCAGTCACACCATCGGGACTGAGTGGAGGCTTGGCGGCGATATCTTGCAATTTAATCCATTCCCCGTGGTGAGGCGTCAAAATGAAGTGACCCTTGGGTAAAGATCCAGTGGCATGAATTAAGTGAGCTATGCCGTGTAAGGCTCCAGCATCTAATACGACTTTTCCACCAGCCAAAGCAAAAGATTTAAGACATTCGAGAGACGCGATATCCAAAGATTGTTGCATCCATCCTGGGCCAAGCACGATGCAACTAACTTTGCGCGCGTTGAGAAACTCCTCTAAATTTTTAACGTCAATACTCCGCCCATCATAAAAACTTTCGATGGTTAGCTCTGCGGGTACTGGCATATCAACCGGAGTTTCTCCGCGAGGAATTGCAATACTACACCAGCCCGCCCCGCTTCTTAGTGCGGCAAGTGCGCACATGATCGGAGCACCGATTTTTCCGGGGCTGCCGCCAATCACTAGGACGTGGCCTCGATCGTATTTGTGAGCATGTTTGGGCATTGTGGACCAAGGATCTACCTGAATAACGTGCTGAGGTTCTACTTCCCGCCAAACTGGCGGCTTTTTTTCCTGGGCCTCGGCGATGGCAGCCTTCGGAAATCCGATATCCTCGACGCTGACATTTCCGCAGCATGATGCTCCTGGCATCAGTCTATGTATGGGTCTTGAGGAGCCAAACGTAATAGTTTCGTGGGCTCTAAGGGGGGCGGAGAGTGTATTCCCATCATCTGCAGAGATTCCTGATGGTAAGTCGACTGCAATGATCGTTGCATCGCTCAGTTTGGACGCTTCAACCAACGCCTGTAGCATCGAACCGCCACAGGGCGGTTTGAAACCGATTCCCGAGATTGCGTCAATTATAATAGGTCGCTTAAGATTAAGAGCTTCAAGGGTGCCTGGACTCCAGTCGGTGATAATAACGCCAAGCGATTCGGCTGCTCGCAACTGATTGAGGAACAATTCAGAAGGGTTTTTCCCAACCTCTTTCACGATGATCACATGAACGCTGCAGTCACTATCGTGTAACACGCGAGCAGCAACAAGGCCATCCCCCCCGTTATTGCCCTGGCCACAAAGTACTACTACAGGGTGCTCTGTTGCGCCTCGTTCAATGGTAAGCTTCGCTATTGCTCGGCCCGCAGTCTCCATCAGCGCTGCGGAGGCGACGTGGAACCTTTCGGTTGTGAGTTTGTCGATCAGCTTTGCCAGATCTCTGTCCCATACGGGACGAGTCCAACTAGATGGCGCCGGTTCATGGAAAAAATTTGGAAGAACAACTGATTTCATGTTTCCAAGATCTTACCGCCGGACTTTTCAATGATGTGCACCAATTTTGATATAACATCGTCTTTGAAAGCTCGGTGAGCGAAGGCGATTTTTTCCTCCGATAGCGTAAAAACGGCGAACTCTGCGTTATCGATGCGGTCAAATTGAAGTGTGGAGGTCCCCAGCTTTGAAATTTTCACCAATAGCCCGCCCTTGTCTTCGCCTATGCTAACGAGGTCTGCAAGAGCTCGTCCGTCCATGGTTTTTTTTAGGGCTGAAATAATGAGTTCGTTCGATTGTTTTGCAAATTGTACTTTCATTCTATAAAACCCCTCTTTTACTTATATAAAAATGATTTAATCCAGGTTGCAATCTGATTTAGAAAAAAAGAATCAAGCCTGGGATGTTTCGATCAGAGTTACAAATGAGTTTTTTATCACTTGGTCAGTCGACAACTCGGTGGCTCCTCGTAGCCAGTTGGTGGAACCAAATTGATCCACGCGTGGTTTTAGACGAGCGATCGGCAGCTCCTTGGTCTGAAAATCTCGGGTCAAAATCATGCTGATATCCAAAAAACCGTCGTTTTGCACAAACCGCATCTGTACCGTGGCATACATGAGTGTGACGAGCGTCTTGCTGGAGGCGGAGGGCTGTAATAATTTAACTTTATTTGACGCGTGATGATTAAAAATCTCAAGCATTTCGAGGAGGTCGTCGCGTAATGATTCAAAAGCGTTTTGGAGATTTAACGGGCTGTGATCGGTTTCCCAACGACCATTTCGAAAGCGTGACTTAGCCAGATGTTTAAGCCATTGTTCATTTGATTGCATGGTTTGTCCCCTAGAACGTGAAATTTAGAGACCCATTTAATTCTGTTGAGGACTCATCACTTGGAGTGATCGCCTCAAAGCGCTCTTTTCGAGATTTGTTATGGATATTCCAGTAATTCTTGCTAAACCTGTATGAGGCACCAAACGCGAGCCAGCTTATCGGTGCGGCACCAAATTTAACACTTCCCGTTAACGTATTGGCATCAGCGGTAGAAACTATACTGCGGGTTTCCGGATCCTTAGCCGTATAAAGTTCCTTTTTTTCGGCCGAACCAGTTGCCGTTAACGACATCCCTAGCGGGAAGTCCTGACGTAGAGACAGGAAAGCATTGACGCTAGTCTGGGGTCCAGGAACCCCCGTTTGCGGTAGCATATCCTCCAATAGTCCGTAACGACCACCAATCGTGATTGTGGATGAAGAAGGAAGCTTTGCACTTAGTGAGCCATCGATGGAACCGCTAGCGAGGAATGGCTCGGTTTCACTGTCAACAATCAAGTCGTAACCGCCACTGACTGTTCCAATCCAAGTAGTGGGTGCTTCCTTCATCCAAGCAAGTTGCGCAAAGAGACCACGCACACCGTAGCGCTGCCCTCGGGCGAAGTTTGGGTACGTGAAGGAGAGGTGACCATCAAGACCAATCCACATTCCCGATGGCATCGGGTATTCGACCCATATGTTTCCACCGATGTCGCCCGATCGTGTTGTTTCGAGTGGTGATTTTTGCACAAGAGTTTCTACGATTTCTGAGGTTTGATTGTACTTCAAAAGTACTTTTGAGCCCTCGGAGGAGATGTTTGTCGCCTTCAGATCTAGTTGACCGCCGACAGCTGCTTGGCGGCTGTCCAACTTGAAGTTTAATGGAATAGTAGGGCCGTAGCTGAAGGAGAAAGCCGTCTCATCACTTTTGTATGTTTTTTCAGATTGTGAGTGAAAGGACGCTAACTCTGAGGAACGTTTGTGGGTGATCCTCCCGAGTTTTGAGACGCCAAAGAATCCTGCGTGCGAGTAGGGTGGAGGCGGCGCAGCGGGATCTGCTGGGGCCGTTGCTGCAGTGGAGGAATTTTTACTCTGAGATGAATCTGATGCAAGCCGTTTCTTTTCTTCTGCCGCGGTGCGTTCAAGATCAGCTCGCTCCTGCAGCATCCGCAGGGATGTTACATGCTTTTGATAGAGAGACTTGTTACGAGCAAGTTTATCCGGAAGAACCACGGCTTTATCCAAAAGTTCTTCAGCTTCGCCGTATCGTTTCAACCGAATGGCTGACATCGCCGCGTAGTAGCTGGCCAGATCATATAGGGCATGATCGACGGGGACTCGCTTAAATGAATACAAGGCTCCTTCGAATTGATTTTGGACGTAAAAAGCATAACCGTATTCATAGGCAGTCTCTGGATCAAGATACTGAGGGTTGATGCGAGCAAATAAATTATAGCTCTCAGGAATTCTCTCAAGTCTGTAGAGAGTTTTCGCATACTGAACAATCGTGGGTTCGTGGGCTGGATATTGACGATGAATCGCATCGAAGGCCACTAACGCCTCATTAAATTTCCCAGCCTCAAAGAGGCGCATGGCGAGTGCAAACTTTTGGACAACCCCTTTGGGCAGAGGTTTTGAGGGCTGTTTTTTACGGCTTGTCGTAGGGGTTTGGTTTGCTTTTCTAGTTGCACCTGATTTCGCTGAAGACGATGCGGCAGAGGTCTTTTTGCCTGGTTTTGCTGGGGACGCGTCTTTGCCGCCAGTTTGTGCATAGGCTGGCTGAATGCAAGAGAGTAAAAACAGAGTCACTATCAGGCGTGCGATCCGTGCACGAATCATAATTGAGCGTCCTTGCAGGTAATGAATTTTACCGTAAGTGTAGCTCGATTTATTTCGTTAAACAATTAATTTCGCAGACGATTTGCCTGACCGCAAACTAACCATTTGGGGGTTTCGGATTTGTAAATGGCTCATTGGGTCGTTAACGGCTCTAGCCGGAATCGAATTTTTTGTTTTATAAGGCGCCGAACGCTCTCGTTTGGTGATTGTTCTTGGCGCTCAAACTCCTCAATTACGGCCGATTCAATAGCATCGGCGATCGACTCCAAATCCTCAAGCATGGCGCCAGGGTCAGATGCGCCAGTCGAGTGGTCTGATAAGGCCTTACCCACGCCTATTTTAGAGTCAACGCCTTGTAACCAAGATGTGGAAATCCTAAGCAGTACGCCGGTTAAATCAGTATCAAACGACGGCGTGTAGGAACTAAGTTCCAATGCAAGGTGAGCGAGCATCGCTCCCATACCATGGACCGAGTGCGGCGATACGCCTTGGCAGTCGATGGTCTCGCCAACTTTAGTGCTGGGGTCATCAACGCCTGTGACAAGGTTTGGATCGATGGCTCGTCTAAAAATCTGATTGGTTAAGATTTTTTCGATACCGGTATTAAATTGACCATGGTCCGGCGCTCTGTCCCGGCCAATACATGGCATTGCAGTAATATTAGAGCTGCCGCCTAGAGTTGCAAAAGCCACTAAATCAGCAAATGCTTCACTGGTTGATGTTCGCAGTGGACTTCTTTGCTCGTTGAAACGGCTAATGCCAAGCGTATCTTCCAGATGGTGGGCGTACTCATGGGTTACTATAAACTTCGACTCCCAGAGATGAACGGAGTTATCTAATTGTGCGCCTGTAGTTTTTTTTCTTGGAAGTATGGCGATGAAGGGGGGTGTGGACTCAGATCGTGAGAAGTAACTTAAGTTATCGGTCATAAAATGTTGATAAACGGCTTGTTGCTGCTCAGACCGATGACCGCTCCATCTGGACTCGAATTTCGGAGCCACCAAAACGGTGACTGGCGTAAGCTTTTTTTGTCCGCCGAGAAAAGCTTGTAATTTTGATCCAGCCGCCTCGATAGCGGAAATTGCGGCAAGAGCAAGTTGTTCGCCGCTGCGCCTTGAGTGGGACGGCGCTGACTGACAAATCTTCAGAGATTGACCCCGATCCACCAATTTCCAACCAATATGAGATCCATTCGTTGACAAGCAACCGGGTGGGGACGCTAGGTCTATGTCACAAGCTCTCAAAAACCCTGACCCGACCTGGGTGCTATTTACAAACGGGGACTTTAATGGATTTTGATGGATGGAGAAGCTCCCGAGGCTAGCGTCAATTTCTTTTAAACCATTAAGTTCCCAGCTGAATAGGCGAGCGCTTTCAATGGCAGAGCTGTTTTCGGGGGCAGACTGGCACCCCTGATCGTCTATGGGGTAGGCTTCTATTTGATTGTCCCAATTTAGGGCAAAAGGGCTTTTGTCTGGCTGGGGGTCTGCTTTATGCCTAGGTTTGGACCCGCAGCCTCCAAGGCAAATACCGACAATCAAAGGGAACAGGCGGCGTCGATTTGATGAAAAAATAGGCATTGACGGATACTAAGTTCTTGGCCTAATAATGTCCACTCTTTTTATGCCCAGACCTAGGAGTCCCCATGGCACGCGTATCGATCGAAGATTGTTTGGAATACATGGAGAATCGCTTCGCGTTGGTTGCGGTCGCAGCTGATCGTGCACGCCAACTAATGGCTGGACATGTACCGACTGTTCGCACCAAGAACAAAGAGGGCGTAACAGCTCTTAGGGAAATTGCTGACGGACACATTCAAAGTGATCGTCCTGTTCAGAATTCTGTTGGCGAAGAATAGATTGTAAATCTCTGAGTTATTCAGCTGCCAGCGCGCCTGGGCCAAGTATCATAAGGCTCAAGCAGCGTTCTGCGACCATATCTTTGGATATGATGGATTCGTCAAACCAAAACTGTTTTCGTAGTTCATCATAAATTTCTGTAGCCACGTGTGTTGATACAAACTCAAGCATTACATCTCGCATCTCGACGTAATCCCAAACCAGTTCTGGGCGGGATGAGCGTTTGTGATGTTCATACTCTGCGATGCGAAGCAGATCTCCGCTAGAGTCGACTTGGACCCGCGCTCTGATAAACTGCTCGAGACGGCTCCTGTAGCGGCGCATGTACTGTCGCTGTTTCGATTGCCTAAAATTGTCGAGTTGTATAACGCTCATAACCCATCAGTACCGCATGCGGCACGCCTCCCAAGTCATGCACCCTCCCAAAGGCTTATCCCTCAGGCCATACGAGAACTCTTCGGCTTTAGGCCTAAATTCTTTACTTTTTTTCGTTATCCCCCCCATTCGGGGTCTAAACGGTGGGCAAAAAATGCGCTGTAAAGTAGGAAAAAATTGTGTAATTACAGAAGGTTGTAAACTAGCAGGGCCTGTCGTACGATTAAGGTAGGAGTGCCCACGTTTAGGGCGTTAAAGGGGGGACAATGGCCTTTAGAATCGGAGACACGGTTTTTACGTCCTCAGCGTCACCAACAACCGTGATCGGCAAGGATGAAAGTACCGATGCGGCCAGGCTGGATCGCGATTTTGCGGTATTTCAGCAAAACACCCGCCATGGATTACACAACGACATGGCGCCCGAGCATCGCCAGCAATTCAATGAGATTATGGACGAGGTTCGAGCCAACCGCGATGATATCTCGCGGGTTGAGATGCTGGTCGGTATTATTGATGAATTAAAAGCTGATCCTCAGAACTCAAGGCTCGTGAGTTATCTTGACGGAGAGCTGAGACACATCATGCATTCAAAAGGTGTGAAACCTCGCTATTTCACCATGGACGAATCCAAGGTCCGCTAGGTTTTTATTTGGAGGGTTGAATATGGGTTCGCTCAAAACCGTTCAGGTTGGAGATATGGTGTCGAGATCGGGCCCCATCAAGGGTCCAGCCGTCGTGGTTCAAAAAAACATGGATGGCAGTGTTGTGGTGGATACTGAGCCTCTGACCGTGAGCCAGTATCATCGCTATACCAACACGACCGGCTTGTCGGAGGCTGAAAAGAACCAATTCAATGAGATTTTGGATCAGATCTACCAAAAAACAAACGACATTGAACGTATCAATGATATCCAGAGCGAAATTGACAAATTGCGGTCTGCGCCGGGTAGTCAGAATATCGTGAAGTACCTTAGAAATCAGCAAGCCTTTCTTATTCGCGAGACCAAGGGTGCGCCTAGGTCTTTTAGTGCCGCATAAACTGGCCCACTTAATTGCTCCGACTTGCTCAATCCGACGGCGTACGCGCCG
>CAYOEM010000018.1:0-60809 GCA_964402975.1 uncultured Polynucleobacter sp.
GGCGCGTACGCCGTCGGATTGAGCAAGTCGGAGCAATTAAGTGGGCCAGTTTAAATTTACTGCAGCAAAACCGTTAGTTCTTGCCAGAGGGACCGCGGCCTTTTCGATCTCGAGAAGGACCACCACCCGGTTGCTGCGGACGATTTTTATCAGTTCGCCTATCGGCATGCCCATGATGTCGCCGACCCGACGAACCATCTTGTCGTCGTTCGCCTCCATCACGGTCTCGTCGATCATGATCACGACGCTGCTGGCCACCTGCTTGCTGCTGCCGACTATCTGAGCCTTTAATTTTGTCCTCGGACTCATTCATGAGCAGCCCTAGATCGATATCCTCAGCCCACATGTCCGCTTCACTATCCATCTGCTCTTTTGGCATCTCGTGCTTGTCAATCGACTCAACGTCCTTAGCTTTAGCAGTTAGCAGCCTACCGTCCGCGGTTTCAAATACGACATTTTGATTGAGTATGTCGGTCTTTATGACGAGACCAACGTCGCCATCATGAATATGGCGTACGCGAGACTTCAACGCTGGTAATTTGCGTCTCAGGTCCAAATAAGCGTCATTTTCATATGTCAGGCAACACAACAAACGACCACAGCCACCAGATACTTTGCTGGGATTTAACGCCAGATTTTGATTTTTAGCCATCTTGATGGATACAGGCACGAAGTCGCGAAGGAAACTTGAGCAACAGTATTCACGTCCACAAATTCCTAAACCACCAACCAACTTTGCCTCATCCCGCGCACCTACCTGCTTTAACTCAACCCTCGACCGGAGGGCGCCGGCGAGGTCTTTAACCAGGTCGCGAAAATCCACGCGACCCGGCGAAGAAAAATACACCATAACCTTGTTGCCGCCCATTTGCGCTTCAGCTTTCATGATCCGCATATCAAGCTTAAAAGACTCAACGCGACCGCGAGCAATATCCATCATCTGGCTTTCGCTGAATTGTCCCTCCTCGGAAAGGTCACGCTCACCCGCCATCCTCATAACCGTCTTAAGCTGACCAAAAGACCCCTTGGACACATCCGTTGCTGATACTTTCACAACTTTCGCGACCGTTGGACCCCGCTCCGTGTCGACGACAATCTGATCGCCTACCTTAAGAACGAACTCGCCGGGCGAAAAATCATAAATTTTGCCCGCGCGTCTAAATTGAACACCAACCACATTGGCGATACCCATAATCAACTCTCTTTCCATCGACTGAGCCCAATAGACTCTGCCACCAATTGTGAATTCAAAGCAGTTTTATTAAGAATGGCCTGACGGCGCGCTAAACTCAAAGCCTGCCTCAAATGACGCCTCGAGCTCCAAGATTGCTTGTCGTACACATCGTTCTCACGAACATCTGTCGAATGACTCAAACCAAGTCTTGCTCTATATAAGGAGCCGAGCACCAACTCAGCATCATCAAGTATTTCGGAAACTTTAACTTTGCGGTTTCGCGCCATGTCGGCAGCCACTTTAAGCGTGACCGCCATGTCATCAGCCGTTAATAACTGTCGTATATCCGACTGTTCAATGACAGCCAAAGCATCGGGTTGTTCCAACTTGGAATGAATTTTTCCCGGGCTATATCCAAACCTCGTCACAAAACGCTCGACATCGGCACGGGAGATCTCTTGGCCCAATTTCTTCTTGATCATATCTCCAGCCCAACTTAGTACAGTATCTCTGGGCGGCAAACCCACACGCCAACGCAGACATCGCCCCAAAATCGTAGGCGGTAATGCTAGTGGGCGACTGCTTGTCAGAATAATTTTCGCCTGCTCAGGCGGTTCTTCCAGCGTTTTGAGTAATCTATTTGACGCTTCAATGGTCAAACGGTCCGCATTCATAATTACGCCCACACGCTTACCAGACGAACTCAAAACATTAAAATGGTCTTGGAAGTCTGCTGCCTCAGCAGTCTTAATAGACTGCCCTTCACTATCCACAATCGTGACGTCAGGGTGAATGCCCGCCAGGACTTCCACGCATGCTCCGCATCGCAAACAGGGCACGGTTTTTGCGGAGTACAAATCACTGCTCTCACACAGATACCGCGCAGCCAGCCAGACCGCGAGGTGCCTTTTACCAAGACCCTGGCGTCCTTCGATAAGAATGACGGGATGCATTCGACCACTCGTCATGAGCTGGTTCAGGTACTCTTGGTTTTTTTCAAGACCAACAAGTCCGTCTAAAATCCAGCGAGGATTTTTAGGTGATTGTTTGTTCACAGCTGCCATCGCCGCTCCAATTCAGCACAAGCTTGTTTAAGAACATCGTCCTGGGAGCGAGACGCATCAAGAATAAAAAACCGACTGGGATAAAAACCAGCAATCCTACGAAAACCATCCCTTAATCGATCATGTACGTGCTGCGCCGCGTTGTCATACCGCTCATTAGGCGACATATCGACGTCGTTTGATCGTCTTCCGATGCGATGAGCTGACACAGACACGTCACAATCTAGTAAAAACGTGAGATCCGGCTCAAGTGACGCAGTCGAAAACTTTATGAGCCACTCAAGCTCATTGAGAGGTACACCGCCAAAAAGCCCCTGATAAACACGCGTCGAGTCAGCAAACCGATCACAAATCACCCAATGCCCTGACTGAAGAGACGGTTTTATCACATTTACAACATGCTGAGTTCTGGCAGCAGAAACCAACAATGCCTCGGCCTCGGCCGTTATCGCTTCACCACCTGGGGGGGATTTGAACAATTGACGAATGGCATCGGCTATAGGCGTGCCACCAGGTTCCCGCGTCTGCCTGACCTTTACTCCACGCTGGGTAAGCCACTGACATAATCCAGTCATGAGCGTGGATTTACCCACACCTTCTCCGCCTTCCAGTGTAATAAAACGCGTCTGACTCATACACTCGCCCATTCGCCACCCTAACCCAAACCTGCATAGGGATTTATATCAACACGAAATGGCCTTGGGTACAAGGTCTAAAAAGGCGTATTTTTTCTATTGATTCTGGGCTATTGCAAAGTTTTGAGTTGCAGGCCGGGAGCCAGCCCGGAACCAAGCCCCTTGAGAACCGTCGGTGGGATCCGATACCCCATAGGGTTTGTTTTATGCCAACTAGTCAAAAGACCAAGGGATTTCTGGAATCTAAAACAGTATGACGCTAAAACCTTACATTTTGGGTCAAGTCGTCGCTCGTGGCGGCATGGCGGAAGTTTACCGCGGACTTAATGTGGGACAAGATGGTTTCAAGCGGCTTGTCGCGATCAAACGAATCCTTCCACATCATGCACAAAACTCTGAATTCACAGAAATGTTCAAAGACGAAGCACACATCGGACAAAGACTGCAGCACGCCAATATCGTTAAAGTTGAAGGCTTTGACATTATCCAAGGCTGTCCCTCCATCATTATGGAGTTTATTGATGGCTCAGACCTGCGCGCAATACTTTCTGCAGTGGAATCCAAAAAGACAGCGCCCGGTAAACGCAACACCATGCCAAACGGATTGTGTGCGTACATTATTGCAGAGGCCGCCCGCGGTCTTCATTATGCTCACACCCGTCACGATGATTTAACAGGCAAACCTCTCAATATCGTTCATAGAGATATTTCACCTCAGAACCTTCTCATATCCTGGGCAGGAGAGGTGAAAATCACCGATTTCGGCATCGCAGCTGCAGATCGTGATTTTAAACAGACCGAAACAAAAGCAGGGATCGTCAAGGGCAAGTATTCCTACATGAGTCCGGAACAAATCAGCGGAAAAAAATGCGATCCAAAGACAGACATTTTTGCCCTGAGCGTCGTGATGTGGGAAATGCTTGCCCTACGCCGACTTTTCACTGCCGATAACGAAATCGAAGTTATAGAACTAGTTCGGAATTGCAAAATACCTGGACGGCTGAAAGATTTTAATCCTAACGTAACTGATGAACTTGAATCTATCGTGATGCGCGGGTTGCATAAAGACCCTCGTAAACGCTACGAATCAATGGAGGCTTTGGAAAAAACGCTGCGGGCTTACCTATCAAAAACTAACCCTACGCTCAGCGGAGCCGACCTCAGTAGCTTTGTGAAAGATTGCCTCAGCGACAAGCGGGAACTAGCTCAGGAAGAAATGCGGAAAATGCTGACTTCAACACAGCTGCCCGTAGCATCTAATTCATCCAGCGCGTCAAAAGTTAGAGAAATCGCATTCGACGAAACTCAAGACGGGTCTTCGTTAAAAATAGGCAGAACATCCGGCCCAAAAACGATCAATAACACTCCCGGCGTTCCAGGACGAGCTATTCAATCAAACCGCCAAGGACCGCAACACGTTTCACAGGGATACCGCTCACAATTGAGCCGAAGCACCAGCGCTTTGCCTAGGAAGAAAGTCAACAACACGCCCTTTTATGTAGCTATTACCCTTTTAATACTGGGTATTGGCGGCGGAGTGGCATTTAAAAACTATAATAACGCCGCCAAGCAAGGCCTAATTCTAAATTTGAGAACAATGCCATCACCCGTACAAATCAAAATCAATGATCGCCAATACGAAGGCGGAAAGTATTATTCGTCACCTCTCAAACTAAAATTAGACCCTGGCCTTAACGTTATCGAAATCCTCCGACCCGGCTACTTGAAGGGCGAATTACTTATCAATACAGATGACGGCATGCCTAGAAAAACACCATCCGTTAAGCTCCAATCGTCCGCTGTTTTCGCTCCCGTGCGCCTCAATTACCAGGGCAAAGACAGCGTCATAGCAACTATAAACGATGGATTCTTTCGAGCGTCCATGAGCCCACAACAAAGTGTTGAACAGGTCAACGACATCACATCAAACACGCCGTCGAAGCTATTGGTTTTTAACAAAGAGCGCAGAGTGATCGTGACATGCCAATTCACTCCTGTGGGTACGAGCGGGTCCCGACCACTTATCATCAAGTTCGGAGATGCCGGAAGTGTATGCGAATTCTCAAGCCCCCAAAGGGCCGGAGGTCAACCTTGAGACCTTCGACAAAAAACATGATTCTTCTTGCTCTAAATATTACCGTCTGGTGTGGAAACGGCCTAATCGCTACTGGGGCTCTGACACTTTCGGCAAAACGCGGCGTACCCGTTAGGATCGAAACTATTCCGGAAAGAACGAAACTAAGCATCAATGGAAGCACTTGGACATCCGCCAGCTCCCCCACAGGTTGGCTGCAATCACCGGCTACGATTTATCTGCCGGAGGGCCAGCACAAGTTGACGTTAGAGAGACCTGGTTACGCGCCACACTCCTTTAAAGTGCTGCTTTCAGGGGGAGATGGGGAGATGAATCTCTCGACGGCCCTCGAGCCACTAGCAGATGCTGCACATGAAATTGAGATACAAGCGGCTGACGAGAATGTTTCCGATGTTACGGTTATTGTCGATCAAGGCTTGGAATCGGGCGAAATACCTTTGGTTATTTCGGACCTAACAGCAGGAACACACATTGTGGAAATCAAACCAAGCCTTCTGAATAGCTTTCGCACAAAGCCATTTACTTGCGTGTTTACACTACCCGCACCCAATAACTCACCTTTGAAAATAATCGTATCGCAGCGTTCCGGGCGCTTTTACGCATCGGGATGCCAACGACCAAAACGGCTGCCTTAGTTACAATTAATCTTTCAGCTTAAACGTCAGGCAATTCCACCCTGACTCAGATATCTTGTAATGCATCACAAGGCCGTTAGCCTCGGCAGTCTGAACAAGCCTGGCCTCTTCCTTTTCGATGAATCCAGCAAGCACCAAATGACCATCTGGTGATAAATGCTGAACCATATCCGGCATAATGTCATGGAGTACAGGCACCAAAATATTAGAAACCACAAGGTCATATTTTTTTTCAAACTGTGGCCTATCCGCAAGCCGAATATCAGCTTTGACTCCGGCGATATCACAATTCTCCCGAGCTAATCCAACTAAGTCCTCAGAAATCTCGGTGGCGGCTAATTCCTGAAGTCCCATAAGACCCGCGACGACGAGGTAGACACCCGTCCCGGTCCCAATATCAAGCATCGACCTAGGTTTATTGGCTTGAATCAAATGCTCCATAACTTTTATGACCGCGCGGGTTGTGGCATGCTGACCCGTTCCAAACGCATCGCCGCGGTTAATCAATTCGACCCGAATTCTATCCGCAGGAGTGACCAGAGAACTGCCGAGTGGCACGAAAAAAAATTTATTCGATTGAAATTTTTCAAAGGACTCATGCCAACAGTTTTGCCAACTATCATCTAATATCTCAGTGATTCGACCTCTGACGGCGCTGCCAAATTCTTGTCTAAGTTCTTGCAAAAGGTCTTCGCAAGCCTGTTTTCTATCGTCGAAAATAGCAAGCGGAGCCGTCGCAAATCTACCGTCATCAGCCTTTGCTGTCGCCAACTCGTCATCAGTCAGCAACACGTCAACACCATCAATGATTCCATCAACTACATCAAAACGGCCCTTGGCTTCTAACCAGCTCAAAACCGACATTTTAAGCCTTGCTGATTCAAGACTATCGGTCGACTCAAAGCACATCAGCAACTCAAACGCCATATCGACATCAACCGTTAAAAAACTTCACGTTTTTGGCTTGCTTGGCTTCTTTTCTTGCGCCTGCTTAGCTTTTGATGCTTTTTCGACCTCAGGAATTGAAACCTTTGTTAAAGCCTTGCCAGTTCGAAGCGACACATAATCTGCCGCCACTTTGATGGCCTCCTGCAGGTGATAGTCATCAACCAAATCAAGTGTTTGGTCATCATCCACACCCTCTTCAGCGTCTTTTGACTTCTTCTTGCCACTTCGCTTTTCAGCTTTTTGCTTCTCCGCGGCTTTCTCTTTTGCAGACTTTTCTTTTAAGGAGATTCTTGAGCGATCCAACTCACCGTCTTTATATGTCTTGATGTCTTCTGCCACGAGTTTGAAACCGGGATCTTTGGCTATGCGAGCCGCACTCGCTTCCTTTAATTTTTTAACGTGTGGAGACACCTCGTTTAAAGCTGCAAACTCTGCATCCTTTATTTTTTCCCACGGCAATGCGAAGTCATAAAACTTTTCACCGAGCTCAATTTGATCCATCAAATCGGGAAAAGCTATATCCGACTCCACGCCTTTTAGTTGCGTGCTTGATCCCGAAGGGCGATAAAATTTGGAGATTGTAACCTTAACAGCACCCAGTTTATCGCTAACATCATTAAGATTCTGGACTGTGCCTTTACCAAATGTGTGCTCCCCGCCGACGATCACACCACGGCCGTAATCCTGAATTGCCCCTGCAAAGATCTCGCTGGCAGAGGCCGACTGCCTGTTAATCATAACAAGTAATGGCCCGTCCCAAGCTACGTTAGGGTCAGAATCTGACTGAACAAAACTGCGACCCTCAGCGCCCAGGATCTGAACCACTGGACCGGTCTTTATAAACAAGCCCGAGACATTGATGGCTTCATCTAACGAACCTCCACCATTATTGCGAAGGTCAACAATAATCGATTCCACACCCTGCGACTTTAAGGATTCAATCTCGCGAAGCATGTCAACCGAGGAACTTTTATAGTCCTTCTGTTTGTTTTGCCGTCCCTCAAAGTCCATGTAAAAAGACGGTAGCGTGATAACACCAACCTTCGTCGGTTTACTTGCTGCACCATCACCAACCATCACCAACTTCACGGAACTTTTTGCTGCCCGGTCTGTAAGCTGTACCTTCTGACGCTTCAGCACAACCTGCACTTGAACGTTGGTACCCTTCTCCTCCCGCACCAAAGTCAATTTAACCTCGGTGCCTTGTTTGCCGCGAATCAGCTTTACAACATCGCGCAAATCCATGTCGATAACATCGACCGGGGATTCTTTTGGTTGAGCTACCGCGATGATTTTGTCATCAACCTTGACCTTACCACTTTTCGCTGCCGCCCCGCCCGGCACTAAACTCTGAATTGTTGTAAAGCCATCCTCGCTTCTAAGAACTGCGCCTATGCCTTCGAGTGACAATCGCGTATTTATTCTGAAGTCCTCAAGCTCATCAGGCCCCATGTAGTCACTGTGGGGATCAAGGGAGCTAGCAAATGCATTCAAAAAGATTCCCATGACTTGAATGTTCGTCGTCTCTTTGTGCCTTTTTCTCACTAGATCCATTCGTTTTGTCATCTTTTCACGAATCTTTGCTGGATCCGTGATTGTGTCGCGAAGCTGCATAATCTGAAATTTAACCCGCTTACGCCAGCGGTCACTTAATTCCTCTGTAGTCTTGGCCCAAGCAATTTTCTTTCGATCAAACTCGAGATATTCATCGACCGTAAAGTCATGATTCGCCGCTATCGCATCCGTGATACCCTTTTGTCTCTCATCGAAGCGCTTTCCGTAGACTGCCACGATATCATCTATAAATTTACAGTCAGCACGGCCCACCATGTCGTCTATCTGGTTTGAGTAGTCTTTTTCGAAACGTTCGACATCGCTTTGAAGAAAGTAAAGCTTTCCAGGATCCCAAGCTCGAAGGAACATATCGAGCGAACGTTTACTCAGTTCATCGGTAAACGATGTCTGTGAAAAGTGCATCTTAAAATAGTACTGAGTCAGAAGGCGTACTTGCCGGCAATCAAGTGCAAATGCAGTGGACGACACCCAGGACAAAAGCAGAATTAAAATTTGTAGATGTGCGCCCACAGTACGTGTAAGCCTTCGGATGGACATGATTGAAATTCCCCTTAAACTAATCATTTCAGGCACTTTTGCATTATGTAGTGTAACACAACGATAGATAAAACCCACCCAATATCCCCCATGCCGAGGGGCGCAACCGACCGTGAGGCCTAGTTTAATTAAAATAATTTGTGAGTTTGATAAATTTTGCTTCTAAAGACGCTCAGCGATTACTCCGATTCTTCCTAACATAAGAAACTATTAGGGGATCTGCACGTCATGGCAGTAAAAAGACGCCGAACTTTCTGGATCACGTCGTCCGTAACCGGACTTCACGAACACAGGGCGTCGTTACTTAAGAAAAATGGCTTTGACGTCACATTTGTATCGAGCACTCAGGACGCCATAAGACTCGCGCGCGATGCTCGTCCTATATGCATCATCGTTGACAGCCCGTTAAACAATGATCCTTCCTCCATTCTTGGTATTCAAAATCTTATACGGGAGCCTGAACTTAATGGAGTCAGGTTCATCGGTTCTCTATCAAGACAAAGCCCCGACCTGGTTCGAATTGCTGTATCCGAGAACCTCCGCGATCTGATCCCCTTAGCTATCTCAGACGTAAAATGGCTACAACGTATGCTTTACGCAAACTCAGCAAAATTTGACGGCAAGATACTTCACAACCACGATATTGGCCTCGATCAAACAGCGTCTGTCATCTCCTCGGCAAGAATCGTATGGATCAATCGAACTCACATCCGGATTGAATGCCGAGGATCTTATGTTTTAGGCAGCAAGCTAACCGTATCTGGAGCTTTATCCAAAGCATTCTCGGTTCCAAACTTAAACTTAACGATAGAACGAATCGAAAATGATCGCTTGCTCTATCGCTATAGTCAGGCACTAATCTGCCGTTGGAACCTTGCTGCTGCAAGCCAAATCAAAGCGGACGAGATTTTATCTCGTTTTTTCGAAAATAAGCCAAGTCACAAGATCCGAGCATTTGCCGCCGTTAGCCGGCAGACTTTGAGAACAACTCTCGCCAAAAGTCTCAACCCTGGCACATTTTTTGTTATCACTGGTCTACAAAAAATAAATCTCGCACACGAAGTCGGATACTTTACACCAAACGTTTTATTCCTGGACGATAAACTTTTGGAGTCCTTGAGTGATGATAACCTTGCTGAAATTGCGTCCCGACTGCCCGAGACATCGCCCATCATAGTTTACGGCGAGGCGTTGGACAAAATTCAAAAGCATTTTCCAAATCACCGGATTTTTTGCGAGCCATCGCTTCAGCAGTCACACCTTGAAAATGCACAACAGCGATACGAGATCAAAGTAGATGTTGACTCAGCCGATGGCCAACCGGTCTGTCCTATACCATCCGAGCACCCTTGGAGCCGGATTGGCATACACAATCCGGCGCGACTCACTGGCTTAAGTCCCTCTGCTGGAAAACTTGATTTACCAGGCCCGCTGGGAAATTTCACTTTAGCAACCCTGGACGCGCCGATCTTAAGACAAACTCTAGGAAGAAACCCTGTCATAAAAATTGTCGCCAATAAATCGATCGACCCGGAATCCGGATTCGCTAACGAGTCTGAATTTTACTTAGCTGATACTACAACTCATGAAGAGTCTTTATTGGCGAGCACCCTTCTCGAGCTGCTAGCAGAATCATTTGGCTTGCCAGCAATCGCATCATCATCGTCTAATCAACATGCCATCATGAACACCACGCTCTCATCGGTAAGCCTATCCGAGACTGCGTCTCAGTCGCTAGAACAAGACGCTATTGGGGGTGGTTTTAATGGCTCATCAGCATTAAAAGATTCGGGTAGTCCTGACCGACAATCGCGCGAACGAAACCTTTCTCGTGTTGACTCAATGATCGGCCGATCCTCGGCAAAAACAGGGTCACACGGAGGAAAAGTCATATTAAAAACGACTAAAGCTGTTAGACGGGGATTTAAAGTTGATCTGACAATCGTAAAAGCTCTAATGCTGCTTGCACTATTCACGGGGATACTGATTCTAGTGCTAAGAGTCGCAGAGCAGGTCGGTGCAAATCGAAAGAACGAGCTCGGCAAGGAATATTCTGACTTCTTCTTCAGAATGAACCCCGAACTTCGCAAAAAATCCAACGATAACGACTAAGAACTACAACGCAGCATGCAAGCTAAGCAACCAATGCGGATCACTCAATCCTAACCACCCGAAATTTTTCGATTATCGCAGGAAGCGCGATCTATGCAACGCCCGTATAGGTCCAGCCGATGGGACTTCAATTCAATTCCGTATTTCTTAGCGATGGTCTCTTGTAGCGACTCTATTTCCTCATCTTCAAACTCTATGACGTGGCCACACTCAGTACAAATGAGATGATCATGATGACTGCCTGGATGGGCCACTTCGAATACAGAACGGCCATCCTGAAATGACTTTTGCTCTATCAAACCCGCTTCTGTTAACAAATTAAGAGTGCGGTAAATAGTTGCCAGACCGATCTCGTGCCCCTCCTTTACCACGCGCCTATGAAGCTCATCGGCATCGACATGGGAGTTGATCTCTAAAAAAGCTTGCACGATCATCTTTCGCTGCTGCGTCTGCTTGAGGCCGGTTTTTTCTAGATATTGGTCAAGGCCCTCCCAGAACCAGGCAAAACCAAATGTTTCATTTTTAGGCATAACACCCCGTGTAAAACTCAAGCTACGAATATTGCAAGACAAACACTCTCTCTTCTATCAGCCCAACATCAGCGCAGCAAGTCATTAAGCGACTTTTGCGATCGACGTTCCATTCAATCCGATAAAAGACATTTTGAAAGCAGGATGATTTTCCATTACATTTCTTTGACTTAAATGTGAACTGTTTTGCAAAGGAGCGCCATCCCGTATGTCATCTCAATCCTTTGATCTCGTCGTTATTGGCTCTGGTCCCGGTGGATATGTCGGGGCCATCCGCGCCGCCCAGCTTGGACTCAAAGTGGCTCTCATCGAAAAATTCCAGCACCTAGGAGGCACCTGCTTGAATGTTGGGTGCATTCCGACAAAGGCATTGCTTGAGAGTGCAAAGACTTGGGACAAACTACAACACTTGGAAGACCTCGGCTTTGAAGCGGGTAGTCCGAAGTTTTCCTGGAATAAGATCATGTCAAGAAAAGACAAAATCGTGGACGACCAGAGAAAAGGTCTGCGGTTTCTCATGAAAAAAAATAAAATTGAGACTTTTGAGGGGCACGGCAAAATCGCAGGTCGCGGAAAAGTCACCGTGACAGGATCCGATCAAAAAATCACAACTTTAGAGACAAGAAATATCATGATTGCCACAGGCAGCCGTGTGAGGCAGCTTCCCTTCGCCAAGACTAACGGCAAAGGCATCATGAGTTCAGACGACATATTATTTTTGAACGAAGTACCTAAATCTCTAGCCATCATTGGTGGCGGTGTTGTCGGTATTGAGTTCGCAAGCATGTACGCAAGATTCGGCACCCAAGTTACCGTACTTGAAGCCGCTCCACAGATCCTACCTTATGAGGATGATGAGACGGTTAAGGAGCTTGCACGCTGCGTGAAAAAGCAGGGCGTCGTCATCGAGACCGGAGTCAAAATCGCTGCAATTGAAGATAAGGGGAAAGCTGGCGTTTTAGTTACTGTGAACGATCAGCCTCGAACCTTCGAGAAAGTTTTAGTCTCGATTGGTCGCGAGCCAGTGACTGACGACATAGGACTCAACACGGTTGGAATACCTACCGAAAAAGGATTTATAAAGGTTGATCTAGCCACTTATAAAACAAACGTAGACGGAATCTATGCCATTGGCGACGTTATTCCAACGCCAATGTTAGCTCACACCGCTAGCGCAGAAGCATTTCACTGCGCTGAAGTCATAGCTGGAAAAAAACCACATAAGGTTCATTACGAGTCCAACCCAAGCGCCATCTATACGTACCCAGAAATAGCCTCCATCGGCATGTCAGAAAAAGTTCTTAAAGAAAAAGGCATCGAGTATAAGTCAGGAAAATTCCCATTCTCACCAATGGCAAAAGCTAAAATAGAGGATGCTACTGACGGATTTGTGAAAATTCTTTTTGAGCCCAAGTACCGCGAAATTCTTGGGGTTCATATCGTTCACGCAAGAGCCACCGAGATGATATCTGAATTTTCCCTCGGCAAAGTACTTGAGACCACTGTGGATGAGATCGCTCACACGATTCACCCACACCCAACGCTGAGTGAAACGATCATGGAAGCGGCCCACGCTGCGCTTGGCGCAGCGGTTCACATGTGAGCAGGATAACCCGATGACTATTTCTACAAGCAACGACGTCACGGAAGTCCTCCTACCCTCCATGGGCGAAGGCGTAGCTGAAGCGACTGTCGTTAAATGGCTAAAAAAGGCCGGCGAGTCAGTAAATAAAGATGAGCCGCTACTCGAAGTCTCAACCGACAAGGTCGATACCGAAATCCCCGCACCGGCCTCCGGAACACTACTGAAAACGACTGCTCTTGAAGGCGCCACGGTTGAGGTGAACCAGACGATTGGCTGGATCGGTCCAAAGGGCGCACAAGTTCCCGAGACGTCGAACACCGGTCAAGGCACTACCCCTTCGCGCGCAGCGACAACCGCCGCGACGACTCCGGTCAAAACGCCGGG
The DNA here is from genome assembly GCA_964402975.1 of uncultured Polynucleobacter sp. Taxonomy (GTDB): domain Bacteria; phylum Bdellovibrionota_B; class Oligoflexia; order Oligoflexales; family RGVZ01; genus CAMDKS01. Next base: position 13,275 of record CAYOEM010000018.1, read on the forward strand.
AACCAATACTCAAGGCGGCACGGTTAGGCCGGCAGCGGGCTTTTTTAGCGATGATTCCATAGTGCGCCGATCATCTCCATTGGTCCGGAAAATAGCGCGCGATCTGGGCATCGATCTCCGTCGGGTGCAGGGCACTGGACTGAGTGGCCGTATAACAAAAGTCGACATTGAGACATGGCAGCAAAATCCAGTTGTTCACCAAATGGAAACATCTTTTGGCGCTGAAAAGCCGCTTTTAGCGCGCGTCGCAACGACTCAGACAAACGGTCAAGAACTGCTTGAGGGCGTGCCTGTTCGCCGAGAGAAAATGACCAAGATGCGACGACTCATCGCTGAACACATGGTCGACAGCGTTCGCGTATCACCCCATGTTACAACTGTGTTTGAAATTGACCTGCAAAAAGTCGTGGCTGTCCGAGACAAAGCGAAGAAAACATTTGCAGACCGCGAGGGCTTCAACCTCACATTCACACCGTTCCTGATTCGAGCGGCTGTGGAAGCCATAAGAAAGTTTCCTATCGTCAATGTATCCGTGGATGGTGACGAGGTTCTCTGGAAAGACCAGATTAACATTGGCTGTGCCGTAGCACTTGGCGCTGAGGGTGGCGGTGGCCTCATTGTCCCCGTGATTAAGAAAGCGCAAGAAAAAAGCTTGCGTGAAATCTGCAAGGCTCTCAACGACCTTGCGTCGAGAGCGCGCGCAAAAAAGCTGCTCCCGGACGAAGTCATTGGCGGAACGTTCTCAGTAACCAACCCTGGCGGTTGGGGCTCCATCATGTCAAACCCGATCATCAATCAACCACAGGTGGCCATGCTTGGCATTGGAGCCATCATTAAGCGCCCTGTCGCGGTAGACAACGATCAAATTGTCATAAGGCCAATGATGATGGCCTCTCTAACATTTGATCATAGAGTCATTGACGGAGAAGGCGGAGCCATGTGGCTGGCCGAGTACAAGCGCATCCTGGAAAACTGGACGGAAGAGCCGTAAAAAAAACTATTAATAACTATGAGGCTCAGACCAATCGAGGGTCTAGGGCATCTCTCAGCGCATCACCGACGCGGTTCAAGGCAAATACGATGAGAAACAGCGTAAAGCTGACGCCAACCGTTGGCCACCAGACTCCTATCATCAACTCACCAGGAGCCTCTGAAATCATTTGGCCCCAGCTTGCGCCATCCTGCACACCCACTCCAAGGAAGGTTAAAATAACTTCTGCTTTAATGGCGCCCATGATTTCCATGGATGCTGCTACCAGCGCTATATGCATAACATTAGGCAAAATATGTTTAAAAATAAGACGAAAGTCACTAGCACCAAGCAGCCGACTTGCAAGCACAAATTCACGCTCTCGAAGCTTCATAAACTCAGCCCTGGTCATTCGGCAAAGCCCCACCCAGCCGACAACACCCATAGCGACGCAAATGGCCAGCATTCCTTTGCCAAGAATATAAGAAATCGCAATGATCAAGAGAATGTATGGAACAGAAACAATAACCGAGTAAACCCACTGGACGAGCGCATCAACTTTGCCACCAAAATAACCTGCCACTGAACCCATAAACAGACCAAGCGGCAGACTTATGCAGGCCACCAATAGACCCAGTGTCATTGCTGTTTTTGCTCCGGCAAAGAGCTTAAATAAAATACTTCTACCGAACAAATCCGTGCCAAGCCAGAGAGCTGGTTTATGCAGATCCGGGGACGAAAACTTTGGGCCGACCTGTTGCTGAAAATCGGGCACCATCCCAGTGTACCCAAGTACCGCTAGCAGAAGATAAGCAGCGATGATTACCATGCATATAATATTGAGGTGACTTGCCCTAAAGCGTCTCCATGCACGTCGGCCAAGGGTATCGCCTTTAGGCAATGCTCCAGCTATGACTGCTCCAGAAGTTCTCATGACAGTTTAACCCTCGGATCAACAGCGGCATACAAGACATCCGTGATCAAATTGAAGACGGAATATGCGACAGCAATCATAATTGTGACACCTTTGATCACTGGAAAGTCGCCTGTGTTGACTGATGACACCAGTAGATCCCCGAGCCCTGGTATTGAAAAGTACTTCTCGAGAACAAAAGATCCCATCACCAAAAAGGGAACCTCAACAACCGTATACGTGATCACGGGTATCATGGCGTTTTTAAGCACATGTTTGAACATGACTTTGCCCTCGCTGAGCCCCTTGGCACGAGCCGTGCGCACATAATCGGATCTCGTTTCTTCAAGTAAAATACTTCGATAAAGCCTTACGTCTGGGCCAAACTGTACAATCATCGTGATGACCCACGGCAAAAACAAGAAGGCGATCCCCTTGTAGCCTGGAATAAAACCGTTGATTTCAAAGATGTCCAGTTTGTAGGCGAGAAAATACTGCAAAATTATCACATAAACTAGATACGACACACTCATGCACGCCGTAAAAATAACGGACATAAAACGCTCAAACACCCCGCCGCGATACCAGGCCACAAGCATGGCGACAGCAACGTTCAAAATCGTTCCCATTACAAATGGCGGTAACGTCACGGACAGCGAAACCAGAGCGCCCTGAGAAAATACGTTTGAAAGTTTCTCACCAGTAACAAACGATCGACCGAAATCAGCTGTCAAAATCTCGCGCCAAAACTGAAGGTACTGAACGATCAGAGGCTTATCTAGACCCCATTTAGCACGAAGTGCCGCAATCTTTTCTGGAGTTGCATGGGATCCTAATGCAACCCTCGCCGGATCCTCACCAAAAAAAGTGAACAGACAAAAGATCAAGACCGTGACACCGATTAATATTGGTATCATTTGAAGAAGTCTGCGTAGAACGTATTGAATCATAGTGAAAAACCCTCCTGCTGGCGTTTCACGTCGATATCAATGTGAAGCGCATCGCGCCCACTTTCCAGATCACGCTTAAAGTTTCTCACCCAGTTTTTCGGAAAAAGCCCGACCCGTATTACGCTGTATAATGGAACAATCGGCACATCCGATCGCACCAGTTCCGCCATTTCTTTAAAAAGCTCGTCTCTAGCAGGTCCCGGCGGGATGATTTTCGTCTTATCAGATAGCTCGTCGTATCGAGGATTGGACCAACTCCCATAATTTTGGCCCTGACTTCTCGCATATGTTGTAAGAAGCGACGTGAAGTTTTCTGGATCGGGATAATCTGCGCCCCAGCCAGCCGTTATAACGTCAAAATCACCGGAATCAATCTTCTGAAGATAAGACGAGTATGTGACAGCTTCCATCTTCAATTTCACGCCAATCTCCGCTAGGGAGCGCCGATGGAACTCGTACATGCGCTGAGGCATACTGCCGTTCGATGTAAGATAACGAAACTCGGGCAAACCGGCTCCGTTTTCGACCCCCCCCTCTCTCATCAGTTTCTTTGCTTCCGAGATATCACGGTTGTACCACTTAAACCCAAGATCTCGATGATTTGAACTGAGAGTGGTGGGTACAACCGTATCAAGCACCTCACCACGCCCGTTGATAATATCGTCGATAAAACCTTGTCTATTCACGGTCATCGCAATGGCTTGGCGAAGCTTTAAGTTTTTTCCTAAAATTGGATTTTTCAAATTGAATGTGAGCCAGTAAGACGCACTATCCTGAGCGGCATACAAAGACACGTCCTCTTTATATTCATCTTTAACGTAAAATTGACCGTCATCTGTCTTCCGGGCCAAACGCTGAAAGGCATCAGCATCCAAACCTATCCAATCGAAATAACCACGCAAAAATTTCAGAACTGCAGGCTGTGATTCTCCAATAACAGGGGCATAGACCTCGTCAACAAGGGGCAAACGTTTACCCGCATCCGCCAACAAACCTTTCTCGGCATCTCCCGGTTCGCCCTCAGCGGGATATGTTAAGTGATAGTTAGGATTACGTAGTAACCAGACATCCCCGAGACGGTTGGTATACTTGAGTTTAAAAGCACCGGTGCCGAGAGGGTGAAACTGGAAATCCTCCCCATATTTATCAACACACTCACGCGGTACGATGGACATTATTGTCTTAGCCATGACCTGCATGGGCACCATCGTCGCCCGCGTTAACTTAATCTGAACCGTAAATTCATCGATAGCCTTCAGTCCATCAATCGAAAATTCATCGTAGCTGTATTTACCCTCACCTCGAGCATTCATAGATTTCCTTGCGTCATCAAGCCCAACGATTAGGCCTTCAATAAGGCTATAACTATTGGCGTTGATAAAAGGATCCGCGAACCTCGTAAAAGAGTAAATCACATCTGAAGCGCGAAATGCCCGTCCAACACCGCCTTGAAAACAGTCGCCATCTTGAAACCGCACGTCATTGCGCAGTTTTATGGTCATCGTCTTGCCTGCGTCCGTAAACGTCGGCATCGACGCGGCTAGGTTGGGAACAAACTCTATGGGTCGCTTCAGATAGTGAGTCGTAAACAAACTATCAAACAACATCACGACTACATCTGCACTGGCAGCATCAAATTGCTGATGGGGATCTAAACTCTTGCCTTTCTCTGTCAAAACTCTTCGCAGAATCTTTGTTTTGCCATCGAGGCCGCCATGACTTGAGCAACTACAAGACGATATCCAAGGGTTGAGCGACGCCAACATCACCAATAGTAGCCACAAAGGCAACTTGCCGATCAGGACGCGCCGGGTCACCTAGCACCTCCTGCGTTTAGTTTTTCCGCGTGGTGGCACGCGACACTGACGCCAGACATTTGCTTAAGTTCCGGATTCGATGTTTTGCAAATCTCTGTCGCAAAAGGACAACGCGGATGAAACGCGCAACCACTCGGGGGATTCGATGGACTTGGGACGTCACCCGCTAAAGGCTGGGTTTTTTTTCTATCCTTAGGATGGGCGGCAGGTATGGCGCTCAGGAGGGCTCTGGTGTAAGGATGCCTAGGACTAGAGTAGAGTTCCTTGGCCTCTCCCATCTCAACCACACGACCCAAATACATTACAGCGACCCGGTCGCATAAGTAATGAACAACCCCAAGGTCATGGGCGACAAATACATAAGCCATCCCTAATTTCTTTTGGAGGTCGACCAGAAGATTGATGACCTGAGCTTGAATGGACACATCGAGTGCCGATACTGCTTCGTCAGCAACAATCAGCTCTGGCTTAAGAGCGATCGCTCTAGCTATGCCTATCCTTTGGCGCTGGCCACCTGAAAACTCGTGAGGATATCGATTCATGGAATCTGATCTCAAGCCAACCAAGTCCAGAAGCTCCAACACCCGATCGGCTCGCTGACTTTTTGAGATGCCTACTGCCAGTCGCATCGGCTCTTCAAGGATCGATCGAACATTCATCCGTGGATTCAAAGAAGCATAGGGATCTTGAAAGATCATCTGCATATAGCGCCGAAGCGGTTGTAGCTGGGCTCTGGTCTTTCTTGTTATATCCTCGCCTCGGAATATGATTTGTCCTTCATCTGGCTCGTATAACCTCACAATTGCACGACCAAGCGTCGTTTTCCCGCACCCCGACTCTCCAACTATGCCGAGAGTTTCACCTCGTTTAACACTAAAGCTCACGGAACTGACCGCGTGGACGGCACCAATTTTACGCTGAAAAACTCCGCCTAGAATTGGAAACCGCACTGAGACATTTTTGACCTCTAAGAGTGTCTGACTCAAGGCATCCCTCCCCGCGTTTGAGATGCTTTCGGCTTGCGACGGCCGGCAACGATATCTTTGGAAAAATGACAGGCAACGCTGTGCGCCGCATCAATAGCCTGAAGCACCGGACTCTCTGCCACACATTCATCACCTGCGAATGGACAGCGCTCCGCAAAACGACAGCCTTTGGGCAACGCCTTAAGGGATGGCACGCTACCCTTTATTGTGGGAAGCTCCGAATCGCGGGACTGTCGCGCATCGGGAATCGATGCTAGAAGGCCCATCGTATACGGATGATGCGGTCGATCGAACAAACTCATAACATCAGCCGACTCAATGACCTGACCTGCATACATAACAATGACATCATCTGCTACCTCTGCAATCACACCGAGGTCATGAGTGATAAACATGATTGACGTACCCATCTGCTCTTGAAGGTCCTTCATAAGCCGAAGTATTTGAGCTTGAATTGTCACATCGAGGGCGGTTGTGGGCTCATCGGCGATGATCAGAGCAGGTTGACAAGCCAGAGCCATTGCGATCATGACACGCTGCTTCATCCCACCTGACATTTGGTGAGGGTACTCGTCCAAACGACGCTCCGGATCTGGGATTCTTACAAGTTCCATCATTTTTAGAGCCGCCGATCGTGCCGCACTCGCCGTCATGGAGCGATGGGTTTTGAAAACCTCGACAATCTGTTCTCCAGCCGTAAAAACTGGATTGAGAGCGGTCATGGGCTCCTGAAAAATCATGGCGATCCGATTACCGCGAAGTCGACGCATCTCGTCATCCGTCAGCGACAACAACTCCTGGCCATCAAATAAAATACGTCCTGCTTCAATCCGACCTGACCCTTGAGGTAAAAGACGCATAATCGATAAACTGGTGACACTTTTTCCACATCCAGACTCACCGACTACCCCAAGTGTCTTGCCGCGCTTGATCTCAAAACCGACACCATCCAAAGCCGTGACTAACCCGTCATCGGTTTTAAACGAGGTCACGAGACCTTCCACTCTTAAAACCGTGTCCACTTTCCCATGTTGCGTTCCCAAGTAACGGCTCCAAGCAGTTTCATGAAGTTATGAAATGCATTTAAAATTCTGTTTCGAGTGGTGAGACTAGCAAGAGCCGGCAAAAGGCGCAAGTCCGTCATTTCAGCGGACTATTTAGTATGACACCCACTAAAAATAGTACGCCGAAATGGCCCAGATGGTTTAATTTAGTCACCTTCATGGCTAAAAATACCCCAAATGCCAAGCCCAGACAGTCAAGCCAACGCTAAACCCATTTTATTTTTTCAAAAATAAGGCCATTTTAACCATACAAATCAGCGCATGGATGCGGCCGCACTTATTATAAGACCAATTACACCGATGCCACCTGGGAAGCATGAAAGGCCCGAAGGGGTTCATGCGCCAAAACTTGGAGACTTGAGAATTGGCTGGCGTCAATAAATCGTTAAAAGCGGGTTCGATCGTTTTCAAAACAGGAGACGATCCAGACGGCATGTACATCGTCCGCAAGGGCGAGTTAACCGTCTACCTTGAGCAAGAAAACAAAGAGATTGTACTCGCCAAAATCCCCGAAGGCGGAATCGTCGGAGAAATGGCTTTATTCGAGCGCTTGCCTCGCAGCGCCACGGTCAAAGCAAGCGTTGACTCAGAAATCACGCATATATCACAAGCTGATTTTTCGGCCTTAATGAAGCAGATACCAAAGTGGTTCGTAGGTTTAATGGGCGCCCTTAGCGGCCGCCTCAGGACCAGCAACGACCGTTTGAAAATTCTTGAGAATCCTGGACAAGCTGACCGCGGAGGCCTGGCGCTGTCTGGGCGAAAACCTTTTCTGAATACTATTCGGATTTTGCATACGATTGATCTCGTCCTTCATCGCGACGGCTTAAAAGACGGCAAAGATGTCAGCATGCCCCGCAAAAACCTCGAAGATCAATTGGTGCAAATTTTTGGCGAATCACCCGCAAGAGTCAAATCTATTTTGGACGCTCTTTGCGCTGAGGGCGTGCTTGTGAGCAAAACTGACGGCTTTAAAAACAGCACACTATCCCTACCCAACAGAGCACTACTGACTCAGTTCACTCAATTCTTAAGCGTCTTCACGAAAAATAATCCGAACCTTAACCAAGTGCCTGAATCGGCTCTTAACATGATAAAAATCGCAATTAAAATGGCTGCTCAAGCGCCTTATGACACATTCACAATCACTCTTGAGGAGCTGATTGCTGAGGCCGTCCCGCTGGGACTTGACTCCTCTAGCTTTCAGTCCCAAATCACCTTATTTAACACCCTGGGTGATGCCGTGAAAGCGACCAAAACGTCCGCGAAATCGGGCCTTGGCCTGCGGGTAGTCAAAGCTGACGTACACTCGTTTCAAAAAAATATTGGTGTATATAACAAGCTCTCAGACAGCCGTTTGGATTAGACCCTTCCAAGACCCCTAAGGGATCACGTACTTTTACTGAGTTGCCACTGAACCGCGCGAGCTAAGGCCCGACTCGTGAACGGCTTTTGCAAGTTCCACCTGTTTATTCAGATAGATACGCATAGTCACGACGGCTGCAAAACAAAGACCCACAATGATCACCGATCGCCATAAACGCGCCACAGCTGCACCCCTCTTTGCTTTAACAAGTTCAGATGATTTAAGGCTTTATTTTGAATCGTTTTTAGGGTCCCCCGCAAGGGAAAAATCCTTCCCATTTGGGGCTTTAACTGGTAAGACGTCGCTTCCGTCTTTCGGGTGTAGTAACGGCCACAGGCTCGTCTAAATGGCTGAGCTTTATTCGTGTGGCAAGATCAAAAAATTAACGGAGATATTCAAATGTCTTTTTCAAGCTCTGTAGAAGAAATAAATAGCGTTCAACGTCGCATCAAGGTGGCATTGCCCGCAGACTTGGTTGCCAAGGCTTTTGAGGATGCATACCGCAATGTACAAAAGAAGGCGAAACTTCAAGGTTTCCGCCCTGGCAAGGCGCCGCTTACAGTAATTAAAAAACTCTACGGGGACTCCGTTCGCGGTGAAGTCGGTGAGCGCCTAATCAATAAACATCTCTTCGACGTGCTCAAGGAAAAGAAAATTAATCCGATCGCAGCCCCAGTTGTTGAAAACATGGATATGCCCTCAACTGACAAGGAGTTTAACTTTTCCGCGATCGTTGACGTCATGCCGGAAATAGCGATCAAAGATTGGAAAGGCTTGGACCTTAAAGCCGATAAATACGAAGTTAAGCCCGAATCGATGACGCGGGAATTAGACTTCCTACGCCGTCGCCATGCAAAAACAAAAAGTCTCGAGTCGGGAGTCAAAGCTTCAGCCGGACACTTGGCCTCCATTGGACATAAGGTCTATCAAAATGGCAACTTGATCGAAAATATGGACGTCGAGGAGTTTCCAGTCGCCCTTGGATTCAAAGAAATATTTGCGGATCTTGAAAACGCGATATTAGGCATGAAGGTGGGCGATCTCAAAAAGACGACCATCACTCTTCCGAGTGACTACAATGACCCTAACCTAGCCGGTAAGCCAGTCGAGTTTGAGATCTCACTTAAAAACCTCCAAGAACTAGCCATGCCTGAACTAAATGACGACTTCGCAAAAGATGTGGGCTTTGATTCGGTCACGAATCTTCAGTCTGAAATTAACAAGCAACTGGAAAAGCGTGGAACTCAACTTCGTAAACAAAAATTAGAGGCCGTCATTATGGATGAGCTTCGTAAGCGCAACAACTTTGACGTCCCTCCCAGCATGGTCGACCAGGTTATTGATAGCATGATCATGGAACTCAATATCGGCGATGAAAAAGAAAAGAAGAAACTGCTCCGTAACGACGACGTCCGCAAATCATTCCGAGATACCGCCAAAACAAAAGCACAAAACACACTCATCCTTTGGCGCATAGCACAAGACGAGAAACTTGAAGTCACCGACGACCACGTGCGTAGCCACATTGTCGAGAATGTGCCGGGCAGTGAAAAATGGGATGAGAAGAAATTGGCCGACTTTATCAAGCAGGTTAAGCCACGGGTCCAGGAAAGTCTCGTTTTTGAAATGGCTCTTAATCACATCATCGCCAAGGCTAAATTGACGGAAACTGTGGTCGCCATTTAAGGTTTTTTAGGCCAAATTTAAGGCCTTAAGGTGTCAATTTTCGCGACAAAAGTGGCAAATTCATCGACAAGCCACCGGTATTTTTGCGTCTAACTCACTGAAATCACAAGAACTCAAGTGTTGGCATGGAACTTCCATATGGGCAACTTTGGAGTGCCAACGCATTTTGTTTAATTGTCCCTTGTTTATTGGGCCCCAAGTGGTTGGAGTATCAAATGACCGGCGTGGAACAAATTATGGAATCCCCACAGGATCTTGCTTCCGAGCAAGGAACGCCAATTCGGGCAGGAGCAGAGAAGGCCGCCCGGGAAAAGGCTATACCGTCTGAGTCTGTTGATCAGCTTCGATTTCTGAGTGTTGACGACCTGCTCATCCTCATGCATTTGTCGCAGAGCGGCCTGAGCGTCACGGAGGTCGCGGCGAAGCTCAAATTAACTCAACCCGCTGTCACTCAACGAATCCGAAAGATGGAAGATGCTTTCGGCCAGAAACTTATAGAACGCAAGGGCCGCGGAGTTCAGTTGACTCACTTTGGACTTGAGCAAGCTGAGCGCGCTACAGCCGCGTTATCCGCTCTTCAGGGTGTTCCAAAAATGGTGTCTGGCGAAGCCCAGTACTAGCTTTCAGGGCGGTATGAGCGCCGGTGAAAAGGCCACCATGGCTGTCACGGGATTCGATGCTCCGACTTTAACGTAAATCGGCACCGTAAAGTTAGCAGTCGCTTGGGAGGTCGAGTTGACCGGACCTACAACATACATCTTTCGTAATTGCACACTAAGGCGCGCCGACGAAATATTTGGCGCCACAGACAACGATCCATCCGACTTGAAATAAGCATAGTCTTCACCCTGCTTGCCGAACAAATCACGACCTAGCACCGTATTCACATATCCTGGACCTGCGACCACCTTACCTTGAATAGTGACTTCATAGGTGAGTCGTTTATCGGGCCCCTCAAGAAACATCGTGTTGGCATTCACATCAAACATAATGGGGAGGTCTACCCGCCCCGCCTGAGCCGGACAGGGTGTAAAATTGAGCTCAAGCTCAAGCCTGCCCGTAGACGTTCTCTGATCAACGAACGAGGTCAAACTGTTCACCGTATCTAACTTAGCTTCCGTACAGGTTGGAACCTTGGCCGGTTCCTCCTTTTTTTCAGCAGGAGGTTGGGCTACCGGCGGTTTTTGAGGTTTAATCCCACCTGATCGTGCACCGTCACCGGCGAAACCACCGCCTTGGGGTTGGCATCCGCTCATTACGGTCATGAATACACCTAAAAATAGACAACTTGGTCGTGGTTTTGTTTCAGTGAATTTTCTCATCCATGATCTCCATCCAAGGTCTTAAAACTAAGCGGTGCGCGGCAGATCGCTATTCACCCAAAAATCCATCACCACGACCACCTATAAAGACCTCGGCAGTGCCGGCTGGCATCGAAGACTCCTGAAAAACCGTGGCCACCAATCCGATTCCCTTCGCAAATACAATTCTGGCTTTGGACGCGCGGGATTCAAGAATGACTTCCACGGCATCTTGTCCGCTGACAGACTTACCAGCTGTCTCAGCCGTGTAACTGACCAAGCGAGCGGTTTGTTTGGAGTAACCAGGATGAATACTGGACTTTCCTCGACTTCTCTTGTTACAGACGACGTCATACGCCAGCTGCGCATAACCATCATCACCGTTAATTTTCCAGGCGCATTTTCCGCCACTGATACTTGACGCCCCAGGACATAAAAGCAACTGAGTTGTCGTATTACCCTGTTGTACAAAATAACCATCAGATCCAACGACTCCGTAACCCTGACCTGCGCTATTAGCCACCACCTCGTATGAGGACGAAAACAATACTTTTGTATTTTGGGGGTAACTATTAGACGGAAAGTATCCCCTGTCTTTTATATAGCTACAAAGACTGGCCGGAGTACCACCATCTGGCACATCACCTTTGACGCGGGTGTCCAAACTGAGAAGCGACGACGATCCAACGCCTCCGCTGGTTGGCTTACGGCACGAGACTGTCAGAGCCAACGAGCTGGCGAATACCAAACTAACGATGATGAATGTTTTTTTCATGGGGTTTGTCCTTTTTATTTCTTAGGAGTTTCCATCATCCAATTCACAAGGCTTGTGACTCGGTCAGCATTACGCCTCATCTTGAACCAAACATCAGCCATTTGGTATGTCTTACCGTCAGTTTTCACAAAAGAGCCAAGCAACCGCACCTCATTACCGGCAACAAGAGGATAATCTCCTGCCGGGTTCTTCAGATCGGAAAACTCGAGATTTAATGACTTGACTCCTGCTGTTGTGAGGCTAACGATTTCATCAGCCTCACTCCTGCCATTTTGGTTTCGGTCTGACCATAGTCTCAACTCGCCAAACCCCTGATCGCGAGCATCGATGAGCCCATCTTTGTTTGAGTCAAATGCCGAAAGGGCATCAAAACCATTTTTGTAGGTTTTCGGACCCAAAACTTCCGCCTTGAAGTATTCACCAAACAACTCACTGGCATTGTCAATCTCACCATTTCGATTTCGGTCAACGGCAAGAAACGCATCACCGCCCGAAACCCAACCCGTCGGGTATGCTCGGCCATCAAGGGCCATATCGAAACGAACTAGATTTTTAACGTCAACCTTGTCATCCCAAACATCGGTTAGTCCAAGCTGTCCATCTCCGCTCATATCGAGAACGATCGGCGACTGATAATCCTTGAATGCCTTTCCAGGTGCTGCGAAGCCAAAAGCCGGATGCCACGCTGAAAGACCTGGCGCACCCGTTTTAAGCGTAATGTCTTGACCTCGGACCTGATACTGAACCTGACCTTTGAACGATAGTGCTCGCTCCCCATCTCCACCTGTCACACTTCGCACATCCTGACAACTAGCCCGGGCAGATGCCTGCTGAGCGTTCGCATCTTTACAAATGGTTAGTTCGCAACTTCCCGACGTCGCACCGGACCGCAGATATCCCAGTTCAGGGCGAATGATGAGTGCTTGGTACGCGCCGCGACCATCAGTTGTTTCTCCATTTATGGCCGCATCAATATTGAGATTCGACGACGCTACGACACCACTGCCGTCAGCACAAACTGCACGGTATCCGGGCTCAAAAATGTGCCAACCATGCTCCATATTTGAAAACGGAGTGATGACAAATTCCATTTGGCCCTTCGACTCATTAATGGGTTGAGGCTCGGGCTTTATTTCCGGCTTTATCTCTGGTTTTGGTTCGGGCATCGGAGGCGGCTTCGGTATAACAATTTTAGCAGCAAACGCCGACGACTGGCTCGTCAGCATCCAGAGCACTCCCACCGAAAGAATCGCCTTAGCGCCGCGAAGCTTAGACATGATCACCTCTAAAAATTTGCGAAAAATCACAAGTGAGAGAGTATCGGCACAACAAAGCGTCAACTAAAATTAAGCAGGCAGCTTGATTGTAACCATCTGAAATTTATATGTTATTTTGAAATATAATTTGGGCTAATAAAAATTAAACGGCGCACCCGCTCTCCCTTGAGAACCATCCGACATGGATCCCCGACGAGTACTATCAGGGCCACGGATAAATTATTTTTTTTGCGATAAACACACCCTTTTCACCGAATTCGTTTGAGCGCGCTTCAAAATAAGCCCCCATAACAAAAGCCTGGGACCCAGCGGTTGTCCGCTCTAGATCGGGCCAAGCACATCCAGGATCTACTAAAAGCTCAACGTCCCGATTATCAAAACGGGCTTTATATATCTGTCTTCCCTTTAAAATAACCTTTGATAGCGTCATTGGTAGAGCAAAGAAATTGGGATGGTCATCATCAAAATCGGCTACCGAGAGAACAACACGCTCGCCCTTCAAACCAACATTCATTATTTCTAATTTTTTTTGCGCAGAGCCAAAAGCTCCTAAATCCTGCTGTACATCCAAGACGCCTGGTGTCGTATGTCCGATCAGCGTCTTCTTGACCGCCGACAATCGAAGAGAATTCTCGTCAACGGCTTCATCCAGTAAAGAAAATTGTGAGCATCGTCGTTCACACCAAACTTCCGACTCCGATCTAACCTCAATGTTCAGATCGCGAACACTGCTCAGCGGTAGGGATTTTGGCTTGATAATGAGGCGTTCAATAATCTGGGGCTTGGCGGCCTCAGACGAGGGATTCACACTGGCCGGACCCACCGGAGCCCCCTCAACTGAGGTCACGTTGGAAGCGGGCACAGAGCCACGGCAAGCGGTCATTTTGACCGTCAGAACTGCCATAATCAAAAAATAGGCAACCCGATTGGGATTTTTAAACTGGGTCTTCATGTCCTACCTCCATGGTCCCAGCATAACTGAAAACGCCCCTTTGATTCATTATTAAAACACAGCGTTAAAAGCTAATAAAACAGATGCCTAGAAATTGTGTATAAAGTTTTTAAGGCCCACGAGCTAATGCCATACGACAATTGCCCGATAGAACGGTGAATGTGGGAATGAATCGAGCCCTTGCGTAGACTGCCAAGAAGGAATTAATCTAAGGATTCCTGTAACTTTGCAGTCTAGCGGCTGAATGTGCACTGAAGCTAGACGCTGACTAAATCTGAGAGGAATTCAAACTTATGCCAATGGTACCCATCGTCGTCGAACAAACCAGCCGGGGCGAGCGATCCTACGACATTTATTCGCGACTACTTAAAGATCGCATCATTTTCATGGGAAGCCCTGTTTACGACGAAATCGCAAATATCATTATAGCTCAGATGCTTTTTTTGGAGAGCGCAGATCCCGACAAAGATATCCATTTTTACATCAATTCACCCGGCGGAAGTGTAACTGCTGGTTTAGCCATTTACGACACCATGCGCATGATACGCTGTGATGTGCGAACCTACTGCATCGGCCAGTGCGCTTCGATGGGTGCGTGGTTGCTCGCCGCAGGTGAAAAAGGCAAAAGGTATGCTCTACCGAACAGTCGAATCATGATTCATCAACCCTTGGGCGGTGCCACCGGACAGGCAACAGATATTGCGATTCAAGCCGAGGAAATTATTAAACTGAAAACAAAGATGACCGGAATTCTGAGCGAACTGACCGGAAAGCCTACCGCAAAAATTCTGGAAGATATCGATCGCGACTTTTTCATGTCCGCAGATGAAGCGAAGGCATATGGATTGATCGACGAGGTTGTTGCTGGGGCACGAGAAAACCTTTCAAAGTGAATTTCATTGTAGTTGGGCGGCAGTCAGGGTTTTGAACCGATAGGAGTGAATGAATGAAAGAGGGAACAAAACATAGTTGCAGTTTCTGTAGCAAGAGTGAGCGAGAGGTCAAAAAACTTATCGCCGGTCAAAGCGTCTACATTTGCGATGAGTGTATCGCACTCTGCAACCAGATTTTGATTGAAGAGGCTGCCAAAGAGGAGCAAATAACCTCCCCCGCTACCAAAATACCAAACCCAAAAGACATAAAGAAAATCCTTGATGACTACATCATCGGGCAAGACCAGGCCAAGAAGACTCTTAGCGTTGCTGTTCACAACCATTACAAACGCCTTGACGCTGCCAAACACAAAACATCGGTTCCTGGACTTGATGAAGTCGAGCTACAAAAGTCGAACATTCTGCTCGTTGGTCCAACAGGATCTGGTAAGACCCTGCTCGCGCAGACCCTCGCGCGAATTCTGAATGTTCCATTTACCATCAGTGACGCTACAAACCTGACAGAGGCTGGATACGTCGGCGAAGACGTTGAAAACATCATTTTGTCATTGCTACAGAATGCAGACTACGATGTTGAACTAGCTCAACGCGGCATCGCCTACGTGGATGAAATTGATAAAATTGCGCGGAAAGGCGAAAACACATCAATTACTCGCGACGTGTCTGGCGAGGGCGTTCAGCAAGCTTTGTTGAAAATTATTGAAGGCACTATTGCTAACGTCCCTCCTCGCGGCGGTCGAAAGCATCCACAGCAGGAATTCTTGCAAGTAGACACCTCCCACATTCTTTTCATATGCGGTGGTGCGTTTGCGGGTCTGGAAGACATCGTTGCCGCTCGAATTGACACAAGCTCCTTAGGCTTCGGCGCGAATATTCAGTCAAAAACCAAGAAGGACGTCACAAAGCTCTTGTCCCAAGTAAGAACCGAAGATCTCATGAAATTTGGAATGATCCCGGAGTTCCTAGGTCGTCTGCCCGTGGTCGTTGCTCTGCAGGAGCTAGATGAATCGGCACTTCTCAACGTTCTTGCAGAACCGAAGAACGCCATCATCAAACAGTTCCGCAAGCTGTTTGCGTTCGAAAATGTTGATCTGAAATTCACAGATGGCGCCATGCGCGCGGTCGTGAAAGAGGCCATAGAGCGCAAAACTGGAGCCCGTGGTCTACGCGCCATTCTTGAGACGTCCATGCTCGATATGATGTACGAGCTGCCTGGTACGGTCGGATTAAAAGAAGTGATCATCACGGAAGAAGCTATTCTCCGTAAAGGCGAGCCGATCCTTGTGTACAAGACCGAGGGCGAGGGCATGAAGGCGGAAGCTGGCGGAAAAAAATAAGCCCCTTGCATCAATCCACCAGAAAACCCTCCGCGATCCAACAGATCGGGAGGGTTTTTTGATTACTCAAGCGTCCCTAGATCCCTCTCAATCGTTTTAAATTCCGTTGTGCAATATTTACGCAACTATTTGAATTTTTTTTAATATCCGGCACGTTTGTCTTCCAACTGGGAATTAGTTCCTGCTAAAATTGACTGTAGAGCCAATTTAGAAAAATCAGGTCGCCAGACATGACTCGCCACAGGATGTGCCGAGACCGCAATTCGACGTATGACGCCTACAGGGAGGTTACCGTGTCCGAGCAAAATCCGAGTGTACGCCGCAAAAGACTCCCCCTTCTTCCCCTAAGGGAAATTCTCGTATTTCCGCAAACCGTCGTGCCTCTATTTGTTGGTCGAGACAAGTCCATACTTGCACTCGAACAAGCAATGAGTGGCAGTAAGGAAATTTTTCTATCTGCTCAGATGAAAGCTAAAACCCAGGATCCAACGGCCGACGACATCTACAAAGTCGGGACGATTTCAACGATCATTCAGTTACTCCGACTACCAGATGGCACTGTTAAGGTATTGGTCGAAGGGCAACGCAGAGCTCGGATAACAGAGTTTTTACAATCTGATGACTTCTTTTATGTCGAAGCTGAGGAACTCGAGGAAAAATCTGCGCCCACCGTTGAAAATGAAGCGATTGTGCGAACAGTAAAAATGGCATTTGATAATTACGTACGTCTCAACAAAAGAATCCCGCAAGAGATGGTGCTCAGCATCACGGGCATCGAGGACGAGTCAAAGCTAGCGGACACTCTCGTTGCACACCTTTCAAACCTAAAGCTGCAAGATAAACAGCGCCTGCTCGAACAAACAGACCCTAGGGCCCGCCTCGAAGAACTCTACGGTTTCATGCAGTCGGAAATCGAGATCATGCGGGTCGAAAAAAAGATCCGCGCCAGAGTCAAACGCCAGATGGAAAAGACTCAAAAAGAGTACTACCTAAACGAGCAGATGGCTGCGATTCAAAAGGAGCTCGGCGAGAAAGATGATTCTCGAGCCGAATTGCAAGAAATCGAAGCACAGATAAAGAAGAAAGCTTTGTCCACAGAAGCCAAAGAGAAACTCTCAAAGGAGCTAAAAAAGCTTAAGTTGATGTCACCAATGAGCGCGGAAGCTACCGTTGTTCGCAACTACATCGATACCGTCCTTAGCTTGCCATGGGGTGAGTACACTCAAGAAAAAAACAATATCAAACTCGCCGCCGACATTCTGGACCGGGATCACTATGGATTAACCAAGGTTAAAGAGCGGATTCTGGAATATCTATCTGTTCGCGCCCTCAGTGAAAGCACTAAAGGGCCCATTTTGTGCCTGGCTGGGCCTCCTGGTGTCGGCAAAACGTCACTTGCGCGCAGCATCGCAGAAAGTACGGGCCGTCCGTTTGTAAGGATCTCTCTCGGCGGAGTGCGTGACGAAGCTGAGGTACGAGGACATCGACGCACCTATATCGGTTCGATGCCTGGCAAGATTATCATGGCCC
This sequence comes from uncultured Polynucleobacter sp., assembly GCA_964402975.1. Classification (GTDB taxonomy): domain Bacteria; phylum Bdellovibrionota_B; class Oligoflexia; order Oligoflexales; family RGVZ01; genus CAMDKS01. The sequence continues at coordinate 31,092 of CAYOEM010000018.1, forward strand.
TCAAAAAGGCTGGCAAATCGAATCCAGTCGTTTTGTTAGATGAAATCGATAAAATGAGTCAAGATTTCCGTGGCGACCCATCAAGCGCCATGCTCGAAGTCTTAGACCCAGAACAAAACCACAACTTTGTGGATCACTATTTAGACTTGGACTATGACCTATCCCGTTGCCTTTTCATCGCGACAGCGAATAATCTCCACACCGTGCCTAGACCGCTCTTGGACAGAATGGAAGTTCTGCAGTTAACGGGATATACCGAAGAGGAAAAACTCGCGATAGCTCAGCAGTACCTGGTTCCAAAAGAACTAAAGGAAAATGGCCTTGAAGGCTCGAACGTAACGTTCCAACCAAAGGCGGTGCGCGAAATCATCACGTACTACACCAGGGAGGCCGGCGTTAGGAATTTAGAAAGAGAAATCGGGAGCGTCTGCCGAAAGATAGCGCACAAGTTCCTTGTCAAACATGCTGAGGATTCTGAGAAAAACTCAACAGAGACGACAAAAGATAATATTGATATTGCTGCCCTTCGCTCAAAACTGAACGTGTCAGAAGTGGTGTCAGAGAAAGCCGTTAATAAGTACCTTGGCCCTCGCAAGCATCGCGTTGGCATGCAAAACACCGTAAACGAAATAGGAATATGCACTGGTTTAGCTTGGACCGAAACTGGCGGCGACCTACTGGTCGTTGAAGTCACGACGGTTCCAGGAAAAGGCAAGTTAACCATCACTGGTAAGCTTGGTGATGTCATGCAAGAGTCGGCTCAGGCAGCCATGAGCTACGTTAGATCCCGAGCGGCATTTTTGGAACTTGAGGAAGGTTTCTACGATAAAGTAGATATCCATATCCACGTACCAGAAGGCGCCATTCCAAAAGACGGACCCTCCGCTGGACTTTGTATGGCAACGGCGCTGACAAGTGCGTTCACTAGGCGCCCAGTCAGCAAGGATGTGGCCATGACGGGAGAGATCACTCTAAGAGGACGAGCTCTACCCATTGGAGGACTTAAGGAAAAGGTGCTTGCAGCTCATCGGGGCGGGATTACCAAAATAGTGATTCCCCGCGAAAACGAGAAGGACTTGGCGGATATCCCCAAAAACATCTTAAAGGACGTCAAGGTGGTCTTAGTTGATCACATGGATGCCGTTCTGATGCATGCCCTTGCCTGGGAAGATTTCAAACAGGTGGAGAAAGACCGTCAGGATGCCTTGTTTGAGAAGCTTAAAAGGATTACTGAAGCTGAGGGCTCGTCGTCGGAATCCCAGATTCACCACTAACGTTAAGCTTGACTCAATCCACAAACAAAGGGGCTGCCCACAAGGCAGCCCCTTTGTTTTATCGAGCAAATCCCCTAATTTTCATTTTTTCCCAAAAACTGGCGACATAGGCCTCTAGTAGCTAAGCACCCAACTATTAATGTAGTCCGACGAAATACCGATACCTTCGGGGAACCCTAGAAGGACAATCGATATGGGCGCAGCTCAAAAACGACAGAAAAATGAGCAAGATCCGCAGCAGACCATCGCGTTTGTAGAGGAACTTAAACGCCAATGGATGGAAACTATCGACGCCATTCCTGACCCGTTCATTATGGTGGACGACAAATATATAATCAGTCGAGCGAATGCCGCCATGGCGGACATAGCTAGCATAGACGTTAAAAAGTTGGTGGGAAAAACCTGCCACGAAATATTCGCTGGTAGAAGCACCCCATGCGATAACTGTCAGATGAAAAAGTCCAAAGCTGGGGCCGAAATACCGGGCTACGAGATCTATAATAGTAAAAATGGACGCTGGTACGAAGTGGCGACCCGACGGCTAAACCCGATATCAGGACAAGGTGGAGTTGTTCAAATATACCGTGACAGGACAGAAGCGAAAAAGCTCCAAAACCAGCTAGCACAAAATGAAAAGTTGGCATCAATCGGACAGTTGGCCGGGGGATTTGCTCACGAAATCAATAACCCTCTTGGGGGTATTCTTGTATTCTCACAGATGCTCCTACGAGAGGTCGATAAAGCTAGTCCTCATTATCAAGATATTCTGGAAATTGAAGCCGCAGCCAAGCGTTGCAAAACAATTGTTGAGAACCTACTAGATTTTGCCCGTCAACGACCTCTAAAGCCTAAAATAACAGAGTGCAATGTCCATCTAATAGTATCTAACGCAGCCAAGTTTGCTTCACTTGGGTTTAATCAGAAGAAGAAATGCCAAATACAATTGGAGCTTTCCGCCAAGAAGTTTGTCTTTCAGTCCGACGGTAATCGTCTGACACAGGTTTTTCTGAACCTATGTACAAATGCTTTTCAGTCGATGCCAAATGGCGGCACCATCACGATTCGTTCCTCGGATGAAACAATCCAAAAGAAACCGTATCTGTCTGTGAGTATATCAGACACAGGCAGCGGGATTCCCAAAGAACATCTTAGGAAAATATTTGAGCCTTTCTTCACGACAAAAGAACCAGGAAAAGGCACTGGTCTTGGCTTATCGATTGTGCATGGAATCCTTCAGGACATCGGCGGCTCAATTGAGGTTACAAGTAAAGTCTCAGCCGGGAGCACCTTCACTGTAAAACTGCCGGTTGAGCCCGAGGAGAGCAAATGAATCCTCAACGACAATTCAAGCAAAAGACGCTCATGCCTAAGATGACAATTGCATATGCTATGGTTGCTACGACGATTACTACCTTTATCATCATCCGATCGATGAAGCTAAATACCGGTGACACTAGCCTGCTCATAGACGGCGCCGCAGCTATGGTTTTTGGAGCATCGGTAATCGGTGCTTTCATGATGGTATTTCATGCGGGAATCACTCAGGGCAAGGGTGGGCTTTTGTCAGATCCAAGACATTTATTGCCAATAAGCTGCCTCTCACAAGGACTGGCGTACACACTATATTTTAAACAGCTTATGCCTGATTTCGTATTTTTTTGCGTGGTTATAGGATTACAGTCGTTCACCACTTGGCTAGCTTGCCGATTAGCAATGCGTGGATTTCGTCTCAATGATAGCAGTGTCCGCCTTATAACGCGCGTGTTTCCAATTCTAATGCTTACATTTGGATTTGTGAGTTGGCCTTTAAAAAACTTTTTTAGCACTGAGAATATTCTGATCGGCGCGGCAATCTTCCAGGGTCTCTTAACTAGCTTCGGACTTTTGGTCATAGCGGTTTGGTTTTCTGCACACCCAAAACATCGTCTTGACACTGCGAGCATTATTCAAAGCTACAAGTACCGCAGCGATTGGACGTCAGACAAACTATCGATTTTTAATATGACACTATTGACGGGCATCGCTCACCTAGTAGGCGTGTTGCTTTCTTGGAACGAATTTCGCAAAACTGGCGGTTCATATCCAGAACAAGCTCTTGTTTCATATCACCTTCTTTTCATACCCGCAGTCTTGGATGCCTGGAGAGAACTATCTAACCTCGGTGATGATCGAATAAAACTACAAGAATTATCAAAACTAACTTTAAAAAGTGCACGAAAAGTGTTGTCGCGTCACAAACAGCCCAATGACACGTGGTCTGCGACCGTCGGCACAAAAACCGCGACTCTTACTATAGAAAGCGACTTGGAGAACACGTTGGCAAACAAGCTGCCGGCAACGCTTCAGCGTATCCGCGAAGATGAGATTATCAACTTTATTGGTCAACTTGTAAAAGACCAATCACTATCGATTCAGCAACTTGCTGAAAGGATCGTATGTACAATTGATCCTGAACATTCTATCCGTCCATGTCTTGACGCTTTGAGGCTATGCTCCGCCCTGTACCTTGACGCAGCCGCCATATTGGAACGAAGAATCTTAGGACTGACATCACTCCTACCCATAGTTAATCCTGGGCTTGGTCAAGCCGTTAAACGACAGGCGTCACTGGCCCTTTTGAAAAAGACTAAATGGTTTTTTTATTTTGACTATACATGGACCGATCAAAGCATTGTCAACACGCCTAATGGCACGCGCTATGGCATTCAACTTGATCAAATGATACCCGAAGTTAGAATGCGCCTAATTGAAACCATGCGACAAACCCACGGACTTGGTAATTTCGTATGGATAGGCCCACAAGCCTACGAACGCTTGCTCCAGGAAGCTCCTGGACTTGCCTCAATAATGGAAGCACACTCACTCAGAATGTCCGACGGCAGTGAAGACTTACTCTTTGCAATTAAATTCGAGGAACTCGTTCCGCGGTTACAGCGATACTATGAGCTCGACACGTTCCGTGCAAAAATAATCGATTTTGAACCGTCAGAAAGCTCAATTAAATTACTGAATGTGCTAGCTTTACAGATTGCGAACGCCAAAGGCGAGAGCGAGTTTTTTAGAATTATCGACGTCATTTCTAGCTATCGCTGGCGTGGATTTAAGGAGAAAGATCAGGCATTAAAACTATTATTAAGCATCTTTGAATCCTCAAATAGTTCTCCGGAAAAGATGGCATTGAGCGACTCCGGCGTAAAAAATCTACTGGCGAAGCTTGCGAATGCGATCTCTTCAATTGGATACCCGAGCCAGATTATAAACCAAGCGTACGTTTACAAAATTGAACTGCGAAATATGACTAAACTGCAATCGGCAGCTCTCAACCCAAACGATGTCCGACATTCTGAAGCCTGGGTAACGATCGCCTCCATCGACCATCTGAGGCTCAATAACGCTGATCTGAGCTCTATGAGAACCATACTAAACCACGCAACTAAGCGGACGGATATCCTATCCAGCCCTGCCACACAGGCTAGGGTTATTGACACCGTCGCAGGTCTAATAAAACGTCAGTTCCAAGACGGAGAAAAAATTGATGCCTCTCTTATGATTAATGCCATAACCACGACTGCACTACTGGATGCTAACTATGAATCTCTATCATTTATACTTGACACCTTGATCCACCTAACCAAGGTCATAGGCAACCCAATTATCCTTCCGGCTCGAGCATTCGCTTATTTTGAGCAGGTAAACTCACGGCGTGTCGAGGAGTCTTCACCGTGGCATCAGGCTGTGGTAAGCCGTTGGCACGAATACAAAGGTATATGCAACAGTGCAACCCAAACAAAACTGGCCGCCTCGTAAAGGACGGCCAAAAGAACTTTAACAAAACTACCCATTGAGAGACGCTACACCGGCGACCTAGAACCACGTCTGACAACACCAACTTGAGAGCTTGAAGCGCGATCCGCGCGGGCCTTTAGAAACTTGTCTATCCATAGTAGATAAGTACTACCGACGAAGTTCGTAGTAAGAGTGGCGCCAATAATCGCAACCGACATAGCAATCGCAAAATTACGAATACTGTCTGGACCAAAAATTATAATTCCTACTAGGGATAAATTCGTCGTCACAGACGTATTGATCGTTCTAACCAAGCACTCATTCAAAGACTTGTTGATTTGTTCGGCAAATGGTTTTCCTCCATCTGTCTGCATGTGCTCCCTAATTCTATCGAACACCACAATCGTATCGTTAACAGAGTAACCAATACCAGTTAGCAAAGCTGCGATGGCGGTCAAATCAAAAGACTTCCAGAATATGAAGTAAAATGCCAACATCGCGCATACATCCGGGATCAATTTGATCACGGCACCTGACCCAAATCTAAAATCGAAACGGAATGCCAGATAAATCATGATGCCGAAAATTGCATAGGCCATAGATACGAATCCCTGGTTCCGCATCTCTTTACCAATTTGAGGACCGACATAGTCCACCCTTTTTATGCTTGGACCCGCACTAGCTAAATCGGTTCGAATAGAGTCTTGCAACTTATTAACCAGCGCCCCGCCTGAGGCGTGCGCGGCATCCTTCTCCGCAGCCGTCAGCTCACCGTGACCCGCCTTTTTGTCTTCAAATCGCAGCAAGTACTCCTTACCGCCGCCAGCGAGACTTTGAATCGATAAATCGTGAATATCGGCTTTTTCGGCGACCGTTCTAAGTTGGTCCGAGGATACATTTTCGTTAAAACTGACCTCGACCTCGGTTCCACCTATAAAATCGATCGACCAATTAAAGCCACGAACAAATCCTGCTCCAATTACGGCTGCGGAAAGCACCACTGCAGCGGCTGTTGCAGCCACGTCATAACGCAAGAAATTAAAGTTGAACGTACGGGCTTTACTTGCCCGCTCTCCACCCAACCACGCGAGGATTCTATTGGTCTCAGTCTGACCAGAGAGAGCCAGATCAAAAAATACATGACTACAGTACAGCGCTGTCCAAAGAGACAACACCAAGCCGATGGCAAGAGTTACAGCAAAGCCCCTAATTGGTCCCGATGTGTTCGTACCCAACAAGATGAAGGCAGCAAGCAAAGCCGTCACGTGAGAGTCAATAACAGTCCAAAAAACACGCTTAAACCCGTTATCGAGAGCTGATCTTGGCGATCGACCCGCCCTCAACTCATCACGTATCCGTTCATTTATAAGAACGTTTGCATCAACCGCCATACCAAGCGAAAGCACGAAGCCAGCAATACCTGGAAGAGTTAGCGCGAAGCCAAACATGGACATGGCAGCAAGCATAAATACGCCGTTCAAAACCAGCGCCACGCAAGCGATCACTCCAGGCCGACGATAGTAAAGAATCATAAAGGCGAAGACACAGAGAAGCCCAACGATGACGCCCATGATCCCTTTTTTACCAAGCTCAGGCCCCAAACTTGCGCCAACTTGGCGCTGTTCGAGAATTGTAATAGTTGCTGGCAATGCGCCGGATTTGAGAACCATGGCAAGCTCTTGCGCCTCTTTCAGCTTGCCTTCAAAGTCACGACCATCACCCAACGTGATCATGGCATTTCCGCCACCAATTTTTCCATTGATGACAGGCGCGCTTTCAACCGTGTCGTCGAGAACTATTGCCATGCGTTTTCTAACATTCGCACCAGTCACATCTTCAAAACGCTTACCGCCAAGAGTCGTAAAGCGCAAAGAGACGATTGGCGTCTGAGCCACACCATCCTGGTTCGTTGAAGCCATGGCATCCATGACATCGTCACCGGTAATCTCAGTCGCCGCTTTGACGACATAGGTTCGGTAGGTCATTTTACCGGTTTGTGAGACCTCTTCACCAAAAAGAACTTCTCGATCAACCGGGACCAGGCCCTTGGTTAGTTCCAGAATCTTTTGTCGATTCTCACTAACCAGTGACATACCGTTAACTCTGTCCAGCTGCACCTCAGGAGGCAGCTTTCCAGCCAAAGTTTCAAATCCTCTGAAATCGTCATCAACTATCTTGAACTTAAGTTGCGCAGTACGACCTAGTAGTTCCTTGGCCTTCTCCGGATCCTTAAATCCAGGTAACTGAGCGATGATCGAGCCGTCTGAGCGGCGATTGATAATCGGCTCAGTGACACCCCACTTGTCGACGCGGCTTCGCACAACCCGCTCCGCTTGTTCAAGAGCTCCATCTTTAATTGTTTGAATCTGATCCCCGCGGAAGACAAAGTCTAGAAATGTACCTTGGGAATCGATCTTCTGCAGGGAAGGATAGTCACTATCAACTGCCTTGATGATGGCAGCGGCGTCAGCACCCGGCTCGGTCTCTACCCTTAGCTTCGTCTCGCCTTTAACAACATAGGCCGTTTTGACGCCAGAAACTTTGCCCTTCTGATCAGCCCAATGCCCAATGTCAGTTCCAATCCTTGCCAATCTATTTTCGACTGCTTGGGTCAAGTTTACGCCAAGGACCAGCTGAACACCGCCTTGCAAATCAAGACCAAGGTTAAGATGACCGCTAGGAAGCCATTTGGGCAAAACCTTGCTCATGTGTTCCTGATCATTTCGAAGGTCCGCTGGTTGGGACATGTAGATGCCGGTGGGAATAAGAATGTAAATGGAAAAAACTGTCAAAGCAGCAATGAACATCATGCGCCATCGGATGGACTTCATAAAAACAACACCTCTTGCAATGATTATGGTGCTTTAGACACTACCATAGCCTTTTCCTTCGCACAACGAACAAGGCTTGGCTTTACAATCCCCACCAAATCCGCAGGAGTCATTTCAACGAGGCATCCGCGACCGCCACCGTTGATAAATATTTTCGGCAAATCAAGGACACTAGACTCCAAGTAGATCTCCATGGATGTCTTGAGGATGAAGGGATTCGTTGCCCCAACTGGCCAACCACTCATAAATTCAGCATCCTTCGGCGCGCATGACCAAATTTTGGGCACACCGATCTGCTCGGCCAAGCGAGAAGCATCTACGGATCTGTCGCCATGCATAAGAACCAACAGCGGTCTGCGCATCTGGTCCTGAAATACTAGACTTTTTATGACGGCGTGTTCGCTAACACCGAGGAGCGAGCTTGAGCGGCTCGTACCACCACCCGCTTGGTATTCAAACGTATGAAGACTGAAATTGATCCGGTGCCGCTGAAGAAGCATAATGACAGGGTTTTCCCGCATAAAACGACTCCATTTAAAATTGTCTCTCAAAAGAGCGGGCGTAAACGGCTTTACTTCTTAAAAAAACTATTTAGATCAGTCACTGCATAAGTGCGTCCAATTCTCTGATGGGCCTCGTCCAACTCAGCATACGGCAGCACGACCTGGGTTCCGTCCTTAAAATCAAACTGAGCAAACTCCATACCCTCGCGTAAAACTCCACCCGATTTTAGCTGGATTCGCATTTCATCCAAAGATGTAACTCGTTTTCCATTCACCGTGTCTAAAATCAAATATGCTAACTTTTCGTAGCCGGCATTAAATACATCCCCCAGAACATTCGCCAAGACAATTTCACGACGACGAGTCAGAGTCGGTTGATTTTGATAATTGTATACAAATAATAAAGACGCAGGTGAATTATTCTGCCAATCCCGACCAAACATCGTTAAAAAATCGACATTTAGTTCCCGAAATAACAAACCGCCGAAAATCATATGAGAAACCGGGCCCTCGTTGGTCTGACCTGCAACTAAATAATCACTGCTGGAATATCGTCTTAAACGACGAGTACATGTTTTCACCTCAGCTTTTCTCTGAAACTTAATGGCAACGGGATCTCCAGCATACTTGGTCACAATATAATTTCGAAGCGGCACCGCGCCCCATTGGGGATGCAGAAAAAAACCACGATGATCCACGCTAATCTGATCAATGCCTAGAACAATATCATCAACACTCAGACAGTCTGCAAAAGGACTCGTCTCATTAATGACGGCCACTCGAAGAGCGCCCTTACCCACCTCAAGGCCCAATGTTTTTCTATGCCAAGGACTTGTAACTGGTAGAAGCGTTGCTCCAAACGACCCAAACCCTCGGTAACCGTCAGGGGAATGCTTATCCGCGAGAAAATGAGCCAATATTCCTGACGTTATAATTTGGGGTTGTTGATCAACAACCCCAACACAAATACCTATAAGCAGTCCATTGCGCACAGCTAGATCGGACCTACAGCTTGAACGAGCTTGTCCGCCCAAGCTGTACATGGGAACGGTTGTCCCGCCAACTGTTGCCTCACGGACGTTTACGTCAAGAATACGCATAGAGGCCAGCTGCAGATGACGCTCATTTTCAATCGATATAACCGTCACGTCACTGCCAACTGAAATGTCTGGACCCAGCGGTAAAATCCTGGTTTCTCCGAGGCTATAGCCATCCTTCGGCGTCAAAATTGCCAGGTTTGCCTCATAATCAGCAAACACAACTCGCATGGGTATCTTTGAAACATCATCAACTTTCTGCGCCTGAATATACACTGCACGCGAAACGACTGACGCCTGAGTTAGAACCGTATTTTCTCCAACAACGACGCCGGCGTGCCCCGTTACATCGGAATTCTGGATAGCCCAGGGAGAATCGGGATCGGGTACGGCTTTCGTTATCGACAAACTTAAAACACTTCGCTCGTAGTCAGATCGAGTTCGCTTTTTCTGTGCTTTCGCCGAAGCACTTGTGTTGATCAGGGCTAATGGGGCCAATAGTATTGTTAAAATCAAAATTTTCCCGAAAGAATTGCTCATTTCATCTCGTCCCTAGATATCGCCGCGTCAACGGAATACGGCTCTAACCAAAAGCTTGGGGTCACTCCATATCGTTGGTTTGTCTCATCATTGACGACTCTGAGCTGTCTGGCACTAAGAATCCAAGGGTCATCGTCAAACATAAAATCAATCCGAAGCGTGTCTTCTGCGACGGTATTTAGTAATTCATGAACCATTCGGACTGATGTAACTGTCTTACCATTAATTTTGTCTACCACCGGGCTTCCAATCACCACAAAACTATTAGCACCGTTGACAAGGACATCGCTCACGATCACGAGTTCCTCTCGCTCGGCAACTCCTTCAATTTCAAATGGCTCACGCATCATATAGCGCAACAAAAGTGGGGCGCGTTTTTCCCAGGCATCTCCCCAAAGCTCCATGACCGATCTTGTTAAGGCCGTAAACACGATCCCCCCAAACACGGTGTACTTTGGTCTTTTTGCATATATTCGCCCAGAATACTGATGCGGCTTGCCTAAGCCAGCTTTAACTATAACTTCCTGAACCGCCCCATCCCGCGAAATCTCAAATCGGACGGCGTCACCTTTCAGGCGAAGTCCGTATAAAACTTCGAAGTCAACGCGCTCGCCTTCAAAAGAAATTTTACCATCAACGCCAATTTTTTTTCCGGAAACGGCGAGCAGGACGTCGCCGCGCTGTAAAACGCTTTTAGCAGGCGACCACTCATAAACACGAGACACGACAACACCGCGTCGCTCTCCATTGTCAACGCGGTAAAATCGAGCGGTCGCAGAATTGTTCAAAAGAAGCTCTTGGGTCTCAACACCCCATTCCGGCACACCATCATAGAATCCATCAAGACAATCATTTAAAAACCTTTGAACAACTGGTACTGGAATTATGAAACCAGCACTTTGAGCTCTCGTAAGAGCCTGAAACGCAACTCCTACCACTTGCCGGCCTTGAAATACTGGCCCACCACTGTTACCAGGATTAATGGCTGAGTCGACCTGAACGAGTAGATGTTCGTGGGCATCAGTATGGACGTACGTCCGATAACTGATTCGGTTAACAACACCGTCCGTCATCGATATCTGATCACCGCCCATGGGAAAGCCCACCGTGGTAACCGGCGAGCGAAGCTTGGGTACACTTCCAAGCGCCAGGGGCTCAACATCCTTAAAATATTTATCGTCTAAAACACCGAGAACCGCTAAGTCCACGTCGTGACCAATATACTTAACGAACGCAGGCACCTTCCGTGCATCACCGTCACGTTGAACCATGATAGAGCTGGCATTAGACACGACGTGGGCGTTCGTCAGGATTCTACCGTCACCTATGTAAAAACCGGATCCAGATGACATGTCGGGCGAGCGAAGGCGCCACGGATTCACAAAATTACGATCCTGACTAATTGTTTCAATTCGAAAAACCGAACGACGAAGTGCGGACGGATTGGCCAAAGCCTGACCACTGACGAGTGCCAGCAGGCAGACCCACCAAATTGGAAGACACCGCACCATCAGGACGTCCCGATTGAGATTCGCGAAAAATGGACTAATTACCTGTTTACATTATACTTTTTTACCCTGGGGATTCAAGCATTAAAAGGGATAGACACCTTATGGCCTCTTTTGATAGAAGATCGGCTCGGTTTTATGGTTAAGCGCGCAGATTTTTAGGAGAATCCCCCATGGCAAAAGCAGGCGCTCGAGAGCTCATTCGTTTAGTCTCTTCAGCTGGTACCGGTTATTTCTATACGACCAGCAAAAAACGCGGAAAAGACAAACTAGAGCTAAAAAAATACGATCCAAAAGCTCGCAAGCACGTCGTGTTCAAGGAAGCCAAAATCAAATAATAATACTCCCGGTTAACCGCAAGGCTCGACGGATTATGATTTGATCAGTAGCAACCGCAAGATGTGGCAGGTTCGAAGACCCTGCCACATTAAATTTTTTGAAGTGTTTTGTTCAGGAACCTGGGAAACAGCTGCAGAAATTTATCTCGCGGCTGTTTTTCTTTTCACCTTTGTGGGCAATAGTAATTAAAATACAATTGGCTCATAGTCCTCTATATTATTTCTCTAATCGAGGTGCCTTTTAGGTGTCCAATAGCAAATCTAGCCCTACGAGTGCCAAAAGCGTCCAAAAAGACTCACTTGTCGACGCGAAGAGTCCAACCCACAAAAACGGCTTCATAATTGACCGAGCAACTATCGTTCAAGGCGCTTTTCTGCCCGTAGTCGAAAATGGGGCGCTAGTTATCCGAGACGGCAAAATTTTCGATATCGGCAAGAGCGACATCATAACAAATCGCCACAGCGATCTGAAAATTTTAGACGCAAGCGAACACGTTATCATGCCAGGCTTGTTCAACGCGCATACCCACGTTCCCATGGGCTTCTTCCGCGGCCTCGGTCATGGAAAAATAAACATGATCGAATCTTTTTTATTCCCGGCGGAAAAGAGCCTGTCTGTTGAACTGCTAGAGCCCTTGTCTTATTCGTATATTCTTGATGGGTTGCGAGCAGGCGTCACGTCATTCGTTGATCACTATTATTTCAGCCATGGCGTTGCCAAAGCTTTTGAAACCCTAGGCGTCCGCGGTTGGGTCGGGGAGACCATTGCTGATCTCGGCGGGGCTTTCCCCGGCCGCGACAGCTTTGAACGCGCTAAATTGCTCATTGAAAAATCAAACTTTGGAGATCTCATCAGACACACCGTAGCACCGCACGCCGCGGACACGGTCTCTATGAAGCTCCTAAGAGAATGCGCCGAGTATGCGAAAGCTAATAGTTTACCGCTCCACATGCACCTTTCGCAGAGCCAGGGCGAGCTCGATCGAGTGAAAAGTCGAGACGGACTCACGCCTGTCGAAGCTGCCTTAAAAGCCGGCGCCTTATCCGAACAGTCCCTCGTTGTGCACCTTACCAGCGCTGAAGATGACGATTTTAGAATCATTAAAAATTCTGGCGCGACTATGGGCTACTGCCCCACGTCCACGATACTTTATGATCACCTTGCTAATATCAAGTTAACCGACGAACTTGGAATTCCAATGGCAATTGGAACCGACTGCGCCGCTAGCAACGACTCGGCTGATTGCCTAAACGAACTAAAAATAGCAGGTTTACTAGCAAAGCAACAGGGCGTACCACACGATCGCAACTCCCCAGATCACCTCCTGGCCATGGTAACAACGATTCCTGCCAAGGTTTTGGGTGTCGGCCATGAACTGGGCACTCTGGAACTGGGTAAAAAGGCTGATTTGGTCGTTCTTAAAGCTGGATTAAGTGCTATTCCAATGCAAAATCATTTAGCTAATATCATCTATTCAATGGGTAGCCGTGACATAACCCACGTAATGGTTGGGGGCACATGGCGCATTTGGAATGGAAAACTAGACAGACTGGACGAGATACGGCTGAGGAATGACTACCTTAATGCCGTAAATGAAATTTCAGCTCGTATCAATTCTCAACCGAAACCAGGACAAAGGTAACGCGTGACGATCATCGATATATCGCCTTTGATTACAGAAAACATCGCCGTTTGGCCCGGTGACACACCGCTTCGTAGGCGCGTTCTTTGCGATATAAACGCAGGTAGCAATATAGATTTGTCTTCAATTAACAGCACCGTGCACATCGGAGCACATGCGGACGCTCCTAAACACTACAACAAAAATGGCGCTACGATTGATGCTGTATCCTTAGAACCTTATCTTGGCCCATGCTATGTGCACTCTGTCCGCAACCGGCCCCTGATCTTACCGTCAGATTGCAAGATACCAATTGCTATGGGTGTACAACGGGTTCTTTTCAGAACCGGAACTTTCCCTAATCCAAATAACTTCAACAAGGATTTTGCAGCTTTTAGCCCTGATGCCATCGAAACCCTCGCTTTGGCTGGAGTCGTCCTTGTCGGAATTGACACCCCTTCGGTCGACCCATTTGACTCGAAAGACCTTCCGGCTCATCAAAAACTTTTTGACTGGAATATCCGTAATCTCGAAGGCCTAGTATTATCTCACGTAAACGATGGGATCTACGAGCTGATTGCTTTGCCGCTACCACTTTCTGGATTTGATGCCAGTCCAGTTAGGGCTGTTTTGCGACGACCCTAGCCGCCGTCGCACCTCTGTAGCGTTTATTTAAAATAACGATCTCGCGTCCATCACTACGATACTGCCTTGCCTTAAATACGGCGTACTTTTCCGTCAAGCGCCTGCGAAATGTAACTATACGCTGATCTCTACATTTAAATGCAACCAGCTCGCCACGATCAATTTTTTTGCGGATAAAGCAGCCATATTTCTCACTCAAAACTCGAATCATAACCCAATAAAGACGGTCATAATTAGGAATTAAACGCTTATCTGCAGCAAAAATCACGCTTTGTCCCAGCTTACCGGTAAACCCCAAATCAACTGCCTCGACTTTTGAAGCACCCAACATTGTTAGTTCACTCGGTATGTTATGCCCCCGCGAGCCGACCACTTGAACCCAGCCCATTTGATCAAGAGCATCTTGCTGCACATTGACAACATCTTGCAGACCAGTTTGGCTCAACGAAAAACCGATTTCGTTTTTGGAATTGCTTTGTTTTTCTAATGGTAATTCAGCGGAAATACATGCCGGGAGCATTGACATGCTTATCACGACGAAAAAATACTTAACTCGCAATCGGGTCTGAGCCATGGCGTTCCTCGTCTTCACCCTTATATGCCGAAAAAGCGTAGGAAGATAACAAACGCACAAACAATTCTTGTTGATCAGCCCGTAGGTTTTTAAACACGAGCCCATGAACAAAGCCTTCGGCGGCTGCATGCGTCCACCTGACTTCGGCATCAAGTGAACGAATACCGTGTTCATCGAGTTCCTTCATAAGTCCTGAGACTCGGCTATCAAACCGTATTTCAATGACGTCGCCACGCGTTCTAGGCATGTCAAATAAAACACTAACACCCGAGCCGGTAAAATCCATGACTGATCCGCGACCTGCGTTTGTGACGACAAAAACACTGCCCAGATCCCGCACATGCATTCTTTCAGCAGCCCGATGCAAGATCGCTTGAGCATTGAATGCCTGAAGCACTTCAGAGACTTCAGCCTCTCGAAGCCTAAGCGGATTCACCTCGACCGCGTCCCGAAGGTCTGAATGATGCTTTATTTTCATTACTTTTCTTGCAAATATACCGTCGGCCCACGGCAATCCCTTAACCAAGTCATGAGTTGTCGATCCGATCATGACGCAAAAGACACGACAAGCCGATTCCAGTCTTTTTGCAAAATTAACGCCATTACCCACCACGGTAAATTCTATTCGTCTACCGGATCCAAGGTCACCCAAAAAACACGAAGCCGTATTTAAGCCTATTCGTAGCGGGTAAATGGGCGACGACGCACGGGCCGCAAGCAGGGATTCTTCCAACATCTGCTCTTGGATTTTAATTGCGCAACGAAGTGCCGCCTCAGGATGGTTCGAATTTGTTTCATCTGAGTCAAATCGGTATCCAAAATACGCCAAAAGGCCATCCCCAAGGGTCTTATCTATGATCCCCCCGTGCTCATGCACGATTTCTGAAATTCGCATCAAAATTGCCTTGAGATTCGTGAAAGCATCCCTGGGGGCCATATTCTCGGACGACAATGAAAACCCTACAATATCGATGAACATGAGTGTTACGATACGCTCTCTAGGTTCCAAATTGACCTCATCAGGCTTACGAATTAGTGACAAAAGCTGCGTTGGTGAGACTGCACCGTCCAAGGCCGCTCGCAGTGCATTTGCTTTCCGCTCAACTTTCCTAACTTTGATAGCATAAAGGCAGACACCAGCCACAGTACCAGCTATGAGCGGCATAATGTATGGAACAACGAGCCAGGCATAAGAAAACGTGAGCTGTGCAACGACAAAGAACGTAGCAGCAAAGAAAACCCAAGCCACCCAGGATATGGAGGCACTCAACCAGTATACAAAGCTCAAGGAAATACCAATAAAACAGACCGTCAAAACGTTACCTACAAGAATTGGTTGTAGATATTGTGAATTCAGAATGCTGTTAAGCGAATCCGATACATAAAATCCTCCAGGAACCCATCCATAGGGTGACGGCCTGATATCGACATTGCCCGTAAAAAACATCGGCAAAATCAAAACAACATCACCTTCATCAACAAAAGAACTCGGTTTGCCTGCGGCAGCTTGCATTTCCAGCGTCAAAAATGACATCACCTTTCGCTTTCCCGGAGGAAGGAAATTCACACTCATCTCTCCATGACGACCCAAAGCCACGGCCTTGCCATCAATAACAAGCCGCTGATCTTCGAACGTGATTCGATCTGCAGCATATGACGAAATATGGGGGATTACCCTGTTCGCTCCAAACCACAAAAATGGCTCTATCTTGTTGTCTTGAAAAAGGTTGAAGTGCCCAGCTTGCGAAAAAAACCATTCTGCTTCTGAGCTAGGACCATAAACTTCCCATCCATCGCGATTCTTGAAGTTCGGAAGTTCGTCAGCAATTCTATCGTTGCTAGCGGCGGCCGAGGAATTTGAATTTAAATACGTTCTCACATTGTAAAACTTTGAATTCCGATTAAGCGGATGTCGAAATTGAAGCGGTTTTTCAGCCGTGAATGCCCCAGTAACGACTGGAACGTTATAGGATTTAGCTTTTTTCAAGATTTCGTTGGCAACGGTTTCATCACCTGTCTGCTTAGCGCCAAACAACGCATCGACCACAATGATTTTTGGTTTTTTTTGAGCAATTGAGTCAAAGACGGCGGCCCATGTCGCCAAGTCCGGCATGGGAGTTCCAAACTTCGCAAAAGCCTTGTCGTCATAGCCGAATATTTTTAACTTTGGATTTTGTTGAGGAGAAGCCCCCAAATAATCACGTATCCTGAAATTTATTGGATCTGCAAACTTAGCATCCATGTAGGAATCGACATCATAATACGAAAGAGTTAAAAAGATGGCGGCAAAAATAACGCCCACCGAAATCGCATGATAGGACTTCAGACCATATTGCTGGAGCCAGTGCTGCTGACCGTGACTTTCACTTTTTGACTCGATTGCCATGTCCTCATCTTCTCTATCTGCGCATGTCCAGACCCCCTAGATTATCGGCGTTCTTTCTGGCCTCATGACGCATGGTTTTTGACAAAATGTAAAAAAATTCGACAAAGGCCTTTTATCGCTTCGAGTTGGGATATTTATAAGGCCCTAAATTAGCTGACTTTATTTGCCCCATGCACGCCACCAGCCGTTTGGCAGGTTTTTTGCTAAAATGAGAGTATCGATCCACTGTTCCATTTTGAAGACGACGCCCCCAAGGAGGACTTATGACCAGAGGAATTATCGCGGCAATCATCTCGGCATCCTTTTTCGCTAGCTGTGCGATCAAGGTCAATGTCAAGAAGGATGCCAAAAATAGCGCGCTTAAGTCCGGAGAGCAGTCTTCTTTGAATGCGACAGATACAAAGGACTTTCTAAAACAACTTGACGGGCTTAGAACAACTGCTGCTGACCTAGTCGTTAAAGAACTATCAAGAAGCGACTATGTTAGCGCTTTCAGAAGCGCTGTCCGCAAATACAGAACATTCATCATAGAGAAGTCTGGTAAGGCTGTAGTTACTTCCGACAGCTTTTATGCGGACGCATCTAAACAGTGCCGATCAAGTGGCCTAAGTCTTAACCTAGATGACAACAATGAGATGCTTGGCATGATCCTCAAAACAGTGGTTCTTGCTAAAATTAGCGAAACTGACGTGGCTAAGATAAACAGCGGCCTTGCCAAGGAGTTACAAGCCGTCGTTCAATTTATCACGATGGAGCTCGGAGTCGACATTCAAGGCACCAGCACAGCCAGCGAGGAAAACGGTGTAAAAACGACTAGAGGCAATGTTAAAATTAAGTTGAAACCCATCGAGGGCGAGACGATCGATGCCCAAACAAAACGGGCCGACGAGGTTCAGGTTTTAAACCTAAACTTTGAAAGAGCGCTTGCCGCTGACATGATTGGCACATTCATGGCAACCATGGACCTTGCCTATGAAAAAGATGGTCAGCCGAGCGAAGCCACTGGCACCCTCTCGGTTTCTAGAGTTAAGGATCTCGAACAGCACGTTCATGACGTTCAGATGTCAATGGGTGTAAAAGGCGAAACCCCATCTTTCACCCGGCAAATCATAGTGAAAGACGTTCCCAAAGATTCTATGAAATACGAATTCGTCGATATTCTCAACCCTGGCAAAGCATCTGAGTCCAGGAATCCCACGATTATCGACCTGAAAGCTGGCACTCAATGTAAGGGGTCCTACGTCGCAGAAGTTCCAAAAAGCGACGAAGGCAAGACAACGACCCCCACAGATCCAGTAGCCCCTACTCCTGCTCCAAAAACACAGACTCCTACGCAGTCTCCTGTGCAAAGTAAAACTGGCCCCACGCAGATGAAGTAATCGGCTCCAAAGTCACTAAGATAGATATTTTAAAAGCGGTCCTGGCGGGTATAACCTCCAGGACCGCTCGATTTTAAGGAGCCAGCCGCTCCCACCGCCAAACGCCGGAAACAAGGACTGCGCGCAGACGATCGTGCATGCGACTGGGGCGACCCTGCCAAAACTCATAAGTCGAAGGAGCTAGTCGGTAGCCTCCCCAATGGGCGGGTCTTGGGATGGACGACTCCGATTTGAACTTTTCAGCATATCGTGCAAAGTTTTCATCCAGAAACCCCCTGGATGACACAACCTCACTTTGGGGTGACGACCAAGCACCTATCTGACTGTCCCTCGGTCTGGATGCGAAATAAGAGTCAGACTGTCCCGCTGAGAGCTTTTCCGTGACGCCTCTTATACGGATTTGACGCTCCAGGCTTGGCCAGAAAAACAGGAGGGATGCTTTGGGATTTAGCGCCAGATCATGACCCTTAGAACTATGGTAATTCGTATAAAAACATAGACCGTCTTTGCTCGCCTCCCTAAGAAGCACAACTCTGCTGGTGGGAAAGCCCTCCGCGTCGATTGTGGCGAGGCTCATAGCGTTGTAATCGGGTAGATTTGACGCAGCCGCGCGATTCTTCCAGCTCAAGAAAAGGTCAAATGGATCAACTGGCAGGCTAGTCTCATCCAATGAACTCATGTTGAAGTCCCTTCGAACATCCCTTAGTGAGTCATCCACAATTTACTCCAAATAAAATATGATGTAGCTGCTTGCCGATCTTCCAGCAACGAGTCTAACACCAAGATTTAAGGTTTTTAAGTTAAATTAAATTGTCTGGCTAAGGCCTCTGCCCCAAGCCTGAAGACTCGGTCGGGACCTGCTGTTCGGAACTACTAGCGCTTAAACGGGACGCTAAAAACTGATTTTGGGACTCCATGACTTGCATTCGAGAGTTTATCGACGCAAAGTGCTCTTTTAGACGTATTTTTTGAGCCTCTAGGGACCGTTCCTTTTTTTCTATTTCGCGGTCTTGGCGTCTAATTCTCTCGTCTAACCCCTTCAACCTCAGTCCAACTGGGCCATGTGCTCTGTCTTTAAGAGATTTTATCACCTGACCCATCTTTTCAGCCAAACCCACCTTGCCATCTTTTGATGCGAACAAATCGACTACACGTTCGTGATTATTATTCAAAGCGAACTTTAGCTTTGTCTCATCGAGTTTGAGCTGCCCGGTTTTAGCGTCTGTACTGATTCCTAGATCGTGTAATTCAACGCCCTGCAGCACACCTTGGACAGACCTAGACGCCTGCCTAACGACTCCGTCGCCCGAAAGTAAACCAGGCTCACCAGTTGCCTCGCCTTTCTGCGTTTGCATCCTAGTAAACGATTGAAGCTGATTGTACTGCTTGACGAATTCCGTAACTTGACTACCCGTCTGTTCCAGATCGGTCTTAATAGCGATGCTCACTGGCTCGCCGGGCTTAGATGACTTCGCTTTTAAATTTACTCCTCCAATCAACTCCTCGATGTCGTTACCGTCGCGCTGGATGCTTACTCCTTCAAAAGTCGCCTTCAAAGAGGACCCAGGATTCTGTCGGTCTATATTCATGAAAGTCGTATCTGGATCCAGCATAATACTTGAGGCGTCGCCACCATGGGCACCTTTTATCATAAGCACGAATTTATCATCCCCATCACGTCCAGTGTTTACGATGGACGCATGAAATCCGAGGTCCTTATCGTTAACGATACCAGCGACGTCACTCAATGTAGAACCGGGAGGAATCTCAACATCATGGGATTTTCCATCCACTGTGAGAGCAAAAAAACCGAATCCTACCGCCGTCTTGTCTTTATCGGGAAATCCACTAAATATCTGGCGAGGTGCCTCTGCGAGTTGGTTAATTGATATATCGTACTGCCCCTCATTTGCAAAACCCGTGAGCTGAACTTCTAACACACCTGGATCTGACGATTCCGCTTTTAGTTTACTAAAACGGCTTGGATCGACCATGTCATCTGTTACGTTTGAAAACTCGCTCAATAACTGACCAAGATTTTGAAATGCTTGCTTGCGATCAACATCAAGCTGCCTTCGATGCCTGGCAGATTCGATTGCAGCATCACCAGGAAAAGCCCCTCCTACCGCTGGATCAGCCACTGCATCTCGCGTGGCCGCGACGGCCGCTGATGGATTCGATGTACTGGTAGCGTTGACTCGCATGAACACCCCTTCAGAAGGGGTGTCGGACTAAAAACCGAGTTTTGTAGGCAGTTGAGTTTAAATCAATGCAAATATCCGGACTAAACGCAATTATAGAAGCACTTTACCGAAGCTCGTGGCCGCAAGCCGATCAAGCCAGAAACGGATCGGTTCTAGCTTTTGAACAAATTGATTTTGACGCTTAGGGTAAAAGTACATCATCGTACTACTAATGAGATCGCGCTCGTAATGAGTCAGACCAAACCGTTCTGCGTGAGCCAACTCATAGCCGTAGGCTTCCCTCTCGGCATAACCTGTTCCGTCGAAACCTGAAATGTTCTGAAAGTGAATCGCAAGAAAATTTTGACGGCAATGCACCTCAATTTCGTGCGCCAATGTACTACCCAAAAGCGCCCAACTCGAAAACGCGTCAGCGCCGACGTAAACAACAGCATCAGACAGAACACCCTTTCGGATTGTCAGTCCGCGATCCTCAAGTTTAGAGCTAAAAAAAGGGCCCTTCACATTTTTCGGGATTTTGATTTCAAAAGCTTCGAGAGCTTCATTGATGTCTGATTGTGTTGGCGCAGGCTCGCCCGAGAGCTGTACCGACTTGAATCGAACCCCCGCGGAGTTCATCTCGGCCGCTCGCAGCTCTGATTCCTTGACGCCATAAAACACAACACCAGCAGCAAAAATGGCTAGCATAAAAAGGCCAATAAAAATGCCCAGGAATATACGAGGTATTGAGAAGTGTTCCATAGTTGCTCTCCAGCACAGCATCAGCAAGATCCCACACACAGCCGTCACACCAGAGAGCAAAGCAAAAGGAAAGCCAAGCCGAGCTTTAATGTAAGCGTCCGTTTTTATTAGTTTTTATAAATATTTCAGCAGTGGAAATTTGCGCAAACTGTCAAAAAACCTGACACCTCATGGATATCAGATTTCAAACACAAACTTGCTGCGAGGTAGGCGCAAACGGGGGCCATAGACACCGTTTGGTGATCGTTTCCCGACTGAAATAACCATGTTGATTTCGGCCGAGGAAGGAAGACCTAACAAGGTCCGAACGCGGGACGAGTCGTGCCCTTCCATTGGACAAGAATCAAATCCTTGCGCACGTATTGCTAACATAAAATTCTCGGCAGCCAATGCGGCAGATTTATGTGCCCAAACACGCATGTCTGCTTTTGATTTTGGCTCACGCGGCGTCACTGCAAACAAACCTCGCAAAGTGAAAAATATACGCTTAAATAGATTCAAAACCCCCAGCGGCCCGCTGTTGTAGGCTAGCGGAACTATCTTTTCATAATATGTAATCACACCTTTTGGAGCATTCGCTGCCTTCATTTGAGCCAAAACAGCTGCAGAATTGGACCGCCATGTGTCCCTTCTAGCCACAACAACAATCAACTCAGCTGCCGTCGCAGCAGCTGGCTGACCTAAACAATATTTAACAAGTTTTGCCTTATTCTCAGCTGATCTGACCCAATAAAACTGTGCCTGTTGTAGGTTGCTTGATGTTGGCGCAATAAGTGCCATATCGATTGCATTCTGGACCACGTTTTCTGGAACTGGCACCGCGTCAAATACCCTGACACTTCGTCTTGATGTTACAACCTTACGAAATTCCGGCCAGGAGCAGATCAGAGGCGCTTCATCAACACTGGTACTTTTTAAATCGCCCAAAACATCAGAAATATTGTCCGAACTCATATTTCATCATCCTTCCGAAGATGTCTTCTTGGATCGACGCCTGCGTGCGCCACTGCGCGATCCTGTGGCTCGACTCACAGCACTGCTCTTTTGCTCTGTTTCACCTGAGTCGGTAGCAGCACTGCTATCGAGCACAGGTTTAACACCGCCTGTTGACGGCTTGCTGCGTCCACTAGTTCCCGGCGCCACTGTATTCATCTCGTCACCAAATCGATCGATAATCCATGTCCCCGCTTTTTGGTGAAGAGATAGCTCGACCAAACCCTCTTTCGCCGCATCTTGAAGAAGAGCGCTAAAGCTACGGTAGCCAAACCGGCTTTCATCAAACCCCGGATGCATTCTGCAAATGGTATGTTTTACCAGCGCCGCACCCAAAAACTCTTTATCCTCCCGACGGAGAGCACCAAGCGCCTCAAATAATAAACCGAATGCTTTACGCTTATCCTCCGTAATTGCTGAAGATATAGCAAAACCGGCTTGTGACTCGGACTTTTGTAGTAAATCCTCATAGTAAATAAACTCATCGCAATTATCACGTAATAGCGCCGACGTACTTTCCGTCATACCCAATCCGATGACATGTTTGCCTAGCTCTTTGAGTTTACTGACCAGGGGCGAAAAATCACTATCCCCGGAAACCACCACAAAAGTATCGATATGATCCTTGCTGTAAGCTAAATCCATGGCATCCACACACAGCCTTATATCAGCGCTGTTTTTACCGGTCTGGGATCTTTTCGGTATTTCAATCAATTCAATTGCCGATTCGTGCATAAGGGCTGTGTACGACGAAAATCGGCTCCAATCCGCATATGCTTTTTTTACGACAATTTTTCCTTTCTCCAAAAGCCTCTTCAGCACTATTTTAATATCAAAACGTCCTTGACGCTCTTTAAAGCCAAGAGCCAAATTTTCGAAATCCACGAATACAGCTATTGAGCGGCTGTGTGCTGAGATAGAACTCATAAATTATTTAAATTCCTTATTTAGTTGTCTAGATCCAGACGAGACCATGCCGCTCATGAAGAGGATTGGCCACGCAGACCGTTTTCATTTCAGAGAAGAAGTCGAGGCTATACTGCCCGCCTTCACGCCCCACTCCACTATGTTTCATACCGCCGAAAGCCGTGTGAAGATTTCTTACAAACCAGCAGTTAATCCAAACGAGACCGGTTCTTATTTTGTTTGCGGCCTGATTTGCTTTATCAATATCTTTAGTCCACACAGAGCAGCTAAGCCCATATCTGGTCCCATTTACCATACTCATAGCTTCATCAAAGCTTTTGAAGGTTTGAACCGTGAGCACTGGTCCGAAAATCTCCTCTTGAACTAGCCGACTATCCTGCTGAACATTGGTAATCAATGTGGGCATGAGCCAAGCTCCATTCTTCGGCATATTCTCGGGTACTTTTCCACCCGCCTCGATTTTTACGCCCGGCAGAGAACGGGCTTGCTCGATATAACTCAGCACTTTATTTCTATGCTCGACACCACACAAAGCACCCATCGTCGTGTCAGGCGCCAAAGGATCTCCTAACTTGATCTTTGTAAGCTCTGACTTCAAAATTTCGATAACCCTTGGGGCGACCGACTCTTCGACTAAAAGTCTTGAACCTGCCAGACAAACCTGCCCCTGATTTCGCATAGCAGCTCGCGCTGAGGTCTTCGCGGCCCGTTCCAGGTCCGCGTCGGCAAAAATAACACTCGCACCTTTACCACCAAGCTCAAAACTCGTCTTCTTCAAGGTTGTGGCCCCTGCGGCCATAATTGCAGCCCCAGTAACTGTTTCACCCGTAAATGAAATCGCTTTAACGAGTGGGTGTTTCACAAGCGCTTCACCAGCGCTATCGGGACCAAACCCCTGGACGATGTTGACAACCCCTGCCGGAACACCAGCCGCCTTCAACACTTCGTGCAATGCGTAAGCAGTCAACGGGGTTAGCTCAGCCGGCTTTAAAACCACCGCATTACCTTGAGCCAACGCAGGCGCAAGCTTCCATGTCGCCAAATAAAGCGGAAGGTTCCATGGTGTGATCAATCCAACAACACCAAGTGGCTCGCGCAACGTCGTATGGTGACTACCATCGTCTGAGCGGAAACTTGGACTTACCTGGTGATTGCACAAATCTGCGTAGAAATGAAAATTGGACGCTGCCCGAGGAATATCTCCGTTCAATGTTTCAGAAATCGGCTTTCCGCTATCCAAAGATTCTAATTCCGCAAAAGCCTGCTTCCGAGCAAGTATTTCATCGCCTATTCTTCGAAGGATCGCTGCACGCTCCGAAGCTGTCGTCTTCGACCACGGTCCCTCGCGCCATGCCCTGTCAGCAGCTGCCACTGCCGCGGTGACTTCCTGGACTCCGCCCAAAGCCACTTTACATATCAATTCTCCGGTCGCTGGATTGATCGTATCAAATGTCGCGCCGTTTGATGATGGTGTCAATTCGCCATTGATCAGGTGGTATGCCGTACCTTGACCTGATTGAGGCAGTAAACTTCTAAAAGAATGACCTGAGGTTTTAGTAGACTCTAAGCTCATACTACCATCCATACCGGGGTTTTCGATCAAATGAGTGCCGGGTCTCAATTTCCCGAATAGTGCCTGTCTCCGATCGCATGACGATTGAGTGGGTTGCGGCTCCACCGCTGACGAATCGCACACCTTTAAGGAAACTGCCGCCTGTTACACCCGTCGCGATGAACATCACATTGCCACGCGCCAAATCTGTAAGCCCGTAGACTGCAGTCTTAGTTTGAATCCCCATTTTTTTCGCCCGATCCCACTCGGCATCAGACTGAAAATCGAGGGTTGCCTGCATATCTCCACCCATGCATCGGAGGGCTGCCGCTGCAATGACTCCCTCGGGAGCACCGCCTGATCCGAACAAAACATCAACGCCACTCTCGGGAATGGCCGTCGCTAGCGCAGCCGAAACGTCACCATCGCCAATAAGTCGAATACGAGCGCCGCATTCTCTCACTTCTGTTATGATTTGCTTATGACGATCCCGATCAAGAATAATCACGCACAGATCCTGAACATCTTTGCGGGAGGCTTTTGCGATTTCCCTGAGGTTCCAAGTAACACTCTTTGTAATATCAATTGCGCCTCGCGCATCGGGACCCACAGCAATTTTATTCATGTACATGTCGGGCGCGTGCAAAAATCCGCCAGCCTCAGCAGCTGCAATACAAGCAATAGCCTCAGGCCCCCCCTTTGCGGTTATGCTCGTACCCTCCAATGGATCACAAGCAATATCGACCCTTGGCCCTCGACCTTGACCGACCGTCTCTCCGATAAACAGCATCGGGGCTTCATCCATTTCGCCCTCGCCGATAACAATCAGTCCGTCAAAATCGATTGAATTGAATGACTCCCTCATCGCGGTCACTGCCGCCTGATCGGCTGCGTTTTTTTCACCACGACCTATCCAGCGGGCAGCACTCAAAGCAGCCGCTTCGGTCACCCGTACAAATTCGAGAGCTAAGTTACGATTCATGCGTATTCCCCTTCTGAGAGCCCCGCCCCGAAATACCAAAAACAAAGAGCTATCCAAGTAATATCGGCCAAAATCAGATGAAACATCTGCATACCTAGCGGGGCGAGTAGCAGCCAGTTCACGACCCCACCCAGGAGTTGCATAGTCACAAGACCACCTACAAGAATAGCCATCTTTTGACTAACCTCACCTCGAAAAAGCCTCGGCAACGCAAAGCATTGAAGCAACGTATACATAGTGACCGCCAGAGCAATCATGGGATGCCAAATTCGAAGCTTTATCAAAAAATGAGCCGCAGGTGAAAAGTCCTCCGCGAATCCTTGAACCAGCGACTCTGCGGGAAACAGGGTGTCGCCCAGAGCAACAATCGCACCAGCTGCGCCAGTTATCACAAAACCGACCATGCATAATAGAAGGTTTAATTTCAAACGTGGATTGACTTGCCTATCCCCACGCTCGCCGGAAGCCAAATAAACCACCCGCGTTAGCCAGAAAAGAAGAAGAAACGTATTAACCAGATGGGCCGAAATGACTACGGCCCTCAGGACAGAGTCGTTTCCAGCCACCAACTTTAGTAGGACCAATGCCGCGCCCACCATGGCCTCTCCAATAATGAACAGTAAACTCATGAAGCACGCCCAACGGATCTGGTGATTTTTTGCAAACCTCCGAGTCGACCAGAAAAATAAAGCGGCCACAAAAACCAATGATAGCCCACTGGTCATTCGGTGACTGAACTCTATTAGTCTCGCAATACTGGGATCTTGGGGAATAACTTCACCATTACACAAGGGCCAATGATCCCCGCAGCCAGCACCGCTACCAGTGGCTCGCACATACGCGCCCCAAGCGATCACAATCACCGTGTAGGAGAGAACCCACCAGGCAAACGCCGAAAAACTAATGAATTTTTGTGTTGGTATTTCGTTTTTCATATCCAGGGCCCTGAGCACCGCCAGGATTTCACGACCACATCACGTAACTTATATAAGTGGCGGGGGTAGAATTGCACATCTATTAATAAATAAGCAATTAAAATGGGTGCTCAGTAAAGAAGCAAAATCGACGCCCAGACTTAAATAAAGCCCAATCTTAATACCGTGGCAACGAGCCCTTAAGTTTGCGAGAATCCCCACTTCTAGCTACTCAGACTTATGCCCGAGAGGACCACTTTTGGCACCTTTAAACGATCAAATCTCACCAACGGGCCGCCTATTCCGAGGTCGAGCCGAAGTAACTAAAAATCTCCAGACGGCCGTTTTCGCTTTTGGCCTATCCATCATCTGCTTTCTCATAGCGAACTTTTTCAACCCCGCCCTAATCGCCACGTATTGGACGCAACCACGCCGAAGCTTTGACCTTGATTTCTACTTGTCTATTGCCGAACGAGGCTACCTAGAACCATCATGGCCAGCTTTTTATCCTTTGTGGCCTTTAATATTAAATTGCTACTCAAAACTTTTGCATCTTCCAATGATTCTTCCGATGGCACACGCTTTAAGTCTCCTATTTTTTTTTGCAGCTACAATTCCGCTCTGCTCCCTGGTAAAAAACATTTCCAGCGCCAAAACCGCGAGCTGGGTGATTCTTCTCGCCACCCTTAACCCTAATGCAATTTTTCACGCTCTGGCATACCCCGAGAGTTTTTTCTGTCTGATAACGGTACTGCTACTCCAGCAGATGCATTCGTTTTTAGTCTCTCAAAATAAACGACATTTATTTGGAATCGCTGTTTTGACCGCACTTGCATCGGCTACACGTCCGATCTTACCTCAGCTACTAGCCGGCTGTATCGGAACCGCTATCTTTTTCAGCCGAAGAAATCACAACGAAAACAGAAATAATATAAATAAAAATTGGCTTAAAATTTTCGTCTTAATGCTAAGTGCTGGAACCGCTGCCTACATTCCTTTCGGAGTTATTTGCCATCGGAGATTCGGTGATTTTTTTCAGCCGTTCCTCGCCCAAGCTCTCTGGAATCGTAAACTTGGACTTTACTGGGATTTATTCCTAAAACCTCAGACCGTTGGTGGCAGCGACAATGTGCTAGTATGGGAACTTTTAGCTTTTTACGGACCGACCCTCGCCATCCTTTATTATTTGACCCGAGATCTCTCTAAACTTGAGAACGAAGGCCACCAAACCACGACGTCACACCAGGTCATAATTTTTTGTCTCATGGTTTGCGCAGCGCATAGCGCGATCGCCTTTCTAACTTATCCCATTTTTATGAGTCTTGGCAGGCACGTCCTCTCGACTCCATTTTTCTTTGTAGGAGTTACCGGCTTTGTCACCATGGCTTTGAGAAAGCCAATGGGCAATCGGCTACTCCTGGTTTTGACCATTGTCTCTGCGGCGTATCTCATAAATTTCTGGACAAGATTTGCCCGCCTGGCCTGGATCGGCTAACCGAATGTTATCTGTAGGCTATGGGTTTATTTTAAGCCCGACAACAAACGAATACAGCTCAACCAAAGATACCATATCCCCGATCATTGAAAGCGTCGAGGGTGGCATTCCTCGACCGAAACAGAATAGCTAAGTAAACGCGGAGTTTAGACAATGACAGGTCAGAACACACAACCGCCGGGCCTCGTATTTATAGACGACTCCTCCTGGATATGGGATTTGGTGAAGTCTGCACTGTCAACGACAAGAGTCCATTTTCTTAAAATGCCGTCAGACGTCCCATTAAGGTCGAACTGGCAGCAATTCGAACTTACGCCTTTCTTCATCGTGCATTGGGAATCTTCGAAACGACCAGCAGGAGCGTTAATTGAGGAACTCCTTGAAGTGGAAAGATCGAGTGACCCAACAAATAAGGTCATTGTTATAACAACGAACCCCGTACACGAAGATGTTGTTTACTTCAGTGAACTGGGTCTTACCAAAATTATTAGAGTGCGAAACCGGGATGTCGATCTGAATTCGGCCACGAAAGACCTTTGTAAGCACATCCTCTGCGTTAAAACCAAAAATTTGGATATCGACTCTCAATGGCGTCAGCTAAGGGTTCGCATCGAGCGATTGCCAGAAAATCCATCGCAACAGGATCATCTCGATATCGAGAAATGTATTATAAGACTTGCCGAACAAGCCCATCAAACATCTGCAAGACGGCTTGAAGCTGAGGCTGCTCTTGCGCTCAAAAATAATAATCCAACCAAAGCCGCTCAGCTTGCTTTGACTGCCATTGATCAAAATCCGAATTTCTTTCGAGCATGGAACACCCTCATCGCGGCAAAACAGGCCTCGGGCGAGCACCAGGAGGCCTATGCACTACTTCAAAAAATGCAGCTTCGTAATCGTGACTGCGTCAGCAGAATCAGCGCCATGGGACATGCGCTGATCGCTATGAATGATCTTGGGAAGGCCGAGCAGTTTTTCCAAAGCGCTATAGACCGTGATCCTTACTGCTCGTCCGCATTAAATGGCATGGCGGAAATCAAATTCCTACAACATGATCTCGACGAAGCAAAGATGCTGTTATCAAAGTCATCTAAGGCGCACGAGCTCGCCGTAAAGCTTAATTCATCCGGCGTTCTGCTGTCCAGACAAGGAAAGTACGAAGATGCCCTTAAATTATATACTGATGCGCAATATGTCTTGCCGGACCAGTCCAGAGGCCATCAAATCTACTACAACATTGCACTGTGTTATGCAAAATGGGGGAAACTCGAGATTGCCTCCAAGTTTCTTCGATTAGCTCTTTTAAAAAAGCCGGATTATCAAAAAGCACTCGACTGGTTTGCCCGTCTTGAATCATCGCATGACGCAGGACACACTGCCGATCCAGACGCGACATAAAAGATTAAAACTGCCCCCGTTAATTGTTCCTAGTCGCATTCCAATTGTTACCGGCTCTCGCTGCCGAGGCTTGAAATTTCGCAGCCTTA
>CAYOEM010000019.1:0-57498 GCA_964402975.1 uncultured Polynucleobacter sp.
GTGGCGCATGGCCTGTACTGATATTTTTAGAAACCCAAAACACTGTTAGATTAAGCATGTATATCCGCAGTTTGATGCGCTGACGAGTCTAAGGCGTCTTACACATAGGTTTTCCTGTTATGCAGTTGGTCGGAGTGGAGCAAGCTTTGGAGCAAAGATGGGACAGGGTACTGCGGGGATGTTTGTGGGGGTATAGAGTCTACCAAGTGCTGAGATCGATGAAAGGGAGTCTGCAAATAGCACTGACTTACAGATTCGTCTTGGAAAAATAAATAAGCCCCACCGAGATGTGGGGCCTATCACGCTCCATTACGCTTAAGAACTTAGCAGCTAGTTAGACCGTTTGCAGTGTTCGAAATGACACTGAGTTCATTAATCGTCCATGTATCAGTGCCGCCTTGAGGACAAATTTTCGTGGCCGTCGATGTTCCGGTGTAAGCGGCGTTACTGTTTGCTGTTGTGGACGTTGCGTAAATACCTCCGGCAGGGTTAGCAAAACCAACTTGTCCATCGTTACCGAAAGTGCTTCTTTCACTGTAGTAAGCTTGCTGCATAGTATCTAAACTCTTAAGCTCGATTCTCGCCTCCGACTGCTTTGCTTTCGCCGTAAATCTTTGAAGCTTTGGCACCGCAATCGCTGCCAAGATTCCAATGATACCCACTACAACCATGAGTTCAACCAAGCTGAATCCCGACTGTTTCATGCTTTTAGACATCATAAAATCTCCAAAAATAGCCCACAACGGTGGTGCTCTTAACAGAGTCTTCGGTTGGTCTTTGAAAACTTTAGAAGTCAGAACATGCGAAAAAAATAAACCAATGAAATCAGATGGATAACTTGATTTTGATGGTGGAATACTAGTGCGAATACTTGGTTAAAAGGATCGGCCGGGGAGCTTTTATTTTATACGGTAATCTCTAAATCCATCGACGTCTTTCGGAAGAGCTTTCGCAGATCGGTAGCCTGGATCATGCTGAGAGAGCTGTGGAGGCTCGTGTGGCGCGGACGCTTGCACAATCGAAATCTTTGACATGGTGAAAAAGACGAGGGTTGGTTTGATCGAGCTCCAAATATCGTCAAATTGTTTTGAAAAAATAAATAAGCCCCACCGAGATGTGGGGCCTACCTATCACGCTCCATTGCGCTTAAGATCTTAGCAGCCAGTTAGACCGTTTGCAGTATTCGAAATGACACTGAGTTGATTAATCGTCCATGTATCAGCGCCGCCTTGAGGACAAATTTTTGCGGCCGTAGATGTCCCGGTGTAAGCGGCGTTACTGTTTGCTGTTGTAGACGTTGCGTAAATACCTCCGGCAGGGTTAGCAAAACCAACTTGTGCATCGGTACCGTAAGTGCTTTGCTCAGCGTAGTAAGCCTGCTGCATGGTATCTAAACTCTTAAGCTCGGTCCTCGCCTCCGACTGCTTCGCCTTCGCAGTAAACTGCTGCAACTTCGGCACCGCAATCGCTGCCAAAATTCCGATGATGCCTACCACGACCATGAGCTCCACCAAGCTGAAGCCCGCCTGTTTCATACCTTTGAATTTCATAAATCCTCCTAAAATAGCCCACGACGGTGGTGCTCTTAATTGAGGGTTCGGCCGGGGCTTGAAAAACTTTAGGACGGACTTATAAAAAAATACAACCTGTTGAAATTATGATGATAAAAGGAATTGGTTTTGCCTCTTTCTAGTGAGAATACTCAGTGATAAGCACCGGCCGTCTGCTCTTAAGCATCGAATGGAAGGGCAGTTGGCCTATGGCAAATGGTTTGCGCCTCCAGGTGCGGTGCCGTCCAAAGACCAGAAGATCGGCTTTGGTCTCGGCTGCAAGGTTTAAAATCCCGTCAACCGGGTCACCATGAGTCAGTTTGGTCTCGACTTTACCGCCGCGGGCTTCCACAAGATGCTTTCGTCCGGGAGCTCTTTGACGAAGTTTGTCTTCCATGGAGTTCACAGCCGCCTTCCAAACTGTATCAAGATCGACGGCCCCTTCAGGTGTATGAGCGGCCGCAGCTGCAGAGATGATCGCTTCTTTGAGGCTTTCTTTGGTCATCTGATTCACGTGGGCGTGGATCAGATCTGTGGTGCCAAGAGCAGCTACAAATTCGTACGCTACTATGACGCCGCTGTCGCTTTCAGGTTTTAGGTCGTCAGCGAGCACGGCTTTGAGATTTTTTGTTTCCCAATTTCCAGCCGCACCCTTTGGCAGAACCATAACAGGGCATGGCGGATCAGCCATTAAAGCAAGGACGGTCGAAAGGCCTCGCGGCACGTATTTATAGTCTTCCGCAGCACCACCAATCACAATAAGTGCCGCATGCGTGGTTAGCGCGTGGGCGCGAATGGCCTCGGCAGGATATCCCAGTAAAACATGACTTTGCACATCAACGCCTGGCAGATTTTCTTTGACGAGTTTTTGAAGGCGCTCCTTAGCGACGTCCATAGCGTCGTTTTCCACGCTGGTCACGAGGCCACCCATGGGTCCACCCAGCATCATTTCCGTAGGCCAAGAGCGTCCCACCCAGTATTCACTAACGTGGACCACAGAAAGTCCCATCCCGGTTCGTTTGGCGATTTGACCGGCAGCTTTGAGTAAAGCTCCACTGGAGGCGTCAAGATTGATAGGTACAAGAATCTTGCTGTTTGGGTTCATGAATCGCTTAGTCATATTGAGTTACCCCTAGGAAGAAAGGCGTCCAAATGCCTCTTGCATTTAAGCAAACTGACGGGATTCCTGCAGCAGGAATACTGATTACCGGCAGAGGAGTGTTTACTTCGTTGACAGCTCAACGGAGAAAGGCAACCGCGAACCTTTAATTAAGCATTAAAATCAGGCATTTATCTAGCATAAAGAACTCTGATGAATTGGCAGGACTCTTGCAGCCTAAGGGTGTCCGCAAGGCGACCCGGTTCGGTAGGCTGACTAGGTTGTTTAGACGGATTTCTAGAGGAGACCATCATGAGGCGCATGATCAGATTAACGTTTGTAAGTATGGCTGCTTTTCTATGCTCCAGCTTTGCTGTGAAAGCCGAGGAGCAGACCCCAGCGCCTGAGACTAAGCCTCAAGAGTCAAAACCTAATTCTGACTCAAAACCTAGCGCTGATGCCAAACCGACCATGAAGGTTGTGCAAGCAAAAGACTTCTGCGCACGCTTAACAAATGCCATGACAACACTCGGTAATCAGCTATCCAGTGATCGCCGTGAAGCGGTGAGGATTGGTGGGAAAGCATCAGCGGCGATCATATCGCAGCTTAAAAAAGGGAGCATGATGCCTTACATGGATACGCAAACCTTTACGGCAAGTAAGGTCGCAGTAAATGACAAAAAATGGTTTAGCCTTTCTGAAGTCCTGCTAAGCTCGCTTGGCACCTTACCTAAAAATGTTTTGCTCGTAGACAATTTGAATGATTTAAATCTGACGTCTCAAGCGATGCCAGGCTCTCAGTTTCTTGTGTTAGCAAAATCAATTGGCGACATGACGCCTGAACGCGCAAAGACGGTCGCGCAAACAGCTCAAGCTCTCGGCATCCAAATCAATATCATATGGGTGAATACCAGCCGTGATGGTAAAGATGTGCGCGCTGCTCAAGGACTTGCTTTCATGGCAGCCCTTACGGGTGGCTCGTTTCTTGATTTAAGCCTTGATGGGGCTTGTGGTCAGACCTAATTAGAACTAAGCTTTGCTTCTACCTAAGATTTGTCATGCACAGATCCAGGATTCGAGGGAGAGCTGCTCACGTGTACCGTTTTGAAACGTCTTATAGCCTTCGCTCTTTGACTGGCTTAATCGTGGTCACGCTTAGCATTTTTACGACATCTCTTGTCGCTGCCCCTGGTGGCAAATCCCTGTCGATAGTGGCAGATGAGTGGTGCCCATTTAATTGCTCCAAAGACAGTCTTGATCAGGGTTTTGTCATTGATATGACCAAAGACATTCTGGGAGCTGCTGGCTTCGACATCGACTACGCTACCCAATCTTGGACGTCTGCACTTGAGGATGTGAAGGCGGGCCGAAAGGATGCGATCGTTGGAGCAAGTCGGGAAGAGGCCCAGGGGCTAATCATGGTCGAGGAACCCTTCGGTCAGAACAAAAACTGCTTTTATACCAGGCTAGGCGATCCCTTCGTTTATCGTTCAGTGGACGCTCTGTTCGGCCGAAGAATTGCGATAGCCGCAGGTTACCTCTACGGTGAGCCAATTGATTCGTATATTGCATCTAATCGGACAAATTTTAACCGCATCCAGATGGCCACCGGTGAACAGCCACTTTTGATCAACATCAGAAAGGTCGAGTCTAGGCGTGTCGACACACTGATCGAAAATATGCAGGTCATGGATTATAGTCTTAGAAAGTACCGCATTAGTGGAATCAGGCTAGCTGGTTGTGACGAACCGACTCCGATCTACATGGCGATTTCCCCAAAGCGTGAGGATGCGGGAAAAGTTGCAAGTATGCTAGCACTTGGAATCAGAAAGATGCGGCAGACGGGTAAAATACGAGAGCTGCTTGCCCGCTACGGACTGAGTGACTGGAAATAGTTCCAGGGGGTCTTTTATTGCATTCAAATCGGGCCGTCCCTGTTACATACGCTCTGGCGGCGTAATCCCCAGCAGTGCCAGTCCTTGGCGCAGGGTTAACGCAAAACTTAAAATAAGGGTCAGCCTGTTTTTTGCGGTCTCATCTGAGTCAGCTTTCAGGACCGGCACATCACTGTAAAATCTGTTGAATGCCTTACACATATAATAAAGGTGTGTGGCAAGGGTATTGGGGCGACATTGCTCGGTGGCGTTTTGAACCACCGTGTTGAAGTCGTAGATAAACCTTAGCAGTTCCTGTTCACTTGGAGCTGCAAAATTAAACTTAGCTTTTGAGACGTCATCTTTAGTCCAAGGCTTATGGCCAGCGTCTTCAGCTTTTCGAACAATCGACATGGTGCGAGCGTAGCTGTACATGAGGTATGGCCCGGTATTTCCCTCAAAGCTAAGCCAATTTTTTATATCAAATACGATCTCTCGAGCTGGGTCTGCCTGAAGCATCCCATACTTTAGAGCTCCAATACAAAGTCGCTTAGCGGTCTCATTTATTTCGACGTCAGTCCATTCGCCTTTATATTTGGCTAAGATGACGTGGAGTTCTTGCAGTATGGAGTCTTTGAGCTTGATAAAGGGCACCGTATTGCCTGCCCGTGAACTCATCTTGCCCTCTGGTAAAACGACCATGCCGTAACTTAAATGATAGCATTTGGCAGCTTGCGGAAAGCCCATGAGTTCAAGTGTTTTAAAAACTTGCTTAAAATGATGGTTTTGCTCGCTAGCTACCACGTAGATGCTGCGGTCTATTTTAAATTCGTCAAATTTTCTTCGTGCCAAGGCTAAATCCTTGGTGGCGTAGAGCGTGTTGCCGTCACGTTTTCGAGCGAGCATGAAACCAAGCTTATGGTCACTTAAGTCTGCGCCGACAGCGCCCTGATCTAGTTTAAACACGCCTTTTTTCAGATATTCATCGACGATCGACTGGGACTCGCTGCTGACCTCGGATTCAAAAAAATCTCGGTCAAACTCGGCGCCAAGCCAGTCGTAGATGTCCTTGTAGGCATCAAGAGACCACCTTCGCGTGGTTGTCCAGAGTTCAAACCAAGGACCTTTTTTACTCTCAATTCCAGCTAAAATTGCTGAAATTTCAGATTCGGCTTTTGAGAGTGCATCTCCCTGCAGCAAGTCTAAGGCCTTTGTCGCTTCGACGTAAACTGAGCCCAGCCAGGCGCCTTTGTCCTCTGATGCAGGTGGAGTGGTGCCAAGTTTGTTCATCATCCACAGGCACTTGGCGATGTGAGTGCCCTCGTCACCAAAGTAGTTGGCGGCAATCACATCATAGCCGCAGTAGCGGAACAGTTTTACCAGAGCGCTACCAAGGCAGATGTTGCGAAGATGGCCCACGTGGAATTCTTTATGGGTGTTGGGCTGGCTGTACTCGATCATGACGCGAGGTCTAGATTTTTCATCAGCAATTGGAAAACGAAATGCCTGGCCATTTAACGTGTTCGTGATGGCGCTATCAGCGAGGCGGTTGTGGTTAACGTAGATATTGCAGAATGCGTTGAGTGGCGAAGCTTTGACGACCCAGCCACTTTCGTCCTTGGAAAGGGTATCCGTCAGCATCGCTGCAATTTTCGGAGGTGGAAGCTTGAGAGCTTTTGCGAAACGGAAACACGGTAGAGCAAAATCTCCCATGTTCTCTTCTGGTGGCTTTTCTAGCATTGGAAAAATGTCTGAGGCGGTCAATTGAAGTGCGTTACCGGAGTCAAAAGATTTGACCGCCGAGTAAATCGTCGAGGCAAGGTATTCTTTACATGGGTCAAGCTTGATGGTCACGCCTAGGGGCCTTTTTGTGCAGAGAGGTTTTTAAACCTTTGAGTGTCTTTCTCGTCCTCAAATGAAGACCAATAGTTTAGCAAATTACGAAGACAATTTACATCAACCTTTTAAAAGGTTTCTGGGGTTCACGCCTAGGTTGTTTGTGGTTGCGAGGAATGTCGCTGGCGTACCAGTGGAGTCTGGTGAGAGGCTCGTCATAGTGCAGTCACGGGCTAAGAGCTCGCGCGCATGAAGGGAGGTTAAATTTGAAACAAGACGACGTGTATTTTCAGCAAGAGCAATGTGAATCGGACAACGTGTGCCAAGTGTGGTCAGCAACGAGTGCTGGCGGCGATGTGGTGCCGGTAAGAATCGAATGCACCATGGGCAAAGGGTTTTCTGGCATCATTATGATCGGTGGAATCGGTCAAATCTGTGAAGACGGCAAGGAGAGGGCAAAGGCCGCACTTGAAAGACTAGGTTGGTCTGCTCCAGCCAGAAAAACAATCATCAGCGTTAGCCCGGGGGATGCAAAGGTCGATCGCAATCACCTCGATCTAGCATTTTGCATAGCGCTTTCCGGCGTCACGAACTCAGGTAAGTGGCCGGTGGACCCGAGCGTGTGGATGTTTGCAGCCGAGGTTGGTCTTAACGGCGAGTTGCGCCCTGTCGCTGGCGCTGTGGCGTGGGCATCGGCTGCAATGTCAGGAGGGTTTCGAGGCATTGTTGTGGCTGAGGGAAACCTTCGAGAGCTCGACTGTATGAAGCGGATTAATGGCGGCCTGGGTCGGGAATTTGACTGCCTTGGGTTTTCTAGCATCAAAGATGTTTTTGATTGGCTGCAATCCGGGACTTACCACAATTCTTCGACAGTAATTAACGAGGAACCACCTGTTCGCCCTGAAGAGCAAACTTCGAATTTTGATGACATGCACCTTAGCGAGGAGCAGCGGCTCCTAGCATGCGTCGTTACAGCCGGCTGCCACAGTCTTTTTATGCGGGGCTCGCCGGGCACAGGCAAAAGCATGTTTGCAAGAAGAATTCCCTCAATTTTGCCTGAGATGCCGCCCGAGCAGCATATAAAGAGTTTAAAGATTTATAGTGCGGCTCATGCTCACGTTCCCGCCTGTATTATCTCAGGGAGACCCCCTTTCAGAAATCCTCACCATTACACATCCCTTGCTGCCATCCTTGGAACCACGGATCATCCTGGCGAATTATCTCTAGCCAGTGGCGGTGTGCTTTTTTTGGACGAGCTTCCGGAGTTCCGGCGAGACGTACTAGAGGGTCTCAGGGAGCCTCTAGAGTCGGGGGAGATTGCCGTCAGTCGCGCCACGGGGAAACAGATTTGGGCAGCAGATTTGGTATTACTGGCGGCTGCGAATAACTGTCCCTGCGGATGGGCAGGGAGCCGACGTAGACGCTGTGAGTGCCCGCCATCAAGGCTTAATGCCTACCGAAATCGTTTGTCAGGTCCCTTGCAGGACCGAATCGACATCCATGTGAACATGCCGGAGAACCCAAGCCAAGTAGCATCACTGCGTGACGGACCTATGTCCAGGATCGGTCAGACCGAGGCGATGAGAGACATTGTTCGCCAGGCGCGGGAGCGGGCTAGATTTAGAGCAAAACAGACGGGAGTGCTTCTTAATAAAGACATACCCCCAAATCGGATTTTTGAGTCCTTAGGCTTACCCAGTGACAAGGCTGAAACGCTGGTGACAAGGGTTGTTTCAAATAATGTCAGTACGCGTAGTCTTCTTAGATGTCTTCGGGTCACACGAACGATTGCCGACATTATGGCCCGCGACATTGTGCATGAGGACGATTTACAGTTAGCCTGGAGTTGGCAGTCATACCCGGCCGCAAAAAAGCGGGGTGAGATCATCCCGGTTTGATGTGTGTTCTAAAAATAGGCAGAGGATTACCCGCTTCTGAGGGGATCCAGACATTGAAATCAGGCTTGGTCGGCTGTATATGTAGGCCTAGTGTTTTCGGACCAAACAACTCATAGGAGTGCTTTGCCCATGGCTTTAATTCCCCTTCGCGTCCTGCTTGATCACGCTGCGGAACATAATTACGGGGTAGCTGCTTTTAACGTCAACAATATGGAGCAAATCCAGTCCATTATGGAAGCAGCCCATAAGACGGATAGTCCGGTTATCGTTCAAGCATCAAGGGGTGCACGCTCTTATAGTCAGGATGCCTACTTGAGGCACCTCATGTTGGCAGCGGCCGAGTTGTATCCTCATATTCCGATCGTCATGCATCAAGATCACGGTAATAGTCCGTCCACGTGCTATTCGGCCATTAAGCAAGGTTTCACGTCCGTGATGATGGATGGTTCTTTAAAAGAAGACGCAAAGACTCCAGCCGACTACGATTACAATTGCCGCGTGACGGCGGAAGTTGTGAAGGTGGCGCATTCGATTGGGGTGTCCGTGGAAGGTGAGTTGGGGTGCTTAGGTTCTCTTGAAACGGGCAAGGGTGATAAAGAAGACGGACACGGATTCGAGGGGACGTTGTCTCACGATAAGCTTCTTACGGACCCCAACGAGGCTGAAGATTTCGTTAAAAAAACCAAAGTCGATGCTCTAGCGATAGCCATCGGCACGTCACATGGAGCCTACAAGTTCACACGAAAACCAGACGGTAAGATTTTAGCGATGGAACGTGTAGCTGCCATCCATAAAAAAATTCCTAATACGCACTTGGTCATGCACGGATCGTCTTCGGTGCCCCAAGATCTCCAAGATTGGCTCAATAAATATGGTGGTAAAATGAAGCAGACTTGGGGCGTGCCTGTGTCTGAAATTCAAGAGGGTATTAGGCATGGTGTGCGTAAAATAAACGTCGACACCGACAACAGAATCGCGATCACGGCCGCCATTCGGCAGGTATTTGCCGATAAGCCTGAAGACTTTGATCCGCGCACATATTTAAAACCTGCACGTACGGCCATGGCCAAGGTTTGTGAGGACCGGATGGTGGCGTTTGGCCAGGCTGGCATGGCGTCGAAAATCCGGCAGGTGACCCTTGATGAAATGGCAAAGAAATATTTAATGTAAGACGAATAAAAAGGGGCCCCGATGGGCCCCTTAAGTTTTGAATAGTCGGCTAAATTACTCAAATATTTGAGTGGCGTACCATGACCCACGGGACGTCTGGTGTACTCCGACGCCAAGGTTTTTGAAGCGACCGAGCATATTTGCTCGGTGTCCTGAGCTATTCCACCACATGACGGCAAACTCTTCAGCAACTCGCTCGGCAGCCGCGTCATCTCGGTTTGATCCGCCAGCTCGGCCAGTCATAGCCACGTTCTCGCCACGTAATGAGCGAGAGACGTTAAATTCTTGGCGGTACACGGCCATCCGTGAGCTAGGGAATCCTGAGTGACCAATCGAGCCTGAAGCGGCCTGCTTTTTACTCCAATCTCTGGAGACAAATGCAATCTTGGCATCAAGAGCTAGGGGTTGTAGTCCACGGCCTTGACGATATTTATTGGTCTTTTCACCGATCAAACGCTCGACTTTACAAATGAATTCATCGGCCTTGTAGCATTCAGAATTCGTGTTGGTGATGTTGTTGGTTCCTGCAGTGCTGGCATTATTGATGGAGCTATTAGAGTTTGTGGCTCCTGGGCTTGTGCTGTTGGTGCCCTGGCCATTGCCGGTTTCGGCGTATGCGGATTCGTTGGTCGAACCGGTCGTGTAACCGTTGGCTTTTCTTAAGCGAGGGCTAGTACCATCTGTTTGGTCCATTGCTTCAGGCTGGCATGACGATAGCAAAACAAATATGACCGCAGCGACAAGTCCAGTGGTCAGGTCTCGGGATGTGTTGGGATTCTTATTTGCGTTGCGGGTCATGGTCTTAGGTCTCCAGTTGAGAGGGATGGGACGTATCAATCAGCATCAGCGCGCAATTCACCGTGGTCATTTAAAGCAACCCTTATGCCAACTTGAAACTCCCGATTAGTAATGAAATTACAGCCATTTAGAAGGTCGTAGAACATGTCTATTGATCAGATCTTCGACGATTTGATCAAAGTTTTAACAGCTCTCGTAGCCGTCTAAATTAGTAACCATAAGAAAAAACGTAGCAATTTTGAATTTGGGGGGAATGGTCTGCAGGTTGCACCTAAAGTGAGTTCAACGGATCCTCGCCATGCGAGGCGGGATCCAGATCCATAACTTTATCGGGAGTCGTCATGGCCATTCTGCATCCAGATGTAAATCAAACCGAAGTGGCCTTTCCAAGCTTGGCAGAAGAAGCTCTTTACAGAAAAGCAGCGACCTTGGGTGATGGGTGGCGCGTCTATCATTCGATCACTTTATCCATGAAAGATGAGCGTGAGGGAGTCAAAGATGGAGAAATTGATTTCGTGTTTTATCATCCAGCTCATGGTGTGATCGTTGTTGAAGTTAAAGGTGGACGTATCAGTTTAGACGGTGAAACCGGCAAGTTTTACTCTTTAAATAGGCATGGTCGATCATTCGCTATTAAAAATCCCTTTCAGCAGGCAATAACTTGGCGAAATCGTTTTGTGAGGTTTCTCCGTGCCAACGGCATTCATGTTCCGGTGAGTCATGCCGTTTGCTTTCCACAGGTCGATGAGAGTGAATTCCCGAAACATGCCACCATCGAGCCAGCTATTCTGATGGGTATAAACAAGCTTGAGAATCTCGAGGGATTCCTTGCCGAAGTGGTGCGTTCTTTTCACCGAGACGATTTTCTCAAGTTCAAAGATGTTTCAGATGATTTAGATAAACTTCTTATTGGTATCTCATTTAATTCACGGCCACTGCTTCGCGAATATATTGATACTCACGAGGCCGAGGTTCAGGAAAACGATTTAATGCATGACATTCTTGTGTCGCCGGTTACAGGTGTGCCAAGGATCGGTGTCGAGGGTGAGGCTGGGACTGGTAAGACTGTCTTGGCCATGACATTGGCGCGCCACTTCCGTGACGCAGGTGAAAGTGTTCTTTTTCTTGTAAGTAGCCCATTACTTGCAGCGCAGATTTTCTCTGAAGTGGGCGGGGGTATTGACGTTAAAGGTATTCAGGAACTGGCAAGTTCCCTTGGCGTTAGTTTACTCGTGACTCCATCTGATTGGGATAAGACCCCAAAAGACTACGTACAGCTTGAGGCGCCAGAGAGACTTCGAAAAGCTATTATGGCCGCAGGCAAACGGTATGATGTGTTAATTGTCGACGAGGCACAGGACATTCAGCCCTATTGGTGGGTTGCACTCGAAGAGTTGCTGCGCGACAAAGCAGTTTCAAGGCTCTACACATTTTTTGATAGGGCACAGGGGGTTTTTGGTGGAGGTGAAACCAATGGATCATCCTACAGACCAGAAGACACCTTGCCTGTACCAGTAAACTATATGAGGCTATCCAGAAACTATCGCAATACGCGGCAAATCAGTGAGTTTTCTCGTGGATTTAGACGAGCTTCACAATCTCACGTGCCGGCATCCAGTGACCGCGAGGGTTACATGCCTGTGGTCATTCGCTACACCGATGCTGAGGACGCAAAAAAGAAAATTTCAGAGCTTCTTCGTGAACTCACTGATGAACGAGGAGTTAGAGAAGATGAGATTATGTTGCTCTCAGGTCGAGCGCCCGAGAATAAAGACAGTGTTTTGTCAGGTGCCGAAACAATTTCTGGTCTTAAGATCACAAAGTTAACAGGTGAGAGGCTGCGCGGGCCAAATCCGATAAAAGCAGGTGAAGTGGGTATTGCCACGGTGGCAGCATTTAAGGGGTTGGATGCAAAAGTAGTAATTGCTTTTAATCTTAGTGAATACAATCTCGCACCGGATCATCCGATCATGTCTAGCTTGATATACGTAGCATTAACTCGTGCGAAACACATGTTATATGTTCTTGTTAAGGACGGAGATTCTAAATCGGAAGCCTTTGACCGCATTGCCAAGGGTGTGCGGCGCGGCGCGTCGATGGTTCTTAACGCCGAGGAGCGGGCTGGAGAGCGATCAGGAACGGTCGTTCACTACAATCCGGAAAGGGCCGGCGTCATTGCGTTGGACTCCGCATCAGACGAGCAAACTCAAACTGTATTGATGTTCGGTCCGGATCTAAAGAGATCTGGAATTACAGATCTTAAGCGAGACGACAAACTGGTTTTCCGTGTCCGAAGCGAGGGCGGAGTTTCTTTCGCTGTAGATTTAAGGCGTGATGATCAGGTGTCTTGAGCCCGTCTCTACGTTAGACCAATCTCTTTTAATCGCTCCATCAGGTACTCTCCAGCCGTGATGTCACGGTAACGTTTTTCCCCGTTCTGTCTCTTGATGCATGAGGCCAAAGGATTGAGGCTTGCCTCGCTGCGAGGGTGCACGAAAAAGGGCATCGAAAATCGACGCTCTCGACTGTTATCGGGGTTGACGACACGATGCGTGGTAGACCGTAAGACACCGTTGGTAAGATTTTGAATCATGTCGCCCGTATCGCAGACGATCTGCCCTCGCAAAGCATCGACGGGACGCCATTTGCCGTCGCGTTGGAGTAACTCCAGCCCGCCGGCCGTTGCTTCACACAGTAACGTGATTAGGTTGATATCTTCGTGGGCTCCTGCGCGAATGCTCGCCGGGTTGGCGTCTGCTGCAATCGGCGGGTAGTGGATAATTCGAAGAATGGAATCACCGTCAGTCGCAATACTCGTGAAGCGGTCCTTGGACTCGCCAATATAAAGCGCGCAAGCCTCTAAAAGGGTCATGGCGCATACTTCTAGCTGTCGAAATAATTCAAGAAATATGGTTTTAAACTCCGGTAGCTCAGAGGGCCAAAAGTTTGCTGGATAAACATTTGAAAGTCGGTGACCTGGCGCGAGCTCGCGACCAACGTGCCAGAATTCCTTCAAGTCACCAGCTTTACTATCTTTGGCGTGTTCTCGACCAAAGCTAGTGTAGCCTCTCTGGCCTTTAAGCTTTAAATCTTCGTACTTGGATTTTTTGATTTCAGGGAGTTCGTAGAACTCGTGAGCCACCGCGTAGGCTTTGTCAATAAGCTTCATGTCAACGCCGTGCTCTTCTACTGAGAAAAAACCTAGATCCGTAAGGGCGTGACCAATGGTCGAAATAAACCGCTCTTTGTCGGAGGCATTGCCATGAGTGAAGGATTTCAAACTTACGACTGGTATGGACTGCTGGGTGCTCATGGTCTCATCTCCGTATCATCATCAGTGGTGGGAGGTCTTCTGACGTTCCTGCTGGTCTTTCCAAGCTAAAATGGCCTCAGCTGCAAGCTGCGGTGCCTTAAACGGGTAGCGGTCCTCTAATACAACAACCGATGAAACAGCAATCTTGGGATTCGATACAGGGTAAAATCCAATGAAGAGACTCGTAAGGCCTGCCGGCGTTCGTCCATTGAGTGTTCCGGTTTTTCCAGCCACCTCGTTAAGGAGAGTTCGGTAACGGCCTCTCTTAAACGCCTGTGTTGCGGTGCCTCCATGAACTGTACTTCTCATGACATCCATGAGTCTCTCAGCGGTGTCAGGGCTGTAAATAGGCGTATCTGTCATGGTGATGTCCGGTCGTGTATCACTGGCCAATACTGCCAGAGGCTTTGCAACACCCTTATTGGCGATCATGGCGGCCATCCATGCTCCGTGCATCGGGCTAATACCCACGTGTCCGAACCCGGCGGCAAATCGGCCGACGGTATGAGTTGTGGAATTGGCGGCAGGCGGCGTCATCATCTTGCTTGGCTCCAGATCAATGTCGATCGGGAGCGGTGATTCCCACCCAAAAAATTTGGCATAACGCGTTATCGTGCCGATGCCCAGTTGGTTGATTGCCAGTTTGGCAAAAAAACCATTACAGCTGTGTCCGAAAGCTCGACGAAGACTCATCGACCCCGAACCGCGATCATTCATCCATGTTGCTGTTGGCGTAATGTCTTGTCCGCCGCAACCTCCCGGTAAACCGAACCGCTGATCCGTTCCTGTCGGAGTCATTTCAAGCGCGGCGGTGGTGACGACTGTTTTGAACAAAGAGGCAGCCGGGAAGCGGCTGTAAAGTGCAGTGTGGGTGGAAGATCCCCATTTATTCGGGCTACGGCCTTGAGCCATGCTTAAAACTTTACCAGTTTGCACATCCACCACGACAACGCTAGCGATGGGGGAGCCTCTCTCTGTTATAAAAGCCTGTAATCTGAGCTGTAAATCAGCATCGAGCGTGGTTTTATGAAGGCGGCCGCTGTCATCAGCGATGTGAGGTTCATCTTTTTGCCAAATAACATCAAACTCAGGTGCAAGGCGCACTTGAGCAGCCTTCTCAATCGGCGAAGTTGAAACACCCGCAGCGTTTGAGGTCACAAGCATCGCGGCACAAAGGGCTGCCGAGACCTTTTGGTTGGTCGTGAGTTTAAGGATCATACGCCCTTATTATATGGTAGTGGCCTGGGCTTTCAAAGCGCAAAGCGTCCGGCTTAATTTTTAAAGTTGTGGTATCCTTGAAAAATACGATTTTAATTCTTTGAATCTAATTAGTTGAGCAAGCGGGTATCGGTACTGAGTGAAGTTACATTGGTACATTGTTAAAGAGGTCGTACCTCAATTTTTCTCGGCTTTGGTGATCCTTAGCATGATCTTAGTGGTCTCCCAGCTGGTCAGGCTGTCTGAGGCGTTGGTAGCGTTTGGTGTTTCACTAGAAAACATTTTGCTGCCATTTCTTTACATCATCATTCCATTCCTCTCCTTCAATATTCCCATTTCTTACCTTGCTGCGGTCATGTTGGCGTTTAGCCGGTTTTCGAGTGATGGTGAATATGCAGCGATGCTTGCAAGTGGTTTTCCTCTGAAACGAGCGGCTAAACCAGTGCTCATAATCGCTGTCGTTTTGTATTTTGTTGCGTGCTACTGCGCCGTGTATGGAGAGGCTTGGGGG
Organism: uncultured Polynucleobacter sp.; assembly: GCA_964402975.1. Classification (GTDB taxonomy): domain Bacteria; phylum Bdellovibrionota_B; class Oligoflexia; order Oligoflexales; family RGVZ01; genus CAMDKS01. Next base: position 15,268 of record CAYOEM010000019.1, read on the forward strand.
CGCAAGGAGCTCGTTAATTTTTACTTTAGAAAGACCCAGACAGAAGTCGATAACCTCATTAAACATAGACTCCAAGAGGGTGTCTTCAGTGAGGATTTTATGGGCTACATGCTTTATGCCGAAAAAATCTCCTCGGATAGGTCGCGTTTTGGCAACATGATGATCGCACCAACAGCCGGATCAAAAGAACGCTTTACAATTCTCGCGCCGACTGGCGCCATCAATGGATCCGTGTCTGAGGGGCGATTGAATCTTTTGCTGGAGAAGGGTCTTTTGCATTCCAGTAACCGAGAGCGTGGTGAGCAGTCCGTTTTGAAGTTTGATCAGATGGAAATTGATTTGCTGAGTATGTTCCGGGAAAGGATTCTTGGAGGTGACGAGGTCAAAGATGATTACCGAAGTTATCCACCCCTCGAGCTCTACAGGTACGTCAGTTCCATAGAAAAAAATCCCGAAGTGCCGAGAGCTATCTATTACAAGGCTAGATTTCTTATGCACCAACGGATGGCTACGCCATTCATAGTGATCGTTTTTGCCTGTTTTGGGATGGCTTTAGGCGTAACGGATCCGCGTTCTGGGAAGAACAAGGCCTACCTTGGAGCGATCGTCGGAATCATTAGTGGATACGTCGTGCTTATGACTTTTAAGTGGTTTGCAGAAAAGGGGACTATTAGTGCGCCGATGGCCGCCTGGGTCCCCAACGCCGCTTTATTATTATTTGCATGGTTTTTGATGTATCAAAAAAATCGATTGCCGCCATCGGAGTCTCCACTCGATCCCCAACACATTGAATGGTGGGTCGCATTAAAAAGGCGCTGGACATTATTGCGGCAGACATCTCCCAAGGTTTGAGCGGGTTTTAGGCCCTTTACTTGTCTTTAAGTGGACAAAATCACCTATTTTAGACATCATTTCGCACTATTGAATTTTTCGGAGGTCCTGGAAATGCGCCGCGTCGTTGTCACCGGTCTTGGAATGGTAAGCCCCTGTGGTTTAAACGTAGACGAATCTTGGCGTAATGCTCTTGCTGGTAAGACTGGGGTTGGCCCCATCACCCGTTTTGACACCAGTAACTTCTCCGTGAAGATCGCCGCGGAAGTTAAGTCATTTCAGATTGGTGATGCTATGGACGCCAAGGAAGCTGGACGTGCGCCATTGTTTTTACAGTTTGCAGCCAAAGCTGCGCAGGAAGCCATGCGTGACTCAGGGCTGAACGCGTCCAATTACGATCCTGACCGAGCAGGTGCGTGTGTGGGCGTAGGCATTGGATCCGTAGACATTCTAGAGGAGAACCACAAGGCACTCCTTGAAAAAGGCCCACGGCGTGTGTCCGCATTTCTTATTCCCCACATGATTGCCAACATGGCTTCAGGGCTTGTCTCGAGGTTAAATAATCTTAAAGGACCCAATATGTGCACCACGACGGCTTGCGCCAGTGGTACTCACGGTGTGGGCGAGTCACTGCTTTATATTCAAAATGATCTGGCTGACATCATGCTGTGTGGTGGCGTCGAGTCAGCGATTACTCCGACGGCGATTGCTGGTTTTGCCAACATGAAAGCTCTTTCCACCAATAATGAAAATCCATCAGAAGCATCAAGACCCTTTGATTTAAATAGAGATGGTTTTGTGATGGGAGAGGGTGCCGGTCTGCTAGTTTTAGAGGAGTTTGAGCACGCCAAAAAACGTGGAGCGAAAATATATGCCGAGGTGGTTGGTTACGGCATGTCGGGCGATGCTTATCATATTACATCACCGGCACCTGAGGGTGAGGGCGCGCAACGTTGCATGAAAATGGCGCTCAAAACTGGAAATATTCCATTGAACGAAGTGGACTACATTAATGCTCACGGCACATCGACGAAGCTTAACGACTTCTTTGAGACGCGTGCTGTCAGGGCTGTGTTTGGCGAGTCGGCAAAATCGATCTCTTTGTCATCAACAAAGGGCGTCACAGGCCATTGTCTGGGTGCAGCTGGTGGTATTGAAGCAGTATTCACTGTAAAGGCTCTTTCCGACCAATTGGTTCCACCCACGGCCGGTTTAAAAACACCCGACCCTGAGTGCGATCTTGATTACACGCCCCATGAACAGCGTCGACGACAGTTGCGCTATGCGTTGAGCAATTCGTTCGGCTTTGGCGGAACAAATGCGACCATAGCTTTCAAGCAGTACAAGTAGGTATTGGCCCGTGTTAAGAGGAAGAATCAGATTCGCGAGACACGTGATTGGATTTTTTTGTGTGTCTCTATGGTCAGCGCCAGGTTTTGCTTTTGTTGAACATGCCTGGGACTACGTCAAACAGTCGCAGCTAGGATTTGACTATTCAAACTCGATTGACCGAGTCGATCTTTCATACGATATGGCTGAAGGCAACTACGTGCCGCCGTCTTGCTCGCGAAGCAGTGACGGCTCATCCAAGCGCTGTTCGGTCAGCATGCTGGGCGGCGCGAGTAGTGGCTGGGGCGTTTTCCTACAGGCTCCCTTTAAGAAACAAGGACTCTTTTATTTTGATTGGGACGTGAGTATTGGAGCGCGTTACCTCAACGGGCAACTGCGAAGCCAAGATCAGTCTCTTGACGGTCTGCCTTTGCGAGATGCGAACTTTGAGCTCCTGGCGGGTATTGTCAGGCCCTATATTCAGTTTGGCATAACTCCGGATGGGCTTCCTGATGTCTTGGTTTCGGTTGGGCCAGCAATCCAGGGAGCCTTGGGCACAATGGTTATCAATGACCAGGCTGAGAATGTTGCCGTTGGCACATCGTCAGTGACAGGGCCTCTTAGTCTGTTTAGAGGTTTTTTTGCATTAGAGCTGGTTTTTTACCGATTCGGTGATGGCGCCTTTAGTTTCCTGGCATCTCACGACGTTACGGGCAACGGCCAAGGTAGTCAGGTATATCCAGGCACCCTGAATGGAATGAGTGATTTTCGGGCAAAGTTCAGGCGCGATGTTGGAGGATTCGCACTGGGATTTGCTTTGAAGTTGGTTACGCCCTGGCCCTGAAGGGGAAATAAATTCCTATACTGGCGCATCCCTGACCGGCAAAAAATGCTTTACATACAGCTACTTGCCTGTGCTATGGTACACTGTTTTTAAGGCGAGAAAAGACACAATCGGAAGTAATCTTTTGATGCGACGATTGGAGAGCATGTTTCGCCCTAACACCAAATATCGAGAAACGTCGATCGTGTTTTACCCCAAGCAAGCGAGGGCTGAAATTTATGTCTCCCAAAGGTGACGTTCCTGCCAAAGCATCGGCTGGCAAATCAAATGGCACAAAGGACTCTGAGCGCCAAATGCCGGCAAAAAACATCCAGGATAAATCTTGGCTTTTAGGCGTCTATGAGGAGATGTGCTACTACCGCCGCTTTGAAGAGCGGGTTCTTCAAGCCTACACGAAACAAAAGTTCGCCGGTTTTTGTCACGTACATATTGGTCAAGAGGGTCTTTGCGTTGGAGTTCAGCGAGCTCTGCGTCCAACCGATTACATGATCACGGGCTACAGGTCTCACACACAGGCAATTGCTAAAGGAATCCCTGGCCGCGAAGTCTTTGCAGAGCTTTTTGGTAAAGCAACTGGATGCGCCAAAGGTAATGGCGGCTCCATGCACATGTTCAGTAAGGATAAAAGATTCCTTGGAGGACATGGCATCGTCGGTGGGCAAGTACCGTTGGCGGCAGGTGTAGGTTTTGCCATTAAATACGAAAAGAAAGATGACATCATCGTTTGCTATCTTGGAGACGCTGCCGTCAATCAAGGGCAATTTCACGAAGCTCTCAATATGGCAGCCACATGGGCGCTGCCATGTCTTTTTATCATCGAAAATAATCGCTACGGAATGGGTACAGATATAAAGCGAACCACATCTATTGACCACCTTTGGAAACGCGCTTTAGCTTATGACATGGATCATGGCCAGGTCGATGCCATGAACGTCATAAAAACCCATGAATTTGTAGCTGGCGTTGTCGCAAATATGCGGAAAACAAATCGTCCCTATTTGTTGGATGCAATTTGTTACCGTTACAAAGGCCACTCGGTGTCTGACCCAGGTCTATATCGCACGAAGGAAGAGATGGCTGAGTGGATGGCAAAAGATCCAATCAGCCAACTTGGTGAGCATCTTAAAAAGAATAAGATGGCAACGGACGAGGAGCTGAAAGCCCTCGACACCAAGGCTAAGGAGAGAGCTCGCGCTGACGAAGATTGGGCCGATGAACAGCCACAACCTCCCGAAGAGCAGGTTTGGCAAAACGTCTACATGGATTAAGCACTGTTTCACCCCAGAAAGGCTGGACAAGATATGGCAATTTTGACGTACCGCGAAGCATTGGGAAGAGCGATGGCCGAGGAGATGGCACGCGATTCAAAAATCTTTTTGATGGGCGAAGAGGTCGCGGAATATAACGGCGCCTATAAAGTATCAAAAGGTCTTTTGGATAAATTTGGACCTGAGCGAGTCATTGACTCTCCCATTTCAGAGGGCGGATTTGCGGGTCTTGGAGTTGGTGCTGCCATGGTGGGTCTTCGTCCAATCATCGAAATGATGACGTGGAACTTCGGTATTCAAGGTTTCGATCAGATTATCAATCACGCCGCAAAAATGCTTTACATGTCGGCGGGCCAGTTCCCGGTTCCAATCGTTTTCAGAGGCCCCAATGGCGCAGCTCACATGCTGGCAGCGCAGCACAGCCAGACGGTCGAGGGGATGTTGACTCAAGTACCCGGACTGAAGGTGGTGACCAGCAGTTGCCCTGCCGATGGCTACGGACTCTTAAAATCCTCCATTCGTGACAATAATCCCGTTATATTTTTGGAAAGCGAGATGATGTACGCGATGAAAGGTGAGGTTGATGATTCAGAACACTTGATCCCGCTTGGAGTCGGCTCCATTAAACGCGAGGGTCACCATGTGACATTGATTGCATGGACTAAGATGGTCGCTCGAGCCATGGCCTGCGCAGAACAGCTTGCGCAGGAGGGTATTGAGTGCGAGGTCATTGATCCAAGAACTCTGCGGCCCCTCGACGAGGACATGATCTTTAACTCGGTTAGAAAAACACACCGTGTCGTAATCATTGAGGAAGCCTACCAGGCGGCATCGGTGGGATCATACATCGCCGAACAAATTCAAAGGGTCTGTTTTGACGAGCTTGATGCGCCGGTTATGCGCGTTTCAAATGAGTTTGTGCCCATGCCGTATGCTGAAAATCTTGAGCACAGAGTCCTGCCAGAAGCAGAGCGAATCATACCGGTCATTAAGCAAGTCCTATACATGGACTGATGAATCGCTCAATGTATAAATGTAAGCGTGCCCAAAAGTGAACAATAAGGAATATAAAAAATGGCTCAGCTGATCGTCATGCCGAAACTCTCCGACACCATGGAAGAAGGTGCGGTTGCCAACTGGTTGAAAAAGGAAGGCGAGGTCATCGATGAGGGGCAAGACCTCGTAGAGATCGAGACGGATAAGGCGACCATGGCGTTTGCCTCATCGGCTGAGGGTGTTGTTTTGAAGATATTGCTTGAGCCGAAGAAGACGGCCCCCCTAGGCGCACCTTTGTGTGTTATTGGAAAAAAAGGTGAGTCTTTTAATTTGGATGAGCTTATGGCTAAAGCTCAGGGCGGTAAAGCTACTAAGCCCCAGGATACTAAACCTGCCGTAGCGCCAACCAAGATCTCCGCGCCAGTTGCCCCAACTCAGAAACCAGCTCAAGCCGCAGTCACGCAACCTCCTCATGCGGCAAACGGTCGCTTGAAAGCCTCGCCGTTGGCTAAGAAAATGGCCGCTGACAGAGGTATTGACCTTGCGGGTGTTGCTGGTTCTGGTCCATCAGGTCGAGTCGTTGCAAAAGATCTTGACTCCGTAGGGTCCTCGGGCCGTCCCATGGCAGTTCGCGCTTTGCGCACTGGCGAAGACCGAGTCATTCCCAATTCGATGATGCGCAAGACGATTGCCAAGCGATTACTCGCCGGGAAGAACGAAGCTCCGCACTTTTATCTGACAGTATCGGCTGATATGACTCGCATGAATGAATGGCGAAGCAGGTTGAATAAAGAGGCGGAGAAATCGGGTATTAAAGTCAGTGTCAACGATCTTGTCATCATGGCTGTGTCCCGTGCTTTGCATAAGCATCCGGAGATTAACTCTTCATGGCAAGGTGAATCAATTGTGGAGTACGGCAACGTCCATGTTGCGATGGCGGTAGCCCTACCAACTGGGCTAGTCACGCCGGTCATCCGAAACACTGACCAGCTATCTGTAAAAGAGATCGCGTTCATGTCTCGAGATCTTGCGACCAAAGCTAAAGACGGTAGACTTTCAAATGAGGACTATGCCGGCGGCACGTTCACAATATCCAATCTTGGCATGTTCGGTATCGAAGAGTTCACTGCCATTATCAATCCACCGCAAGCAGCCATTTTGGCTGTCGGGGCAACGATCCCAACGCCTGCAGTTGATGCCAAGGGGCAAGTGGTGGCGCAGCCACGCATGAAGATGACTCTCAGCTGCGATCACCGGGTGATCGATGGCGCGATGGGGGCACAATTCCTTCAGACACTTGTGAGTTACCTGGAAGATCCGCTCAATATGTTGTAATGGCATTTAGCGCTGCGAGGGATCAAGGACATGTCGCCAGGCGGTTATGAACTTGGCTTCCGAAAAGTGATTTTCAATCGTTTCCTGGGCGGCTTGGCCTAGGCGCTTAATCTCTACCGGGTTGTCTTTTAAGAAGTTGATGTGACTAAGTATCTCTTGTTCATCTCTTCCGATCAGCCCGTTAATCCCATTTACAATTGGAGATGACGGGTTCTCTACGCTGACGATAGCCATACCCATCCGCATGGCTTCAAGCATGGACGTGTTGTAACCATCTCCCCAGGGCATCTTGATCGTATAAAGATAAATATGAAACCCTGTTACGAGTTTTTGGAAATCGTGAAAGTCCTTTGGTTTTATGTTGAATTCAATGCCAGGGTTGTTGCCGATTGTTCGGATGGCGATATCTTTTTGCAGTCGTATGATCATATCAAGGCCTAGTTCGTCGCCGCGCTCAGCTAAATTATTGCAGATAATCAAAACCTCGTCTTTTCTGTCGCAAACGTTTAGAGGGGGGAACGCGTCTGGAGCCAGGACGGCAACTTGCCCTGGTTCATTCCAAGACGCTCGTTTGAACTCACTGACAGCAAAAAAATCGGCACGATGTGTTGTCTTGAATAGTCGCCAAATTAATTTTTTGAGGAAAGACTTGATTTTGTTCCAAGACGAATCTTTAAAAAGAGGTATGTGCGCGACGAAGACGTATCTGGGCTTGAAATAAAACCACATCCAGAGGAGATTTTTAATTGTATGGCAAATCACAACATCGTATTGCCCAGTTCGGATTTTGTGTTTGATTTGTGAGTCGAATGTTATCAGCCTGAGGTTCTCTGGTACGGGACGTGAGCGCTTATTCCAGGCTAGATCTAGGGTGCCGCGCTTTGTCACCACTTCAAAATGATATCCGGTCTTGGAAAGACTGGAAATATATGATTCGTGGTGATTGAAGGTGAGAATGTTCACTGGCGTCGTTTGGCTCTTCGGTTGAATCGCGTTTTGTCGAAAATCATACTGTTTATTTGCTGTTTTGTTCGCGATTGACGAGAGACGCTCCAAGTCCAGCGGCGAGCGCAGCAAGAATAACACCCAAAGCTACACCGACCGGGATGTGATACCAGTGCTCTAGTCCAATCTTTAGACCTATAAAAATCAAAATAAACGAGATCGCTTTGTCTAGGTGCTTAAACATGGAGACCATGCTAGCGAGGACAAAATAAAGGTTCCTGAGACCTAAAATGGCAAAAATATTTGAGCTATAGACGATAAACGGGTCTTTGCTGATCGCCAAAACCGCAGGGATAGAATCGACGGCAAAAATCACGTCCGACGCCTCCACCAGTACCAGCGCGAAAAACAAAGGCGTGGCCATGAGCTTCCCATTGTCTCTGACAAAGAAGTCGTGACCTTTATAGTCATCCTTTACAGGTATAATTTTTCTAAGGTTGCGACTGATGAATCCGCTTGACGGGTCAGTCGCGGAGTCCTCGTCCTCGCCGCGAAATGTATTTATACCGGCCCAAATCAAAATGGCAGCAAAGATAAACGTCAACCACTCAAAACGCTGCAGTGCGGCTACGCCTACGCTGATACATATGGCACGCATCACAAGTGCGCCAAGTACGCCCCAAAACAAGACTCTATGTTGATACTTAGGAGCGATTTTAAAGCTGCCAAAAATCAGGATGAAAACGAATAGATTGTCGACAGAAAGGGAAAGCTCTACGACGTACCCTGTCAAAAACGTCATGGCATCGGTTGGGCCGTTGGCGACCCAAATCCAGGCACAAAAACTAAGCGCTATGAGAATGTAGAAACCACTCCACAGGAATGCTTGACGAATGGATGGGGCCTCGTCTTTTTTTCGAAGTACAAATAAATCAAGAGCCAGGAGAGCCAAAATCAGGATGACGAACCCAGTGATCATATTCGGGTGGCTATGAGTAGCGGTTGATGCAAATAATGGATTCATATCAGTCTTTTCTGTTTAATGTTTACAGGCACGTTTGAGTCTGTCTGATATCGCTAGCCACAGTCCAGCGTTTGTTGGAACTGATCCTGTAATGATTAAATCAGCATCAGAATCATCAAGCTCTCGCATGGAGGCAAATAAGCGTTGGGCGGCCTCTTGGTCATTTCCAGTCGGACTTAAAAGGATCGTTTTCACGGGTTCGATGCCGTAATCCCTAACTTTCGTGCGCTCCCATGACCCATCACCCGACGGGACTAAGACGCCCACTTTGAGGGCCTTACCTGGAGTTTTTGAAAGGAAGGTTTGTATGTTTTTTGGGTCACCCAAGGAAAGCATGGTTTTTCTTGGTGCATAGTGGCTGAGTAGCATGCCTGGCGAGGCTTTCTCGTGCTCAGTCTTGGCTGTTTTTACTGTAACTCCGGTCGATTTTTCAATCTCGTCCGAGGTTATTTTCCCTGGTCTGACAAGCCAGATGCCTGCAAGGTAAGTCTCTGAGTCTATACCGATGGCGATGACGGTGCTTTCAAGACCGATGGCGCAGGGACCGCCGTCTAAAATAAACCGCAGGGTCTCACCAAGCTCCTGCTCCACGTGGCTTGCGGTTGTTGGGCTGATTCGTCCAAATTTATTTGCACTTGGAGCTGCGATCGGAAGATCACAAAGCTCTAAAAATTGCTGCGTAACAGGATGGGCGGGCATGCGCACTCCGACGCTTGTTAGGCCGCTGGTCACCAAGTCAGGTATTTTTTTTGATTTCGGCAGGATCATCGTAAGGGGCCCCGGCCAAAATCGTCGAATCAAGGTGTCCGTTAGGTCTATTTCCTCTTGTGACATCGATTGTTTGTTTACGACTCCATATTTGTCCAAAGAGTCTAGTGATTTGAGACTTGATTTAACGTGAACAATTAATGGATCGAAGCTTGGGCGTTCCTTGACGCTGAATATTTTTCCGACCGCCACTTGATTGAAGGCATCACCTGCCAAACCGTAAACAGTTTCGGTGGGAATGGCCACCACGTCGCCGGATTTTATCGCCGTGACGGCGATTTCAATGTCTTTGGGTTTGAGGATGGTTGACATGGCGAAAAACTATTGGGCCTGAGCCTCTGGCTCAGCGGTTACAAGCTGGTCAAGATTAATTGTCAAATTTGTAGCCCCCCAGTCGACGTTTTCCAGGACGCCAACAATGTCGCCTGGCTGGTCGGCGCCACCAAGTCCATCAAGATCTAGGCGTGCTTTGAGGGTGATTTTCTGTGGGTTAGCAGAAGCTTCATTCATGACCCGTAGGTTATCCCTAGTGAGCTTAAAATTCAAAAGTGTCCCTGACGGTTCGTTTGGAAGAGTGGTCACCATGGCGCCGTAAGGCATGGGCATGGGGGACTGAGGGTCACGAACAATAATAAAAAGGGTGCGCATTCCCTGTGCCTGCGCCTCAAACCCAGGCGGAAGGATCACCGTTCCCTCTGCGATAACAGGTGATGTTTTACCAAAGTAAAACGCTGCGCCGATGCAAGCTGCAATGACTGTGGTCAAGGCCGCTAGCAGTATGCGTCGCTCAGTTTGACGTTTATTTGCCAAGATGTGTCCTCTCATCTCCGAGTTCAAAAGCCTTTGACATCAAAAATCAGGCAAGTAAGCCGCCCGATGCAGCTATGGTTTGGTTACTATAGCCTCGACCTAATAAAGTCAATGAGTTATAAGCCGGCTGGCTGACTTCTTTTTTTACTGCAGTTAGGAACGCCATGCCTAAGCATGATTTGGTAGCCAAAAATTCAAGGGGTCTTGCTCCGATGGAGGGTGTAACGGATTTCCCCACCAGATTTTGGTTTCGCATGATTGGGGGAATGGATTTTCTTTGGACGCCTTTTTTGCGTGTTACAGACTCCTTTCCTAAGACGTTTCCGCAAGCATTTGCCCCGGAACATTTCACGCTAAAGGGTCGCTTTAATACGCCAACCATCATTCAGATTATGGGGTCAAGGCCTGACGATGTGGTCCGTACTGCAGAATGCTTGGGCGACCGTGTTGACTTTATTGATCTTAATTGTGGCTGCCCAAGTCCAACGGTTGTCGGTAGTCGAGCCGGCTCAAGCCTGCTCGAACACGTTGATTTTTTCTCTTCTTTTATTGAATCGGTCGTTCAGCGTTTAGGGCCAGGACGTCTCAGCGTAAAGTTACGGACCGGATTTCATAATGAATCTGAGCTAGAGGCTATTTTAAATAGTATAGAAAACACACCTCTTAGGCACATCACGGTGCATGGCAGAACGAGGCCTCAGCGCTACAAGGGGCATGCAAATTGGTCGCTGATCGAGATGGCTAGTAGAATCTGTAGTGTGCCTGTGATTGGCTCAGGAGATATTTGTGACGATGCGGGGTTCAGTAAACGCTTAAATGAGGGGTCGCGGGTACACGCCGTAGTTGTTGGGCGTGGAGCTTTACGAAATCCATGGGTGTTTTCAGGAAAACGCGAAGCACCTGTCTCCTTGGCTTGGCTTTTCTTTGTTGTTTTGCAGGACGTTTATCTCGAGAGCCCCGACCTACTGGTTCGTTGGGTGGCGGATAGTTCTATTGAACAACTTTCGACGCCTGAGGACTTCTGGCAGGCGACAGTCGATCTGTTGAAACGGTGTGGACGATGGGCGGCGACCCCACAAGACGTCACCTGCTCACCTCGAGCCTTGGCTAGGGGGAAAATGCTCTGGGGATACCTGCGCTCGAGCTTGCCACAAGCATTTATGAACCCGCTGATCATGCGAGCTAAAAGTGTTAGTGAGCTACTGCTGGCTGTACATGAGATATCTCGACAGTTAGATATGGAACCTGATAATCTCCCACTGCTTTATGATGCGGATCGAGACTGGATTTACAGTGGCGAGGGTCGGGGGGCGTAAGCCTCGTTTTTTGCTCTGTGAGGCTTAGGAATGTTAGGTGCTGGCATGACTCAATTGGATAAAGAATCGACCCTAAAGGACCATTCATTGGGATTTAAGATCACGCTGTGGGTCATATACATCGTGGTACGTTTACTTTCACTCACCTGGCGCGTGAGGTTTGTTGGCATGGATCGTCGTCGTATGGCCGTTGGCGCCAGTCCTACTGGAACGTTTGTCATGGGTAGTTTTCACGAATATGCCTTTACGGGTGTTTTGAGTCATCCGAATCAGAATATTTGCAATATGGTAAGTAAATCTAAAGACGGCGATATGACGGACTTTTTAATGAGAAAACTTGGGCTATCCACCGTGAGGGGGAGCTCATCTCGCGGAGGCAAGGATGTTCGCGATCAAATGGTCGCAGTCGTCAAAAATGGCGTGAATGGGGCTATTACTGTCGATGGTCCCCGGGGGCCCCGTCGGATTCTTAAAAACGGGATTGTCGATATCGCGAGAAAAACCGGTGCACCCATTCTTCCCCTAACGAGCTACGGGGAATCAGCCTGGGTTTTAAAGAAAGCTTGGGACCAGTCTCGCATTCCAAAACCTTTTTCAAGGGTGCTCATCTATTACGGCGAGCCGACTTTTGTGCCGAAGGATGTTGGGACAGAACAGTTTTCATCATATCTAGCTAAAATCACTGATATTTTAAATAAAGACGACGATCTCGTTCGCTTGCGATTCAAGGAGCTTTGGTCAACGGCTAGGCCGTATTCCCGGGGTTAATTTTCACATCTGAATTTGAGGTTTGACACCGCTGATAAAGGCCGGTAAATTGCCCCCGCTTTTGCGATTTTTGTCAAGAGTTTCAGATATTTGTAGGGGGTGCCTGATGAGTGCTACGCAGCGATTCACAAGATGGCTTGTGATGTGTTTTACGGTCACGGCTTTTATTGCGTCATCGGGGCACGGCGTAGCCGCCGAATCCAAAAAAATTAAAATTGGATTCGCCATGGATACCCTCAAGGAAGAGCGCTGGCAGCGTGACCGAGATATGTTTGTGGCCAAGGCTAAAAGCATGGGTGCTGACGTATTAGTGCAGGCGGCTAATGGTAATGCGTCCATGCAGATAAGCCAGGCGGAAAATCTTTTAACTCAAAATGTTGATGTACTGGTTGTCGTCCCTGCCAATGCGGTGACAGCAGCTGCGATAATAGAGAAGGCCCATAAGGCTGGTAAAAAAGTCATCTCCTATGATCGCCTGATAAGAAATGCTGATGTCGATTACTACATTTCCTTCGATAATGAGGAGGTGGGTAGACTGCAGGCGAGCTATCTAGTCAGCCGCGCACCCAAAGGGAATTATGTGCTCATTGGTGGTTCTCCCACGGATAACAACGCAAAGATGTTTCGCGATGGTCAGATGCAAGTGCTGAAGCCTTTGGTTGATAAAGGCGACATCAAAATTGTCGTAGACCAATGGGCGAGGGACTGGCAATCGAGTGAGGCTCTAAAACACACCGAAAATGCCTTAACAAGAACTAAAAATAACGTTCAGGCCGTGGTCGCTTCTAATGATGGCACCGCCGGAGGCGTCATTGCCGCGTTGGCTCAGCAGAAACTTGCTGGGAAAGTTCTGGTCTCCGGTATGGATGCTGATTTGGCCGCCTGCCAAAGGGTTGCTGAGGGCACGCAATCGATGACGGTTTACAAACCCATTAAAGTGATTGCTGAAAAAGGAGCTGAACTTGCCGTGCTGGTTGCAAAGGGCGAGGCTGTGAAAATGGACTTCCGTAAGGTCAATAACGGCAAGAAGGACGTTGACGCTCTTCTTTTGAAGCCCATTCAAGTCGACAAGACGAATTTAGAGCAAACAATCGTGAAAGACGGCTTTCATAAAAAGTCGGACGTCTTTAAAGCCGCCAAAGGTTAATCAGAGACATGGCTGATTCGGCAAAAATTCTAGAGCTACGCGGTATTGTTAAGGAGTTCCCCGGAGTCCGGGCTCTTGACGGCGTGTTTTTTGAAGTTGCCCCGGGAGAAGTCCATGCTTTGTGCGGCGAAAATGGCGCCGGTAAATCAACGCTTATGAAGATTATAAGCGGCCTTTACCCATTCGGAAGCTATTCCGGAGACCTTGTCGTAGCTGGTAAAGTAAAACGGTTTACATCGATAAAAGATAGTCAGGCAGCTGGTGTTGCGATCGTATTTCAGGAGCTAAGTCTCGTTCGGGAGTTATCCGTCGCCGAGAATATTTTCCTTGGGCGAGAGCCGTCGACCTTCGGCGTCATCAATTGGGAAAAAGTTTACCAGAAAACGGCCACTTTACTGTCAGAGCTTGGGTTTAATATCGATCCTCGCGCCCTTGTTGGGGAGCTTGGGATTGGCCAGCAGCAAATGGTGGAGATTGCCAAAGCACTCGCTCTAGATGCGAAAATCTTGATACTGGATGAGCCGACGTCAGCTCTAAGTGATACAGAAATCGAAGTTTTTTTAGCCGCCATAAGGCGTTTGAGGACAAAGGGTGTCGCCAGCGTGTTGATCACCCATAAGCTTAATGAGGTCTTTTCTATTGCAGATCGGATTACCATCTTTCGTGATGGAAAATCGGTGGCAAGCTACGCAGCAAAGGATGTCGATGAGCACCGAGTGATACGAGATATGGTGGGTCGAGAGCTTACGGAGATGTATCCCGTGATTGAAAAGTCAGTAGGAGGGCCGATACTAGAGGTTCTTCATCTGAGCGTCCAGCATCCGACTCGTCCGGGGAAAGATCTTCTTCATGACGTGTCTTTTTCCGTCAAAAAAGGGGAGATCCTAGGAATAGCAGGCCTTATGGGGTCCGGACGTACCGAGATACTGATGGCTATATTTGGCGCACTTCACGGTAAGAAAATTGGCACCATAAAACTTGAGGGTGAAAACCTTGAATGCGCCTCGCCAAAAGACGCCATTGAAAAGGGGTTAGCCTTAGTCAGTGAAGACCGTAAGCGTTATGGACTCGTTTTGGAAGAGTCAGTGACAAAGAATATTTCGCTGGCAAGTTTGGCAAATTTGACGCGGTTTGGGGTCTTGAAAAATGACGATGAGATGTCAATCGCCCGCAATTATGTGCGGGATCTGCGTATTAAGACTCCCGGCATCAGTGCTCAGGTGAAGACATTGAGCGGAGGCAATCAACAGAAGGTCGTGCTGGCAAAGTGGATGTTAACCAAGCCGAAAGTACTCTTTCTGGATGAACCGACACGAGGGATCGATGTTGGAGCAAGGGCTGAGATTTATAGAATTGTTGGTGAGATGGCGAGCCAGGGCGTAGCGGTTGTCATGGTGTCGTCTGAATTGCCAGAAGTGCTAGGCCTCAGTGACAGAGTTTTAGTTTTATGTGGTGGACGAATCACAGGTGAATTTAGCCGCCATGAGGCAACGCAGGAGCGCATCATGGCTGCCGCTACTAGGTTTGGATAGGTCGATTTGTTATTTAAGGAAACGTGATGGCAGGAATTGTTGGAAGTTTAAAGCAATCATGGCGGACATGGACCATGGTGTTCGCACTCGTGGTGATTTGGATTATTTTCCAGTACGTAACCGATCAAGCTTTTCTTCAGCCAAGAAATTTGTCTAATCTTTTTCGACAAATGACGGTGACCGGGGTGCTGGCGATGGGCATGGTTTTGATCATCGTAGCCGGTCACATTGATTTGTCAGTGGGAAGTGTCGTTTGTTTTTTAGGGGTGGTGCTGGCGATGCTCATGCAGCGGGGTATTGGTCCTGAGCAGGCGATGCTTGCCACCCTCGGAGTCGGTGCGTTAATAAGCTTTCTGCAGGGTTGGCTGACGGCTTTCCAAAAAGTACCCGCTTTTATAGTGACGCTTGCTGGTATGATGGTTTTCCGTGGCCTAAGCATGGGTGTGACGGCAGGAGTGACGATTCCCCTTGAGGATAGTTGGATTAAATCGTTCGGCAGCGCTTATTTGCCGCCCATATATGGTTGGGTTATGGCGGCGCTGGCTGCTGGTTTTTTAATTTTAAAAGGTATTCTTCAGAGTAAAACGGCTTCAAGAGCCGATGCATTGGCCGATTCAGACGTGCGGTGGGAGTGGCTTTTCCTTCAGATAGCTACAATTTTTGGTTTTACGTTCGTTATGAACGCTTACGAGGGCATTCCTGCTCCCGTGCTTTTGATGCTCGTATTGATGGTTGTTTTTCAGTTCGTTTCCACTAAGACCGTATTTGGCCGTCACGTCTATGCTGTCGGCGGGAGTGTTGAGGCCGCGTATTTGTCTGGAGTCAATGTTCGGCGTGTTGTTCTTGGTAATTTTTTATTAATGGGACTTTTGACAGGGGTTGCTGCCATGATTTTGACTGCTAGGGTCGAAAGCGCACAGCCAGACGCCGGACAGCTTCTCGAGTTAGATGCCGTAGCAAGCTGTGTGATTGGCGGCACGAGTCTTATGGGCGGAAAGGGCACGATTGCTGGCGCACTCCTAGGAGCTTTGGTGATGGAAAGTCTGAATAACGGCATGTCTTTAGCCAATATGGAAGCTTTTTGGCAATACGTGGTTAAAGGGTTGGTATTGGTGGTGGCGGTCTGGCTCGATGTGGCGAGTCAGAAAGTACGCTGAATCAAACGGAAGCTTCATCGGAAGCGCCGAGAGGAGGATTTTTATGCTATCAAATGGTCTTAAGCTTTTATGGGTTGCCGTTCTGTGTCTCACAGGAGTGAGCTACGGTGCGGTGGAGAGGCGCGTTTTCGTCGACTCAAGTCGGGATCAAGTCATAAAAATTGAGTGGCTAAGTGACGGCGTCATTCATTTCGAGTTCACCCCCGGAGCAAACCGTAAAAGTAACGAGCCGATTTACTCGACAATTATGGTAAAAGATCAAGAATTCCCTGGGCCAACACAATTTCAAGAGTCCGGAAGTGCTTTTACGACGGCTGAAACTCGCTTGGAATACTCTGAAGGTTGTTTCACGGTCACAGATGTAGCTGCCAAGCAAACTCTTGGACGGTTCTGTGCGGCCGAAACCACTCGTCCATGGAAGAGAATCGAAGTTGAAACGTCAGGGGTTAAAAACATCTACGGGCTTGGTCAAATGTTCGAAGATCCAGGCGTATTCGATGCCGACCGTAATGGCAAAGTTATTTCTACCAAGGGCGGATTTGGTAACAGCATGCCTACTTATGCCGGCGGCGCCACGGGTGAAGCCATGTTCCCAGTCGTTATGGCCCTTGGTTCCGGACGACAGAGTTGGGGGCTTCTCCTTGATAATATTTACAAACAGACTTGGGATTTCTCTGCGAGCACCTGGCGCATTGGCATGTTCGGAGATCAGCTACGTGGATTTGTCATAGCGGGCAATGGGCCGAAAGTTGTCAGGCAGAGATTTATGCAGTTATCGGGTAGGGCTCCTGTTCCGCCTCGAAAAATGTTTGGGTTTTGGATGAGTGAATACGGCTATGACAACTGGGGAGAGATAAATAGCCGGCTTGAAGGTATGCGCCGCGATGGGTTCCCGATAGACGGTTTTTATCTTGATCTTCAATGGTTCGGAAATGTCACGCCAGGTAGTGATCACACTAATATGGGAAAACTGCAATTTGACGAGGCTAATTTTCCTCAGCCAGAAGCTGTCATCAAAAAGTTCTTAAATCACGATGATATTGGTCTAATTCCCATTGAGGAATCTTATATTGGCCGCGCACTAGCAGAGCATGATGACATGGAATCGCATGGGTTTTTGGCTCATGAGTGTGGTCATCCTCGCACAGCGAGCTACCTGACAGGCGCCGTAACAGGAAACTCAAGCGAGTGGTGGGGAAAGGGTGGGATGATTGATTGGTCGAATCCAGCGGCCGGTCAATACTGGCATAACACAAAGAGAAAGCCTCTGATTGATTTAGGGGTTTATGCTCATTGGCTTGACCTTGGTGAGCCAGAAATGTTTGATCAGCATTCGTGTTATTTTGGTAATGGGGAACAAGGCAAGACTGCTCATCAGGATATTCACAATCTATTTTCGTTATTCTGGGCTAAAAGCGTGTGGGATGGCTTTGCTGAAAGTCGAGTGAACCATAGACCATTTTTGATGCTGCGTAGCGGTAATGTGGGACTACAAAGATTTGGTGCGGGATTGTGGTCTGGGGACATTGGCGGTAATTTGCCGTCGTTGTCGGCTCACATAGCAAGTCATAATCACGTTAGTTGGTCAGGAATCGACTACTATAGCTCCGATATCGGTGGTTTCCACCGTAATCGAGACGATGGACGGCCTCTTTCAAATTCAGAGACGCAAGAAAATTTCACCCAATGGTTTGCCAACGCCACATGGTTTGACGTTCCGGTGAGAAGTCACGTCCTAAATTTGGATAATGATCGCGAGACTGCGCCTAATCGAATCGGTCACGTTGAATCGAATCGCGTGAATCTTTTGACTCGCTATAGTTTAACGCCTTACTATTATTCCTTGGCTCATCAAGCTTGGCTAACGGGGTCTCCTTTGATGGAGCCCATGGCCATGCGATTTCCAGACGATCTTGCTGTCAGAAAGATCGGTGGTCAGAGACTTTTGGGAGACCTCATGATCTCCGGTGCTGCAAAGGCGTCAGCCTATGAGGCAGATATCTATCTGCCTGGTGGCGTTTGGTATGACTTCCTTGAGGGCACTCATAAGAATTCCAACGGCGAATGGATTCGGGGTTTTCCCCTATATAGGGACGGTATCTTTAGGTTGCCCGTTTTTGCTAGTGCTGGCGCCATTGTGCCTCGATTTGCTGGGTCGTTCAATCAAAGAGGCCTTGGCCAGCAAAATGTCAGCACCATGTCTAAGTCGATGCTTCTTGATGTATTTGTGGATCCATCAGGCGTGTCCCACAGATTTGAGATGACGGAAGACGATGGTTATTCTAGACATTTTGAAAGTAACGGTGTTCGCGTGACACCACTTATTCAAAAAACTGAGTCTTTGCGGACAGATGTCCAAATTGGGGGAGCTGTTGGTCAGTTTGATGGCGATGACACCCAAAGAGCTTGGACAATTCGAGCTTGGTCTCCAGGTTGGGTGGTAAAGAGCGTTCAGGTGGGAGGGCAGCCTCTACCCGTGTGTAATGGAAATGAGGGACCCGACGCCCGCGATCCTTTGGCACGCTGCTTTGAGGTGCATTCTGAAACGGGCGTTCTCATTAGAACACCTCGAGTTGACGTTAGAATGACCCAATCCATTCAGATTGAATGGGAGGTGGGTCCTCCTCGAAGCGCAACGTTGCATTTTGTGTGTGATGAAGGACGAGACAGCCCCCGAGGCCACGGTATGTTTATTGTTGGTGATGATGCGAAACTAGGTGGGTGGAATACAGAGAAGGCTCTGCCGCTTCATGCGGTGCAGTATGCGCGAGGTGTTTGGTCGGGTATGATCGAGGGGATAAGCCCTGGCAAAACATTAGCGTGGAAATGCCTAAGAAAACTACCTGGAGGTGGTGATCGAAATATAGAGTGGCAGCCTGGTGCTAACAATGAAGTTTCAGTCGGGGCTGATGGTGGGTTCGTTGGAATTACCAGAGCAGTTTGGTCAAAGCTAGGTCGAAACGGCCGACGATAGTTAAAACTAAGGAGCAGTCAAATGAGTGGAACCAAATCTAATCCGTGGCATGATGTAGATGTTGGAACGAGATATGCTGAATTTTTTCCAGCAATTATTGAAGTGCCAAAAGGTTCCAAAGTTAAATATGAGCTAGATAAGTCGACGGGGCTCATCAAAGTGGATAGGATCCTCTATTCAAGTGTTCACTACCCTGCAAATTATGGATTTATTCCTCGGACTTATTGCGACGACAAGGATCCTCTTGATGTACTCGTGCTAGGTCAAGAGTCGTTTGTACCGCTTAGTCTGGCCATGGCGAAGCCTATTGGGGTTATGCGTATGTTGGATCAGGGCGAGGCCGATGATAAAATTATAGCTGTTCACGCGGATGATCCCGAATTTAGTCATTACAGCTCCATTAGAGACTTGCCACCTCACCGTATCAAAGAAATACGCAGATTTTTTGAAGACTATAAAGTTCTTGAGAACAAAAAAGTCGTGGTGGAAGACTTCTTTGATAAGGATGTTGCCATCAAGGTTCTTCGCGAGGCAATAGAGCTCTATATGGAAAAAGAGTCTGTTTTGAAGAAGTAATCCTGCGGCGCATGACAGCAGCAATCACGTCATGAATTCTCTAATAGGCTAAAACGTCTGCTTCGGGCATGAAAATAGCAATCGTATCAGGGTTTAGCCGGAGAATTCCAGTCCTTCGAAGTTTTTGTAGATTTTTAGCCGTTGCCCGGATCAACGGTCCTTCGGTTTTTGGGCTGGCTTCGATTAAAATATTTTGGAAATGGTGGATGGCATCATCCGTTTCTCCCGCAGATGCTTTGGTTCTCGCAAGGTAGTATTGGCAAGTAAGCTTATAATGGCCTGTAGCAATATCCTGACATCGAAGAAGATAATTTTGCGCTTTCGGATAGTCCCGGACTTTAATAGCCATGAGACCTGTCACGTATAAGTATGCCGCAGAGTCTGGGTCGGTCTGGGTGACTAACTCTAATAGAGATAGCGCCTTGCTTCGATCGAGTTCAATTTCGTAAGCACTTTTTGCGGCAATATACAGCTGCTCTGCCGCTGATATGGCTGGGTGGTCTCTGTGGTATTCGTTCTCAGTGATTGTCTCGTAGGTTTCGTCTTGAAAGATTATTGGATCAAATCGTTCAATTGTTGGGAATTCTAAGAAAGTTGTGAGTGGTGTCGGAGCCAACCCCTTTGCCAGGTAGATAGATTGCTTAGCAGAATCAATTACGGCGCTTGTAACAGTCATGTGGGTTGCAATCACATTGCCAAGCCCTGCTATTTGATTTGTTAAGGGATCTGTTTTGTCTGCCAAAATTCGCACAGCGGATGATACATCAGCGGGTTCGGCAAGACGCCTCAACAAGTCATGTGTTCGTTCGTAGCGAGCGCGCGTATCTGCATTTATTGTAGCGTTGATATCCAGATTTCGGGACAGCATGGATTTACTGATGAAATGATTGCTTTGGATGTGGAAATCACCTGTTGTCTCCCGAACTGATAATTTGGAATTTGTGACTTCAATGGCTGCGGAGCGATTTTCACGAGTACTGACCAGTGTGTACGTCCAACCGGCACCAGGTAAGTTGGCTTCTAATAGTCTCACAGCATCGTTAAACGATTTTGCTTCTCTGAGAACTTTTTGTCCCACGTCGAACACTGGAAATCCTTGCATGGATGTATCCCATGTGGGGATTGTGTGAACCCCCAGGAATATTCCAGACTGATTGTAACCAACGACGCCTGCAGTATGCACTCCCGCTGACGTGATCGACATGTACGGCTGAGTGCCGTCGGTGGGATTGTAATAAATGATGGTCGGATATTTATCGAAGAAGCCGTTTAGCGAATAATCGGTATTCCTGCCAATGATGAAACCTCCGTTCAAGCTTTTAGAAGGTGGTATTGCAAAATCCGTACATTCATTTACGGAGAAGGGGGCCGGCAAATTTTTTTGTCCGCGCATTTGTTGGCCAAGGATAATTTGCAGTGTTTCTGGGCTTAAAAACGCTCTAACTACTAGATCAAGCGGGAGGCCTGATCCAGCGGATAAACCGTATGCTTCAATCATATATTCGTCTTTGCTCATGTTTGATTTTTTGGCGGAGTGATTGATGATGGCTGTCGTGTAGGTTTTATAAATTCCCTCAATGATAGGATCTACGACGCTTGGGACATCGGGAAATGAATTTTTTGCGGCACTCTCGACCATGGAGCCGATTTTTGGAAGAGCTCCATTTGCAATCTCGTCTTGAAGTAGCCGTCCATGCTGGTAAGCCATTTCAAATCGGTCGCCTTTTAAATAGAGAACCCGAACACCCTCTCTAAAAAATAGTTTTGCCTCTCCGAGGGTGCGGAGTGTGGGTGAGGCGTCCTTGGGTTTTAGCGATAGTATTTGTTTGTACTTAGACGCCAGGGCGGATGGTAAGGATTCTGCCGCTATTAAACTAGAGCTCGTTAAAGCGCAAAAAAATGCAAGATATCTCATAGAATCCCCCTTTCGCGTTTCCGCATAGGAGGGTTGTCGGCAAATTTTGCCTAGCTTCTGAGAGATTCTTGCTGCTTAAGAGATAGAGTAAATGCCAAAAACTGACCGCTAAATACTGGAATGACGAGGGTTTATTGGTAGACGGGTTTAGACGATAAAATCTTTTCGATCACCTGGCGTCGGTATTTAAATATCGAATAGACATCATTTTTTACCATGCGTAGTGCAAAATCTCCAAAAGGCCAAGCATGCATCCTGTATCGTACGACATCCGTCATCAGCGTGCCTTGTCCTAGTTGTTCAAATCGGTGTGTATGGTGCCATGTCTTGTATGGGCCGCGTAATTGTGTATCAACGAAGTTGTGCGGTGGATCCCAGTTTTCGATGCGTGTTCGCCATCGAACTGGAACTCCTTTGATTTTTAGCTTGTAATCAATGAGTGTCCCTTCGCGGACGTCGGGAGTGCTTTTTGCCACAATTCTGAAATTAAGCCAAGGTGGTGTAATCGTTTCCAAATTTTCGGCCGCAGAAAAAAATGGGAAGTTCTCAGATGGTGAGCCTGTAATCCATTGTCTGGCTATATAAATTCTTGTGCCATGAGGTTGGCAGTATGTGAGCAGATCGTCCAAAGCCGATGACAGGTTTGGGAACTTGAATTTAAAACCAGACTTTATGAGTACTTTAGGTCTGACATTGGCACTTCCGAGGATCATCGAACTCATCTCACCTAGTACAAGTTTTAGCAAAAATGATGGAGCTCTGAATATTGCAGGCATTCGAGTTTTTTGGGCTAGTGCTTTGGTCAAATAACTATTGGTCACCGCATCTGGAGCAACGATGTTGACGGGCCCTTTTATTGAGCTGTCTTCCAAAGTTTTCAAGATGCCTTGTACGGCGTCCTCTATATGAATCCAACTAAGAAATTGCCGCCCATGACCCAAAGGACCACCTAAACCATAGATGAAAGGAGTCATCATCTTCGGTAGGGCGCCACCCTCGTTCGATAGTACAACGCCAAGTCGGAGAAATACGGTGCGGACTGACGCAGGTAAGTCAGACAGCGATCGCTCCCAATGTTTACAGACATCAGCCAAAAAACCTTCTTTAGCTGGGCTAGATTCATCGACAGCATTATCGAATGTATCGCCGTAGATGCCGATGGCAGATGCATTTAACCAAACAGCAGGTAAGAGCGTAGGGGATGTTTTAAAAGTATCCACCAGAGCCTTGGAGGATTTGATGCGCGAGTCGTTAATTTTTTGCTTAGCAGTTCTCGTCCAGCGCTGCGAAACGGTTTCACCAGCTAGATGAATGACTGCATCGAAAGTTTCGTTTCCAGGACATAATACTGATAACGGCATTGGGTTGAGGTGGTCCCACGCCAAACATCGTGCAGGAAAACTTAGGTCCTGGGGTTGCCCTTTTCGAGTAAGAGCGGTGATGTGATGCCCGCGTCGTACTAGCTCAATCCCGAGCTGAGTTCCAATTAATCCAGTTCCCCCGGTTAACAAGATGCGCATGTGGCCCTTTCGCGTTCAGATATTAAACATGCTTTCCGATGGCATTCTCGATCGGACGTCTAATAATCATGAATACAATACCAGTCAAAACACCCATGACGGTGAGAAGACCAAAGAAAGTTTCCTTTGGCATTTTTTCATAGAGAGTTCCAATTAAACCGGTTGCGTAGTTGCCAAAGAAGCTCGACAAGAACCACATTCCCATCATCATACTCAGGATTTTCTTTGGAGCAACTTTAGTGACAAGGGATAAGCCGATGGGTGACAAGTAAAGTTCACCAATTGTGAAAACGAAAACGGTTGAAAGAAGCCATAAAACCGAACCCCGTTCGTCACCTGGCATCATCATGGATGCAATAATCATCAAGATGTAGGCACTTCCGCATAGAATGCAACCGAAGCCCATTTTTGTAACGCTAGATGGTTCATGACCGTTTTTATTTTGCCACGCCCAGACTATGTTAAGAAGTGGTGCTAATAAGAAGATCATTGCAGGATTAAAGGATTGAAACCACGTGGAGGGGATCGTGATGCCGCCGATGTCCCAGTTTATTTTGCTATCCGCCCAAATCTGCAATGTATTACCCTGCTGCTCGTATATCGCCCAGAACATGATGTTCAGAAAGCATAAAACAGCAAGAGCGCCTACGGCCGCCCACTCTTGCTTTGATAGGGGTCCTGATTCGACGGAAGCTTGTGTGTGAAGTGTGTCTTTCGGTAGTAAGCCAGATCCAAGCCAGTAAATCAAAAGTCCAAGCATCATCCCGACGCCAGCGGCACCAAAACCCCAGTGCCAACCAAGTTTCTGCCCGAGTGTGCCGCAGATAAGTGGAGACAAGAAAGCACCAAGATTAATTCCCATGTAGAAAATTGTGAATGCTGAGTCCCGTCGTGGATCACCGTCCTTGTAAAGATTTCCGACCTGTGTCGAGATATTTGGTTTAAACGCGCCATTTCCTAGGATTAGAAACCCAAGAGCGAGTAAAAAAGCTTGTTCACTAGCCATCAGGAAGTGGCCAATAGCCATTAGAATCCCACCGACATAAACCGTCTTGTACTGGCCTAAGAAACGATCAGCCAATATTCCGCCAAAAAAAGGCGTAAAGTATACTAGGCCGGTGTAAAGCCCGTAAATGTGAGAGCTCATCTGTTGGACGGTCTGGGGGCCAAAAACAGAGATGATCTGTCTCTCTAAGCTATTATAGCCAAATACTTCAGCCGCACGCGTTGGGTCAGTCAGTAAATATTGTGTCATGTACAAAACAAGTAGGGCTCTCATTCCATAGAACGAGAATCGCTCCCACATCTCCGTGAAAAACAAAACGAACAATCCAGATGGATGCCCAAGAATATTTTTTCCATCAGCATTCTTAGCTAAGGACTCTTGATCCACGGCATGACCTCCAAAAGTGGTTTTCTGAGACGATTAAAAGTCGAGGTTGCCCCTGATATCACAGGAGAAATGAGTTTGCTATACGGAACAAAGTGATCTTTATGGATTCTGATTTTGATGACAAATTTGAAGTAAATGTCCGCCGCGGTTTAAAAAATAGGCACAAGCGTCCGCGGAAAAATGGAGCATTTTTTTGGGTGGAGCTACCACGAACCGGATTTGCGAGTTCAGATTATTCAAAGTAGGGCGCTGAATCTGTTTTATTACAGGCACTTGCGGGCTTGCCAGCTGTGCTGCCGAGCTTGGACGGCCTAACATTTTTTAGGGACTCGCCGAAACCAAGACAGGTCATAAGTGTCAGTTTAGGACAACCCAGAACAGGGAGCTCATCGTTGATAAGTCTTCGTCCGTCAAAAAACGCAATGAAAAGTTTTTTGAGCACTAGCTTAAAGCTACTGGTATTCGCGCTATCAGTTGATGCA
Organism: uncultured Polynucleobacter sp.; assembly: GCA_964402975.1. GTDB lineage: Bacteria > Bdellovibrionota_B > Oligoflexia > Oligoflexales > RGVZ01 > CAMDKS01. The sequence continues at coordinate 40,198 of CAYOEM010000019.1, forward strand.
TTAGCGCAGAATGCGACCGTAACGATTTCCCGACAAGACCGTCTTCAGTTAACAGACTTCTACTCAAGTATGCTGCGACAAAAACTGATCAGTGAACTGAAGCTAGTCGGGGTTGATGGGCAAGAGCCATCAGTTTATCTGACGCTCGAGTTTGATGAAACCAAGGTCAGTTCTGACGCGGAAGCATGGCGTCGTGCACAAGAAGCGAAAATGGGTGCTGAACGCACTGCTCAGACAGAGGCGGTTAAGCTAAATATTGCTGAGTTGATGGAAAAATATAAGCCCGTCCAACCTCAGCTGTCAACCCCACCTGAGCAGACTGCCGAAGAGGATAATGAGGAAGAGAAAGTTGAGACACCAGCGGAGGATGTCAAAAGTGGCGTTCGCCTTGGTCGGCTAAATGTTGATATTGCCAATTCAACGATTAGCCAAATCATCAACCAAGCTCAAGATAATCTGAAAGAGAACAAAGAAAAAAAGCCTAAAGTGGTGATGGCTCAGACGCAGCAGCCAAATATCGTCCTCCCGGCGCAGCCTCCCGTTACACTGTCCATAAGTGTCCCAGCGCCGTCGCAGCAGCCTTTAGAGCCCTTTGTCTTCAAAGCGGCGGACTATCTTAAAAAAATCACAGTCGACATAACGCTTCCTGCCAAAACCCCGAAAACATTCTCAGATGCTGTGCCAAAGCTTGTCGCTAACTTTCTAGAGTTTTCGTCTATCGCTAAAGGTGCCCCGACATCAGACTGGGTCAAAGTAAAAATGGCGCCCCCCATACCAGAGCCCCCAAAGGTTGAACAAGAAAAACCGACTCCAAAGACGTTTGTCGAGGGTATTTGGCGTCCAGAGAATTCGTTTATTTCGACCGTTGTGAGTGTCCTGATTTTGGGCTTGTTCTTGTTCGTGGCAATGTTTGTAGCAGCTCGGGCGCTGAGCAAAGGGGTACAAAATGCGGTCATGGGCCTAGGACGTGACATTGCAGCATTGAAGCCGGCTGAAGCTGCCAAGGATGGCGAAGATGAAGCGTCTGTTAAGGAAGTTTTGGCGCTAGCGTCTGATTCTGATGGCGAACAAAGGGGCAGTTTTGACCAGGCGGCTGCGAGCCAAGCTATAACCCGCGACATGCAGAATATTCGTAGTCAAATGACATCGTTTATTGCTGACAACACCTTCCTGTGCGCAGAGTACATTAGCGATATGTTCTATGACAATAATGGGCTCGCTGATTTTAGGGATCTATTGAGTTTTATGGGGTTCGCTCCTTTAAAACCGGCGCTAGATCATCTGCCGAGGGCGGCTGTTGAAAAGCTAGAAGTCTATGTTGAAGAGCACCGCGATACTCCTCCCAATATGTTGAACGGTGCTGAGATCGCGCAGCGAATGTATGGAGAATGCGTTTCAAAGGCAACTTTGCGTGATGAGACGATGAAGGTGTTTGATCCGGTAAGGGCTGTTCTTATTAAGTACGATGATGCCATCGTCACAAAGTTTATTTCAGACGCTGACACGGTATCCATCGCTGTGCTACTTAAAACACTATCCGTAGAGCGTGGTAATCGACTGATGAAGGCTATCCCGGGAAATATTCTAAAAGAGGCAGCGGCGCTTTTAGATAAGCAGATAGACTCTCCAGATCAAGTTATCGCTCAAATGATAACTAAACTTGGTCAGGTTTCTGCAGGAATCACTGAAAGGTCGCAAGCCCAAAGGCGTTTGATCATGCGCCTTGTGAAGACTGTCACTGTCGCAGATGAAGGTATCGTTTATGAATTAGTTCCGCCGGAAGATTGGGATCTAAAGCGTCAAATTATGCAGTCAAAGTTGTTTTTACGTGACGTATCCTATGTGCCTGCTAAGGCTTTAACACAAGCGTTTAACGCGCTGCCTCTGCCTCGAAGGGCCGAAGTGATGCTGGTAGCTGATGATGCTATCAAAGCGGCTCTTAACGCCACTGTAGGCACAGGAAATAAGCGCGCTGAGATGTTGCAGGCAGAAATCGAGCAGAATCAGAAGAACGCAAAGAAAATGGCAGATATTAATGCGAGAAAGACAGTTATTTTGGAGGCCTTGGTAGCGGCAGTTCGCCGGGTCGTCTCTGCCGACAGAAATATTGTTGATCAGATTATCTTTGCGCAGGCTAAATCTCTCGGCGTGAATCCACCTGACGGGCTTAATCTTCCAGCCGATATGAATAAGGCTGCTTAACTCATCAGGTCAAGTTGTGACGCTCTTCCAGTCAATACGTTCAGCCGGTAAAAGATACGAGTTTAATTCCTCGGCAAGTACGATGGGGTTCGTCTTGGCAGCCACGAGCTTTATACCTTCGGTAATAATCATATTTTTTCGTTGATGTTCCTTGGCTGTTTCGGTCAAATTTTCACCAATGGGAATGACGATCAAGTTTGCAAAGGCAATACCGTAAAGTGTTGCAACAAGCGCAATAGACATGGAAGGGCCAATTGTTTTTTCGGCACCCGGTTTTCCAAGGCCACCGAGCAGGGCGATCATCCCCAGTACGGCCCCCATGAGTCCCATCGCTGGTGGGTACTTTCCCATCGCTCGAAATCTAAGGGCATCGTCACTGTAACGTTCAAAAAATGTACTGACACGGACTTTGAGAATCTTGTTAAGTTGGGAGGGTTCTACAAGCTCATCCAAAAGAAGTTTCATGCCTTCTTTGAGAAAGGGATCCTTTTGATTTTCAACCAGGCCTGGGAGGTCGGGTGATTCATTTCGGTAAGCATCTGCTAGTTTCATGAGCTCTTTAATAAGGCCTATATAATCAGGTTTTTTCCCGAGAATCGTCCGGTTCCAGAAGACTTTTAGCATGAGAAGAACGCGACCCCATTCAAAGCTTATGGAGGTCGCAACGATCGATCCAGCGATTACGATCACAAACCCGTGCAGGTCAAGGAATGTTTTTGGATTATCTGTTGCTGTCAAGGCTGCCCAAGAAAAGACGGCCACAGCCATGGTAAACGACAGCACAATATTAATATTCACGGATGGCTCCTATAAACCTATCGTGTGACGATAAAGACAATCTTAAGCCCATTATAGCCCTATTTTAAGTGCGATTTTATTCATGCAGTCCGAACCTGCTGATTTCCGGCTGCTATTTTCGCTAAATTTGCAGATGCATCAAATGTTTGATGGGGGAGGGTAAAACTTTTTTCTAATGAATCGGCAATTATTGCCGATGCCAAACCTACAGAATTGAGAAAGGGTCAAAAGATATGTCAAGTCAGCCCCCAAAAACTCCCATCGTGAGCCATCTATCCGGACTGGTGGCTGGGGAGATCGGCTTACCAGAGCTACCTTTACCAGAAGAGGTCTTGTGGGCGTCTAGGCGTGAGACAAGTCTTCCACCCACAACGTATATGCTGCCCGAAGTCGTGATTGCTAGCCGTATTTATCTTAAATTTGAGTTTCGCAAACTATCGGAGCAAGCCAGATCTAAAAAAGTACGCACCCCAGTTTTGGAGTCTGAGCTATCAAAAATAGGGTTGCCAGCTCTTCCAGGTAATACAACAACAAGATCAAAGGGCCCTGAAAATTCATTCAATAACGCAGCAAGTTGTAACGACAAACTGACGTTAAAGTCGGATGCTGAAACTACAAAGTTTTCGGCTCTTTACCACTATGGTGTTGATGATGCAGCATTGAATAAAGTTCTTACCGCTACTGCTTTGCTTATTGACCGAATGCCAAGTCAAAGTGCAGTTGATTGCTTGATGGATATGCCGGTTTGGATGAGGACTATTTTTCTGGCGCGACATGGTGTGTCCACCGTTATTGGGTTACTGTTGTCAGCGCGGCTGGAAAATTCAGGCGAATCATCGTTCATATCAAGTGACGGCAGTGTTGTAGCTCTCAATAAAGTGGCGCCTGAGGCCGTCTCCTTTGCAAAAGATCTCGATTTGCCTAAAATGGATACGCGAAATTCACTTTTAACGAGGCTTACAACGAATCACACTAGACGCCAAAACGGTATTTCCATAAAAAACCCAAATATCGTTGTGGAACAAACCCCGCGTTTGAGCCAGCTCAAATCAGCATCTCTTATTTAAATTTTATGACCTGCGTGGGCGAGACATAGGCAACTGCTGCCTATGTGGGCTTGCAAAGCAACTCCCTATAATCAAAGAGGGAGTGCAGTTGAGTGGCAGGCAATAACAAACAAAAAAACAGAAAAGATCTGGATGACATCCTTGGGGCAGAGCACCATGGCTCCCATATGGATCACGAGGATCATGATGAGAAACATCATCACGAACCTCATGAAGAGGGTGAACCGTGGCTAGTTTCTTATGCAGACATGATGACATTGCTCTTTGGTTTTTTCGTCGTGATGTACTCATTTGCTGTAGCCAGCCCCAAAAATGAGGAATGCGTGCGACTAAAACTCATGGAGGCTTTCAAAACCGATAAGTCTCAAGCCGGAGACTCCAACGATGAGGGGGCACAAAATGCTGCCATGAGAGCTTTAGAGCTTCTAGTGACGATGTTGAATCTCGAATCCATTGAAGAAGTCATAAGTCGAATTCAGGATGCTGAGGAAAGATCCCGTCAAGGCGAAGGCGAGGCAGCAGAGTCCCGCGATAGAGAGACTAAACTTGCCACAGACGATCTAAAAGCGATTATGGGAGCGGAAGAAATCAAAGACCTTGTGACTGTATCCGTGCCAGTCGACATTCTGTTTGATCAAGGGTCGACTAAATTAAAACCAACCGCTTACACTCGGCTTAGTCAGCTTAGCCAGACTATTAGCCGAGCTAACAATATCGACAGCGTTCGAATTGTTGGTCATACGGACTCGACTACGAACGACGCTGTTGTTGGTCTCGACAGTTGGTCGCTGTCGGTTGTAAGGGCTTCCCAGGTAGCTAAATATCTAACTGCGAATTCAGTGAAGAAAAAGATTGTGCGAGTTGAGGGTCGAGGTAGCTCTGAGCCGCTTCTTCCGGAAAAGACGTCAGATGGGAAATGGATTGCGGAGAACATGAAAAAGAATAGGCGAATCGAAATCTTAATTAGCAAGGATCGTAAATATGTTCGCTAAATTCAAGCTGTTTTCGTATCGTCCTGGTGTTCGGATGATTATATCTCTTTTTTGTGTTCTTGGAATAATCGGGGGTTCTTTTTTCTCGATTTTTTACGCGATGCGTGCTCTGTATGATTCATCTTTGAAAGATGCTTCGATGATTCTTTTTCTCGATTTAGAGTCTAGGTCTCATAACATTTCAGATTACTTGGATAATTATATTAGACAGACAAGAAAACAAGAGCCTATTGCAGAATTTAACCTTCTGGATAAGGGTAACCTATCATGGTTAAAGGGCGAGTTTGCTGGCGCGAAAAATGCCGAAGAATTAGGTCTCGAAAATTTTGAAATAAATGAGCCTAATGCGGAACCGTTCTATTCTTTTGGATCCTACAATGGGCAGGCTTTCTATGCGGAGGGGGATAGAAAGGGCAATCGGTCGATGCTCCGTCTTTTTGAAATTAACCAGACCGACATGGAGCGGTTATTTACATTAAATACAAAATATACAACCATTTACTTACTAAGTCGTGGCGGCAAACTTTTGTACACGAATGTGCAAGATGTCACGCAGGATCTCGTTATGAAGCGTCCTTTGGTGACATCATTTGTGAAGATGCCGTTTCGCCAAGGGCAGTCCGAATTTGAGATTAACGGAACAAAACTGTATGGATTTTTTCAAGAGATACCACGCTCCAACATGATAATTTTTGCTGAGAAAACCAAGCAACGTGCCATGGAGGAGGTTTATTCAACGATCCGTAAAGTGGCCGGCGTATCCGTTTTTTACTTGATTCTCGCTGTTGTCATTCTTCAAGTTCCTCTCTGGATGGCTACAAGGCCAATTCGTGCATTGACCGATATGGCAAAACAGCTTTCAAGGGGGGATTTTGATGTAAAGATGAATGCGCAAGGGTTCGGTGAACTAGCAGTTTTAAGCCAGTCATTTATTAACATGGCGGATAATCTTCGTAATCGCGATAAGACGATCGCCGCTTTGCATGTTGATAAGATTGAGAAAACAAAAATGGAGCAGGGTATTCGTGTCGCGAGCGCTATTCAGGATCGATTTTTATTTAAGCCTCAAAAAGCGTCAGAATCGAACCTTGCTATTGCCGCTAAGTATGAACCCTCCCTTCACTTAGCCGGTGACTGGTACGGCGTGCATTATGATGAAGCAAGGGGTGAGACGGTTATTTCAATCGTGGACATAACAGGCCATGGAATTGAGTCTGCCATGATGACACCCGTGATGTCCGTATTGTTTCAGGAGCAAAAATCAAGATTGGATGGGAAACCGTTTGATATCAAAGAATTTATGGTGCGCTGTAACAGCGCTTTGTATTCATACGGTTCAGGTATTTCTACGGCAACTGGAATTATCGCAAAATTCCATAAAGAATCAGCATCCGTTAGTTGGTACAATGCGGGTCATCCAGCGCCCGTGGTCGTCAAAGCAGATGGAACTATGATTAAGACGCAGAGCCCAGCAAACAGTAGCACAATCCTTGGTTTCACTGAGGAATTAAGCATGAGTGAGCAGAATCTTGAGCTGGCATCCGGGACGGTTTTTGCGCTTTTTTCGGATGGTCTTATGACAGCTCCAGTCGGTGGAGCTGTCGGTTTTTCAAGAAAAGATCTTTTCGCGGTTTTAAAGTCGGCAAAACGTGATGATATCGATCGTATACTTTCGACTGTTATGGACCTTTGGCGAAAGAAAAATGCGAATATAATAGTCGAAGATGATATGTGTTTGGTTTTGGGATTGATTAAATGAAGGCTGCGCTCCCAACAATCTCAGTTATATTCGTAATGTTTGGCATGATACTATCCGAACTTGCATTGGCGGAGTCGGCCAAGCCGCTTTCAATGAGAGATCTTGGCGTTATCAATTTTAAAATTTTAAGTGTGAAGGGTGCTGTTTTTATTTCTCGACCTCTTAGCGGTGAGTTTAGAATCGCTCGTACTGATCAAATCATATCTGACGGGTCTTTACTCCGCGTGGGTGAAGATTCTTCGATTATGCTGCAAGCGGAGGATAATCTAGGCAGGGAAGGGTTGGGGATTCGGCGGTCGCGGGTGACTATAAACATTCCGATTATAATGCGCTTGAGTCGGGAGTCATTTAGGCGAATTCAAGTGAATCCAAAGATGCTGTCTCAATTTAACTCTAAGATCAAGAAGTCTACTGAGGAAAAAGAGGATATTCTTCGCAAAATGTCCCAAGCATGGAGTCAGGCGGCGGCGATATTATCACCCGATTCCAAGCTTGATGAGGAGACTTTGAAGCAGATCGTGGCTGCATTAAACAAAGGTAAGAAGATCGAGAGTGTTGGGGTTTCGGTCGAGCATGGCAAGATCGACTTCCTTTCCCCAGGGGCCAAACAAATGCTTCTAACCGACCGCATACCATATGATATGAAAATTATTTGGCAGCGAGAAAAAGCACCATTGCAGGACCTCATGGATTATGAGGTTTATTTTTGGAGGCAGGGTGAATCTAGGCAAAAAATTGGTATCTCGAAAGGAAATCGCTATTCAGTCTCCGTGAAGAAACCTGGGAAATACTTCATGCAAGTGAAGTCGACCGACGGGCTTTACAAGTCTAAAATTGAAGCCGTCGAAGTGCAGATGACAAAGAAGATTTTTAAAGACAACCCGAGGATGTCGGATAAAAACTACAAAGATGCTATCGGTATAACCATGAGTCGACGATTAAAAGGATTGGCGCCCGACCGCAACTTGATTTGGCATGGTAATGGGTCATGGCCTCTTTTTGAGTTCGAATGGAGTAAACCAGAAATCTGTTCAGAGAAAGTGGTTTATGAATTCTTGGTGACTGACAATAGTAAGAAGCAGGTCTATAAACGCACATTAAATGTTGAAACCCATCAGTGGTCGCCTTCGAAGAACTTTTTTGGGGTTTTGTTTTGGGAGGCTAGGGTGATTGGGTGTATGGGTTCTGATAAAAAGCCCATTAACCTTAAGGTAGGCAGTGTGCCTAGGCGTTTAGAGCTTGTTAAGTCAAACTCAAGTGAGTCAATTTTTAGCAATATTAATAAATCGCGATTCAATGGTACGCTATTTTTTGAATCGTTCTGATTCTAAATTTTAGGCGTTGGTTCCCAAAATTGAATTGATTTGGGACTTTAATCCTAAACGCTTCATTTCGTCTCTCGCGATAGACCGCTGTTCTTCAAGGACATCAACAAAAATCTGTCGAGTCGTCAGGGGGTTTGCTAGAACGACCCTGAATACAGTCAAAAGCTGATTGTGGTGAGCTGGAATCTCGAAGGCAGTACGAGACACGAATGTTTTACCGCGGTCGCGCTGGACTTTTTGTATGTTAACGGTTAACTCGCTCAAAAGATTGTTGATAGCCTTCGACTGTTCCGGGGAGCAATTGCTTAGAATGACTTTGACGTCATCTGGGACGTAGCGATAGGTCAGAATGTTCAGCTCGGGTTCGGTTGTTAACTCGAAGTCATGGGTGTTTTGAATCATTCTGGCAAATTGTGCCGCTTTTCCGATGCCGACGTCGATGAGTAACTCATAACCCTTTCTCCCTAAGATGCGAAGGCCTGAATGCACGAGCATAGCCATTCCGGGGCGGGATCCCTCGAGGGTGTGTTTACCAAGGTCCCTTGACCCTCTGCGGATAATATATTGCGCGTTGGTTTCTATAGCATCTAGTGCTCGTTCGTTTTTAAACAAACAAATTCCAGCGCCCATAGGTGTATATAATTGCTTATGGGCATCGATCACCACACTATCGGCTCTTTGGATTCCATCTAAAAGGTGTCGATGTCGGTCGGAGAATAGTGTCGGCGCACCCCATGCTCCGTCTACATGAAAGTGGATGGAATGTTCTTCACATATGTCGGCCAGGGCATCCAAGGGATCGACATTGCCAGTCTCTGTAGTTCCAGCAATCCCCACAACGGCGAGGATGGCGGTCTTGTTTTTCTTCAGATCGGTGATGGTCTCTCGAAGCGAGTCGATCCGTATCTTGTTTTTCTCATTAGTATCAATAGCGATGAGATTTCGTCGCCCGAGACCTAAAATATCAGCGGATTTTCGGAGCGAATAGTGTCCTCGCTTGCTAACGAGTAGGGCGATATTCTTATGACCGTGCTCAATCAATCCAGCAGCGAGACCATCATTGTAAGCGCCTTGGTAATTATGCGTTGGCTTTAAAAGCTGGTTACGAGCCACCCATAAGGCGGTCAGATTTGCGATGGTTCCTCCTGAGCAAAATACACCAAGTGCATGATTGCGGTCATGAGTCCAGGTGTCGTAGTAGGTTTCGGGTTTTCCATAGACCAGCTTGTGCATCATACCAATAACCTGGCTTTCAAGTGGTGTGAATGCTTTAGATGTTTCGATTTTCACGGTGTTTTGATTGAGGGCCATCATAATCTTGGCAAGCGGCAGCATAAAATATGGCATGCTCGAGGTCATGTGACCGATAAACCCAGGCGAAGCTGTATGAACTGATTGGCTGACAACTTTTTCCATGAGAAACTGTGCCTGTTCATGAACAAACATGGGTTCCTCTGGTATGTCCACGTTTTGGAATTCGCGTTCAATCTGCGCGGGCTCCATTTCGCCGGCTACAATTGTGTTTCGCAGAAATCCAAGCAAATTGTTGCTTATTTCACGCTCGATTTTGCCTAGGGTCGAATCATCTGATTCAGGTATTAAAAAAACCTTTCGCATGCTTTCAAGCGTGGCTTCGGCCTTTTTTATTGTTCTTTTTGGCATTCGCTTGATTCCATGGTTGGTACTAGTGCCTTCATCACATTCGTCTACGATCTGGCTTGATGCCCTTTATAGCGCAGTTTGCTCAAGAATATTTGTTAAAAGTTGTTTGAGTTCATCGGGTTGCTCGTTATAGCCAAACGCAAGCTCTAGGCCTCGTGACGTTTTCTGAGATCTAACGACGCCGGCATTGATAGAAAGCGGGAAAATATCCTGACTGCATGGGGTAAGTTGCAGGCAAACGTCGGGTTCAGCATTTAGTAATCGTAATAGATCGTTAGCACTCTGAGCATCTTTTGGGTTGGCGACGGAGAATTCGGCTAATAGGCCTGAAATCGATATATTTTTGAGATTCAAGGGCCACATAATCTGCCAGGATTCAAAACCGATCGTGAGTGAAATGTTCATGTCGGCGTGGTGACGTGGCGCTCGCGGCTTTAGGGAGCGGTTTTCAGAGATGGTCCAATCGAAAGTCATAAGCTTCGCCCACCCAAAAATAGTCTAGGATCTAGTGTCATAAGGTAAAAGTTGTCGGGCTGATTGTCGAGGATTTAGTGGGCGGATTGTTGAGGGGTGCTGATCACGTTTTTGCGGGATGGGATGAGATGTAGGGTGTCCATAGTCTTTGCGGCAAGCTGCCCGCAGGCTCCGCTAACATCAAGGCCTTTGCTATAACGAACGGGAGCCGCTATGGAGCGTTCTGCTAGGTATACTTGGAAGGCTCGAATCTCATCGTCTGTGGGGCGCGCGTGTGGTAGCCCAGGGTGGGAGTTGAACGGGATAAGGTTTACTTTTGCTCTAAATCCATGCAGAAACTTTACAAGGTCTTTTGCGTCTCGAAGACCGCAGTTTTTATCCTTGATCATGATATATTCAAAAGTGATTTTGTTGCCCGTCGTCTGTTGATAGTAGAGCAGTGATTCTTTTAGCTGCGTTAAATCCCACTTTCGATTGATAGGCATAAGTTCGCGGCGCAGCTCGTCTTGGGCTGCGTGCAGAGACACGGCCAATGCGCAACGAACATCGGTCGCTAAATCGCGAATCTTTGGGGCAATACCGGACGTTGATATGGTCACATGCTTGTGGGAGAGCCCGTAGCCATCAGGCGCAGTTAATAGCTGTACGGCTTTGATCGTATTTGAATAATTGTCTAGAGGTTCGCCCATACCCATGAATACTACGTGAGAAAGACGGCGGCCCTCCGCTCGTACCAGTTTAGCTGCGATTAAATATTGAGCTATAATTTCATGTGCGGAGAGATTTCTAAAAAATCCAAGCTTGCCAGTCTGACAAAAACTGCAGGCCATTTTGCAGCCGACTTGACTGGAAACACAAAGACTAACACGACCTTCATATCGCAGCACCACAGACTCTATGAGTTGGCCGTTTGATGTTTTCAATAAGAGTTTTGTCGAGCCGTCTGCGGAGTTTAAAGAACTGACGACTTCTGGTAATGACCATTCGAGTTGGTCGGCTAGTTTGCTGCGAAGGGATCTATTTAGGTTCGTAAACTCGTCTGGTGACGTGGCAAAAAATTTGAAGATCCAATCGGCAACCTGTTGTCCACGGAATTTAGGCTCGCCAATCTTGTCAAATAGTTCTGCCCACTCGTCGCGACTAAGGCTGAGATACTGGGGCTTCTTAGCGGGCTGATCGATACCCGTATTTTCTACTGATGCGCTCTCTAGCAAGGGATCCTCCAGATGAACGCCCGACTCTTATATTAAAATCAATTTAATTTCAATAAAAAGGTTATAGAAAGCGGGTCCTTATTGTGAAAAACTCAAATAAAAACGGGAGGATAGATTGATCCTCCCGTTCTCAGATGCTTTAAAAATCTTATTTATTTAGCGCACCATGGTAGATCTGGCTGAATCGCACAGATCATCTCACAAAGCTGTGGATCGCCAAACGGACACTCTTCTCCGCCGCCGCCTCCACCGCCGCCGCCGCTACCCGGGACAACGACTCTTATGCGTAGTGACTGGTTAGTCTTATTGTCAGAGTCCGTGACCGTGACGTTTAATTCGCCCTCTGTTTTAGCAGTCAAGAGGCCATTTTGGTCAATCGTCGCGACGCCATCAGAGGAGCCTGCGAACTTGTAGGGACCTTTACCGCCCCAAGCAGAAAACTGGAGTGTTGTATTAGGAGCAACGGTCGCCGCCTGCGGGATGATGGTTAGATCCTCATTGCGAACACGCTGAACTACCGCTGCTGCGTCAACTCGGCAGTTGCATGCGGTTTCGATGCCAACTTTAGTTCCAGAGGCTTGAAGGAGTGCTTTAACATCGGTCGGCTTCAAATTAGGATTGTGCGAAAGCATGAGGGCTACTAGGCCAGAAACTAACGGCGTCGCCATTGAGGTTCCGCTCAAGTTGCCGTACTTGTCGGCTGGTAAAGTGCTATAAATGTTCTCTCCTGGAGCAGACAACGACACTTTAGCCTGTCCGTAGTTGGACCAGCTTGGTTTGGTGTCACCGTTTCCAGACGCCGCCACTGTGATGACGTTTGGAAGGGGGGTGTTCGCTGGGTAAACCTCATAGCCGTCATTATTTTTGCCGTCGTTTGAAGCTGCGGCCACGAAAATAACGCCTTTGTCATTAGCTCTGCCAATGGCTTCAGTGATGGGTTGAGCATCATTTGCGCTAACGCCTGCACCCCAGCTTGCACTGATGACGTGCGCGCCGTTTGCGGTTGCGTAGTCGATTGACTTAACGGCGCCCATAAGGTCACCAGAGCCATCTGCGCCTAGGAAGCGCGACGCCATGATCGAAACTTTCTGGCTCATGCCAGAGATGCCCCGAGAGTTGTCACCAACTGCACCTAAGATGCCAGCACAGTGGGTGCCGTGGCCCGGATTTTGAGATCCTGTCTCATCCTTTGGATCGGCATCGTTACCATTGAAGTCGTAACCATAAATGTCATCAACGAAGCCGTTGTTATCGTCATCAACGCCGTTACCTGGCACTTCGCGCTTATTGACCCACATATTATCTTTGATGTCTGGATGGGAGTAATCAACGCCAGTATCCGTCACGGCGACGATCACTTCTTTGCTGCCCACTCCAAGATCCCAAGCCTCTGCAGCGCGAACTTTTGCAATCGACCATTGTTTTGAGGTCTCTGGATCGTTAGGCATGTTGAACGCCTGAACTTTCTTGTTCTCGACCACATACTCGACATCCGGATTTTTCATCAGCTCGGCAAGTTTTCGTGCGGTTTCTTTTTTCGTTGATTTGCCGAGGTCAACGAGAATTAGCCCGCCTGGCTCGTGATTGTCGGTGATCGTCACTCCGCTGATGCTCTTGGAGAACAGCGCCTGATTAAATCCCGCGGAATTTTGTTTGAACTTCACGATGTACCCGGCCGCAAAAATCGGCTGAGCAGCGAGAAGGGTCAACGCTCCAAGGGCCACTGCCCATGAACTATGACGCGGTTGTTGATTGCGCACTGCCATAAATCCTCCTTAATCTTGGTTTCAGCCTGATTAATCTGGTGATCAACCTGGCCACGTGCATCAGAAGGAGCCCCTCCCTGGGAATCCTTACAAGAACCGAAATAAGCCCGAAAAAATTTACAAAATCTGAATTTGAAAAAGGTTATCCGGAAATTTCAGCGAGGTAAAGTAATAAAGTTGGATGGCCAGCCAAATGTATAATTACCGGGCAAAACCGTGGGTTAGAGTTCCTTGAAAATGAACGCACGGCAAGACCGCTGTGTCTCGCATGAGAATTGTTCCTGGTGAGAGGACGGAGTTGCAGCCTGTTTGCGATTGATCGCCCATAATCGCGCCCATTTTTCTCAGGCCTGTTGAGATGAGGTCGGACGTCACGGGGTGTTTGATTTTGACGTCGCCACCCCGAAGCTTCAAATTCGCAAGCTTTGTCCCTGCACCCAGGTTCACGTTCAACCCAAGAATAGAGTCTCCAACGTAGGCAAAGTGACCAGCTTTGGCGCCATCGAAAAACACGGACCCTTTAACCTCCGTGGTATGCCCTACAACCGCGTTGGCACCAACCCAAACGTTACCCCGGATATAAGCACCGTGGCGAATCTCTGCGCCCGGCCCGATAACACAGGGGCCTTGAATAAACGCAGTCGGTTCAACTGTGGCGCCTTCAGCGATATAGACTTGACCCGTGACGAAAGCACCCGCGTGAACGCTGCCTTTAATGATCGGGGAATCCTTGACACCTAGATCGGCTAGGCACTGACGCAGCCACGCGTCTAAGTTTTTGCCAAGATAGTCCAAAAGGTTGTCCGAAAGAAATTTGGCAGATTGCCAAATTCGAGATTTATCAACAAGAAGATCAACGGGTAGGTGGGCTCGCATGCGTTAACGTCCTTAAAGATCCAGTGAATAAAGCTTAAGACACGGCAAAATCTGCCGAGCAACATACCGGAAGCCAAAGTGGCTGCGCCTGTTCGACACAGGTTGTCATGAGGTTCCTGAAAGGACAAGCTTAATGTTTGACACCAACAAATTCAAACGCGCTGTGAAAGATTGGTTGCGAGATAATCCACACGCGAGTCTGGACGATCTAACCGACTTCTGCGAGGAATTGATACCTCCAGGTCAGTTCAGTAATTACTCATGGCTTCTAGAGCAAACCACAGGGTGGTATCAACACGTTCTAGAAACCAGAAAATCAGCCAGGATTTTTGACGAGATGGAAAGCGAAGACGTCGCCTAGAATCTTATTTAAAATCCAGTTGCGATGTCTTTAATTCGTGAAAATTCGATTTCTTTGATCATATCTAAAGCCTCAAAATCGTCGAAACCCAAGTCGTTTATCCAATGGACATTGAGCATCTCTGGCAGAGGCGCCACACACTCCCTGCCATCGTCGAGTTCATAGAACTCGTAAGCTTCCAGTATTTTTCCTGACTTCGTCATTCTGTAATAGTGATAGCCATCTCCGTCCTCAAGGACGCCGTCGCGACTCGATCCAGTCCAGTACTCTTTTGCGAATACCAGCTCTTCTGGCTCCGGATTTAAATCTCTGCGAGCCTTTATATCTTTTCCCTGTGGGGTGGTAACGCTGCCGCTTGCGCCGCTAGACGGCTTTTTACGAGGACCCATCGTCGAGAAGCCCCTCCAGTCGAATTCTTGAAAACCCTATGGTTTAAGTATCCAACCATTTGCCGAAGCGGTCAAATCTGAGCTTGGGAAAGAACTCGCCTTGAGGCGTCCAGATACTCCAGACAACAAAGAGTGCGCGACCTCTAACGTAACTTAATGGGACTTCGCCCCAAATTCGCGAGTCGCTCGAATTGTCGCGATTATCGCCTATACAAAACACGCTGCCCTCGGGAACCGTGTACGGTTTGCCGTCCACGTCTGGCCACCAGGCGCGCAGCGATTTGCGAAACTCTGGCTTGTTCTGCATGACCCAATGATCAAGCCCCTCAAGGTTTTCCCGGTAGAGTAGCTTGTAATCCTTGTCGTCGACGATGTCGTCGATGGTGGACCTGTCGAAATTGTGGTCAGTTCTGACTTGTGGCTTGCCGTTGATGTAGAGGATGTCATCCATAAGCTGTATCTGGTCGCCAGCGACAGCTACAACACGCTTAACGTAGTCAATGTCCGGGTCGCGAGGGTACTTGAAGACGATAATATCGCCCCGTTTCGGATTACCCCAATTGAGCAGCGACGTGTCAGTAAACGGAATTTTGAAACCATAAGCCAGTTTCCATGCGAGCAGTCGATCTCCGACCTTGATGGTGGGTTCCATAGACGACGTTGGCACGTAGTAGGGAGACGCCACGCTCCAGCGAATCGCTAGCACCATAATCAGGAGGATGCCGAGGCTTCTGAGATTTTCGAAACTAAACGGGCCTGAATCGTCCTTTTCAGGTCCTTTGGTCGTGGTAGCCTCGGATTGTGGTGGTTGGGTTTGGTCACTCATTTATAAATGATTCCTTATACCCCTGTGGAGTGAGATAGGTGAGTATGGCAAAAAATCAGGATTTTTCTAGTCTTCTTTTTGAGTTGTGGCGAGCTCCCATCTTGTATTTTCCTAAGATCCTAATCAATTTTCCGGATTTATCCGATGTCATAAGAAAGGCTTAGATGGATTCGGATTTGGGAGGGGTGGTTTGATCAAAAAATACTCAACCAAAAGTCTCATGCTGCTGATGTCATTCTTGACATGCTTAGCGGCTGATTGCAGCTTTGGATACACAGCGAATCAAGTGTCATTTGAATTTAGGCAAGGCGGCACATACCGAGTCAATTTATATTATACGATCCCAGCTCTCAAAGAGTTCCGTGAGGCTTACATAGACTTTCGTGATCGAAAGCAAGCCGAGAGATTTTATTTCGATGTGGTCAAGGGTGCGGACTTCTATGTCGATTCCCAGGGTCAAGTTGACTTTAATAATTCACAGACCTCGCCTAGCCCTTGGTGATGTTTCGTGCGGCATTAAGCGCATCATCACTTACAATGGCCCCGACTCTGCTAATGACATCGCTGGCCAATGTGGCAGCTACTTTTCCACACACATCAATACTTTTGCCGCGAAGAAATCCATGAAGAAAACCCGCAGCAAACATATCACCCGCCGCTGTCGTATCAACCACGGTGGTCGGAACTGGTGAAATGCGAAGCTCCTGAGTACCTTTAACCACGAGGGCGCCCTCAGACCCAAGTTTTACGACGGCGATAGACCCTGTCGCAGCGATCTTTCGCGCTGCGTCTTCTGGAGTGCTGTTGTACAGGAGTCGCGCCTCTTCCTTGTTTGCAAAGACAATGTCAGCTTCGGAACCGATGAGCTCAATAAAATCTCTTCTATTTCTTTCAACAACAAATGGATCGGCCAGATCGAAGGAAATGACCGTATCGTTGTCACGAGCGGTTTTCAAAGAACTCGTTAGAGCAGTTTTTTGATCGGACGTATCCCATTGATAGCCACAAAAATGAAAAACGTGCGAATTTGCGATCTCTTGGTGTGGGATGTGGGATAGATCGTAAAGCCTGCTAGCGCCAAGATTCGTATTCATCGTTCGCTCGCCATCGGGAGTGATAAGAATGAGGCAAGTGCCGGTGCTCTCTTGACTATGACCGCCTAGAATCGCTTTTATGCCAAGCTTACTCATGCGGTCTTTGATACGACGCCCATAATCGTCATCGTTGACCATGCCGGCAAAAACAGTCCTATGTCCCAGACTCGCCAAAGTCCGTATGGCGTTCATGGCGCTTCCCCCGAGCTCGGTGACTTTTTGTTTCTCCCTGAAGTGATGGAGTACGTCACGTTGTCGGTTGCTATCGACAAGGTGCATGACGCCCTTGGTTAAACCGAGCGTTTTGAGGTCCGCCTCCGAAATTTCGATCAACACGTCCATCAGCGCATTACAGACACTGGTGATGTCGTATGATTTCATACTGTAACTCCCTGAAATGAAAAAACCTCGCCAAGGTTAACGTGCGCGCGGTTAATTGTCAAAACTGCCCCCGTTAATTGTTCCTAGCCGCATTCCAATTGTTACCGGCTCTCGC
>CAYOEM010000020.1:0-6114 GCA_964402975.1 uncultured Polynucleobacter sp.
ATTTTCAGGGTTATAAAATCAAACTATATCCACTTGTACCAATACTGTTTATCGTGAGTTCTCTCTGGCTGATGGCTCAAGCGATTATGTCAAATCCCAAGGCCTGTCTGATTGGTGCTGGCATTATTTTAAGCGGACTTCCTTTTTATTTTTTTGCCGCCAGACGAAGCGCCTAACGAAGGGCCCTATCAAATGTCATTTGAAAAAACGGTTTATCATACAAAATATTTAATGATCGTTGCCGCTATTTCCCTCTGTAACGGCACAGCCTGTAAGCACGCGAATCAAAACACGAGTGATGTCTTATCCGATAAAAAATCCATATTCAGAGACCAACGAGGTTTTGATGATCAGTTCACGAAACTGGTTAATTCCGGAAATCTCAAAGATGCTCTGAAGTTTTCTTGCGATAAATTTTCTATCAAATGCGAGCACATCTCAATCAAGACATCGTCAGATAATCGTAATCGCGCGGTAACATATCCCTACACAAACAGCATTGTTCTTTACCAAGGGGCATTTGAATATCTGGGAATGCCGCATCCAGGATGGCTTGCATCAATTATTGAACACGAAAATCTACACACAAGACAGTCTATGTACATTAGAGCGGTCGTTATGGGCCCTCAAGCTAGGATCCTTGGCGATCGTTCCTACGAGGCTGGCATCGAATACGAAGCTTGGCAAAGCATGCTCGAGACGAAGGATAAATTTGAGCTGACATGCGGTATGATCCAGGAAATTCATCGCCAGTTATATTTCTACGGTAAGATTTTGAACAATAAAGGGCACGGTCCAAAAGACGAGACCGACGAGACGGATAACTTCACGATGCCCGATCGCGAGCAAAGAGTTCTGATAAAAACCTGCGAACAAGACCAGGCTCGCCAAGCCCAAAGTCGGACAAACCAATAAGCCAAAACCCATCACTTCGCCTTATAACTGCACCCCACGTCCATGGCATTCAGCCATGTGAAAGAAGCTCGAGCAGGGTTAAATACTGCTTAAAATATAGCGTTATTTTATTGGTCGGCTGGCCATTTTATTAAAAATTATTGATAGTTATATTAAAATGCCTTAAAAATGGGACTTAGGAGGCCTGCCATGTCGGAAGGCCCCTGCAGACACCAAACATGGTCTTTTTGTACGGGAGATTTTTGTTCATGAAACAGTTGTTGTTGTTTAGCTTGATCGTCGCCTCACTGCCGATGATCCAAGCCTGCGGACGTGGCGGTGATCACTGGGTGGAGCTAGCGGGTTCTGATCGAACTCTTTACCTCAGCCCGACTCGCGCAGAGCTACGACGTTTTATTCAAGGCATTGAAAAAGTCGATATCCCAGAAGATAAAAATCCAGCCGTCGGCCCTGAGTCGACAACGATCGGTGAGGTCGGTGGAATACCAAGCCGCATCACAATTCAGAAAAAATCAATCACGCGTTCTTTCGAATCTGTTGCCGCATTTGACCCAAATGCCGATGTACTTTGGGCTGGTTCGATCGTTCAGGGCAAATCTATTGAATCAGGTGTTTTAGCGCCGATCGCTCTTTCCCGCAAACCCGGAACTGTCACAGTTAAAAACCTAACCATGGAAGGCTCATCTGCAGAATATAGTCGAAGCATTGAAAATCCTACAAATGCGACGCTGCAAAAAGCCGTTATGGACATTGTAACGCAAAAGCTTCCCATTCATTCGGGTGCATTGATCTCCTATGAAAGCGCCACCTATTCAAGTGTCGATCAGGGACTTTTGCAGATGGGGGTTTCGGCAAAATGGCTATCTGCAAGTGCAAAAGCAAGTATTTCTGCTGAGCAGTCCAGCAAATCCAGTAACATGATTGTTAGACTTACGCAGGCATATTACAGCGCTTCTTTCAGTCCTCCATCTGCTCCCGAGGCTTTTTTCACTGATGACGTCTCGGTTGACGACGCGGCACTTTATATGAGTCCAAAGGCGGGCCAAACACGCTCAAACCCTCCGGTGTATGTGTCTACCGTTACTTACGGACGTAGTCTCTACTTCCTGATTTCATCGAATGAGGAAAGTTCACGATTGAAGGCCGCCGTCGAGTCATCGTTTAAAATTGGAATTGTCAATGGAGATGCCAGCGTGGCGGCAGAACGACAGCGCATTATGCAAGATAGTGATATCCGAGTTCTCGTTCTTGGTGGATCCGGAAGTAGTGCCGTGAATGTGTTAACGGGTGACAAAGTCGCTGGAATTGAAAAACTGCTAAGAGAGGGTGCCGACTACTCGCCATCATCACCAGGCGTTCCCATAAGCTACCAACTGCGCTACTTGAAAGATAATGACGTTGCAAGGCTCGCACTCACGACAGAGTATGACGACAGACGAGTTACGCCCATTGGCGTTAAACAGCTGCTGGTGACATTTAACACGATGGATGACGACAAAGACAGGGAAGAAGTCCTTGATGCTTGGGCTTATTTAGGCGGACGAGAACTATTTCATAGCGCGTTCTCCGGCGGTGAAACTTGGGATGATCACACGACAAGACAGCTAGCCTTTGCGATGCCAGCCGGTGTGACCTACGACCAAGTCAAAAACATGTCATTTCGCCTGCGGAAAAACCCCGTCGGTTCCGAACACGGCAAAGGCTGGAGGGTTGCGATAGAAATTAAGGCCCTCCTTGAAGACGGAAGGCAAATGCTCGTCTTGCCGTCTACGGGTCGCATGCAGCTCGGCGAAGGTCAAGCCTTTGACTTGAGATGGGCACTTAATCAATCGCGTCGATAATTTTTATTAAATAAAAGCCGCTAGTCGTATTACCATTTTTTAATACGACTAGCGGCTTTGCACATTACTAGGTTTTCATTTATTCTGGCCAGAACAACACCTAAACGGAACATTTATTAAATTATGGACCAAATATTTGAAGCAAGTCATGACAACACACCCGTGGACACCCTCGTACAGTTGGCAAAAAATAAAGACTACCGTGTCAAAATGGCGATTGCGAGGAATCCGAGAACGCCCACAGAAACTCTAGCTAAGCTAGCCTCAGACAAGTCTTGGGAAGTCAGATCAAAGTTAGCCGAAAATCCGAGAACTCCCATAAACGTCCTTCAGGCTCTGGCTAAAGACGAAAACCCTGAGGTGGTAAGCAAGGTTGCAGCCAATCCACTTACCCCTGCTGAGACGCTTATTATATTCGTGCAGCATGTGGATCCGATAGTCCGCGCAGCTGCCGCGCAAAATATCAATTTACCTGCAGAGTACCTACTTAAATTAGCTGACGACGACTCAGAGCTGCCCAGAGAAGCCGTAGCGGCTCACGCGAACACACCTGAGGGAGTGCTCAAAAAACTTTCAAAAGACAAAGTGGCAAGCGTGCGTAAAAGTGCTGCAACGAATCAGAATTTATCTGCTGAAATATTAGAATTACTTGCAAAAGACTCGGACTCACAAGTGCGCCATGCGGTTGCAAACAACCCCATTACTCCACCCGCTACACTCGACCAATTAGCAAAAGACCCTTACGATGGATATGACGACCCCGGCGAAGGCTACGGGCACTATAGTCCCAGAGCTGGCGTGGCTGGTAATCAAAATACATCATCAGGGACGCTAACTAGCTTGGCTGTAGATAAACTAGATCTGGTTCGAGCATCTGTAGCAGAAAATCCAAAGGCAAATGAGAGTGTTATTGAAATACTTGCTAACGACACCAGCCAAATTGTACGGGATAGAGCCTTCAAAAATCCGAACTTTCGAAACGAAATGTTGCCCAGATTAGCTGCGTCATCAAATTCTCATACTCGCGCAGCGGTGGCACGACAAAAACCACCCGCTCAGATACTAGAGCTATTATCGAAAGACCCTGACTCAAATGTGCGCTGGTGGGTGGCTCTGTGCTCTCACACCCCAAGTCATGCTCTTGAGCATTTGGCGAGTTCTAGTGAAGACGACGTGCGACTAGCGATTGCCGAAAATCCCAGTGTGCCAGCATCAGTTTTGACCAAGCTAGCCAGTGATCCGTCCGTAAAGATTCGGCAGGCTGTTGCTAGAAATAATAAAACGTCTGCGGAAACTCTAGAGTTACTCTCAAAAGACCGTGATCTAGATGTAGTAATTCTGGTACCAGAAAATCCCTCTGCACCTCAGACTTTACTTGCATCCTTGGCGGGCCTGCAAAACTATAAAGTTGATCGAGCACTAGCCAAGAACCCTATGACGCCGCAGGATATTCTTAATAAGTTATCCAAAAATGACGATGAGACCGTTCGCATTCACGCCGCTGCAAATCCCAGCACACCGATAGACGCTTTAAGGCCGTTGGCTGACGACACACGTAAAAAAGTTCGAATCTCCCTTGCCGCAAATCCACGCGTCACGAAAGAGATCCTACAAAAGCTTGCCGTTGACAAGGAACCCGCATCACGTCACGCTGCCACAAGTCACCCAAATACGCCCTCAGACGTCTTAGTTAACCTTGCCAAGGATTCTTTTATTGACGTTCGCATGGCCGTGGCACTGAACCCAGAGACGCCAAGTAACGTGCTAGATCAGCTATCAAAAGATCCCTACGACAGCGTACGCCGTAACGTGAAGGCTAACCCCAAAACTCCAAAGGACGGTTAATCGGGCTGGGCTACGATTCGCAGAGCACCACCCACAACTCCCGTCATTAAATCCGATGAGTAACCGATTTCCATACCTGCATAGAAACTATTGAACTTGATCTCATCTGTGAGCGGATGACGAAATTTTAACACTCCAGTCTCCCAATCGACTCCCTCAACAGTCCAACGCTCTTGGTGCTGCCCCACATAATAAATCAGTCCAGTTGCGGAGCTCATGGCCGGAACACCATTGGGCACGCTCAGTTCAGGATTGGCCCAAACTGAAACAATTTTGCGCTCCTTAGGACTCCACCTGAATTTTTCGATGCCGTAGGGAGCGTACTCTTTGCGATTGGAATATAGTATGGTCCAGAAATTGGACCTCTCATCTGACGGAATGTCACCGTAGTCGTTGTTGACTGCTACCGCATCGTAGCCGCTAACCAGTAATGACTGCTCGGTAATGGCACGCTTCACGTTAGGCTTTCCAAACGTGATGGGAGTGACTCCCGCCACCCTCTGGGAAAACCCCCTAGGGCTTTGCCAATTTTCTGGAATTTGATCCCGCCAAAAAGCGATAATATTCATGGCTTTTTGACCATCCGCTATTAAGACAAGCTTATCTTGGGCTCCAAAACCCATCAATGTTGGCGTGGTGCCTGAACCAAGGCCCAGTCGTCCGGGAAGCACTTGCTCAGTGCTTGGGTAGTCGGACGTCCATTTAACTGATAGATCATTTTGCACCCAATCTACTCTGTAGATTTTTTTGTGTGTCACCACATAGATTCCACCGTCTTCATCGAGTGCAATCGAATTCGAGACTTGCTCATCTCGCGCTAGTCTTATAGAAGATTTAAGCTCACCGTCTCGCGACAACACCGCCAGTAGCGCTTGATTTGTAACAACGACCAGATAGCCGTCGTAGGTCAGGTTAATGCCAACAATCATTTCATCGGCTGATTGAAACAGATCAGCAGATAGCTCGATATCATCGCGTTTTTCGATCCCAGACCGCGGCTGGCCAGGAGTCGATTCACTATAAACAAGAATCTTCTGACCACTTGGAACAAAAAGCCTACCATCACGATCTAATAGTGTGTACGCCCCTGAAATAGCCTTCTTAGAAGATCGTGGTTTTCGAAGGCTTTGCGCGTTAGACCAACGCCCTTCATTTGCGTCAAGTTTAAATAGAGATTTTCTGGCACTGCCCCAAATGCTGTAATCACCATCCAGATTCCTTGGAGAAAGATTGAGGGTGATAGCCACAGCCTCGGCGGACACGAGAAACGCATTTGTAAAGTGATTATTGGAATCTTCTGGGCGAGGTCCCGGCCATGGAGTCGAGGCTTGGCAATAAGGATTACGGTGAGTCATGGGCCACGGTGAATCCGCGAGGTAAGGATTTTTCGGCGGCTCAAGTTGATCAGAAAATGCAGCGGCAGATAACGGCAAAGCTAGAGCGAAAATTAAAAATAAGCTACGCATAGTCTACCATTCTAAAACTCAGAACTATCGGGAACGATGACCATCAC
>CAYOEM010000020.1:6214-10753 GCA_964402975.1 uncultured Polynucleobacter sp.
CTACGCATAGTCTACCATTCTAAAACTCAGAACTATCGGGAACGATGACCATCACATCTAAGACACCAGTAGATTGCAGCTTTATGACCGTACCTGTCAAAAAAACAGGCTTCTCAAGCTCTACCCCAAACTTCTTAGGCAAAGTCTCCGCCAATGCGCGGTCAACTACAATGCGATACCAAACACGGCGATGCCCGCCACTGCAGTCAATTGCATAGCCAAACTCATCATCCTCAACTGGACTTAAACTCCCACAACGAGTTACCGGGACAGTGACTCTTCGGTTAACGGGTTTTTCATTGAGAATTATTTTTTCCATTTGTTCAAACGGCACATCTGAGCCCACTTTGTAATCAATGGCTTTTTGGGCGTTAGCGTCGCGAATCGCTCTGATTTTTGGCTCAAATTTGGAAATACCTTCTAGGGCCATTCTCTTAAGTTCATTTTGCTTTAAAAGCTCCGGCTCAATACGCCTTCTATCATCACATGCCTTCTGGAGCCCGTTGTTGCAGGCCAATGTAGCAATCTCCATCATGTAGTCATAGCGCATCGAGTACATAAATAAATTTATAAATTCGTGACATTGAACTGCCGAGTAGCGACAACCCTCCTCCCATCGACGTTTTTTAGCTTCTGGATCATTGGTGTAAAATCCAAGATACATACAGGCTCTAGCATTTTTTTGATTACACCCGGCCTCAGATATCACTCTTGCCTGGCTAGCAGTGCTTTTCTGGAGACGCTCAAGACATAGATTCTCATCCCAAGGTTTATCGGCTTGATCACACACGGCCGTCTTCATAGCGTCCTGACGCAGCTGATATGAGAGAGTCCGCTCCTGCCAAACTTTAAAGCTAGACGCTTGCTGCTCGTCAAAAAATGTAACTTGAGCTCCCTGAACTCCGTTAGTAAATTCCAGCTCATAAATCTGGTTTCCATTAAAATAGTACCTGGATGGTCCATGCCGAAGACCATCTTTGTAAGACACTTCTTCCTGAAGTCCCAAGTAATCATAACGGTAGGCTGGGCCTGATAACTTTCCCTTCGTGAAATTTGCTAGGAGCTCAACTCGACCAAACATGTCGCGCGAATACCAAGCGCCCACCATCGCGATGGGCCCATCCAAATTCCCGTTCTTACATCCAAAAAAAACAACCGTCATATCTGGATTTAAGAGCTCTGAACTTCGACCCTCAGTTTTACATTTGATAATGGCAGCTAGCTTGCTGAATCGATCTTGGCCCTCAGAATTTGGCTCCTTCCAACCGGCTATGGAAACCCGGGAATCAAGCGCTACTCCGATGGTCTTGATTTTGCCGGCAGGATCTAATGGTTTACCCTCCTTGTAGGTCTTGCTGTCTTTTAGTTTTCCGGTTGCTGGGTCAAAGCTTTGGGAAAGACCATCCAATCGACCGTTTTTCCATAGTGATGTCCCCACCAATACGGACGGCTTGTCACGACGCGGATTGTCATACGACTTTGAGAGCCCTTCAACCACGCCAGATTTAAACATTCGTTCTGAGATGAGCTGATTTGGCCCATAGTATTTGACCGTTAAACCCTCACGAATGCCGTCTTTAAGCTTAATTTTATCGCTCACAAACTTGTCAATCATCACCTGGTAAACAGACGTCGTGCCACTGAGTCGACCATTAACGTATTCAAGCTCTACGTTTGGGCCTCGGTCATCACTTTGAACAACCTTGCCGTGCAGCTGACCTTTCAAAAATTGTCCCTTTTGAGTCAGAAGCCCGGACGTTGCAGTCACTTTAAAAGGACCTTCACGAAGACCATTTTTACACGTGAAATGCGCTGTGGAGTTGCCCATGGCAAAAGTTTGCGGGCCGTCTTTTCCGCATTTTAGTCCTTCGAGACCCGACATGGACCATGCGATATTAGCGGACACAATCAACGGAAAAATACTGGCCATAGTCACCTACCTTTAATCTTGGCGTTCAGCTTCTATCTGCAAAACATGTACACGCCCGGGTTAAACGATGAAAAATTCAAAGCACTGATGGAATCTTGTCTACACGATATCCCCAGACAAGACATCAGTCTACCTCATCGTCAGCTGGATCGGTTTGTTTTTCGATGGAACACTGATGAATCAATACTCAATCAGTCGGGTGTCCCGATTTACCACTCAATCAGTCGGGTGTCCCGATTTACCCCGATTTACCTTATGGATCACTCGAAAGTTAAACTTTCACCAATTGTACTTGCGAAATACGCACGGGTCGCTCTGGGCGATGAGATTGGAAAGCTATTAAATGCCACAACGACGCTGATGTTAATTGGCGAAAGACCGGGACTAGCGAGCGCAGACTCTCTCAGCGTTTATTTCACATATCAGCCAGAACCTGGAAGAAATGACGCTCATCGCAACTGCATTTCTAATATTCATAAATCCGGGCTTTCACCGCAATACGCAGCCCAGATGGCACATTTTCTATTCCAATCAGCTTTCCAAAAAAAGCTTAGTGGTGTGGACCTTAAAATCGAGTATCCAGCCCTGGTCCATCGTTGATAGCTATTTAGTTTGGCCAATCCTCAGCTAATCAGCCATTACGGTTCTGCTCTATAAAAAACCGAAAAAAACATCGCAACGACTTGTGAAATAAAAATGAAACTAGGTATTCAAGCGTTTCTTTTCATCTCGTCTTCCAAATGTTTGACTGCAAAGTCGAAGTCGTCAGCCATGTCCTCGGATATCTCGGATTGTAGTCGCTGCGCCTCTTGGAGAACCGAGCTTGCTAGATCTAAAACCACCTTGTGATTTTGCTTAGATTCTGAGTCAGAAGCAGCCTCATATAGAGCAGAACCGATAAAATCTGCGAAATTGGCGAGCACGATAGGACTTTTTTTGAGCGAGTCATTAGAATCGCGCCACGCTCTAACAATACCGGCTATTTTTTCGGGATTAAGAAAGAAATCTTCCTCGTCACAATCGCTTAGCATTTCAAGCACAAAAGCCCAGATCAAAGGATGCTGCTCTGCTCGTAGCATCCCGTAAAAATAGTCTCGGCGAAGATGATTATATAATCCGATTTCTGCGATCATGTCGACCATTGCATTTGCATGAAGATCATAATCTTTTAATTTGACAGCGTTATCGATGGGTTTGGAGCGTAGATTTGCAACGTGATCATCGAGCACCTTTCGAAACCAAGACTCATGTCTCTTTAAACTTGTCGTGATATAGTTCAGCGGCAACAACACTTGATGCCTTGCAATGACCTCTAAAAGGGGTCTTATCTGTGTTCGAGAGTCAACGAATTTTGAGTTGTCTAGCACCTTGCCAAGTGATTCTACGGCTGTTTTAGCGGCGTTCACATCACTTCGAACGCTAAACCAATTGTAAAAAACGAAGACTGCAATTGGCCCACCGAAGAATAGCGCGAGCGTTCCGATACTTGACCAATCCATGCCTTATCAGTTTCCTTTTGATGATAGTTGATCACTTTCTGCTACCTAAAATTAGGGCCAAAATGTCCCCCAGTGCAGTTCTACTAATAAATCGGACCACCTAACTTTAGTCTTGGTATTTATTTTCTATCTATAAAAACACATGCCTAGGTTGCACGATTACAAATTCGAAGCCTCGCTTGAATCTTGTCTACACGATATCCCCAGACAAGATATCATTCTACTTCATCATCAGCTGGATAGGTTTGCTTATTCCACGGAATACTGATGAATCAATATTCAATCAGTCGGGTGTCCCCTATTAACCTTTGGACTTTTTCTTCAGGCCAGCCAATCTCTCTGGCGTGTAAGTCTTCACTAACATCTCGAGACCGGCCTTCAATGCCGGGGCAGACCCGTCAATAGTTCGACGGAGCCAAAAACCGAGCGTTAAAGACTCTCCAGACCCCTCAGGCATAACGCTTGTCAACCGTGCAAGATAGTTCTCAATACCAACGATGCCACCGGGAGCATTCATATCAGCAACATACTTTTGTCTCATCTCGGCAAATTTTTTTGGTTGAGACTCGAGAGCATAAATGGCGCGAAGAAATGACTCTGCTGAAGTAGAAAAATAATCGGCGTACAATTGTGCTGTGGCCTTCTTGAATGCAAGATCTGAAGCAGCAGGCACTGCATTCTTAACCGCCCATTCAAAAAACTTTTTATTATAGTGAGTGAAATTCTTTATGGCTGGCTTACCGTCGGCGTCCACCTCCCCGTTTTTTATTTCCACCGGTATGCCTGAGATTTTTTCCAGTTCTTTTCTGCTAATGAGACCCAACACGCGGCAAGCAATTCCTTGCCCATCGGCATCGTCAAGGTTTTTGGGAAACGGATAGTCCTTCCAACTACTGCAGGCATCTCGAGCATCAGGAACTGTCTTCCACGCGTGGCGAATACGCTCTGGCGTTTTCATTTTGGTAAGATCTGGTCCGGCTGCAGCAGGAGCTGGGGCTGCGGCAGGAGCTGGGGCTGCAGCAGGAGCTGGGGCTACAGCAGGAGCTGGGGCTGCGGCAGGAGCTGGGGCTGCGGCAGGAGCTGGGGCTGCGGCAGGAGCTGGGGCTGCGG
>CAYOEM010000020.1:10853-42868 GCA_964402975.1 uncultured Polynucleobacter sp.
GCTGCGGCAGGAGCTGGGGCTGCGGCAGGAGCTGCGGCAGGGGCTGGGGCTGCAGCAGGGGCTGGGGCTGCAGCAGGGGCTTCTGATTTCTTCTCCTGTTCTTTTTTATGTTGCTCTTCAAGTTTCTTGCGTTCATTTTCGTAGGCTTTTTTTAGCTCTTTTTTGAAATCAATCGCATCGACGCGACTTGTTACGGCTGAGAACGACAACAAAATCATAAGGATTCTTATCTTCACGGATAACCCCACCCATTAAAGTTATGAAAATACAAAATATTATTCGTCAATTATCTGTCATACAGACAGTCAGCGCAACATCTGGACATTGGCTTGTTTATTTATTTCAGCATTGAGACTAATCGAAGACAATAAAAATTCTGTAAGAATTCAATCCACTCCGCGTCTCACCTATACTCCGGCAACACCACAGGTTTGTGAGTCTTTGAAAACTCGGGGTAGTAGGTCATTGCCGTCGCGTAAGCGATCATTTTTTCCATGTTAGTTACTATGGAGCATCCAAACGATGTGGCAGCTTGGCGAATGGTGCTACCTCTAGTCAGTTCGTCGCGCTGCAGGTTCTTTGGAATGTTCACAACGAGGTCTACATCTTTGCGACGAATAAGTTCAACGGGATCTTCAAAGCCCTCTCTGACTTCTCCTGGCCAAGCCACTTCGGTTACTGGGACTGAGTGATCGGCCAGAAACTTCGCCGTGCCGTCCGTGGCGTAGAGTTTTAGCCCAAGGTCTGTGAGTTTTTTGGCCCAAGGCAAAAACTTCATTTTCTCGTGCTCTGGACCGGCACTCACAAGAATACCTTTCTTAGGTCTAAAGACTTTTGATGATTCCATGGCAAGCATATAGGCTGACTCAAAGTCTTCAGCGATACACCCCACTTCACCAGTGGATGACATCTCAACGCCAAGCACTGGATCCACACCGGAAAGCCTAGTGAAACTAAAGAGTGCAGCCTTAACTCCCACATGCGGAAGATCATCTTCGTTGATGCGAGCAAGTCTTGGAGTTTTGCCAATCATGACACTCGTAGCCGCATCGGCCAAATTAAGACCTACGACTTTTGAGACAAACGGGAAAGATCTTGCCGCACGAGCGTTACATTCAATCACTTGGATGTGATTGGACCTTGCAAGGAATTGGATGTTAAACGGCCCATTAAGTTTCAGCCCCTTGGCAATCGCGTGGCCTGCTCCGCGGATTCTTCTGACTGTCTCTACGTAGAGCTTCTGGGCCGGCACCACTAATGTAGCATCTCCGGAGTGCACG
Organism: uncultured Polynucleobacter sp.; assembly: GCA_964402975.1. Lineage (GTDB taxonomy): Bacteria > Bdellovibrionota_B > Oligoflexia > Oligoflexales > RGVZ01 > CAMDKS01. The sequence continues at coordinate 12,134 of CAYOEM010000020.1, forward strand.
CCTGCGTTTTCAATATGTTCACTCACAATAGCCGTCAGGATCTCACCATTTTGCGCGATACCATCTAGCTCGATCTCCCGAGCGCCCAAGAGGAATTCGCTTAGTACAACGGGATAATCAGGACTGGCCGTTTCAGCCATCGACAAATACTGATCAAGTGATACACGGTCGTAGGCCACATTCATCGCAGCACCACTCAAGACATATGATGGACGCACAAGAACTGGAAACTCTACTTTTGAGACAAACTGATCTATTTCTTCTCTACTGCGTGCTGCCACCCAGCGGGGCTGATCAATTCCGAGCTCATCAAGGAGTGCAGAGAATTTGCTGCGATCTTCTGCCGTATCAATTGTATGAGCATCATGGCCAAGAAGTCTGACGCCGTGGCGCGCTAGCGGAAGCGCGAGGCGATTGGGCAGTTGGCCCCCCATGGACGTGATGACACCGTCAATTTTTTCAAACTCACAGATATCAAGGACTCTCTCTAGCGTCATCTCATCAAAGTAAAGGCTATCAGAGCTGTTGTAGTCGGTAGAAACCGTCTCAGGATTGCAGTTTAAGATGACACTACGCCAAGATTCTTCCTGGAGTTTCCTGCTTGCCGATACCGCACACCAGTCAAACTCGACAGATGTGCCCACCCGGTAACTACCACTGCCAAGCACAAGCGCCGTTCTACGGCTTTGCATCATTTGGACAAGACCTGGGTCTGACGTATCACCATGGTAGGTCATATAGAGATAATTACTTTTTGCTGGGTACTCACCAGCCGTAGTGTCAATTTTCTTAACTACTGGCAAAACGTTGTGGGATTTTCTCGCTTGGCGGATTTTTGCAGATTCTCGGGAGATCGACGCCTGATCTGTTTTTTGGTTTTTGGCCTCGAGTAGGTAGCGACCTAACTGGTCGTCTGAAAATCCAAGCTTTTTCCAAGCTCGCCACTGATCGGCTGTGACTGCTGCTTGATCTTTTTGCGCGAATAGCGTCTTGATGGCAGTCTCTGCTTTGATGACTTCTTGAAGCTTGGATAAAAACCATTTGTCGATATGCGTCAACTCATGAATTCGTTCAAAATCCCATCCCGATCTCAGGGCAGAAATCACCGCATAAAAGCGCATATCAGTTGGTTCTGACAAAGTCGTCTCTAGTTCCCCGTCAGTGACATTGCCCCTAGCAAACGCTGCAAGGCCAGTGTCGTTTTCTGTCACCATGCGGACTGCTTTTTGGATAGCTTCCGGAAAGCTTCGCCCAATCGCCATAATTTCACCAACCGACTTCATGGTGGATCCAAGGCGTCTCGAGGCTCCTTTGAATTTGCCTAGGTCCCACCTAGGAACTTTAATTGTGATGTAATCAAGGGCTGGCTCAAAGTAGGCGCATGTCTTGCCAGTGACTGGGTTTTGAATTTCAAGGAGATCAAATCCTTGGACTACTTGCGCTGCGATATATGCAATTGGATAACCAGAGGCTTTACTTGCAAGAGCCGACGAGCGAGAAAGCCTAGCGTTAACTTCAATGACGACAAATTCAAGATTCTCAGGGTTTAACGCATACTGGACGTTACACTCCCCCACTACGCCGCAGCTATCAATAATGTTGATCGCTGCGTTTCGAAGCATCTGGTACTCCTCGTCAGATAAGGACTGACTAGGGCACACGACAATGCTATCTCCGGTGTGGATCCCAAGGGGATCAAAGTTTTCCATATTACAGATGGTGATGGTGTTGCCTTGAGAGTCACGCATCACTTCGTATTCGACTTCCTTCCAGCCCCTCAGAGATCTTTCCACTAGTACTTGTGGAGAGGACGCGAGAGCTGGTCTAACGAGAGCCATAAGCTCTTTTTCATTATTGGCAAAACCACTGCCAAGCCCGCCGCACGCAAAGGCTGCACGCACGATCACAGGATAACCAATATCACTAGCTGCCTTAGTCGCCTGCTCTTCTGTCTCGCAGGCAAAGCTTTTGGGAATCGGCATTCCAATGGACTGCATTTTCTTTGCGAATAAATCTCGGTCTTCAGTCATTTTAAGCGTTTCAACGGAAGTTCCAAGATTTAGGACATTATGGCGTTTAAGAGCTCCGTTATCAGACAGCGCAATCAGACAATTCAGAGCTGTCTGTCCACCAAAGCCTGCGACAATCGCATCTGGTTTTTCGATTTCAAAAACTTTCTCAACCCACTCAGGCTCAACTGGATAAAGGTAAACTTTAACGCCTGGCTGGGGATTGGTTTGTACGGTTGCGATATTGGGATTAATCACAATGACGTCGTTGCCGCAGTCTAGAAGGCTTTTGACCGCCTGCGTGCCCGAGTAATCAAACTCGCCAGCTTGGCCGATTGTAAGGCCTCCGGAACCAAGAAGAACAATTTTTGGTTTGCGACCTAGATTTTGAAGCGCTTGGTTTTTCGGCATAACTCATAGCTCCTTCACAAATTGTTCGATGATCCAGCCCGTGTCCCGTGGACCACCTGCGGCTTCGGGGTGAAACTGCACACTCTTAAATGGTTTAGTTTTGTGTTTGATGCCTTCAATCGTTTGATCGTTGGCATTTACAAACCAAGCCTCCCAATCTTTTGGCAATGTGGACTCGTCTACCATGAACCCGTGATTTTGGCTGGTGACGAAACCTTTGCGCGTTCCGACAAGTTGTACGGGCTGATTGTGTGATCTGTGTCCGTAGGGCATGCGGGACGTGGTAGAGCCAGCGGCAAGAGCTAGGAGCTGATGACCTAAACAAATTCCAAGAATTGGTCTATCACCACTTAAAAGATGACTCACCCGTGATTTAAGATCACCTGTCTTGACGGGATCTCCTGGGCCATTAGAGAGCAACCATCCTGAGCAGTCGACTTTTGTCAGGTCATGATTCCAGGGCAACACTTCAACTTCTACGCCGTGACTGGCAAGTTGCCTTAAGATATTCCACTTCACGCCGGTGTCGACCACAGCGACGCGTTTTTTGCCTTTGCCGATGATGTAGGGCTTTTCACAAGACACCGCGCGCACGACTTCGTGAGCTGATGGATCAAAAAAAACCGCCGGATCAACCGACGGTAATTTAGAAGAAAACGCCCGAACGCCCGAGGCGTTATCTGGGACCACGCGCCCAAATAGTTTTTTCTCCTCACGAATGAGATGCACGAGCTGACGTGTATCAACGCCAGTGATACCTGGTACGTTTTGGCCTTTGAGCCATTCATCAAGCGTCTGACGACTAGACCAGTGGAAGGCATCAGCGCTGTCTTCTGAGACAATCACGGCTGATGCATGAACTCGGTCGCTCTCAAAGCCAGCTGACGTCTGAAGTTCTTGAATGCTTGGTAGCGGCGGAACTCCGTAGTTGCCAATCAGCGGATAAGTGAAAAGAAGGATCTGTCCAAAGTAGGAGGGATCTGTCAAAGCTTCACTGTAGCCAACCATTCCCGTTGTAAAAACGAGCTCACCAGAAGCCTCTAAAGGCGCACCAATAAGCTCACCCGAAAACTCCATCCCGTTGGATAGTTTCAGGACACACTTGGACCTAGACGTCATGAGTTTCTCCTCGCCGTGGGTCGCAAACAATTTATACAGGGAACGCCCTAAATCTCGAGCGTTAGCACAGCATAACCTAGACATGACCCGGCTGGCTATGGTTAATTTATAGCCTTCAAAAAGGCCCAAATAGGAGTCGATGATGAGCACAAATTCTTCTACAAATCCAACAGTTATCGTTTACGCCGGCCGCACTGCTATTGGCAAAATGAGCGGAGCATTTGCAACCACTCCCGCCCCACAACTTGGAGCCACACTAGTTAAAGACGCCCTCAAGAAAACAGGTCTCTCTCCAGAAAAAATCGATGAGATCATTATGGGCCAAGTTTTAACAGCTGGAGTTGGTCAAGCACCTGCTCGCCAAACGGCGATTTACGGAGGCCTTCCAAAATCTGTTTGCGCGACCACCATCAACCGCGTTTGTGGATCAGGACTAAAGACAGTTATGCTCGCAGATCAAGCCATCAAAGCTGGTGATGCCAAGATCATCCTAGCCGGCGGTCAAGAGAACATGACCATGGCTCCGCACCTTTTGCCAAACTCTCGTTCTGGATTTAAATTTGGAAGTGTCGAGCTAAAAGATCACATGCAGTTTGATGGTCTTTGGGATCCATACGGCAACGTCGCCATGGGTAACTGCGGCGAAGAATGCGCAAAGAAATACGGCTTTAGTCGTGAAGCCCAAGATGAGTTCGCCATGGAAAGCTACAAGAAAGCTCGCGCCGCAATCGAAAACAAAACATTTGAAAAAGAAATCGTTGCCGTCGAGATTGCTAGCCGCAAGGGCACGGTTACTGTGGCGCAAGACGAAGAACCCTTTGCGGCCGATCTCGCAAAGATCCGAGATCTTCGCCCAGCCTTTGATAAGGCAGGCACCATCACGGCAGCTAATGCGAGCTCCATCAATGACGGCGCGGCATTACTTATGCTGACTGATCTTGAGACGGCCAAAAAAGAAGGTCTTAAGCCAATCGCTAAGATCGTCGCTCAAGCCTCCCATGCCCAGGAACCAACGTGGTTTACGACGGCACCGGTTAAGTGCATTGAGAAAGTTCTGCAAAAAGCAAAACTAACGACAAATGATATTGACCTCTATGAAATCAACGAAGCTTTCGCCGTCGTTACTATGGCGGCCATACATGATCTAAAACTTCCAAGTGAGAAAGTTAACGTCTACGGCGGTGCTGTGGCCCTTGGCCACCCCATTGGAGCGAGTGGCGCGCGCGTTCTAGTGACGCTTCTGACAGCTCTTCGCGAGAAAAACAAAAAACGAGGACTTGCCACACTGTGTATCGGCGGCGGCGAGGCTAGTGCTGTGGTCGTAGAGATGATGTGATTAGTTTAACCCCAATCGTTTTGAGAGGTCGCCTATGAAGTGTCCGCGCTGTAGTAAACTGCTAAAAGTCATGAAAGCTAGCCAGGTCGAACTTAACGTCTGTCACGGTGGGTGCGGCGGGATTTGGTTTGATAACTTTGAAATTAAAAAGCTCGACGAGCAGCACGAAGCTGATCATGAGTTTCTTGCGACACTTCAGAATGCTCCAACGACACGCGTCAACCATGAGCAAAGGCTTAAATGCCCTAAGTGCACAAATATCGTCATGCTCAGGAATTTTTTCAGCGTCAAAAAATCCGTCGAAGTTGACCACTGCGGCGGTTGTGGCGGTTACTGGTTGGACGCTGGAGAGCTCATACGAATAAATAATGAGTACCCTACTGAAGAGGCGCGAAAGGCTGCTGCCAAGAAAGTGTTTGATGAGATGTTCGGGGCAGAACTTGAAGATATGCGGCGTAAAAGCGAAGCTGAACTTGCCACTGTTAAACAGATTTCTAATGCTTTGAGATTTCTTTGCCCATCATGGTACATCCCAGGCAAACAAGACTGGGGCGGACATTAAGGGCTAAATTAACTTGTAAAAACTGGCGCTCAATCAGCTATGCGACGTGATGTATAAAAAACTAAACAAAGAAACTAAAGTCCCTCCATACGTGGAAAAGTCTTGCCCGCCGCCGCTTGTCAGCCAAGGCATGGTCGCAGGCGAAGACTACTACATGGACTCTGAGACGGGCTTTATGGTGTTCACGGCGAAGTATCTTTTAAGACGAGGCTACTGCTGTAGCAGTGGCTGTCGTCATTGTCCCTATACAAAGCCTGGGTTATAGTTTTGGATCTAATTGACTGAAATATTTGTATTCATGAATGTATTGACATTACAAACAGCCCCGCGATTCTAATTAGAGACGACTTCGATGGATAATTACACCAGAATTAGTTGTGAAAAAATAATCGAGACGGTGGGCAAACTCCACGCGCGAATTAGGGAAAGATTTCCGGGCGCTGGTCTAGAAAACATTTGCGCTGAATTACACCGTCTATCCAAAGCCAGTGCTGAGCGACAGCTTTGGATTCGAAAACCTCAGATTATAATTCGTTTGGGAATTGCATTAATAGTGATTTTGGTTTTACTGGGCTGTCTCGCACTAGCATCTCGTCTGCATTACTCCGAGGAAATTTTTTCAATCCCCCAATTTATTCAGGTTCTGGGATCGCTCTCCGAAACGGTTGTATTCCTCGGCGCGGTAGGCGTATTTCTTTTTACAATTGAGCAAAAAATTAAATTAAGAAAAGCACTAGAGGCTCTTCAAGAACTGCGCGAACTCGCGCATCTTATTGATCTTCATCAGTTGACCAAGGATCCCCAGATTTATTTGTTCAGCAAACACGACACGCCGTCTTCGCCTGAGCGCCCCCTAACTCTTTACGAATTAAGTCGCTACTTCGAGTATTGCATTGAGATGCTAGCGCTCATCGGAAAGCTTGCGACTTTGTACATTCAGAATTTTCAGCATCCATCTGCAGTGGATGCCGTCGAGGATATTGAAGACCTCACGACAAGTCTCTCTACGAACATCTGGCAGCAGACAACCATCCTTCAAGGAATCGCTGAAAACACCGCCAGCCGTGAACTGCGCCCGTAATTGAAGTTTCGGAAAATTGGGGACAAAATTGGGGACACCCGACTGATTGGCTATTGAATAAACTACTGATCAATCAATATTCAATCAGTCGGGCGTCCCCAATTTATAGATTGATTGTCTTGATCAATCTACACGGCTTCTATTTCGCCAATAGCGAAGGTCAGGTTATGATCTGAGCTTTAGGTAAAATGATAAATTTAGGTTAATTATCAGCAGTTTACATTCGATTTTTTAAATTGCTAAAAACAATGTACATACTGCTATTTATCTATTTTAGTAAATTAAGAGATCTGCCGTACTATACAAAAGCACAAACAGTGCTGCGCTCTCTAAACGCAAATGAACTAGAGGAAGGAGACCCCATATGAAATGTCTAACGTTGAGTGATCTCAAAACCATGATCGGAAGCCAGGAACCCTGTTTATCAATATATATTCCCATTGCAGGATCAAGGGACCGAGACCGCGAAACAATCGAAAACCATCTTTCAAGTGCCATCGTTCAAGCTAGAACAATGTTCCCGTACATCGCATCGGTATTCAACGATGTGAACGCCGATCAGATTTTATCGGGTCTTTGCGTAACCAAGCCAGGCGGGAAAGCAATGCTTCAGCCTTGGAAATGCGTGGCCTATTTCAGGAGTCCTTCGGTCGAGGGTTATTATCCGCTCGCTGAGATTCAGGAGGATTTGTGTGTTGTAGCAAATAGCTATCATCTAAAGCCACTGTTTGGTTTAATTCAAGTGAAGCCGCGGTACGCCGTCATTCAACTCGATGAAGCATCGGTTGTTTTACATACTGGCTCAGTTGCCGGCATGTATCAATCGAGACGTTTCGAGCGTAAGGCTGATGAGACACTAAGGCCGTCTCTTGAAGGGGTCTCAGCTATGAAGCGCCGACTGATTAGCCTGGAGAGGCGACGGGTTGAGAAAAACAGCGGCATGCGATTTTATCGGCAGGCCGCGGCGTCCATCCGAAAAGTAGTCAACGTGGACGAGATTCCTACGATCTTGGTGGGTCCAGCGCGAGACATAAAGGCGTTTATCGCTGCAAATCGCTTCAAAGCCTCATTTATCCGCACAATCAATACGGATAAAGTCTTTGTTGCCGATGAGCCGGTGTATTTACACCAGTTGGCGCTGGAATCTTTAGCGGTCCATGACATTGGTCGTGCTATCAAGGGAATCTTTGACTTCACACACTTGCGCCGATTTGGGTGCGCTGTGGATGCTCTTGGGCACGTTGCCAGAGCTGCAGAAGAAGGCATCATAAAGTCTTTATTGATTCGCCGCGGTGTAAATATTTGGGGCGATCTTGACTCCACAACAGCCTCGCTGCAGTTGAGGCCGAAAGAGCCCTTTGGCGCCACGGACGATATTTTAGATGATATCGGTGAAATGGTTCTTGCGCGAGGTGGAGAGGTTCACCTGGTCAGCGCAAAAGATATGCCCACACAGTCCCCAGTTGCGGCGCTTCTTGCCGCAAGTTAATAGCTCTCCCATTGTGCCCACCTAGTTTGCCCACCTAATCGGCAGAAGAGAGCTCTTGGTGAAATTTCACCTTGAGCTCCCTTCTGACCTCCGACCAAAAAGGACAACCGCATGCCGAGGCCGAATAAGCCGTCAGAGAGATTGCTGATTTTTGGCTATTGATTTACAAAGATTGGGGTGAAGCGGTTTAGGGCCCCAACGGCTGCGATACACACGAACTTTTATTTTGGAGATGACCATGAATCGTACCACGACCGACACGGTAAGCCGGATTCTTGTTATCAAAGGACAAGGTATCGGTCCTGAATGCATTGCCGCAACTCAGGCAGTGCTAGAGGCTACAGAGGTTCCGATCAATTATATAGAGGGCACCCTCGGTTATCCTGATGCGGGAGATTTGTTTACGAAGTTACGCGCCTTTCGGCCAGAAGCATATGCGACCCAGTTTGGATCAAATGACCCGAAGACAGTCGCAGAAACGATCGAGCGGGAGTCAAAAGATGAGGCCAGAGCTGGCGGTAACGTCGGGGACTTTTACAAAAAAATTCTAGCCAAACTAAAACCTGAGGTTCGAGCAGCCATTCGTTCCATGGTCACAGATTTGGAGCGTCAAACCCTTGACGAGGCTGCGCGTTCATCGGCCGTGTTGAAAGGAGCACTTCGGACCCTAGACGAAGGTGACGAGCCCAGTCGCAACGTAACAATTCGTAAAGCATTTGAGCAGTACGCCAATATCCGACGCTGCGTTACCCTCGATCCCATCGCTCCGGGCATGAAAGGTGCTGACATTCTTTTTGTCAGGGAGAACGTCGAAGATCTCTATGCATCGATTGAGCACAGACTTGCTCGAAACTATCCTCAAGCACTTAGACATCAAACCCCGGAGGGATGTGAACTTATTTGTCGCGCGGCATTTGAGGCAGCCTTGCGCGACGGCAGGCGAACCGTCACCGCACTCGAGAAGCCAAATATTCTAAAAATTACCGGAGGACTTTTTAAAGAAACGTTCCTTCGTGTGGCCAAGGACTACAGCAGCGAAAAACTTGGCGACCGTGCCATTTCGTCAAAATTCATGATCATTGACGATGGCCTTGCCGCCATTGCAGCCAGCCCAGAAAACTTCGATGTGGTGGTCACATCAAATATGTTTGGAGACATTGGCTCTGATGTTGCGGCTAAGGTCACTGGCGGTGTGGGGTTAGTCAGCTCAAACAATGTTAATCCAAATAACCCGCGCGCTGTATCGATGTTTGAAACCATGGGAGGTACTGCTGATGACATTGCAGGCCAGGATAAGGCCAATCCGGTGGCATTGATTGATGCTGCCGCTGAGATGCTTCTACATATCGGCGGGCGGCATAACATCGAAGCTGCGGAATTGATTAAAACAGCGATACTCGAAACCCTTGCCGATGGCTACTATGTGGGAGATATTCGCCGCGGGTCCTACCAAGAGCAAAAAGGCAAAGAAAAGATCGGGACCCAGGCTTTTGCTGGCAAGGTGGCAGAAAAAATTAGCAATCTCAAAAATCTAAAACAGAAACACCCTTCTAAAACGATTAAGCAAATCGCCACCGATCGTGCCGATGCGGCGGTTAAGCCCTTATTTAACCGCGTACTGCGGTCCTACGAGCAGTTTGCCGCTGACATGCGGCCTGGCGAGAAGCGATGGGTGGAACACACTCATCGTAATTTACCGCCAAATCCGATTCGCTCGCGCTCGCGCATCCTAGGATTTGACATGTTTATTGATGACTCTGGAATGGACACGGCATTCACGCACGATGGAGCTGTTGATCTAATGAAGAGTCAGGTGACCACACCTGTTTACCACCGATTCTTGCAAGAGACAGGAATTGATTTGAATGCGTTATTCAATCATGGACTTGCAGGCAGTCTGCAGTCAGTTCGGAGCTTTGGTCAGTATGCGGCTCGTGCAGTGCGCGCCCTGATTGATGCGCGTCCCGAGGCTGCGGGCCGAAGGTTTGATGACGTACTTAATGAATCGGAACTTGGTGGAGATTTTTCTGTGCGCTTTAGCAGCGAACTAAAAAAGCTCGAGGTGCGCGACGCCCTTGCAGCGCTTGAAAATTTCGACCGCCAAAGCATTCGCCTGATTCAAGCATTTTACATTGAACGAGCAGCTGTGGTTGATTCGATTTTACAGCAGCATGGCTTTAAACTCGTTCGCATTACGAGTCGTGGCACGGAGATTTATCCCACCATGTGTGACTTCGAAAAAAGGGAAGTGGACCGTTTCCGGGTCGAGATCGACCAAAATGGCGCCCTTGCAGCAGAGAGCCACAATCTAGGCCTGATCCAAAAAGCCATCATGATGGCGCAGTCAGATCTCGTGACTCGCGGCTTCATCATCTCCGAAACGATGCTTAACCGCAATTTTATAGACGGCGAAGGTGCCATCAAGGGACGAGAAATCACAGGTGTTTCGTTACCCTACGCAAAAGACTTGGGTAAAAATTACACTTAAAAGGGGACACCCGACTGGTTGAGTATTGAATAAGCTAATCATCAATCAACATTCAATCCGTCGGGTGTACTTCCGTTGTATCGATCGCTCAATAGATATGACGCGTATAGACCTAGCCTATCGCTCATGCTCCATCCCACACCCCGCCGAGAGTAAAGATCAAGAGTGGTGGACAGATAGAGTCACCCTTTTCGCGTACAAAGAAATGTCACGTCAGAGACTCAAACCTTGTTCGGAGCTCCAATTTGAAAATTTGTGTTCAGTAGATTTCGTGAGATCTTCCCATGACTACTAGAGTCCTTTGTTACTCGGTATTTTCGCGAGTAACGGCAGCGGATTCCACTTTTTTCATTAGGAGCGAGACACTAAGGCTAAGACTTCTTGCAACTTCTGTTACTCTTCGATGTTCAACGATCACCATGCGTACAGCCTGATCCTTGAACTCATTGGAATAATTGCGATACTTACCTGACGTGGACTCAAAACACCTCCGATTCAGTCACTCAATAGTTAACTTAATCCTCGGTGTCTACTTTTCTGAGGAAGCTCAGTGTCCCCATTTTAGATTTTTGTCGCAATAAAGTTACATGTCTCATCAACCATATCTACGTTTGAGGGTAGATCTGTTAAAAGAACGAACATTTTCCGTCCTAGTATTGACTCACGCATTAAATCAAACTGACTTTGGATGCCGGCATTGTCTTCAATGTATTTTTTCAGGCCAGAGACATTACCCGCTAGGCCATCTGATCCTGCGGAGTTTGCCTCAGAAACTCTTCGAAATTTATCAATATTAGAAAGGACAGTGCCATCGCGACGCAGGTAATCGCTAAGATCGTCCCACTTGAATTTATTGATTGTCGTACCGGCATCGTCACTCAGTCTGATGTTAAATCCGACACCCGCACCACCCTTATCCATAATAAATACGCGGTTATTAAGATTCTTGCAGGATAGTTTGACGCCAGCCTCTAATTCCGAACCCCGCCAATTAGCAGCATCTCGAATTTGTCCACTCTTCTCTACGTCACTAAGAATCTCATTCGGCGCTTTACAGCTTATACCGCTATTGGATGGCATCGCGGGAACTTTCTTCAAGACTTTAAGTAAATTTCTGAAGTCTAGTTCAGGGTCAGCCTCACTGACCACTCCCGGGTCATACAGAGGGCTTCGCGTGTCGTCAACATCCCCAATTCGGCCCTTCGTTTTTTGGTAATCTACGACTTCGTAAAGTGCTACGAATGCCACTGTAATGCCACCAGCAGCAACCATGAGAGGTGCAAATGGGACAAAGATAGAGCCACCAAAGATTAAAGAAACAATCGATGCCACTGGCAACGTGAATACCTGCGAGCCAAACCACCACACAGGAGCCTTCAGCGCGAACCATCCGACATGTCTCGCGAGGCGCGATTTTTTGAAATTTGGAGTCTCATCAATCGCTTTTTTAACAGCCTCGGGATCTAATGGAGCTGACTGCCAACGATTGGTTCCCGTTGAATATGTAGTCCATACTGTTTTGAAGTCTTCGTGAGGAATATTCTTTGGTTTGAAATTTGGGTCACCTTCTCCGTAATAAGCGCACATGTACTTAGTTTGCGTTCCATCAGAAGCCCTATGAATGGCAGGAACTATGTCAACGAAGGCTCCTTTACTCCAAAATATCCATGAACTTTGATTTCCATAAAGCGTCTTGACTGATGCATCTTCGTTACTGCGCGCCTTGCAACCCAGGAATAACTGCGGCACGACCAGGGTGATAGCCAGAAATTTTTTAAAAGATTCGCAACTGAATAGTAAACCAATGTACTTCATCACTCGCTCTCCTTTATCCTAGCTGCGACTTTGGCATGATGACTCGGACGTAACCACTCTTTCGATGTTATCATGATGAATATTGGGACACCCACCTGATTGGCTATTAACCATTCCGGTGATTAATCAATACTCAATCAGTCGGGTGTCCCCAATAAGACGACCTTTATTGGGGAATTTTTGCAAAATCTAAATCAATTTGAAATCCAAGGCAGCTAGGTTGTACCTGACACCTGTAACCATGCGATAATAATGGTCTGAAATCATTTTCACTCCCAATCCAGAGGCATTCATAAAAATGACTAACGGCTCTACTAGAAAAATGGGGATCCCAAAAGAATCGTTTGCTGGTGAACGGCGCGTGTCGCTTGCACCAGCAAATATAGCAGCAATGCAAAAATTGGGATTTAGCGTCATGGTTGAAAGCGGCGCAGGACTGGCATCAGGATTTACAGATGACGCGTACCAAAAAGCCGGAGCGACTATTGTCTCAAGCCCAAAAGATATTTGGGGTTCTTGCGAGGTTATCATCAAAGTAAGAGCGCCGAGCTCTAGCGAAGTCGACATGATGAGACCAGGAACTTTCCTGGCAAGTCTCATCGCTCCAGCGCAAAACCAAGAACTTCTTAAAAAACTGGCCGCGACCAAAATATCCACTCTGGCATTGGATTTGATTCCGAGAACCACAAAAGCCCAGAAGATGGATGTCTTGAGTTCCATGGGTAACTTGGCTGGATACCGTGCCGTCGTGGAAGCAGCTGCAGCTTTTAGTAGACCATTCACCGGCCAAATCACCGCTGCGGGCAAGATGCCTCCTGCAAAGATTATGGTTATTGGAGCTGGTGTGGCCGGTCTTGCCGCCATCGGAGCTGCCAGAGGACTTGGAGCCATTGTGAGGGCTTTTGATACAAGACCTGAAGTGAAAGAACAAATTACTAGCATGGGGGCTGAGTTTTTAGAGCTCGACTTCAAGGAAGACGGAACAGGTGAAGGCGGCTACGCCAAGGTCATGTCACCAGAATTTATCAAAGCCGAGATGGAACTTTTCGCTAAGCAGGCAAAAGAAGTCGACATCATTATTACGACTGCCTTGATTCCAGGCGTGAAAGCTCCGGTGTTGATCACTGAAGACATGGTGAGGTCCATGCGCCGCGGCAGTGTGGTTGTAGATCTCGCTGCTGAGCAAGGCGGAAACTGCGCCCTCACCGAAGCCGGAAAAATCGTCGTAGTCGATGGAACATCCGTCGTCGGATTCACAGACCTTCCCGGCCGCATGGCTTCGCAAGCCAGCCAACTGCTTGGTAACAACATGGTTAATCTTATTGATGCCATGTGCACTGCAGGCAAGGAAAAAGTGCCCTTTCGAGTCGACATGGAAGACGAAACAGTTCGTCCTGCTATGGTCACTCACAATGCTGACGTCACCTGGCCTCCACCCAAAAAAGCTGCGCCTCCCTCTCCAGCGAAACCTGCCGCTGCAGCACCAAAAGCTGCGCCTGCAAAAACCGCATCAAAAGGGCATGGCCATGGAGCGCCTGCTGAACCTATGGCAGCTAGCCAAGTGGTCATTTATTGGCTGATTGGAGCTGGAATTCTCTGGTGGCTTGGACAATCGGCGCCAGCTGAGTTTATTAATCACCTAACCGTGTTCATATTAGCATGCTTTGTAGGTTGGCAGCTTATCTGGAATGTAACTCCTGCACTGCACACGCCGCTCATGAGTGTAACTAACGCCATCAGCGGAATTATAGTCGTCGGTGCAATGCTTCAAGTATCTGGTCCAACCTCAGACGTCAGTACGTGGCTAGCCGTCATCGCCGTACTCGTTGCAACTATCAACATCGCAGGCGGCTTTTTAGTGACTCAACGCATGCTAAAAATGTTTAGAAAATAAGGAAAACCAAACGTGTCACCTACTCTACTTACAGTCAGCTACCTTTTAGCCAGCATTTTTTTCATCCTAAGTCTTGGCGGTCTTTCCAACCAAGAAACCGCGAGGCGCGGCAACGCTTACGGAGTCGTGGGAATTCTCGTCGCCGTCATTGCAACAGCATTTAGCCCACTCGTCACTGATTTCACATTGCTCGCACCCGCCATTATCGTCGGCGTGATTATTGGGGCGGTTTTGGCTGCAAGAGTTGCCATGACAGCAATGCCAGAGCTCGTGGCGATTCTTCATAGCTTTGTTGGACTTGCAGCAACATTGGTCGGCATCGTTAACTTCATGCAGTCACCCCATGGCGGTGGCGCAGCCGGCGGGCATGGTGCTATGACCGTCATTCATGACGTGGAGATCTTTATCGGGGTGTTTATTGGAGCGGTTACGTTTAGTGGATCTATTATTGCCTTTGGTAAGCTTCGCGGCTCCATTTCTGGCAATCCACTCTTACTACCAGCGCGGCACTGGTTAAATGGCGCGATGATTTTAGCCTCCATTTGGCTCGGCATTTTATTCGTGCAGTCAGGATCAATTGGCGTAGATCCATTTATGCCAAGCGTACTACCCGGAATGACTCCATTACTTTTAATGACCCTCATAGCCGGCATCGTTGGAATTCACATGGTTATGGCAATCGGCGGCGCTGATATGCCAGTCGTGGTTTCCATGCTCAATAGCTACTCCGGATGGGCCGCAGCTGCCGCTGGGTTTATGCTCGCAAACGATTTATTGATCGTTACCGGCGCGTTAGTGGGCAGCAGTGGCGCGATTCTTAGTTACATCATGTGCAAGGCCATGAACCGAGGCTTTATCAGCGTTATTTTGGGCGGATTTGGAACAACAAGTGCAAAACCAGCCGCCTCATCAGGCGCGCAGGCTCCCGCCGGTGAAGTGATCTCCGTCGATGCCGCCGAAGTTGCAGAATTACTCAAAACCTCACGTAGCGTCATATTTGTTCCGGGCTACGGCATGGCTGTGGCCCAAGCGCAGCATCCCATTCGCGAGATTACGGACATCTTGCGAAAATCAGGTGTGAATGTTCGTTTTGCCATTCACCCAGTTGCTGGACGACTCCCAGGACATATGAACGTACTACTGGCTGAAGCTAATGTTCCTTACGACATAGTCTTGGAAATGGACGAGATTAACGAAGACTTCTCTGCAACCGATGCCGTTGTGGTGGTTGGTGCTAATGATGTTGTTAATCCCGCCGCTCAAACAGATGAAAGTAGTCCTATTTACGGCATGCCGGTGCTTGAGGTTTGGAAGGCTAAAACGTGCGTTGTGTTGAAGCGAGGTATGGCCAGTGGCTATGCTGGCGTAGATAATCCGTTATTTTATAACAGCAACTCCAGGATGCTATTCGGGGACGCGAAGAAAAGCATTGATGCGGTTCTCATGGCATTAAAAAATGCCGCGGCATCGTAGTGTGCCGCGGCATTTCTGCCCCAATTAGCGAGTACCTGCAGCTGCTTGATCATAAACAACGACTGGCCCATTAACTACGTTCCAAATATCATCAAACTGTTGGCTAGACAGTGAGTGGGTTGGAGTGCCGCATCCGACATTACTATACTTATATTGCTTACCCACTTCGCAATCTGCACATTTCTTGAGGACGAGGCTAATATACTCTATTGGCTCGACACAAACTTTTTGTTCATCTTTGAAAGTAACCGAATCCGTGATCGCCAATATTTTTCTAATCGCTGTCTTTGTCAAATTAACCTTACTGCTCAAGACTTCACTTGTGCAGATTCCGCGGAAGGTTGCTGGACATTTAGTACTTGTTACAGCGACACCATTGGCGAGATCTAAGTCAATAGTCTTCTCGTAGTGGCTTCTTGAAACCGCGAATACCGGTGTTTTACGTAACTCAAGATGGGAGTCACTTGATATCCGAGTTGGTCTAACCTCTGGCTTCTCCACCTCAAAACCAACTGCGATCTCACCGGAATCAACTTTTTTAAGGCGTATTTTAATCGACTTTTTCTCTCCGGCTGATAGGGAGAATTTCTCATCCCCACGATATAGCAGCATCGAGCTGGCATTATAAAAATTGGCACGTGCATAGTATGAGCCCGCACGGAGCGTGATCGGAGCGATTTCCTCGCCTTTTTTGACTTCAATGATCTTTTCCCAAGCAAAATCGGGTTTACGCACAATATCCAACGCGCTTCGTTTTGTGAAATGGGGGGGAATGCAGTGCACGTTATCGGACGCTTGCGACAAACCAAGCCCCTCACTCACAGCAACGGGCACGCTCGTGGTCTCGGTTTTAGACACCCAACAAGGAACATGAACATCAGCTCTGGTGAGACTTAAGACTAGTTTTTCTGCGCCCTCTGGAAACCCCTCACTCGTCAAGCTGAGTGTACCTAGATCCCCCTCTGCCGCTTGACCATCCGCCGCCGCCGTGGGCTGAACCGTAATCTGACCGCAGCTTACAGGTAAAACAGCCACTAAAGCGAACAATGAACGTTTCAGACCTTTCAGATTGCCGATAACCATGGGAGACCTCCTTTTTAATTGATTGTGGGGGCTGTTACCAGCTCTCCCCTCACCATTGGTATACGTATCGGCAAAATAGGTCTTAAAATTAAGTAATCACTGAACTTTTCCGTGTTCTGGGTGTATACTAGATCGCTAACTATGCTTAAAATCTGAAGTAAGGGAAAAGGGCAAATTGGAGCGTTACCACCCTATTTACGTCAGTGGCACTGATGGCCTGGGCACGCGATCTCTCTAGCACAGACAGGCAAAGCGCTCGAACTTCCGTAATGATCGACTGGTAAAGATCTTGGCTACAGGGAACGGTAACGCTGGTTAAAAACCTTTGATCCACGGGCCAAGAAATCGTCTCCCCAGCAAGATTCAAGTTTGCACGATGGTGCTGCTTCACCTGATCGCTATCAAAGTCCCATTTCGTCAGAATAGTGCCGCCTTCAAATCGGCTCAGACCATCCACAAACTCAAGTTGTCGCGCACTGACTAATAAATCTAGCGCTGAATTAACATCATCTTGAGAAATGGGGAAACAGCCTTTTTCTAGCACGATTTTGACGATTTCCTCCCTTGTTTTACCCTCAAAAACAATGGCTCCCATCTTGATGTACCAGGGCAAGCTATGTCCAACTAACTGAAGCTGATCCGTGCCGGTCGCTTCGGGAATGGGGCCTGTTTTTAGCAGTCGTCTTTGTTGAGCTAGTTTTTGTTTTTCACCTGCATCTTTTGACAGGTTTTCTTTGAAAAGGAGTTTTAGGTACTGCCGGTCCCGAACTTCAAGTCGCATGAGTCGCATGACTTTCTCGAGAACTTTGGGCGACAAGTGCCTGCGTTTAGTTATGACTAAATGGAAGTGATTGGGAGCTTTGAGAGACAGATGTTTTGAAATAAACCGAAATGAGAGCTTCGGGTTACTTTTTTTCGACAACCAGAACCAGTCATGAAGGAACTGGCGATAGTCCTCATAATCTAGGGCAGTTAGAGCGCTCATAAACCCCTGCCAGTATACGGAAAAGATACGTTAAATTCCTATTTATACTAAAGAATCTTGGTGTTTATGTCGATAAGGGAAAAGATTGTTTTGTAAAGTGGGTATACAGCTGTGTTGATAAGACCTTTAAAAACCATCACCTACTTGGTCCTGACCCTTGGACTCACGGCATCTTGTCGTCAATCTGCCGGCAACCAGGGTGGAATCGTCGATAATGGCAATCGTCCTCACGATCCTTCTCCGACAATCGACCCAACCCAAGAACCAATTCCTAGCTCAAGCACAACCACAGATCCATTTCCGCTACCGCAGGCGACGAAGCAAGATGCCGGTAAAAATTTTGCTGGCCAATCCATACTCGCGGGAAAATACACCATCGGACAGCTACCGAAAGGTTTGACACTGGTTAACCGAGCCAATGGCAGCTCCGACTTGGTTGTGGCTTCCAGCGAAGTAATCCGCATGCATTTAAACATCTCGAACTCTAACTGCGAAAGCTCTCAAGTCATCACGCTGAAAAATGGTGCTCTACTTTCACTGTGCTCCCAGGATGGGGATTTTAAGCACTACGTTCTAAAAACGACGATCGGCGATTATGTTCAGATCAAAAGCGCACTTGAAGCCACAGAGTTTGATGAAATAGTGCAATCCATACAGGTAAAATAGTCGATCACTGGGCCTCGCGCTAATCTGCCCAAACGCCTTCAACCGGTTTCGCCGACCGGTCGTTTCTACCGAGATCTCCCAGACCCCACTCGTCTTCAACTAATTTTAGCAAGCTATAATGGTTCAGTTTATCAGCACTCTTGGCCCCAGTTTTCACGCTTGGACCATAAAGTACAGTATAAATCCGGTTATTTTCTTTCTTATCGTCCTCGTCAAACGTGACGATAAACAGCATATCTTTCATAAATTCTTGATTCTTCAAAAGTGGCTCAAAAGTCTTCTTGAATGCACGATCTGCAAAATCTAATCCTCGATCATGTCCATCATCGTCCATGTCAGGCGTGTATATAGAAAAATTTGGTAAAGTCCCGTCGGCAATGTCCTTGTCTAGCTGCTCCGCTGACACGATATTTTTACAGCGCTCAGGATCTTCTTGAATATTCTTAAAACTCACAAATGGGGTATGTTTTCGAACGTAACGCCCTTGGCTTTTACCCCTAAAACATCGGCCAGGGTATCCTTCTGCATAGTTCTTCCATGTCTTACCGCGAGCCTCTAAAAGATCTGCAATAGAAGCGCCATTGAGATCGTGAGACTCATCGTCCTCAACTCCCAGATTATCACCAGCGACCAGTCCAATATAGTTTGGCTGACTCGGGTGAAAACTAGCATGGAAGTTCGTTAAAAGTGCACCTTGGGATGCAAGCCAACTAAAAAATGGCTGCTCCGCGACTTTACTGTAACCCTGGTTTTCGTAGAAGACGATCATCACCTTTTTGAAGCGCGGCCGGGACGGATTAACGCCATGGCGCCCAACAGATTTGTCACCAGAATTCGCGACATTCAACTGACGCATCGCGCAACTACTCAGAGCAGAAAGCAGCGTTAGAAGCGTACATGTAGCAAAAATTTTACGCATAGCGGATTGACCTCCCATCTATGCTTTTATTTTACCACCCTATCTTTTCTCTTGATAAGCCGCTAAACTGCCTAAGTAAAAGTAGATATTGTTAACTACGATTATTTTTTGGGTTCTACCAAAAATGAAGTTTTCGGAGGACTTATGTGCTGGAGCGGAGAAGCCTCAGCTGCCTTAGCGGTAGCCGGACTTAGTGCTACGGTTTACTCTTATAAAAAGGGCGAGCCCAAGGTACTATGCGCTGCCTTAGGTTATTTTTCCTGCATGGAAGCACTCCAAGCTTACACCTATTCTGTGATTGATCAATGTGGATTGCCGCAAAATCAAATCGCCACCATGCTTGGGTATCTCCACATCGCTTTCCAGCCATTTTTTATCAATGCAGCATCCATGCACTTTATCCCAGATAAAGCGCGACTTAAAATACAGCCCTGGGTTTACACGATGTGCTTTATTGGAGCGCTAATGTTTGTTATGCGGATGTATCCATTTGAGTGGCTTCCGTTATGTTATGACGTCGATTTCACTAATCCTTTTACTGGAAAACCTCATCTCGCAGCTTTTTGCGGTGAAACTTTATGCTCCGTTTCAGGAAAGTGGCATATTGCATGGCAAATGCCCGTTCGCTATCACATCTCGTTTGATACCGCTTATTTCTTCGTAGGGTTTTTGTTGCCACTTCTCTATGGATCTTGGCGTGTAACGCTGTACCACACACTAACTGGGCCTTTGCTGTCTTACTTAACGACAGACAACTCAAACGAATGGATTGCTGTCTGGTGTCTTTACTCTATTGGTCTTCTAGCGATTATGGTGAAAACACCGCTGCGTAAAATTCTCTACATAAAAAAAGTTTGGTACGCCTAGTTTTGAACAAGCCGTAGCTAACGAACTTCGATAGCTACAGCGTCAACGTGACGACCATTCTTATCTTTTAGAGTTATTGAGTGCCTCCCAGTCGCAAGCTGCCAAAGAGTTGTGATCTTTGCTTCACCAAGAGACCCATCATCTAAATAAATCTGCTGGCCATCTTGGGGATTTTCGATTTCTATCGGCAATTTTTGAAGATTCATTGGTATGTCTGGGTCAATGGCGACCAGCATTTCGTTAGCCGGGTAACGTATCCGGCTGATGGTGCGCTTTGGCAATGGAGCATTTGGCTCATGATATGTCAGCTTCGGGGACTCGTGATCAAGCTTATGGATCTCTGTCATCAAAGACCTCCAAACCGGTGCTGCGCCACTCACACCACTGACGTTCCACATCGGATCTCCGTTGAAATTACCAACCCAGACCCCTACGGTGTATTGTGACGTCCATCCAATACACCAGTTATCTCGCATGTCTTTACTGGTTCCCGTCTTAACGGCGGCAGCAAATGGAAGACTCAAAATACTATCCATCCCAAACGTGAACCTTCGATATTCAGAGGATGCCAATATATTAAAAATCGATTCACGAGTGCCTGCAGAAAAAATAGACCCTTTAACACCCAACTGGCGGTAGGCGTCAGTGAGCTCCCACAGCGACACGTCTATCGAACCAAGTGCAAGGCTTGGACCATAATACTCATCGTGTTTGAGATTTTTAAAACCGAGCTCTCGCATGGTATCTAGCACGGGGCCTTCTCCGACGAGCTGAATTGCACGAACGGCGGGCACATTCATGCTTGATCCTAGAGCCTCACTAACACTCACAAAACCTCGGAAAATATTGTCATAGTTTCGTGGATGGTAGATCTTCCCCTTGGCCACGGTGATATCCGCCGGCGAATCATCTAACAATGCCTCTGGCTCCAGCAGCCGCCTTTCAAATGCGGTGGCATAAACAAAAGGCTTCAACGTAGACCCAGCCTGTCTTCGCATCTGAATGCCGTCCACTTGAACAGCCGACGAGTAGCCTTGGCCGGCATTTGCCACGTAGGCAGCAACTCGCCCGGTCTTGGTTTCCAAAACCAAGGCCGCACCATCATGTACATTTTGTTGTTGCAGTGCTCGAAGCTGTTCACGAAGAGCATTGATTGCAAAGTCCTGAATCGATACATCAAGTGACGTATGGATCTCCCTATGATTTTGCCCAGGTTCAGTAAATTGCTTTGCAAGAACGGGTACGAGCGCTCGGGAGCGGCTTAGGCTGTATGGCTCCACTAAAATCCCACGAGCCAAGCTTGCCACCGCACTGCAATCGGTCAACTCAAGGACGGCGCAGGCTCTTTTAGCCACGGCGTCAGGTGCAGCATTCGGAGATCTTAGAAGGGCCACTAAAATCGCCGCTTCTGTTTCATTAAGGCCACTTGGATTTTTATCAAAGTAACCGCGACTCGCTGCCCTCAGCCCCACAAGCTCGCCCCGAAAGGAGACAAGGTTGACGTAGGCTTCAAGTATTTGATCTTTCGTCCACTCAGCGTCTAATTTTACTGCTGAAACAATCTGATCAACTTTTTCAAACACATCACGACGAGCATGTAGCGATCCGCCCTTAAGAAGTCCTGCCACTTGCATGGAGATTGTACTTGCACCGCGGTTTGAATTGCCAGTGAGCTTACCAAAGCCAGCTCTGACAAGAGCAAAAAAATCCACTCCTACATGTGAATAAAACCTGCGATCTTCAACCTTGATCAGAAGTGTCTTAAAGCTGGCCGAAACGTCTGACCATTCAGTCCACTCTAGCTTTCTTCCAACCTTACCCGTGCGCACCATTTCCATACGCCGTCCCGAGCGATCCGTAATCCAGACATCACTGGGCGTATAGCTTGCTCGCACTGACTCAAATGACGTGACCTGAGCATTTGATAAAATCACATACATCATCACAAATAAAACAGTTAGACCTACGAGGGGCAGGTATCTAAGCTGAATTTTAATTGCCGACCTTCCAATCCGCATTGGGAGATTCTCCAAATGTCTCTGGTGCATACATGGCTTCTACCCTGGTCACTGGCATCTTAAATTCTCCAGCTGAGTTTAGCCTGATCCGGTAACTTAAATTATATTTACCACGCGGCAGATAACCCGCGTATGATGTGAAGTAGCCCAAGGACTTCTCCTCAAACTCTGTTGGCCATCCTTCTACGTCTACATTTGACGAACCTTGCGAAGGCTCCCTGTTAAGAATCCTAGAAGATCCGTTCAGCCCAGTTCCAAGATGGGAGGCTCCAGCCGGCAGCGGATCTCGAACCACAACCCAGCTTTGATCTGCGTCAGCGGTAACAGTAAGCTCAATATTGGCTACATCTCCTACGCGCCATTCACCTGATTTTTGCTGAATAACCGGTGTGACTTTTCGGGAGACTTTGTAGCCTTTAAAAAACGGACCTTTCAAAGGAATGGCTGACAGGGTCTCTAAATGAATCCAAGGCTTACCGCCTCCTGTGTGGCTAAAGGCGACTGTCTGAGGTTTCTTGGCGGAGTCTGTTGGCCAGGCTAACTGTTTAACCTCACCGTCATGCTTAGCTCCCCAATCATAGGAGTCACTAAATCCGGGCGCCGAGACTTGAGTTTTTCCTAAGACTTTATCTTTCTCGAACTTCCTACTGAAGCGGCGCAGCTGGGTGACGGCCCAGGCATTGGCCATGGTCGTGTCCAGACGTCCGAGCCTTAACCTTGCAACCACACCCCTAGCCATGCGCCCCACGTCCTTAGCCCAAGCATCCTCATCGATAGAGACGCCGAAAACTCCAAATGCGGCTTGGTCGGGCGAGCTAAATAATCGCCAATCGGACTCCCATGACGACGAACCTTGTAGATTCATGAGAGAGCCTTGAAAGTTCATGCGAGAGCGCAAAATATTCTCAGCTTGCTTTAAAAGTGCATCCCGACGAGGAATGTCTTTTTGTCTTTTGAGAAGATTAAACCACGCCGTGGACGTTTCGTTTTGCCATAAGTTGGGAGTCACATTGACAGATGTCAATAAATCCGGCGTGAACGCACCGTAGCGAGAGAGTGTTTCCATCAATAGAATTTTTGCCTGATCTTGGTACGGGTCCCTCACAAGATCATCCCACCAAGACCGACATGAGTAATTTCCAGCAAGATAGCTTTTGATGCCGCTAATTAGTTGATCCAAAGTTGCCTTAGGAATCTCATATCCGTTTTCATGCAAAATATTCATGATATATCGACTGAGCTGCACGGAACCGCACATGGACGTCGTAAAGAACTTTAGGACTCCAAAGCCGTCCATGTAAGATGGCATAGATTCAATGATCTTAACGATCTGGTCTTTGTTTTCTAAGACGATATTTTTTGAAATTTGCTGTTCAAGGCACGAATAAGGATATGACTCCATGTAGGACTTGATTCCAGTCAGTCCGTTCACCAATGTGGCACGAGCCGCGACACGCAAACCACCGATTCCGGGCAGTGCGTCGGTCGGCTGCTTTACAGGAACTTCATTGGTTTTATCGAGTTGAAACAACGTAGCCTGCAAGACCTGCGGCTTAATGGGTGGCTCAACTCTTACTTTTGTAATGACGCTGTCTTCAAAGCCAGATCCAACATCCTTTGCCTTAAGCTTAAACGAAATCTCCTTCAAACCCACTGGCGCCACAACGGGAACGTCTAGAGTCTTTGATTCATTGGCAGAGAGCTCCACTGGCGCCAATGTTGGAATGGGTTTGATCTCACCTGAGCTGATATCAAGCTCTACTTTCATAGGCGCACTGGTCGTGTTGCGAATTGTAAATGCATTCTTAACATGATCACCCTCCCTGACAAGAGGGGCAAAACCAGGATACAAAATAAGATCTTTTGTCGACTCCACATTAATCTGACCATGACCGAACAGACTATCGCCTGCCATTGCAACAGCGACGATTCTAAAGCTTGTCATTGAATCATTCAGAGGAATGGTGATTTTAGCCTCACCAGAGGCGTCTAGCTTTAATCGCGGCTCCCACAGCAGTACCGGATCGAATAACTCGCGCGTATTAGACGACTGAACACCGCCGCCACCACCTGGAGCTTTGGCTTTAGATCCAAAGTGCCTTCGACCAATGACCTGGTTTTGACCAGAACTTGTTGTGACATCTAGGCCGCGGTTATAAAGAAGACTCTCCAGAATCTTCCAACTTTCGTTCTCTCTTAGACGAAGAAGACCTTCATCCACGGCTGCCACCACGACTTCAGCACCCGCCGGGAGTTTGGCGCCGGTTGCTGTCTTAACCTGGATGCTGGCTTGAATCTTCTCGCGAGCTCGGTATTTAGTTCTGTCTGCCTTCACGGCGACTAAAAGTTCATGCGCCTTCCAGCCTACTCGTATCTCGGCAATACCCACACGCATGGACGGTCTAGCTAAATCGACTAAAGCGGTCGCTTTCGGATCTCCCACACGTCCGCGTATGGCCAAGGCAGAAATGAACACATTGGGCGTGTAATCATCTTTCAATGGGACCGTAATGGTCGGCTTATCGCGGGTCACTTCAGTAACAAACGACTCCATAACCCCAGCCCGTTCGACTGTGACTAGGACTGTAGAAACAGGAAACGGTGACTTTAAAACTAACTTTGCGGTCTCGCCAGGTTCATATTTATTTTTTTCTGGTATGAGATCAATTCTGTCGCTGTCGCTTGGAACCCACCAAGAATCAGTTCCCGCGTCAAACACGCTGACTCCGATCGAGGCATAGGTAGACCGCCCCTTATCGTCAGTTACTTTAGCCTGCAACGTGATACTACCTGCAGGCAGCCCACTAGGATCACACTGGAATCGACCCAGATCATCAGATTTACCTTCACAAACCTTACCAAGAGACACCACTTCAGACTTGGCATCATAGGAATAAAATCCGCCGACTAGGCGTTTACGGTGAGTGATATAGTTGGTTTTGAACGCCTCCACAATATACGAGCGACTTTTCTGCGGCTTACCTAAGTTATCAGTAATCACACCAAGACTTTTAACCTTACCAGGCTCAGCCACCCAGCTATCAGAGCGCAGACCTATGGCGTAGTCAGCAGGAAATAGTGTCGCGTTTGCAGAGGCCGTTTTTACCTCCCCATTAGGATCGGTGTACTCCATCTCCATCATGAGATTTTTAATAGCCTTTACTGGAGGGATTCCTGAAACTTTTGTCGAAATGCCCCCATCTTTACCTAGTGTGAGCTCAGAAACTTTCAGAAACTGCTCTTCTTTAGACTCACGAATGTCATAGTCAAATACGCCCGTCTCCATAGCCGACGAGAAGAACGTGTAATCAGATCCTCCTGGTACATCTGGTCTAAAATAACCTGCCTCCATACTTGCTCGAAGCTTCACTTTTAGATTCTTAGCCGGGCCTCCCGACAGATAGCTTGCCGAAAGATCAACCGACACCTCCGACGGTCTAACGAGAGGCTCCCCGTTAACTTTTATCGCAGCTTTCATAAGCGGCAGCCTATACTCACTTACGATGAAGCCGCCAGTCGACATGGCCGAATAATCCCAAGGATCGTTTTCTTCGGCTTCCTTGGCTGGAAGTTCGTCTTTATTCGATAGATAAACCTCGTATTCACCAAGAGTTGCGCCCATCGGAATGGAGAATTTACTGAGAGCTGTGCCCGTAGCTTCATCTAAGACAAACGGCAACGTATAGACTTTCCTGGATGCAGAGTGCACGACCAAAACACGTTTAGGCCTCTTTGATTTGTCCAACTGATGAAACTTAGAATTTCTAAATTCACGAAGAACATGTTTCATCTGAATAGACTCACCAGGCTGGGCCGCAGTGCGATCAAAAATGGTGTGTAGAGCCACTGGGCCCCAATTCTCAGACAGATAGGTACCCGTGACATTAAAACGCCACGGCTCGATGCCTTTTTGCCAACGATCTGAGACGAACGAAACGTCATCGTCTTTTTGAGCAAAGACGAATGTCTCACAACCGTCATACGGAGTTGGAGCTCCTTTATGACAGTAATAATTTCTGGGAAACCTTAAAATACCGTTTGCATCTGTAACACCTTCACTTTCGCGCTCACCCCCAGAACGCATAACAACAATTTTCGCCCCACTGACTGGTTTACCGGTAGACAGCTGAGTCACCCAGACCAAGGACGACTCTCTACCGTGCTTAAAGTGAACCGCCATGTCAGTGACCAAGACGCCAGTTGAGACAAACATACTGCCGGCTTCACCTGTAAGAACCTCTCCAAGACGAGGGCTCTCCATCTCAATCACGTGAAAACCAGGTTTTTGAAGGGGAATTCCGACTAGCTCAAATTCACGCTCACCCAAGGGCTTTTTGACCTGGAATTTTTTTGCTTTGGGATCATCAAGTAGGCGTCGTTTCTTTAGCTCATATTCGCGGTTATTCTTCTCTAGGACTCGCTGGTACCACTGAATGATTTCCTTAAGCTTGTCATTACCAGATAATGTTAAGGATTTGGCCTCAATACTCACTTGCGCTGACTTAATATTCTTTTCAAGATTGCGCATACTGACAGGCAGGATTGGCTCGCCTTTAAGCTCTAAAATCCCGAAAGAACCTGGAAACTTTAATAGTGGAATATACTGATCCGTCTCGACGGACAGCGGAAAGCTTTTTTCGTTAGAAAGACTTCTACCGAGCTCATCTTTTAGATTTTTTGGTAAGTTAATTTTAAATTTTGTTTCTTCTGGAAATGGGCCTGCAAAGGTGAGCCCGTTTACTTTTTCATCGCTAAAATTACTGATAACACTTACGCCGACCGATGTTGACGGCGTCAGCGGCATGACACCTGACACGTTCTTGTTTTGATCACCTTGGCTTAGCTCTACGGGTCTCCATGTTTTACCGGACGACGAAACAAGGGTCGTACCCTTCAATGAGGCTAGACTGATTCTTGTGCTAAAATTTAACTGCATAGCGGCAATGGGATTACAAGCGCGCTCAGGCGCTGCCCTCTCGCAATTAAACGACACCGTAAATGGCTCCATGACGGTAAACTCAAATTTTTGAGCTTCCTCTACCGGCATACCTGTCTTCGAGAGAATGCCTTCAGGCCAGTGAAGGGTGACACGGGCGTTCTCGGGAAATCTGCGAGTGGCTGCTAGCACGATAAAGTTATCGAATACCTTTATTTTTGAAACAGGCTTAGCAGGTTTTTGATCCAAGAACTTTTTATATTTATTCCAGCGCCAATCGTCCTCGACAGCAGCCTTTATAACCATCTCGCGATCTTTTCCAGATATGATCTTGACGCTAACCCGATCAGGCATCCCGTCCACTTCAAAATAGGATTTCTTTATGACCGAATTTTGATCAAGCCCGCCGTCGATTTCTGCAACAAAATATTGCTCCGGCTCAACTCGGCCGTAGGTTGGCGCAATCTCAAGCAGGGCTGGGCCAGCAGTTTTAAAACTGTACTCGTCAAGACCAGTTACTTTATTCCCAGCCAAATCAGTGAGATTGGACTTTATTTTAAACGCACAACGTAGCCCCGCTTGAAGTGGGTCATTAAAGTCCAGCACCCAGTTCTGATTATCAGCCCAACGAGTTGAATACTT
Organism: uncultured Polynucleobacter sp.; assembly: GCA_964402975.1. Taxonomy (GTDB): domain Bacteria; phylum Bdellovibrionota_B; class Oligoflexia; order Oligoflexales; family RGVZ01; genus CAMDKS01. The sequence goes on from CAYOEM010000020.1 coordinate 39,927, forward strand.
CGGAGTTTTAACATTCGATTTGGTAGCTGTGGAATTCTGTCTTGGCGCCTCCTCGCCCTCATAGCCTTCACCGTCACCGTCAGCTGAGTTTTTCTTTGTCTTCGTATTGCAAGTAAGGCTGAAAGGATCATCCTTTGAACGCGGATCACCCATAGCAACCATGTCGCTTGAGAATTTGACTGTGACTTGCTTAATGTTTTTAACTGATCCGGTTGGAAAGAATGTCTCCACCTCGCCGGCTAGTCCTCTTGCTGCAAAAAGACAGGTCATAATCAGGGGTAAAAAGAACCGGGGAGTCTTCTTCATACAACTCTCGCTATTGGCGTCGGGTTACATCCTGGCAGAACTTTGATGTCTATAATTATACTGCAGTGAGCACATTTTAGGTGAGCAAGAATTTGTCGTTTCAGACACAAGAGCTTAACATCAGGCGTGGCTCTATATGCCAAATAAAATTGGGTGAAAATCTAATTTTTATACTTTGGACAAATCAATGAACATTAACCGGCAAATCTCATCTCTTTAGAGATCATAGTAACTGCCCAGCATGGCGGCATTTTAGCCATGACAAGGTATACTTTAGGGTGGAGGTGTCTAATGCGTTTCGTATTTTTATTGGCTATCGTAATTTCTCTAGTGGACTGTAAGGTCCGCGACAAAAAGATAGCGTCTGTTATGAAATATGACGTCACACCCCCAGAGATGCTCCAAGATCCAAATCCCGCTCAGTCTACATTTGGTGAAAATAGCGAAAAGTTCATGCTAAGCACCAAGACAACACCCTGCGTTTCCCAAATCTCGGGCTACGGCACTGTTAACGACCGAGTCTGGAGGGAGGCTTTCAGTCGAGCCGTCGTTCAACGAATTTGCGGTAAAGATCCTGCCATCGCTAAGGTCTGGAGATCCGCGACTGAGTACAATCCAAATAGTTGGATTGCAGGGATCAATCTCACGGCAGTCACTCAAAATGTGCCCCGAGGTACTGCCATCACCCCGCGCCACGTGGTTTACACCAAACACTACGGATTCCATGGACAAGTGGGTCAAACCTTGAACTTTTTAACTATGGATAATCGAGTTATCTCGCGAAAAATTATTGACGTAAAATACTTATCGACCACGTTTGACCCGGATATCGCTGTTGCTCGCCTTGATAGTGATTTGCCGGGAAGTATCACACCCATGAAAGTACTCCATCCCAATGCGGCAAGTTACGTAGCGCTTTTTAGTCCACTTCTTCGAATTGACCAGGAAAGCAAGGCCTTGATTGTAGAAGGACGACCTGGTGGCCCGTCATTAATTACTCTCGATCCAACCTTCAATCCTCCTGGTAGCGCATATCAACTCTACTATGAAAACATGATTTCAGGCGATTCAAGCTCGCCGTCGATTCTTCTGATGAATTCGGCTGACGGTGTCATGCCAATTTTATTCGCTCTGGTTACCTATTCCGGTCCAGGTCAGGGTCCTAAGATTAGTGCTTTATTCTCACAAATTCAGGCGGCAATTCAAAGTTTCGGCGACTCGCATCAAATGGTCACTGCCCCCTCACCAGCAGCACCGGTCGCTCCCCCAAGTTGTGCTATTTCAGCAAACCGCATCGGAAATGGCGGCACATGCGCACTGACCGTGCTAGGTTCCGCTGACCCGGTAACAGGAAACCCTGCAGTGACTCCCAGCGCGCCGTCGGCTTGGACTAAATCGGGAAATTCGTGGGTCGGTAACGCAGTGTGCGCCACCAATTCGGCTACAACGTTTACGGCGACACTGACTGGTCCTGGAGGCAAAGGGCGGGCGTGTGAAAGCGGAGCTGTCTCGCCTACTTTGGCGCTACCTAGTTGCACCATTGCGGCAAAGAGAAAAGATCAAACCGACACCTGTGAATTAACCGTGACGCAAACAGCTGGCAAAAGTGCTCACACGGTAAGAACATCACCCACAGCCCCGTCTAGCTGGACACCTAACGGCGCTACCTGGACGGGACTAGCCCAATGCAACAAAGCTTCAAACACCCGATTTACTGCCGTTTTAGAATCATCTGATGGCAAAGGCTTGGAATGTGTAAGCAATGAGGTGCCGAAGACAATCACAGCTCCTAGCTGTCTCCTAAGCCTAACCCGCGTGGGAACATCGAGCACATGTAACTACACGTTAACAAGAACATCACCCGCTGGAACGGTCTCAAGCTTCACAATTCTTGGCAGCAAACTAAGCTGGGACGGTAACAAGGCCGCCAGCAATACCATCACTTGCAGTCAAATCTCAGACACATCACTGACTGCTACAGTTGTCGGTCAAGACGGCAACGCTACATGCAGCGCTTCGATTCCAAAACTAAATCCACCATCATGTTCGTTAACGGCAACTCGCCAAGGCACGACTGCTTCCTGCATTGTAAGTCTTACGGGTGGTGGCATCATTGAAACGAGCAAGCAGCCTGTCGTTGTTCCCGCAGCGGTGGGAAGCTGGAGTAGCAGCAGTTGGACGGGAGCTGGCAATTGCCCATCAAATCAATCGACAACCTTTGACGCGAATATCGAGGGCCCTGGTGGGTCTAAGGCTTCTTGTAGAAGCAATGCTGTCACTAGCGTTCCAGATCAACCTGTGAGGAGTTGCAAGGCCCGAGTGGTACGAAATGGCACCACCGGAAGCTGCATTCTAACCCTCACTATCACTGGCCCTATGACCGGCAACCCACGCGTCACGCCGTATGCTCCCCCTCGCTGGACGCGATCGGGCGACGACTGGATTGGTAATCTATCCTGCCCAGTAAACCGCGACACTTTTTATTCTATAAATTTGAGTGGACCTATTGGTAACTGGGGATGTTCTAGCAATAGGGTGTCAGCAATAAAGTGACTGCAATACGCAGGTGAGCAATTAATTTTTGGGAATTAGTCTTAGACTCAGAAGTCCAATTAGATCAGAGACAAATGGTCGGG
>CAYOEM010000021.1:0-41386 GCA_964402975.1 uncultured Polynucleobacter sp.
GGCGCGTACGCCGTCGGATTGAGCAAGTCGGAGCAATTAAGTGGGCCAGTTTAAACGATCTTCCTGTAGATTGGTAGCATTCTTGGCTCTAAACAGCTTCTTCAAGGGGATCCATAAGGGTCCCTTTTTCAATGAGTTCAGCTGCTTTAGCCGCGATGCGACGTTGGGCTTCTTCAACTTTGGCCACGGCCACGGGCTTGGTGGTGGAAATATTGTCTTTGACTTGCTCAGCTCGCCTTTCCGACATAGCGGCAAAAAATGCGTCAGAAACCTGTGTGCTGCAGCGTCTCAGAGCCAGCTCGAGATCACTGCTGTCGACAGAGCGTAGCAGGATTTCAATATCGTTTCGGCTTAGTTTTTGAATATCTTCAAACGTGAACATACCAGCTCTGATGTTGGAGCTTAGTTCAGGCGATACGCCTTCGATCTCAGATAAGACTTTTTGGCGTTGTGCAGGATCGAGCTGGGTGAGGATTTCGGCCGCACGCTTTGACCCGCCGAGACCTAGCTGACTGTGCCGTTTAGCGTTAATAATAGCGTTGCTCAGGACTTCATCGATCTCGTCTAGTAGCACGGGATCCACTTCGGTGATCTTGGCCAGTTTGACTAAGACCTCAGCGCGGATGTCTTTATTCATGTGTTTTGTGATTTCTCCGGCTTTTTGAGGGCTCAGGTAGCCAAGGATCAGGGCAATGGTTTGAGGGTGCTCCTTTTGAAGAATCTGCCAGAGAATCTTGCCGTCGACGTGCTCTGCATCTCGAAAGGCTTTTGGTGTGGGTTTTGGAAGAGACCGTAAAATGACAGACGCCTCATCAGCAGCGAAAGTTTTTTGAATAATGCGCCGAGCGGCGTGTGCACCGTCTGGCGTCGGAGTGGTTAGTGAGTTGATCAAATCTTTGAATTCAGTTTGTACGAGATTGACGGTCGCTTGGTCGACTCGGCCCATGGTGCTCATGGCACTTAGAATTGTTGAGGCATCGTTTCTTGGGATTTTTTGTAGGAGTTCACTAGCCATATCTTCGCCAAGGCTAAGAAGTAAAATGGCGATCTTTTCCACCTTTGAAAGTGGCTTCGCGTTGCTGTGACCTGCGGTTTGACCCATGATCCGATGCTCCCTTAGGAGGTCTGTCCTCCTAGGGATTCATCGGAAATCTTAGAGTTTTTGTTAAGGGCACCAGTGGTATTTAAAATAATTAAATAATATTAACTAGTTACCAGTCACACTCACCTGATCAACCAGTGCCCAGGGCATCTGCATAGCTCCTGACACATCTTCTGTGACAGACGACACAGCCAAAATCTGACGTAGGGATTCAAATAGATTACCGGCGATCATTGTCTCAGACACTGCGCCATGATCTGCGCCATTTTTAAAATAACGGCTTGATTTGGCCACACCTGAGAAGTCTCCTTTGATTGGATCAATATTTCCGGAGAAACGATCTACAACAAGAAGTTCATTTCGAGCGTTCATCATGGCCTTGAGATCTCCTTGACCAGGAGCCATGACCAATGCAAATGGCCCACCGGATGACGCAGTTGACGATGCCTTGCAGCGCTTTGCAGTATAGCAATCATGAAGGTGCGTCATCAAAACACCGTTTTTAAGAAGAGACCTGGGTGCAGTCGGTAAGCCGTCACCATCAAATGACGTGGCTCCAGAAAATCGTGCCAGGTGCGGTTCGTCGCTTAGGGTCAAAAGTTTAGAGACGACTTCGCTATTTACCTTCTCGTTCCACTGGCTCTTGCCATCCATAACGCTGGCACCCGACATATGATAGAGAATCGTCCCGAGCAAGATCTCTTCCACAGCTCTTGGTGTGAACAGCACAGGACCTTTATAGGTGGGGCTTTTTTGGGGCCTAAGGTTTTTGATGATTTTTTCCGAGAATTCGTCGCATTGCTTCAAGGCAATGTCTAAAGCTCCGTCCCAGCTATAGACGCTTCGGCCGTCGTAGTCAAACCCACTCACGTCATCACCGTCCACGGCCATTCCCATAAAACTCCAGCTTAACGATGTCTGAGTTTCTGATTGGCTAACTCCCAATGAATTGTAAAGCCCGTGCCACATGGATGTGGTGCTGACTTCGAGACGGTCCAGTGCTACGCGGTTGTCTTTAGTTAGACGCGCAAGCATGGCCTGCGCAAATTCTTGAAGCTCTCCAAGGCCGATACTGCTGGTGCGGTCGTTCCACATAAATGGTAACGGCTTTGCCCTAACTGCAAGTTTGCTGTCAGGCATCGTCAAATACTCGTCTGGAACCGAAAACTTAGCTAGTGCCAGCGCATCGTCCACACTTTGCCGAAGGCCTTTTTGATCATAGTTATTAAGGCTAGCGGAGCCTTTCTTTTGATCCTTGTGAACACCTATGCCGACTTTTTGGGTCTCAAGGGTGTTGGCTAGGCTAAACTGCTTGTTTTCAACGACCAGTCTTTTTTCCACTTTGCAGCTGGCTGTGACTTTTGAGCGGTCAGCTGTTTGTTTTTGGGCGTAGGCTAGGGTGTCGAGGGCGGCCGTTTCAAGTTTTTTGCCGAGAGATATAATCGTGTCTTTGGTTGACTCGCTCATTGCTGACGACCTCCAATGTTGATCTCGCAGCGAATGTATGGCCCGCCGGCGTCAACTTTGGCAGGTTGACCCTTACCGCAGTGGCCAGTTCCTAGGTCCCACTGAAACTCTGAACTGACGGCGTCCACTGTTTTAAGAACGTCAAACGCGATGCCAGACAGTGTGGCCTCCTTAAGAAGGGCGGTCTTTTTACCGTTCTTGATCTGCCAGACGTAACCACAGCCAAACATGAATTCACCGTTGCTGTCAGCTTGGCCACTGCCAGCTCCTTCAATAAGGTAGCCGTCATCAAGGCTTGCGATCATGTCAGAAAGCTTTGAGGTTCCAGGCACGATGTACGTATTACGCATACGAATGAGTGGCTCATCGGAGAATAACCAAGCTCTCGCGTTACCCGTTGGGTTAACGCCAAATTCAGCGGCCGATTCACGGTTATGAAGATAACTGACAAGCTTGCCGTCTTTAATGATGACCGTGTTCTCGGTTTCGACACCTTCGTCGTCAAAGGGCAGATTTCCCACCGCGTAGCCAGCAATGGTTTCGTGACCACTGTCAGCCATTGTAACGAGGCGGCTTGCCACGTCTTGACCGATTTTGCCGGCCGCAACACTTCCTGCCTTCACGAAGTCGGCTTCCACCGTGTGGCCAATCGCCTCGTGACATAAAAGCCCCACGACTGCTGGAGCGAGGATGACTTTTTTGCGGCCACCTTCTGGATACTTGGCATCTAGAAGATCCACGCTCGTCTTGGCGATGTCTTCCACCATGTGATCAAGGGTTGGGTGCTTGAATAAACATGTCCAGCCACCGCTGACTCCTGCACCCTTATTGCTGGTCGCTCTCTGTCCGTCTTTTTCTGCAATAGCTGAAAGTGATATCTCGGGCTGTGCAATCTGAAAGCTACAGTTGGCGCCGTCACTTGTGACAATGGCTTTTTCCTCAAGATACTCCGTGTACCTAGCTCTGGCCGTGTGCATTCGAGATGATGACTTGGCGAGTTGGTGTTCAAGCTCAATGATTTTTCCAAGCTTATCCGCAATAGGCATATTAGAGAGTTCTATGAATCCCTCACCTGTGAAGTCCTTAGTCGAGAGTTTGCCTTTGCGAAGCTCCAAGTGATGGGCGCCCTTCGCTTTGGCGAGAAGACTGGCGTTGGCCTTGGCTTGCTCAATGGCACGTTTAATAGCGGCCTCACTCACATCAGCTGTCGCGGCAAACCCCCAGGAACCATTGACGAGAGCTCGCACCCCGACGCCTTCGGTGAGAGAGTGATTGGCCACGTCGACTCGGCCCTTGGTGGCAAGGAAGGAATTACTGGTTCGTTTGTGCCAACGAAGTTCAAGGTAGCCCGCTTCTTTGCGGATTAGTTCTGAGAGTATTTGTTTCATGGGCATAAAAGGCCTCCAATCTTGGAGGCCCGATCATATCAGAAAACAGTCTTGGCTTAAAACAGAATGACTCGTCTACTGGATATCAGCGATGAATTCACGCACGAATCCTTGGTTGGCCGGGTTATCAACGATTATTAAATGGAATAAGGGATCCCTAATTTTTGGACCACTTTGAGCCATTCCATCAGCGAAAAACTCTCCTATCGTTTTCTTAAGGGGGACAACAATACAGCCTTCTCCGGTCTCGAAATACCTTCCATTTCCTAGCTTATATTTTTTAAATTCCTCTCTTTTAGCATAAAGTTGTCCGAGACTTTCAATGGGGTTAATATCAAACATCTGGAGGATCCAGCCCATCACGGTGTTAGCCATAAAATTAGCTGGGGGTTTAGTCCCAAATAGTACCGGTGGTGTCTTCGACTGCGAACAATAAGATCTAGGAGCAACAACGTTAAAAAAAGAAGTGGCTCCGCTCAAAAAACCACCATCAACTCGCCAAATCCCATCCACATATAGCTGAATGTATGTAGGCTTAGGACCGCTGTTCACGGGCTTTTTACATGGGACTGTATCGCATGCAACTTCTTCGATACCATAGCGATTAGCTAGTGTGGCCAAAAAGCGCGATTTAGAAATTTCATCCTTTGAGCCCAGGAATACCGCCTGATGGCCACTGCCTGAATTTACTTGGTCTGGCTTTTTGTAAGCTCCGCCCGCCATCGAACTGAAAAATGCAAGTTTGTTTTGAGGTGTAGGCGACATTTTCGTGCCGCTTCCATCCATCATACTGCAACCTACCGCGTCACTACCTTTTGCATCGGTCGGCGAGTGATCGCACGTTAGGTAAGCGCCCGTCACCACGTAGGGATCAGCCGCGTCGATGGCCACGGCGTCGTCTTTCTTCTTGCCTTTGCTGGTCCCAGAGTCGCCGCTCATTGATGTTCCGCCGCATCCAGTAAGAAGCCCAAAACTACCGAGGGCGAACATCAATGTTAGTGATTGTCTCAGCATGACCAAGCTCCCATGTCCCTTAGAGACTGACTTAAAAGCCGCGCACCGTATGAAGATGCCATCGGCTAGGGTTTGGGCATTATTTAGGCGGTCTAAAAAAAATATTTAATACCCTGAAATAATTGATCTAAATAAGCTCAGTAGCAGGTTAATTTTTTAGGCGCCTTCCGGGGTGGTTTAAAACATCCTAAGGTCTTGGGGGCTTGCCCCTAACTCGGGGCTTTGAAGATCAATAGATCAGGGGTATGCTCCTAGGCCGGTTCGCTAACCATCTGAAACAGCAAACGTTTCTAAGGAAGGACAGTGCTTATGAAAGCTATATCGCTGGACGTCTCGGTGTCCACCTCCGTTGACGGCCTTCATGTCGACGGACTTCTTTGTATTCTGGTTCTTGATGGAAAAAATCAGCCAAAGCTCGAACAGTTTGTCTCCAAGTTACCGTCCTGGCTTAAATCAGATTTCGAGAGGGTTGCTAAAAAGAGGGATTTTAAACCAAAAGCGGGCAGCTCGTTGGCTTTTGATGGGTCTGACGGTGTTCGAAAAACTCTGCTGATTGTCGATACTAAGGCCTCGATGTATGAGATGCTGGTTGCAGCGAGAAAAGTTATTGATGCTGCCGTGTTTGACGCCAAAGTAAAACACGTGGCTGTTGACCTGACGCTTGCTGGCGCTCTGTCAGATGATTTAGCTAATGCGGTCGTATCGGCGTCGGCAGCCAAACTGTATAAGTTTCCTAAATACGAAGGTGCAGCTAAAGATAAGCAACAAAACCCAAAGAAAGAAGATGAGTCCCTCGAAATCACATTGGTCGTCGGCAAGGTTCATCTCAGAACGGCCCAAAAAATTGCTGAAAGAGCCGTCACTGAAACCACGGCCGGGACCAATCTTGTGAGATGGCTCGCCAAAAGAGCAGGCAATGATCTGACATGTAAGCACTACGTAGACTATCTTCGAAGCCTCGCTAAAGAGCGCCGATGGTCTTTCAAACACCACGGGCATGAGCAACTTGAAAAAATGAAGGCGGGTGCTTTCCTCGCTGTCGTCAAGGGTTCAGCCCACAAAGATTACGGAATTATTGAGCTGACCTATACCCCGAAAGTAAAAACCACGAAGCATCTCGCGCTCGTGGGCAAAGGCATGATGTTTGACACAGGGGGGCATTGTCTCAAGGCCTCGGCTTATATGCTTGGAATGCACGGCGATATGGCAGGAAGTGCCGTCGCGTTAGCTACTCTAAACGTAGCAGCTCTTGAGGCTTGGCCAGTGAAAGTTTCCGCATATCTTGCGGTGGCTGACAATATGATCGGGCCTTTAGCGTACAAGCCAAATGATGTCATTACCTCCATGAAAGGCACGACCATTGAAATTATCGATACCGATGCCGAGGGGCGCATGGTGTTGGCTGATACGCTGTTCTACGCAGCTAAAGCAAAACCCACTCTCATGATGGATTTTGCAACGCTGACGGGTGCATGTGTGCGGGCGATAGGAACGACGTTCTCGGGTGTCTTTACAAACCGTTCTGATCTCCATTCTGATCTGATAAAGGCAGGTGCAAGCTGCGGCGAACGCGTCTGGCCGTTTCCAATGGATAAAGACTTTGCCGAGTGTCTAGAGAGCACCGTGGCCGATCTGAAACAGTGCCGCGAAAAAGGCGGCGTCGATCACATCGAGGCGGCACAGTTTCTCATGCATTTTGCTGGTGAGGAGTCGCCATGGGTTCACGTGGATCTGTCAGCTATTGAGCATGGCGGAGGTCTTGGACACGTGGCCACGGATGAGACCGGCTTTGGGGTTCGCTTCGCGGCACACTTTGCAAGGCAGTATTTTAAAATTCGCTAAAAATTTGCTGTTTATTGAGAGGGTGCGTCATGAAAATAGGAATTATTGTAGGAAGCCAAAGGGTCAAAAGTCAGAGTCGAAAAGTGGCGGGGGTAGCCCAGTCATTTTTAGCTGAGATGGATAAAAGCTTGCAGTTCTTTACACTGGATCTAGCGGAAAAGCCTTTGCCTTTTTGGGATGAGGGTGTGTGGTCTGGTGATGCAGGCTGGAAAAAATTGTGGGGGCCAATATCAGATGAACTAAAGTCATGTGACGGATTCGTGGTGCTTGCGCCCGAGTACCACGGGATGGCGCCTGCTGCTTTGAAAAATTTCTTTTTACTGGCCGGTAAAGAGGAGATCGGTCATAAGCCCGGACTCATCGTGGCCGTCTCAGCGGCTCGTGGAGGGAGTTATCCGGTCGCCGAGTTAAGGCTCAGTTCTTATAAAAATTCCCGGCTGGTATGGCTACCGGATCATGTGATTGTCCGTAACGCGGAAACTGTTCTTAACGGTCCCCAAGCTACCGGTGAGGAGGATCAGTTTACGAGAGGGCGGCTTCAGTATTGTTTAAGTTTGCTCTTGGAATACAGTAAAGCCCTAGGCCAAGTGAGACGTTCAGGGATCGTAGACTTCAAAAATCACCCTAATGGCATGTGAGTTTTAAAGCATGGCCGTTTTTTCGTATCTTGTAGCCGTGGGCAGTAATCTGGGGGATCGTCGTGCTTTGGTCAAGCAAGCGATGGATTTGCTGGGAGAGCGCGGCGTTCGCGTCGAGTCAGCATCAGAACTTGTCGAGACGGCGCCAATCGGGGCTGCCGATAAGATTTTTTTAAATGGTGCCTTCATCTGCTCGGCTGATATTTTGCCAGATGACTTTATGCGTTTGCTTCTTGATGTTGAAGAAAGGCTAGGGCGGGTCAGGGATGTCCGCTGGGGTAATCGAAATATCGATCTTGATATTTTGCTTATTCGTAACGAGTCGGGGCAATCGATCGAGCATAACTCGGCCATTTTAAACGTGCCGCACCCTAGGATGCTTGAGCGTGATTTCATGCTCCGCCCTGCAGCCGCGGTGGCAGGACATTGGGTTTTACCGTTTTCTGATCAAAACTTGCGATCTCTCTGCGTGTCTCGGGGCTGGCGTCCCACGTGGAGTAATCTTAAAGGCGATATCAAGCTTTGGCAGGCTTTGAAGGGTGATGTCTTCTCGGCGACGACATCAAGGTTGTGGTGGCCAGTGCTTATGGTCGTCTTGGTATTTAGACTTTGGATGGCCGCCGAGATTCCGTTCGGTAACGATGAAGCCTACTACTGGGACTGGGGGCGAGCGCCCCAGGCCAGTTACTTTGATCACCCACCTTTTGTGTCATGGGTGTCGATGTTTTCAAGGCTTCTGGTGTTTTCGTGGACGGACGGACCTCTTCAGGGACGACTTTTAATTCCGTTCATCCATCTTTTTACGACACTGATGTTTGGAGCTTTAGTCGTGCGGTTAATCCGCCGCGTTTTGACCAACATGGAGTCTCGCTCGGTTCTGATCGTCTCTCAACTTGTTCCGGCATTTTCGCTAGGCGGCATCATGCTGATGCCAGACGCAAGTCTCATTCTATTCATGACGTCGGCGCTTTGGTTAGTCATCGCGATTGCGCGCCGGGATTATTTGCCTTGGTGGACTGGTATTATCCTGGGAATTCTCCTAGGTGGAGCCGGTCTGAGTAAATATCATGCCGCCATCATGGCTTCGGGACTTGTGGGCTGGCTATTTTGGCGACGATCCAGACGTTTTTCAGGCGAATGGCCGTTTTGGGCGTGGCTTATTTTTACTGGTCTTACGGTTGTTTCGCCGGTTATTTGGTGGAATATCACAAACGACTGGGTGTCGATCAGGTATCAGGGTACGAGAGGTTTTTCTCAAAATGGCTTTGGATTGGCTCCCGCCATCCGAACATTGCTCGGTGAAATGCTATTTTTAGGTCCGATTATTCTTGTCGGTTTATGGTCCGCATATAAAAGACGCCGAGACTGGTGGAATCCCGATGACGGTATCATATTGTGGACGGCAATGCCGTTACTGGTGGTCTTAAAGATTTTTTCCCTGACAAGCCAGGCCTTGCCCCACTGGACAATGCCGTCCATATGGATTCTCGCGGTCTTTACCGTACCTGTTTTAGCCAAATCTCGAAAGCTTCGATGGACGGCAAGAATTTACGGGATCACGTTGTGTTTTGTAATTCCCGTCATGCTTTCCTTGCAAGAGACAAGGCGCGTTATTCTTCGGTGGACCGGTGATCGGCCCGCAGCGTTGGGTGAGCTCACACTATGGCCGGAAGCCGTTAAAGATCGGTCTTTGATGAATTATGTGCTGGATCGGGGTTGGGTGGATTCGTCTCTAACGGGACATGTGCTCTCGGATAGACCGTGCGCCAGAGGTGTCGTATACGCAGCGCCTCGTTGGTTCACCGTAGCGCAAGTTGCGGCGAATTTTCCAAAGCATCCCATCGTTGAAACGTTGGATCCAGAGCATCCATCCTACTATAATTTTAGGCAGAAAAAACCGACCGCTGGTTGTCCTGTCGTGGTGTTTTCGGAGAAGGCCCATTGGCGTGAGGGTGGTTGGCTAGGCGTGTCAGTCCTTGAGTCAGAAGAATTTATCATTGATGGGCACAGGGACCGTCCTGTTATCGTGGGGCGCGGTTGGTACACCGGGCAATCGAGTGAGGACTAATGTTTTTTATGAGGATTAGCTTATGAATTCTCTAAAGGTTGCTGCAGTCATAAGTGCCATATTGGCTATTGCTAAAGGTGGCGCGTTCATGTGGACGGGATCGGTCGTGGTCCTTGCCAGTTTTCTTGATTCACTCGTTGATACGATACTGTCGTTTCTAAATTTTAAAATATCAAAGCTTTCGCAGGAGCAACCGGACCGCGAGCATCCCTATGGTCACGGAGGCTTTGAGGTGATCACATCCATGGCTCAAGGTGTTTTAATCGCAGGGTCTGGCATCATGGTCCTATTTCAGGGCCTTGACCGGATATTCGCGCCAACGGGTATGGGAGATTTGTCACTGGACCGATTGCCAGTGGCACTAGCTGTCATGGTGGTTTCCACAGTTTGCGCCGCAGTGATCACCAATATCTTAAATCGATCAAAGAAAGAAATTCGTGCAGCAGATAAACGAAATCTGAGTGTTGATGCGGATCACGCCCACTACTCGGGAGACGTCATGCAAAATTCTGTAGCCATTATTGGCCTTGGCTTGTCCTGGTGGAGTCACAATCCATGGGTTGACGTGGTGGCTGGATTTGTCGCCGGATTTTTGCTGCTATGGACGGCTTATCCCGTGCTGAAGCATAGCATTCGAGACGTGATGAATTCTGACTATGACCCAAGACTGAGAGATCAAGTGGAGTCCATCGTGGCCAACTGTAATATTCCGGAAGTGAAAGGGATGCATCGATTACGCACCCGTTCACTTGGGCCAAATCGTTTCGTGGACTTCCATCTAAAGTTGCCAAATAATATTCAGCTGATCGAGGCCCACGAGATTGGCTACCGAATAGAAGAGGTCATTAAGAAGGCCATACCGGGTGTTGACGTGTTGATGCATCTTGATCCCGAGTCTGAGCCGGATGAATAATAGTCACTCGATTAAACGAGTGTTGGGTAAGCATTGAGGTGAATTATGTTGGATAGATCTAAGGTGCTTTTGGCTTTGGCGGCTTGTCTAATTATTGCCGCTGTTGTTTTTCTTAAAGACTTTGGCTCTAAAGCTCCTGACGACAGACCACCAGGTAGCCCGGTTTCTGCGGAGTCGACGCCGGCGACAAATGAATTGTCCGGGGGAGGCATTTTAAGCGGCAATCAGTCCGAGCACAGTGAATCATCAACACCAGGTGATGTCGCACCAGATAGGAACGCTCAGCAAACAACGAGTAATATTAACGTCGTGCTGCCTGAGGCATCAAAGTCCGGAGAAAAATTATCAACAGCTCGTCCTGGTAACATGCAAAATAGCACGCAAGAGTCCTCCACGACGCCTCCTGTGCAACGCACGTTTAAAGGTATAAAACAGGCTAACAATGACGTCATGGTCTCAGAAATTAAATATGCTCCGGGAGATTCGGAGGATGGGTTTGTGGCCACATTTCAAAGTGGCGGTGGAGCCAAGGGTTTTGATGGAAACGTTTGGATTATCGGTGATTATGTTCAGCGGGGTACAACCGGCATCATGGCCATGCCTAGCCACTCCGAATTGAAATTAGCGGCAGACGGTTCTCCTGCTAATCCGAAGGGGGGACTGCGGTTAACAGTTCGTGGCGGTCGCGCTGAATCGCTCTCCCGAAAGTTTAGTGTCAAGCGCCCAGGATTTGACGGTGAGGAGTTGTCTCAAATCCGCATTGGCATATATGACCGCAGCACCGGTAAAGTCCACATAGCGAAGGTTTCTGCTGCCGAACTTGCAAAAAAAAGGTCAACAAAACGTGTCAGGGTAGACGGAGCGAACTGACCCGGTCTAGGTTCACTGGATTTCTTGAGTCGCCTTTTTAAACCCCTGAAAAGACTCACTTAACGAAATTGTCTAAATTGGTCTTGTAAACGTCCGAGCCCCTTCATGTAAGGTCAAAGTAATGACCACACCGGAGGAGATCATCATGGGACGTGCTCAGGCGAGAGTGGTAAAAGTATACGACCGCGAGGCTTTAATGGTGGAGTTTGCGCCACTGATAAAGTTTTCCGTGGAACAGATTCAGGAGTCAAATCGGCTGCCTCTGGATCGTGAGGATTTGATAGCCGCGGCCTTAACGGGGCTTTTTGAAGCATTAAAACACTTCGATCCATCCCTCGACCGAGATTTTAGATCTTTTGCCGAGCGAAGTATCAGACGAGCGATATGGGATGAAGTAAAGACGGCTGTTGACTTCTTCCATCATGTGCATCTTCAGCCAATTGGACCAGCTGAAGCCGTTCGTCATCATTATAGTCTGACTCACGGCTATGATTGGAAAGGTCACAAGTACAAAATGCACTAATCGCATTTGACGGTTGGTTCATTGATCCTGGTTTTTTGTTCGTGCCGGGCGCTCACCGCCGCGGGGTTCGGTCGTTTCTTCCGGGAGCGGAGCGCTTCCATCAGTAGCGCGTAGCCTCCTAAGCATGATATTTGCTGCGCGTTTGACGGCGCCTGAGTCCTTGAAGCGTCCGTCGGGATCACTCACGATATTTTGTAGTAGATCAGTAGACTTATTTAGATCGTTGAACCCCCGGTTCATGACCATGGCCAATTGGTACTGGGCTGCCGCACGTGATTGGTCACGACCGAGAATGCCTTCAAACGTCGTTTTTGCTTGTGGCCAGTTCGCTGCTCTCATGGCAGCCAGTCCGGCTCCGTACTCAGCCTCGAAACATTGTCCACATCTTGTCTTGGCAAGGGAGAAACTTTCCAGTGCTCCCTGCGAATCACCAATGTCTAACTGCAGATATCCCATATTGAGTGCCGCAGCGATGTGAGTGCCGTCACTTTCCGTAGCTTTTCTAAATATAGAAATAGCCTCGTCCAGATCTTGACGTCGATTACCAGCCCCCATCATCCATCGAAGGCCCAATAGATTTAAGGCGTCAGCATGGGACGGGTTAGACTTTAAAATAATTCCTGCGTAGTAGCCGGCCATTTCATAATTTCGACCCATCGCCTGCGCAGCAGCTAAGGCACTCATCGCACCAATATCGCCAGGTTGTTTCTCAAGCTCTCTGCGAGCCTCCTCCGACGCATCTTGCCATTTGCCTGTAGCAAGAAGTCCATTTAATTTGTCCCGCCCCGGTTGCGTCGACTGGCTCAACTCAATCCACTTTTGCTCATTAACGGCTGATAGAGTGGGAGATTTTGCTCCTGGCTTTGAGACGACGGATGTTCCCACTGCCGCGCCGGCTTCCTGATTGTCCTTGGGTTTTCGAAGTCCACTTAACGTGGAGCAACTAGAAGTTGTAACGACGATGAGACTCGAAATAAATATTTTTGAATAGACGTTCACGATGCTGGCTCCTTAGCGTGTGCGCCACTGAATAAAGTGATCGGCATTTTCACTGGTGAATCGTTCCCTGCTCCAATCTCCGCCGTTTTGCCACATGATGGCACTCGTCCAATCCGGATTAGTCGCACCAGATTTAGCTTGCTCGATGGACTTCTCGTCGGATTCCATGGCTTGATTTTCAACGGCTTCGAGAATGGCTTTCTTTCGGTTGTAGAAGTCTTTGATAACCTGCGGATCCAAGGTTTTTGCAATGGCAAGCTGTTCGAAAGCCTTAACAAAGCGCTCCCCAAGGCGAGCTGTTTTGTGCAGGGCAGGTCCACACCAGCCAGTTCGCACAGTCAGGCAGGCTGACTTATAAATCTGATCTATTTTGTTGTAGGTCCCATAATGTTTCTCTAATTCGGCCTTCGGGTCTCGGGCGCTAAGACTAAAAAACTCATCTTTAAATTGATCGCGAGACATGGTTTCACCCATCAGAAACTTTATTTCGCTAATCGCTTCAGCAATGATTGGTTGGGATTGATCAAGAGTCGATGCAGCTTTATCGATTGATACTAATTCGCTTAGCTGTCCACGCTCGGCCTGGATGCGTGCACGGATAGAGAGTGCGACCGCGCTGATAGTTTCGTTGTCTTTGAAAGAGGCTTGTATACGTCGAGAAATTTGCAGAGCTCGATCATTTGAGCCATTGCGCGCAACAGTCTCCATCAGCCGGCGAGCCACGTCAGCGCGACCGTCGGCATCTAGCTCTTTGCGTCTAAGAAGTGTCTCCATGACGCGCATAGCAGAATCGTATATCTCGCGTCCCAGATACAGATCAGCGAGTGTGTTTAAAGAATTCACAGAGTCTGGGTCTGACGAAAACTCTCGGGCGTGGGTCTCGAGGAAATACATGACATGATCGTCCCATGCCAACCCCAAAGTCCAGTCGCCACCTTTCTTTAGGCCATCACGCCGAAATTTGCTTCGGGGATGTATTTTCGTGAACTCTTCCATCGTGAGGACGGCTTGACGATATTGATGATCTCCTTGGTAGGCTAGGGCGAGATGATACTGGCACTCATCGTGCCTGGCGTCTTGGCGCCAACCTTTGTTGAATTCCTGAAGTTTAGTGATCGCTCCTTTAAAGTCACTGGTGCTTAGGGACTCCAGTCCACCCTCGAGCAGTGCTATGCCCAGGACTTCAGCTGGCCGGTAGGTTTTAGCTTTTGTTGTTGCAACCAGTCGACCTTTAACAAGCAGTCGACCAAGGGACTCGAGCTCATTCCAATTTTTACCTTTGATTTTCGAGTCAACAATCCAGCCGGCAGCCCTTGAAGCATTTGCTCCGGAGGGGTGCTTCGATAATTTTTTCATCCAGTAAGTGATGGCCTCATCACTTTGTCCTGTCGCAATTAATAAAAGTCCAACATGCGCGGCCGAGTCCCAAGCTGCTGCCGTATCCATATCGACTTTTTGGTACATGTCCGACAAAGTTCTTCGAGCTTCGGCGTTTCCCTTAGGGAAGTCAGCCCAGGGCGGTTGAGCAGGCCAGTCTGCTAGTTGGGTTTGACTTCGGATGGCCTTTCGCCAGAAGTTTATAGACTTCGCTCCCTGGGATTCGTTTGCAAGGCTGGCGAAGATACTTGAAGCAGCTTTGTGACGTTTTGCATGGAAGTGAATCTCGCCGCTGAGAGATCGTACGCGTTCTTTCTCCTCATTTGAGATGGGTGCAGCGACGTACGCGTCGATGGCTTTGACAGCCGTGTTGACGTCGGCTTCCGTTGCTTTAGCAGTTAGAGCATCCTTTGCCAGAGAGTCGACCAATTGACGGTGCAGCTGTAAAATTCGAGTCATGATTCGCTGAACCTGAGCGTCTTGTCCTGGTCCCAGAGCCTCAGAATCTTGATATTTTGCCGTGAACTCGGTCAAAACGCGCTGCCACCTTCGAAGCTGCTTGGTTTTGTCGTAGAGTTGGTGTTCTAACTCGATGATTCTAAGATCCAATGCGCCCCCATCAGAGCTGCCCGTCATGCTTTTTGCCACGAAGCGATATTTTCTCAGTGCCGCATCAGTTGAGCCCTTACTCCAGTCATAAATGGCTTGGCGCTCGACGACGGCTTTGAAAAACTTAAACTGTTTTTGAGCTTTAATATCGATAGGAGGGGAAGCCCAAGATGAGTCTTTCATCTCGATTTTTCGCCATAATACCAATGCCTGCTGCGCAGTTTGCTCATGAAGACCCTCATCTATTTTCGCGGCAATGTTGCAGGCCGTTATAAGGTGGGAGCGCCAGGCACCAGTTCCGTTTGATTGGCGCTGTCCAGCAGAGCCAATACCTCCGGTGACGCGGGCCGCGGTTAACTCTGCCACAACTCGTGCCCTGGGACCGAGTTTCAAGGCAGTTTGTCTTATAATAGCGATGTCCTTTGACTGATCCGCTGGACTTTGATTTTTATTTAATCTTGTCAGAGCACCTTTAAACTCATCGATCGTCTTTTTTTGCTTGGCATCGTCGTCAAAGAGCTCGAGCTTTTCATTGAGGATGCTTGACGTGGTGATAGGTTTCCATGACAGGTTCAGTGGCAAGATGGGGTTCATTGTTTGCCCGGCAGAGGCACCCGTAGCGATCAGGATACCTGTCAGAAATGATATTGAAGTGATCCGTGTTAACATCCGCTTTGGCTCCTCAATGATTCCTCTAACTAAATGGTCGTTCATGGTCGGACTTTTTACCTGATCGCGTGACGAAGGCTCAAAATTAGTCGGGCGACGTTTATCGTAAGATACCGATATTTTTGAATAACATCGGGTGTATTCTAAAAAAATCTAAAAGGTTTTGCAACTTGGTCGAAAACCCCTTGCCGGCACTGAGTGTGGGCCAGGGAGGGGGATTTTAATGCAAAAGCTGAGAGCCATTTTGAATGCGGCGTTGACCCGAAAAGCTTTGTGCGTCCGCTTATCCCCTCAGAATCAACCCAAATACGTCTTTGCAGATCAGGTGGTCGAATCAGATCCTCAGACGATCTTGTCGGGCGAGGAGCTGGATCAAATTTTTGCCATGATCATGCCTGGTCAATCATTTGGTGACAAACCGCTGTTAACCGGCTCACTGAACGTGGGGGCTCAAGGTGTTTTGAAGTTGAGAGCATTTTCAAACCCACTAAGAATCGATATTTTTACACCAGCAGGTTTAAGTCTTTTTGATCAGATGGTGACTCCGATGGAGGACTCCAAACCAGCATCCCCTCAGGTGGCGCCGTTGCCGGTCGCCGCCGCATCCGTGCCGCCACCTCCGGCTCCCATAAATAATGCGACTCAATCACCGCCTCTTGCTGCGAGTGTGCCACCACCCCCAGCACCCCAAGTGCCCCCTTTAGCGTCTATTCCGACAGCGGCTCCATTACAAGCCGCATCCACAGCTCCATCTGCTCCGGCGCCAGCAGTGCCTCTATTTAGTGCTGGCACGCCGCAGCCCTTACCAGTGAGTGAGCCAAAGGCAGAGATACCAAAAGTTGAAACTCCAAAAGCAGAAGTCAGTGGCGATGCAAAATCTGCGAGTTCGTCTGCAGGGTCAGACCTTGGCGGCATGTTCAGAAAAGCACCACCAACTGGAAAAAAGGCCGACACTCAACCAGCCAAAGCAAAACCAATTGCTTCAGAGGGGATACCTAGTCTGAAAACGGTTTCGCCGGCGCCGCCAGTCCAGCCGGCACCGTCCTCGGTCGTCGCATCACCTGCGGCAAGCGCAGCCCCCGAAACGAGGGTCGAGGAGATCAACTTTGGAAGCAAAGACGCTTCGGAGGGAAGCGTCAGTCAGGGCCAGAACCCGATTGATGGACTTCTTCGTGAAATGGTCAAAATGAAAGCCTCCGATATGCACTTAACCGTTGGACAGCCGGTTATTTACCGTGTCCACGGCGACATTGCGCGCGTGAGTCAAGATCCGATTTCACCGGATATGATGCGGCAACTTCTATTGCCTACAATGCCAAAAAGAAATCATGACGAGTTCTCTCGATCACAAGATACCGACTATGCCTACGAGTTGGCCAATATTGGGCGGTTTCGGGTCAACGTTTTCCGTGACCGAAATGGAGTTGGCGCGGTGATGCGTCATATTCCGTCTCAGATTCTGACGGCTGAGCAACTGGGGCTGGCGCCGGCGATCATGAAGCTGTGCACTCTAAATAAAGGGCTTGTGTTGGTTACGGGACCAACCGGAAGTGGTAAGTCTACGACCCTTGCCGCCATGCTTGACTTAATTAATAAAACTAGAAAAGAGCATATTTTGACGATCGAAGACCCGATCGAGTTTGTTCACCCCCAGCAGCTTTGTCTCGTCAACCAGAGGGAAGTTCATAAACACACGGGCTCATTTGGGCGAGCTCTAAAAGCAGCCCTGCGCGAGGACCCTGATATCGTTTTGATTGGTGAAATGCGCGATCTCGAGACGATTGCGATCGCAATCGAAACGGCCGAAACGGGTCACTTGGTATTCGGAACTCTGCATACCACGACGGCGATGTCGACGGTTGATAGAATTATCGACCAATTCCCCGCCGATCGGCAGTCTCAGATACGCGTCATGCTGGCAAGCTCTCTGAGAGGTGTCGTCGCTCAGACTCTTCTCAAAAAGAAATCAGGTGGCCGCGTAGCCGCCCATGAGATCTTGATCGCCAATGATGCGGTGTCGGCCATGATTCGAGAGGGTAAGGTGCAGCATCTTGCCAATCACATGCTGACTCAAAAGCAAGATGGCAACCAGCTTCTTAATGATTCACTACTTAAACTCGTTCAAGACGGTTTGGTGGATGTTCAAGATGCGTTCTTCAAGGCCGTTGATAAAAATGGGTTCCTTACAATGGCCAAACAAAGGGGCATCAACGTCAACTTAAATAGCGCCGCATAGGTCCGGCCGTACCACGCACCAAAGAGTTCTGGATCAGAACTCCTTGAGGGCTTTCCAAAGCGAATTAAAAGCAGCACCCGTGCAACCGTAGTGTGCTCCCGGATAATCTCCCGACCAGTTCCAAATAGTGTTGAATATATCTAAGTGCGTATAGGGGCCAGATGCGAACTCTTTAAGAAAATGCGCCGCGACGTTTGAACCGCCACCCATTGATGAGTGCGACGGCATGCGTCCCATATTCGTGAGGTCAGCGGCATTAGTTTTATTTCCAGCCAGAAATGGTAGGAAACCGTCCCAGAATGTGAAGGCTTCTCCGTAGGTATTCCCGGCGCGCACTAGGGAGTCCCTGAAACCATCGCTTGCGAAATGGACCGGGGTAAAAAAGTTCGTAAATTGACGAAGCGACGCTGTGGTAAGAGTAGCAGCCGTATAAGTATGGCGCGGTTTAAATTTATCTGACACGTATGACAACGTGTCGGCTAGGATAAGGCGGCCTTCAGCGTCTGTATGTTCAATTATGACTGATTTGCCCTTGCGAGATTTTATAATTACGCCGGGCTTCATTGAATTGGCATCGATGGCGTTTTCACAGGCAGGAATCGCTAAAACAAGTGGTCGTGTGTCGCCGGTCGCGACAAGACCCATAAAGATCGCGGACATGAGCCCAGCACCACCCATGTCGTTTTTCATACAATTAACGAATGACTCGTGCGGCTTGAGGTTGATGCCGCCTGAATCAAATGTAATTCCTTTACCAATCAATGCTAAAGGCGCGGAGCCAGCCTCAAGATTTTTAGTAACAATATGAAGTCTGGGCGGGGACTTTTTTGCGCCCTGTCCTACAGCTAACAGTAAATTCATTTGTTCATCTTTAAGGCTGCTTTCTTCAAGAGTCATGAACGAGCAGCCGTTTTTGCTGGAAAAGTCTCGCAGGCGGTCTCCGATTTCAATCGAGGTCAACGAGTCAGGATTTTCGTTGACCCAGCGCCTAAACTCTAATTGGGAGGCAAAGCGTGCCTTGTGATCCGTATCATCTTTGATTACGACCTTTGGGTCCGCGGCAAAAACTTTAATACTCTCCCATTTTGAGGCCTCATAAAGTGGCTGGGCAAAAGCTGTGATAATATCTTCGGCGCGGACTATGGCCTCAGTCGAGCATCCTTGATCAAGGTAAATGATCAATTTTTTTAATGAATACGAGCTCTGAAGAGTTTTAAGCCATTCATGACTGACCCATCGCCTCTCAAGCGCGTTTGTCCCAGGACTTTTGAAAACCGGCATGATCCACGGGCGCTCAGTTGCATTGAAGAAACCGCAGTGCACCTCAAGGTAATTGTATTTTCTACTAAGCACGGGAGCCGCATTTTTTCTGAGGGCCTGGGCATCCGCAGACAAGTTGCCCTCAGGTGAGGTTAGAACAATCGTTAATTCATCTTGAGCGACGGTTTTACCCAAGTCTTTGAACGGTAAAGGAAGGATGTCAAAACTGCTCATACCGCGCACCTCTAGTTTCAAACAGTAAAAACAAGAGGTTCGCACTTTTTACTGGGGATTGGCAAGCTGCTAGGTGCTTAAAACGGATGTAAGACTATCAACTCTAAGGAGTTCTTATGAGAGAAGCCTTGGTGGGCGCGCCTTTGCGGGCGCCGCAGCTCGATAATACAGCGTAATAACTAAGGGAATTGAATCCAGTAAAGTGATGAGATTAGGCGCTATACACTTGGAACAATATGAGCAGTATGTTAGAAATTAATGAGAAAAAGATTTTTGAGCAGATTTTGCAAAAAATTTAGACTTCCCCGGGGGATATTTCATGTCACAGGTCGCCAAACGCTCTCTCAAGAAGTCTGACATTGCAAAAAAATTCATCAAAGCATCCTCGATTGTCTACGTCATTATGGCGTTCGTCGGTTTTGAAATTTGCTGGTGGTACCATCAAAACGTTCACGCCCTCCTAGGACCTGTCAATTACGAGATCGGGGTGACGTTGGGAATTATCTTCGCCGCAGTGCTGTTTTTGAATATTTGTCAGCGCTACATGGAGTTGCAGTTCTCGTCCTATAAAAAATTCAAAAAATCTTTGGCCGCCATTTTCTCCGGACTGAATGTTTTTGGTGCAATTGTTTTGGCTCTTCTATCGTCCGTAGGAGAGGAGCTTCTATTTAGAGGCGCCATCCAGCCATTTCTGGGGGTATGGATCACGAGCTTTCTTTTTGGCCTCCTTCATCTTGACGCGGATGGTAACGTCTGCGTTTGGACTCTATGGGCGGTTGTGGCTGGTTTAATTCTTGGTGCGGTCGTTAATGTGACAGGTTCACTTTGGCCTGCGATTGCGATCCATTTTTTAATAAATTTTATCGGGATCAGAGGCTTGTCCAAGATAGATCTTAGCACGCCTACTTTGATGCACGATCCCTCCACTAGGTAGTCTTTTAGTGCATGCTTAAAGGGCATCCCCATATTTGTTTATTTCGCCCTGAGATTCCGCAAAACACGGGCAATATTGGCCGGCTTGCCGCGGCTACACAGAGTCGACTGCATCTTGTCAGGCCGTTTGGTTTTTCCGCTAGTGATAGGAATTTGCGCCGTGCTGGTCTCGACTATTGGCCATTTCTTGACCTGGAGATTCACGACGATCTTGAGTCCCTTGTGGAGCGATTCGCTCCTCGATTTGCTTATCTGAGTACGAAAGGTACTAAACTTTACACCGAGATACCGGCCGACACAGAGCTTCTCATTTTCGGTCAAGAGACCAAGGGTCTGCCGCCATGGGTTTTTGAACGATGGCCCGAGCATGCCTATAAAATACCAATGTTCCACGATGGTGTCAGAAGCCTTAATCTAGCCAACGCCGTCAGTGTGGTGTTATATGATCATCTGATGAAAGTTCGGAGGACGAATTGAATCGGGTGAAGCAGCCAAGTGAAACGTTTTTGCGTCAGTTTATGACGCCATCGATTTTTTCTGCGCGTGGCTACCACATTGATACACTGAATGCAGATGTGAAGCTGGATCAAAATGAAAGTCCTTGGGATTGGCCGAATGCGGTAAAAGATGCCGTCCTTGCTAAACTCAGATCCACACCTTGGAACAGGTATCCTTCGCCGTTTGCTGACGAGTTAGCGGCAAAGATTGCCAGTAAAATAGATGTCGACGTGAAGAATGTGCTGTTGGGCCCCGGTTCAAACTATTTGATCGCTCTCGTTCTTCAGACGTTTTCCAAAGCTATCAAAGGAAAAGTTGTTTTAGCCCGTCCATCGTTCGCTCTTTATGAAAGCCATTGTCAGTACGAGGGAATTACTTACGAGCCGTGGCTTTTGAATGATGATCTTGAATATGATTTGAAAAATTTGCCAGAATTGCCAAAGGGGAGTTTGGTGCTTTTCGCATCTCCCAATAATCCCGTTGGTAATGTTCTCTCGCGAGCAACGCTGAAAGCTTTGCTTAGCAAGTATCCGGATGTTTTATTTGTCGGTGATGAAGCATACTGCGAATTTGCTGACGAGCCCTACACGGATCTTTTAGCCGACCATGCCAATTTACTGTTAATCAGAACATTCAGTAAGACTATGGGCGCTGCTGGCGTACGACTTGGCTACGTGGTGGCAGGAGCTAACGTGATCGAGCTACTGAAGAAACCTCGAGTTCCCTTTTTGATAAATCAGTTCACTTTGGCAGCGGCTTCAGAGGTTCTCGATAATCCCGCTATGACAAAGGTCTTTGATGACATTGTTCAAAATGCCATAAACGAAAGAAAGAGGCTGAGTGCCGCACTCGAACGCGAGGCCTCTCGACTGAATTTCAAAGTGAAGACAAGTCAGGCAAATTTCATGCTACTTCGCTGGCCCCGTACGGAGGATTCTGATAGGGCCTACCGGCACCTGATGGAGTCGGGTATTTTAGTCCGTAATGTTTCTGGAGCGCCGGGGCTAGCCGGATGCTTACGTTTATCTGTGGGCACTGAAGCCGAAAATAACAAATTAATTGCGGCATTTTTATCGATGTGACCAAATTGTTCCGGCTGTGGGATTTAAACCCCGGGTCAGGAGTGTCCGATACCTCCTTAGTTTTCTGGGGGGTCAAAATGTCGGAAAATGCTCCAATTGATTTTGCAAAGATGTTTAATATCCAAAGCCCGGTGAAGCTTGATCCCGAGCAGCCTATTTTGGTTGTCGAGGATCAGCAGGATCTGCGTCTGATCATTGCGCACCAGCTTAAAAAGCTACAATTTACAAAAGTTAAACACGCCTCCAATGGTTGTGATGCGATGGAGATTATCCAGGAGACAGAAAACATTTCGTGCGTCATTTGCGATCTGGATATGCCCGTTATGGGCGGCATGGATCTTCTCGCGGAACTTCGTGAGCGTACCGATTTGGATCGACCACCATTTTGTCTTGGTATGGATAATGTGAACAAAGAACGACTCATGCTCGCCGTGGAAAACGGAGTTGATGAGGTCTTGGTGAAGCCATTCACGCTTTCTGATATTTATCCCAAAGTGCATATGAGTTGGAAGAAGTTCCACAACCCAAAAAATCCAGAAAAAGTCTATGAGATGGCTAAATACGCGCTTCGAAGCAAAGATTTTGATCGCGCAGAAAAAATTTATAAATTACTGGCAGAATCAGCGAAGGACTCGGCTCGTCCTCTGGTTGGGTTAGCGCGAGCCGCCATGGGTCGAAACGACTTGGGCAAGGCTTTGGAGTACCTCAGTGCAGCCGAGGCGCGCAACAAGGCATTCGTGCATATTTTTGCCGAACGCGGCGTCATCATGACTCAGATGCAGTTGTTCGATGATGCCTTTAAAGCTTTCGATCAGGCTATCCAGTTGTCGCCACTCAACCCCGTTCGGTATAAGCAGGCGGCTGATGTGCTTTTTAACCGTAACCGTTTCCAGGAGGCGGCTGTATTACTTGAGAAGGCGGTCGCGCTTGGGCTTGAGTTCAAACAGCTTTATCACTATTTGAGTCAGGCTTGTTTTGCGACAAGGGAATACGTAAAAGCAACTAAGTACGTCCGTTCTGCTCTTGCGAAGGAGCCCGAGAATCTGACTTATCTTAACCAGCTAGGTATTTGCTTGAAACAGCAAAATCAGTTCGACGAAGCAAACAAAGTCTACAACCAAATCATAAAAAGAGATCCCGAGAATGTTGCCGCCCTCTATAATAAAGCGATGCTTTGTGAAGCGAAGTCTGAGCCGGGAGAAGCCATTAAACTGCTTGAGCGTGCGTTGAAGATAGACCCAGACTTCGTGATCGCACGAGAAAAATTGGACGAGTTCAAGGTCAGGTATCCGCTGGCGAGCTGATTGGTGATATCAGGTTTGAGATGCCGACGGCATCGGAAGAACGGCACGAATGCCAAGTTTTTTCAGGCTAGCAGCAGCGCTCCAGGCGTGCTCGTCAGACTCTGAAATGACCAAGACGCGCTCAAGTGACTTTAAAAATGGTAAGAAGTTTTGGATGTTTTGTGCGTGAAATAACCTAGCTTGCGGATGCAGCGGCTCAGTGAATAGATCAACGCCTGGTCTCACATCAAGAAGAATGACGCCAGGCTTTTCGGCCTCCTCATCAAGGCTTTGAATTTGGATCCTCAGATCTTTATCGAGGGCCAGACACTCTTCGATGATCACTGAGACGTCCGCAAATGACATTCCTGACATCTGGACAATGTCACCGAGATTTTCCGGTACAGGTGATCCCATTTTTTTGAGCGCCTGGGGTGGCAGGAGGAAACGTTCGGTCAGCACGACATCGACGTGGGGCAAACCCAGATCGGAAAGTTTGGTGGTTTCGTCAAATTTTTGATCAGATTTTGTCTTGCTGGTCATGGCTTTTGGGTGGATTATCTTGGGGTGTCAATAAAGTCGAACGCCAAGGATTTTATTGATTTAACCGTCTCAGTGCAAGGAGATCCGGCTTATGTATCAGATGCCCCATTCAATCGTCATGCCTTGGCAGGGTCATCAACCTGTGCTCGGTAAAGGGGTTTTCATCGCCAGCGGGGCAGCCGTTATAGGTCAGGTGGAGATGGGTGATGACGTCAACGTATGGTTTAATACGGTGATCCGCGGGGACGTGAATACCATAAAAATTGGGGCAAGAACTAATATTCAAGACAACACAACCGTGCATGTTACCTCAAAAACTGGGCCCACAGTCATCGGCTGCGATGTGACAATTGGCCATAACGCGGTCATTCATGCCTGTACTATCGAAGATCTGTGCCTCATTGGGATGGGATCCACGATTCTCGACGGTGCTGTCATCGGCCGAGGAAGCTTTGTGGCGGCGGGTAGTGTGGTGACTCCTGGAAAGAAAATGCCCGGAGGTTTTATGATCATGGGATCTCCCGCCAAGCCGGTGCGGGAACTAACCGCCGCGGAGCGCGAATTTTTGCAAAAATCTGCTATTGATTACGTCAAAACAGCCAAGAGTTACCAGTCAAGCTAATCGTCGTCTGGTTCACCGATGGATTCTATATGATCCATCAGTACTGACTCGTCTGCCACTCGGCCGAGACCCTGTTCCTCACAAAAAGCAGCGATAGCGTCAAGCTGCTTGGTTAAGCTTTCTTCACTGTGAGCGAGGCTCGTGTAGGCAATGGATGTCACTCCGTCTTCCTGCGCATTCGAGTGCGCCAGGGCTGTCACTCTAAATCTAGCACGGAGTTTGTCCAGAAATGCCGCAAGCTCCTTACGGTCAGGCGTGGGTGAGCCAGGTTCATGCTCAAAAATTATTTTCACGACGGCAAAATACATCAAATAACCCTCTCCAGGAATTATATAACCAACGCGGCCCCTTGGTCACCCCTAGCGTAATATTTTGTGTCCTGGCAGGTCGAATGCGAGATGCATCCCGACTAATGACAGGCGGCATCTGCCCGAAATAAGAAACCATCTGTGCATTGGCATATTCGCCCCGCTAGGGGGGGTCGACGAGTCACACATAGCCCATTGACCGTTTCGACGAGCCATAACTGAAAATTTGCAGGTTGTCGTGCTTAATACTTTTGGACAACGCTCGCGGCTAGCCATGACGAGCAATCTGTTGTCCGCTATAAGGCTTGTGATCTTCCGCGTTTCGGCCTGAATAAGTAACGACAGCAAGATGAGTGGCAAGCTGCAGATTAGATTTGTCATTCAGGATGTTACTCGGCGCCGCCCATGTCGAAATCAAAATTAAGATCATTGGTGTCCAGTTGCATGCGTTTCGCCATAGAGGCAATACGTTCTTTTGTAATCTTTCCAATCCAAGTCACGGCCGTAACGCTCACCATCAGCGCAAAGCAGCTAACGATAATGTATTCCATCGAAACGCTGCCTTCTGATGAATTTTTAATCAATAGGTTGCCGCCGCTAGGTTGTCGACCAGTGCCTTTGAACCATTCCATCGTGAGTCCTCCTAAAAATCTGGGCTTTGGTGAATAAGGGTCAATTGGGGTCATGATAGGCGTTTCAAGCCAAGTCCGTGGAGTAAATTTCGGAGATCTGTGATCTTGTCCTTGCCCGAGCCACGTGGGTGAGTGAGTGGTGAGGACCGGCGAAGAATATCTGGCGGCTTGGGCTTGGTAAGGCTATAATTTTGCACGAACAAATGCCGAGAAATGTACCTTTGATTACCGAGTCTTGAGGCTTGAAAGGAATGCTTTTATGACGGGTTCTAACAAATCTGAGCAGACATCCAACATGTCGCTTGAAGCAGCTACCAAAGTAGCCTCCGAGCTGCGAGAGTCCATCACGACTATGATTTATGGACAAGAGGAGCTGATCTCTGAAACTCTGGCATGTCTCATCGCAGGTGGTCATATTCTTTTAACCGGAGCGCCAGGCCTAGCCAAGACGACTCTGGTGCGCGTATTCGCCAGGCTTCTGGGGCTTCAATTTGGTAGGGTTCAATTTACTCCAGACCTTTTACCGTCCGATATCCTAGGTAGCGAAATTCTCAACATCGATCCTGAAACGGCGCGCAGAAGTTTTGAATTTTCGAAGGGGCCAATTTTTACCAATCTTCTGCTCGCCGATGAAATCAATCGTGCATCACCACGAACGCAGTCAGCCTTACTTGAAGCGATGCAAGAACGCTGTGTAACGGTCGCTGGTAAACGGCATGTGCTTCCGCAGCCATTTTTGGTTTTTGCGACTCAAAACCCTTTTGAATCAGAGGGAACTTTTCCGCTTCCCGAAGCTCAAATGGACCGATTTCTGATGCACTCGACCGTAGATTATCCGTCGGCCGAGGCAGAGCATAAGATGCTCTCTTCGCACTCGGCAGGTGAGCTAATTGGCGAGAAGGTTGAATGGGGCTCCAATGTAAACCAGTTACCTTCTGGTGATTTGACAGCTGTCATGCGTCGCGCCAAACAAGTTCGTATTGACGACGCCCTCGTTGCTGTGGTGACGGATATCGTCAGATCATCTAGGCCCGACGACAGTTCGTGTCCCAAAGAGGTCAAAGGTGCTCTTTGGTACGGGGCGGGACCACGAGCCGGTATTAGCTTGATCTCAGCGAGCAAGGCTTATGCGCTCATGCAGGGCAGTGAGGACGTTAGGTGGCATCATATCAAGCGCATGGCCAAGCCAGTTTTACGTCACCGTGTGAGACTAGCTGCACATGCGGTGCGTGATGGTATGAGTGAGGACCAAGTTGTCGATATACTTCTCGAACGCGTGCAGTCTGATCGCGGCAACCAGGCTCTTGGTATCAGCTGACGTCTTGGTTTGTTCACAGGGTTCACCTTAAACTTTGGCATCGGATAATTGATGGAAAGCCATATCAGCCGACAATATACGCTGGCAGAATTAGAGCCTGGATGGCCTGAGGATTTACGTTCAAAACGAACAAAATCATCACCACGCACCCAGGGTTCCATGCGGATGTCGCTTCGCAAAGTATCGCGTACTCCTGAAAATTCCCGAGCTTACTCGCACGGGGACCCGGTCAATCTCATCGACTGGCAGGCCTACGCCAGAACGGACGAGTTGGTTGTCCGCGAACATCGAGATGAGGCTTCGGCCCGAGTTGTGATCGCGTTTGATTCGGCTCCCACATTGAGTTGGCCTCTCAAAGAAGACATTGAATTCCACGGTGGAATTGGCGACGCAATAGCCAAGTCAGAGCTTGCGATAAGGTTGGCGCTGTATTTTGCTCATGCCCATTTAACCACAGGCGACACCGTAACTCTCGCCGCGATAAATGGCACGGATGGTATACAAAAATTATGGTCACCTAAAAGTCCTGCAGATGTGCAGCGAGTCTATGAAGCTTGTCTCAACCAAGGTTTTTCAAGTGGCATCGATTCATTCATGTCGGCAAACGATTTTCATCGACCAGGCTACGATGTTGCTTGGGTCATAACCGATTTTTTAGCAGAAGGATTCTACTTGGGCGGCAGTTCGCCAACGTTCCACGAGTCTTCTGAAAATTCAATCCAGCTGAACGGATTATTTGACGAGATTGGTGCTAAAGTAGCCAATATTGTGCACGTCTTTAGTTGGCTTGAGAGATCTAGCCAATGGATGGATGGAGCGACCTCCTACCGTGATGAAACCGAGGATCTAAAAATATACATGGGTGACCAACTCAAACAGGCGGGAACCTGGGCTGATCAATTATCGGCATGGCAGATGCGAGTTCAGTCGAGCGTTAAATCCAAGGGGGGTCATTACCTAGCTGTCGATGACCGAACGAAAGTTTCCGACTTCTTCCATTGGCTCGGCAAAGAGGTCATGACGTGATGGGTTTAAATCTTGCCACCCTGGGAGTAACTTGGTCGTTTTTTGCGCTGGCCTCACTGATTCTTGCTGCTATGGCCGTGTTTGTCTGGTGGATTATTCGTAAACGCCTTAGAGATTTTTGGTTGCCGATTGTTCGAGTTTTCTCCATTCCAGTGAGTCGTCTTCCGCGCATCGTCGTGCAGCGGCCTCCCATGATTCCATTCCTTATTTTTCTTTTTTTGGCTGTTTTAGCGGTTTTCTGGGCTTTGAGGCCAACTCAAAAGGTTAGGATAGAAGACGAACCGGATGTTCGCCGTATTCACGTATTTATTGACATGAGCCCGTCGGTTTCCGCGCAAGTTTCCGTAGCAGAACTTGGTAAAACGGTCGTCTCGCTGCTTAGTCAAGTGAGTGATAAGGCAAAAGTAAGTTTTGGAACCAGCCATGGCGACAATATTTACGAGATGACAAGTCCATCTGCCGCTGGAGATCTTTTGACGGGTTTGGGATTTCATAGAGGGGGGTCAAAAATTGGGACAGGTATTCGGTCTCAACTGACCAGGGTAGGTAAGGTTGACCAGCTGTTTATCGTCTCTGATCGCGATCAGCATAGTTGGACGGGTTTTCAGTGGCAGTATCTGACGGTTGATTCCGATGTGAATCATGTTGACCTTGATGACGCGTCAAAGCGTTTGGCTAAACCGAATGTTTTTGTACAAGACGTTCGCTATCTGAGTACGGCCGGTTCTACGTCGATGGACTGGGAGATCGAGATTTCGGTGGGCGTACCTACAAGACCGGCTTCAGGCACTCTCACCGCCAGCGTCGGGGGCGAAGCCATGGCTACGGCGAATTGGGACATTCAAGATGGTCGTCGCACGACGGTTGTCAGCATCGCTTGGCCTGCTTCAAAAGTTCATGCCGATGTCTTAGATGAGCCCATCGAGTGGTCGCTTGACGTGAGCGGCGGCGATCTGATGTCGATGGATAATAAGTTTCTGACGCCCATTAAGGGCAGGCGGGATTTGGTGGTCTTGCTGGGAGAGCCTGCCGGTGAGCTGCGATTAGAAGATCCTCTCCTGCCCCTGGAGACAGCTCTTCGAGTGTCTGGTTACTCTGTAGCTCGCTATGATCGGTGGCCCGTGGTCAAGCAGGGGACTCAGGCTAGTAAGTTTGATGTTCCTGGGGTTCTTGTTCTTATGGGTGGGGATGCTATGAATTTGGATTCTTGGTGTCCCACGGCAGTAGCCGAGTCTTCCGGTGAAGGAAAGCTTGGGCCGTTATGGCTAACGCCAAGATCGTTAGGCGAATCGTTTAGGCCGATGTGTCAGTGTTTGTCGAGATTGGGTGCCGGCGTAACCAATGATATGTGCGAGGGTGGTCTAGCCCGAAACGACTGGATTAGTTTGCTTCGCGCATTAGGCGCTAAACAAGTGGGTGGTGAGATTGGATCAGCTTCAGGAAGTGTTGCGATGATGCTTTCGGAGCCAAATTTACCGCGAGATTTTCTGTTGTTCACAGCACCTGTTAAGCCAATCCCGGAGGCTGGATTAACTTGGGGTTTATTTCCCATCATGATCAAGGACCTGATGCTATTCAGCACCGGCAAAATGTTTGCGGGCGGAACAGAAGGTGGACTTGCCGGAGCTTGGCCCCGAATCTCTGATGTCTCCCGAGCCGATGGTGAGGGCGTCAATGGTGCCGACGGCTGGACGCAGGTTTTTCGCACCACAAACGTGCCTGTTGGAGAAAGTCTCATGGCGACGGTCAAGTCCTCGGATTTGCCATCAACCTGGGCTGCTACCATCGCTGGCGGTAAGTTGGCAGCCACGATTGGGGGGCGAGAGGTCGAAGACAGTCGAGCATGGGTGTCTGCCTTAGCCATGACCACACTCGTGCTTCTGTTGTTGGAGCTTTTGTGGTTCTGGCGTGACTCAAGGCTCAAAAAGATGGTCAGTCTCTTGTTTGTGCTGTCGGCAGGCGCCACCTTGATCGATTCTGGCGCTCTGTTTGCCCAAGCTCAGCTTGACATACTTGGATATCAGGGGCGCGCAGAGGTATCGTTTCGAGCTCTGTCCAAAGAGGTTGCTTCAAGAACTAGTCTAGAGCTTGCGCCAAAGCCCGGTGTTTTTCCTGCCTTCGATGACGTCGCGTCTGCCAGCCCATGGCTATGGACAAACAGCGTTTCAAAGCTAGCGGGAAAAGACGGCAGAATCTCCGACGCGGCAAGGCTTTGGCTAAAGAGAGGCGGTATTCTCATTTTGGATGGATCTCAATCCGCAGGCGTCTTAGAGAAATTCACTGAGCCCTTGATGGTTGGAACCGTTAGGCCTACAGGTTGGATGGCGATGCCTCCAGATCACGAATTTATGCGGAGCTTTTATCTGCTTAACTCTCTACCTGCCTGTAAAGGGCGCGGTTGGAGGGTGTTTTCGTTCGATGGGCGAGTTGCGGCGATTGAAACCCCTTATTCCGTCTTGAGTATTCTTGAGGATAAGTCTTCGGAGTGGAAGTGTGAAGGAAACGTTCCATACGAGCAACATGTTCGGATTTTTGTGAATCTCATGATGACTGCGTTTACGACGGACTACAAACGTGACCAGATTCATTTACCCGAAATTCTCAAGCGATTGAGGGTGCAATGATGCTTCCTCTACTCTTTTGGATGTCCATACTCGTTTTGCTTGCCTATTATTGGGCCCGCAAAATCGGTGTGAAGCGTGGGATCACGGCCGCTTTATTAAGAGCTGGTTGGACACTGCCGATTATGCTCAGCCTGTTTCCCGTGACCATTTCTCAACGCATTCCTGGTGCGATGGCGCTTCAGCCCGTTCATATTTTACTTGATGATTCTGAAAGTATGTCGAAAGACGATGCGTTGGGTAGTTCCTCTAAGCGTCAGGCTCAAGATCTCCTGAATCGTATTTCAGATGTTTGTCGTCAATTTGGCTGTCTACCGCGCATCACAAAACTATCCGATTTATCCGCAGATACGGAACATGGGTATACGCCGCTCAGTCGCGTTATGGAGCCTTGGCTTTATCAAACGGGTGGTGATCCTTGGATAGTGCTGTCCGATGGCGGCGACTTTCGCCCTTCAACAGGCTGGGCTGAGAGTCTTCAGGGACGTGGGGCTGGTAGTCGAACGGGCAAAGTGGAAGATCAGAGTTCTGAGAAGGCCCGAGAAAGAACTCTGGGCTTGGTGGCGGCTTTTGGTAAACCACGTTCTCCCGGCTTTAGTGTGGAGGCCCTCTCCATGGCACCATTGGCCTTTGAGGGAAAGTCCGTTCAGTTGGGAGTCACGGTCGATCGTTTAAATCCAGAGAGTGCTAGTGCTGAGCGAGTTCAAGTGCAGGCTTTATTGGATGGCAAAGTGCTGACTGCCGCCGAGGCCGTTTTCTCGCCAGGAGCTCCATCGGCTGAAGTTGATATGAGTTTTGCCGCGCCGAAACGAGGCCCCCATATCGTATCAGTGAGAGTGCTGCCGGTTGCCGGTGAACTAGACACGTGGGACAACTCTCAGACGAGGGTTCTTGATGTGATGCCCAATACGGTTGGTGTGTTGCATCTTTTGGGATCTCCCGCGTGGGACGGTCGATTCATGCGGCGATTTTTGAAGGCGGAACCCAAATTTGACGTGATCAGCTTTTTCATTCTTCGAGATCCTTGGGACACTCAGCATGTGAGTGAGCGTGAAATGAGTTTGATACCATTTCCAGTTGAGAGGCTTTTTAATGAAGAGCTTGTCAATTTCCGCGTCATTGTGATGCAAAACTTTACGCTCATGCGATTTTTGCAGCCCGAATATCAGAAGAATCTTGCGAAATTTGTCAAAGATGGCGGCGGTCTTCTATTCGTGGGTGGGCCTCGGGCGCTCACTGAGACAGATGCATCCAGCTCGGCACTAGCAGAGCTTTTACCATTCAGTATAAACCGAGCCGACGCAGCTGCTCCTCCCCCTGTGTCACCAATCGACGAGTTCAATGATGGTTTTGGGTCTCTTGGTTCTACGTGGAGTGCAAATACGGAGTTCAAAATCGAGATGGCGAACCCAGAGTCCTCGCGTCGTGCCCTGGCGAATGTTTATGAGGGCTGGCAGGGACTCAGTAATCGCCTAGAGACGCTGAGCGGCATGCGAGGTATTCATGATATGAACACCATCAAATTTCGTGATAATGAGGTCACGCCTCTGCTAAGTGCTAAGCTAGCGGATGGGCGCTCTGTGCCTCTTGCTGTTGCTTCTTATCCCGGTAAGGGCCGCGCGATATGGCTTTTCACTGATTCCATCTGGCGCATGGCCATGTCGTCGGATCCGAGGATTGCTCGGTCCGATTATCATACGTTCTTAGATCATGCATTGGCTTGGCTTACAAAGGGCGACCTGAAAGGTGCCCTGTCAGTGCGTGATTTTCAAGTTACGACCATCGGCGACACTGGTGATCGTTTAAAGTGGCGAGCTACTCTTGCCGGCTCTGCGGCAAGATATATAAGAACGGCAACCTCGACAAAACTATCCATCTGCGGGATTGGCGTTATGACGAAAGACGTGGCGTTTGGCGCGTCCGCTGGCGATGCGGTGACGTTTGAGGGTGAATTGGTGGCCGCCCTTCGAGATGGAAGTCTTTGTGCATTGAAGCTTGAGGCGGAGCATCCCGCTTTTGGGAGCGTGTCAGTCACGGGGTGGGCTGTGATTCCAGAGACATTGAAGGATGAAAATATCGGATCCTCCGCAATGAAACTGCGCTCCCTAGCAAAAGTGACAGGTGCAAAGTTCGTAGATGCAAACTCTGAAAGGTCGAGATCTGTGGAAGATTGGATACAGGGTTGGGGGGCGTCTGATGGAGTAAGCTTGCCCGATAAAATTCAAACATTTCTTGATTACTATTGGGTTCAAGATGCATGGTGGATTTGGTTACTTATCCTGCTGTTGCCAATCGAAGTGCTTGTTAGACGCTGGCATCTGATCTTTGGCGGCGCACGTCAAGCTGGGTTGCGGAGTTAGTTTTGACCGCTATATCTGTTAAAAATATTAAAGCCTGTATTTTTGATTTTGATGGCACGATTATTGTTTCAGAGCACGTGCACATGAAGGCCTGGGAGGATTTGGCTGCCGAGGAAAAGAAGGATCTTCCAGCAGGATTTCTAGAAGAAAGTGTCGGCATGTCAGATTTGCAGCTTGTGAAGATTCTTGCAAAGGCGTGGAATCAGAGTCCCGGTGAAGAGCAGATTCTGGAGAGAAAACGACATTTTTATTTGATTCGTTGTCCCAATGAATCATCTGTCGTACCCGGAGTCGTCGAGGCGATCAGAGATCTCGCGTCCCGTCAGGTGCCCATGGCTGTTGCAACCAGCTCTGCACGACCTGAAGTTGAGCCTGTTTTGATTCGTTTGGGTATTGCCAATATCTTTCAGTCCATTTGCACAGTTGAAGATGTCACGCATCCTAAACCTCATCCAGAAATCTATCAGCTCGCGGCGATGCGTTTGGGAGTTAGCCCGGGAGACTGTCTGGCCTTCGAGGATTCGATTGCTGGTGTGGGCAGTGCTAGGGCTGCAGGATGCGCTTTGGTCACAATGCAGACTCTTTATACCGAGGAGAGGCTTGGCCCAGCACTCTTAAGTGTGAAAGACTTCAAGGACAAAAGACTAATGACGATGATGCGCGCTATCGGATGCCGATAGAGATTGTTTTTTGAGTGCCACCACGTATGAGTTCAATGTCAATTGTGGAGGCATCTTTTAGAGACTTCAGCGTTGCAATAGCTCCCGCAACGCTATTAAGTTTTAAGCCGTTGAGAGATGTGATGATGTCGTCATCATGCAGGCCACCTTTGGCAAAAATACTATCGCTATCGATCTGATACAGTTTAAATCCAACGATAATTCCGCCATTCATCACCGGTTCAGCAGTCGCCTGCATTAAAATTTTCGAGAGGTCCTGATTGACGATTTTATCCCGGTAAGATGTGGTCATCGTGACCTTGCCGCTATTTCTTTCAAAGCCGTCTTCTTTGTATGAGCCGTCCGGGTTGACCGCTGCGCCTGGTGACGCGGATGCCATCGCAGCCGATCGAAACTCGCCCGCGAACTTATCTAGGTAAACAAGATAATTTTCTGTCCTGGCGTCTGGTTTTACGGGTTTGCCGTCAGTTTTCGAGACGCGAATATATTTTTCTGACACATCGGTGACAAGGAACTTACCGTCAATCATGTGGCCGGCTTTGACTGCTGTCACTTGGCCACTAGAGATGATCTTGATCAGGGCTACGTTGTTATCAGGTGTCTTTTGCGCAATAGTCCCCATGATCATGAAGCCAAGAGTCTGTCCTGCCACGGGTTTTGCCTTTTGCAAAATGACCTGGGCGCGGCTTACACTCGTTGCCATGAGTAACAATATTGTTAGATATATCCTTGGACTACAACTCATCACGCTAAAATACCCTTGCGGCGTTAGACTATCCTAAGTGGTATCGGATCACACCTATATTAATTGATGAAAGAGCGAGCTGCCGGCGCTGTAACTCGTTGACTTTATGATTTTTTTTAAGGAAGATACTGGTATTACAAAATGCCACTTGAGGTTATTTATGGTTGAGCGCAAGAAGATCCGAAAGCTATTAAGTAGCAAAGTACAGCAGCTCAACGAAGTGATCGCTGACATTGACGGTATTCTGACAGAGATGGAAACAGATTTTTACCGAGTCTGTATCTTTGGCTCTGCCCGAATCGGTGTCGATAGTCCGTTCTATCAACAGGCCTATGAACTTGCAAAGGAGTTGGCGCGACGCGGCGTTGATATTGTCACGGGCGGCGGGCCTGGTCTCATGGAAGCCGCCAATCGCGGCGCCCAGGACGGTAGCAATCTTAGCCGCTCGATCGGACTTCCCATCGAGTTGCCATTTGAAACAGATGCCAATGCCCACTTGGATGTTAAGCATCATCATAAAAGATTTTCGTCACGCCTTGATGAGTTCATGCGCATAAGCCACGCCGTGGTGATCACGCCGGGTGGAATCGGCACTTTGCTGGAGCTTTTTTACACCTGGCAGCTTATGCAGGTTAACCACATCAAGCCGAGGCCTTTTCTGCTACTTGGGAATAGCATGTTCGATCCGTTAATTAAATACATGGAAGAAGTACCAGCAGCACTGAATCTGATGAGTCGAGATGATCTGAAGATGATCAAAGTTGTTAACACGGTTGATGAAGTCGTTAAGGTTCTTGAGCCGCATATCGCTCACTTCCGGAAGGTTCATCTGGAAACTCAGCCGCGTAAGCCCGGAGCGAAAAATAAGTGATCGGATTTCTCAAAACAGTACGCGGCTGGCTTGGGATCACCGCAATTTGTGTTTTTCTGCCGATTGCGAATTTGATTCAAATGCTCAGTCTCGTCCTGCTCCCTCTTAGTCGGCGTGCCTTCATGCGATTTAATATGGGTATAAATCAAACCTTTTGTCGTTTGGTCGGAATCGTCGCAATTTGGTGTGGTAATAAACTCGTCCTGACCGGAGATCAGCCTCGCCATGAAAACGTCATTGCTTTTGGCAATCATCAGTCAATGATTGATATTATCATGCTATGGCGATGGACAGCGCCGCTGGGACTTGCTGGCTGGATTCGGTGGTTTGCAAAATACGAACTAAAGTTTGTACCCGGTTTAGGCTGGGGGATGCAGTTTTTAAACACACTGTTTGTGAAACGTGATTGGTCTAAGGATGCTGACTCCGTTCGCGCCACTTTTGCTCGACTTAGGGAGAGTAAGCTTCCTGCTTGGCTAGTTATCTTTCCAGAGGGCACTCGTTTAAAGCCAGATAAATTAAAAAGCAGCCAAGACTACGCCAGGCGCAAGGGTCTTCCGGTCATGAATAGAGTGATGATTCCTCGCGGCAAGGGGTTTCACGCGAGTTTGCAGGGTATGGATGGAATTATAAACGCCGTTTATGATATTACATTTAGATATGAAGGTCATATCCCTGGGCTCTATAGTTTTTTTACAAAAGGCGGCTGTGTTGTTCACTTGCACTCTGTCAGGTATGACATCTCGGAGATACCCCGCCGTGAACGAGACCTTAATGCTTGGCTTATGGAACGATTTTTAGAAAAAGACCGGCTTCTTAGTCAGACTTGAGATCTGACAGGTTTAGCCAAACTTGTAGTTAACAACCTGGAATTCCGCTGGTCCCCTCGGGGTCTCAACTTCGATGTAGTCGCCCTTTATTTTATTCAAAAGAGCGCGACCCATGGGTGATTTCCAGCTGATTTTTCCAATGGATGGCTCAGCCTCATCTTCGCCGACGATAAACCATGTTTTTTCTCGACCATCATCGCCAGCAATTGTAACAACGGCGCCGAAATCGATTTTTTCTTTACGCTGCGAACTAGGATCGATAACTTTTGCCCGCTCTAGGCGTGATTTGAGGAAGTTGATGCGCTTGTCGACTTCGCGAAGCCGCTTTCGACCGTAGATATACTCAGCATTCTCGCTGCGGTCCCCCTGAGCTGCAGCTGCAGCAATCTCCTCAAGTAAAATTGGCCGCTCGTTGTCCGCTAAATGACGTAATTCAGAGTAAAGCTTATCGTAACCTGCAGGGGTGATGAGGTTATCCTTTGGTATGGCGTTCTTGTTTGTGGATGTTTTTGTCATGGATCAGTACTGATGGTGAAATGCAAGGTAAAGGGCTAAACCTGTGACGAGACCAGCCAAAACGTCATCAAGAACCGTTCCGGCTGCACCCGGGATTTCCTCGTCGATATAGCCAATGGGCCAAGGTTTCCATATGTCCAAAATTCTAAAAATGACAAAGCCAAGTATGACGTGCATCCAGTCAAAGGGAAACCAGATGAGTGCTGCTGTTATACCGGCGACCTCATCAATCACGATCTTTGGATCGTCATGCAGCTTCCATAGGGATTCGGTTCGTGCGGTTACAAAAAGAGCGACCATGGTTATGCATGCAACCGACACGGATTGAAGTACGATACTACTCTCTAAAAAGTGTCCAAGAATCCAGACAAACGGCAATGCTGCAAGGGTTCCAAAAGTTCCGGGGGCATTGGGAGCGTGGCCGCTACCAAACCAAGTTGCAATTGCCACCGCGCATTTATCTATGATCCTTGACATGGTAGATGAGGCCTTCAGAGGTTATGACTGTTTGAAACGAATAAGTTCGGCACCAGCGGCTACGGTATCACCCTCGTTGATCTTGACTTGGTCTACCGTACCATTTGATGAAGCCATGACTCGGTTTTCCATCTTCATCGCTTCAATAATCATTAACGTATCACCAGTGGTAACACTGTCGCCTGGTTTGACTAAGATCTTCAGCACTTTGCCTGTGATTTGGCTTCTAACGACCCTCGGTTTTTTGGCCGCAGCCGCCGATCTGGATTCTTGCCCCGGTATGTGCAAACTAATTGTCGTGTCCATTGCGACGGCTGAAGATGATCCAGGAGAGACGAACTCGGCAGCGACATTGATGTCGGATTCTCCCGGGAACTTATTCGTAGACATTGATCTAAGGTTTATGCAACTCCACATAGACTTGCTTCCAGGCTCTAATAAATAGAGGGAGCGAGTCGACTTTTGCCACCGCGCTTGTCGTCGTCGACCGTCGATTTCGACGTCAAAGGAGACGTTGTCAGGAATAGAGTCGGGTAGGGAAATAAAACGATCCTTGCCGTTAATAGAGACACGCCACTGCATTAAATGCCTCCCCGGTGAGTCGATTCAGCTCGACCGCGGTCACGCCACAGGCTGGTTTGTGACGTTGCCAATTGCTGGTCGCTCTGCTGGCTTAATTGGGATGAGCGTTGTTGGTCTTGAGTCACAAGTAGTGCGGCGAGCAGGGCTGCGGATTCTGCGTTCTCCTCAGGAACGTCCGAGAACTGGCTTTTGAAATAAGCCGCCTCTTTTTCGATAAATCCTGTGTTGAATTCACCTGCAAGAAATGAGGGGTGCCTGAGTACCGCCTCGTGAAATTTCGCGGTAGTCGGAACACCATCAATTTCAAATTCCGAGAGGGCTCGTCTCATTCGGGAAATGGCTATGTCTCGCGATTCTCCCCAGACAATGAGTTTTGCCACCATGGAGTCATAATACTGAGGGATCTCGTAGCCAGGATAAAGGTGGGTGTCGACCCTAACGCCAGGGCCCGCTGGAAATCTAACCTGGTTTACCCGCCCCGGGCCCGGGAGAAATCCTTTTGCCGGATCTTCTGCGTTGATTCGAACCTCGATAGCCCATCCGCGAGGAGTTAACTCCTCTTGTTTGAATGGCAACGCGATGCCACAAGCAATGAGGATTTGCCAGCGTACCAGGTCAATGTTGGAAATCTCCTCGGATACAGTGTGTTCAACTTGAATGCGTGTGTTCATCTCCATGAAATAGACTTTGTCCGGAGATTCGGCGATGAACTCAATGGTGCCAGCTGATGAGTATCCAGCAGCCTTCGCTGCCACGACGGCGCGTCGTCCGATTTCTTGTCGTTGTTCCGCGTTCAGATAAAGGCTAGGGGCTTCTTCAATAAGTTTTTGATGGCGTCTTTGAATCGAGCAATCTCTTTCAAATAGATGAACACCATGGCCTTTCTCGTCAAAAAGCACTTGGACTTCAATGTGGCGGGGGTTTTCGATATATCGTTCACAGAAAACGGCTGGATTTCCGAAATAGCTTTGGGCCTCCCGAGTACAAGCAGCGAAAGCATCCGCTAGCTCATCCATCTTCCTAACAACTCTCATGCCTCTACCGCCGCCGCCAGCGGCAGCCTTGAGAATCATGGGAAAGCCGACCTCCTTGGCGTGCTTTTCCAAATCAGGGACGTCTTTAAGTGGATTTTCAGATCCGGGGACGCATGGGACTTTGTGGGCTTTCATGAGGCGCTTGGCTTCAACCTTATCACCCATGAGACGCATGGCCTTTGGTGACGGGCCAACAAATTTTGCTCCGGCTTTTCCCACAGCTTCCGCAAAATCGGCATTTTCGGACAAGAAGCCATAGCCCGGATGCACAGCATCAGCCTTGGAGTCCTTAATCGCTTCGATGAGCTTTGGAATATTTAGGTAGGTCTCAGCCGCCGTGTTGCCAGGCAGATTAACAGCGTAATCCGCAAGTTTGACATGTAGGGAATATTGGTCAGCATTACTGAATACAGCGACGGTTTCAATGCCCAAGTCCCGCGCAGCGCGGATAATGCGGACCGCGATCTCTCCGCGGTTAGCGACCAGAATTCGTTTGATGGGGCGTTTTTCAGTGTTCATATTTTTATTGCTTCTGTCAGTCATCGTTGTTGGCTTTTGCGGTGTTACAGCGGAATATTGCCGTGTTTGCGCTTTGGCCCGTCTTCGCGCTTATTGGACGAGGCGGCCAAACCTTTCATGAGATACTCTCGGGTTTCCTCTGGAAGAATAACAGCGTCAATATATCCTTTTTCAGCGGCGATATAGGGATTAGCAAACTTATCAGAGTATTCGCTGATCACTTCTTTGCG
The DNA here is from genome assembly GCA_964402975.1 of uncultured Polynucleobacter sp. GTDB lineage: Bacteria > Bdellovibrionota_B > Oligoflexia > Oligoflexales > RGVZ01 > CAMDKS01. The sequence goes on from CAYOEM010000021.1 coordinate 38,920, forward strand.
CTTGGCCTCGGGATCTTTTGCAGAGGTGATATCTCCGCGGAAGATAATATTGCATGCGCCAGCCGCGCCCATCACGGCGATCTCAGCATTAGGCCACGCAAGATTCATGTCGGCTCCGATATGTTTACTGTTCATGACGTCGTAGGCTCCGCCATATGCTTTCCGAGTAATGACTGTCAATTTTGGAACTGTTGCCTCACAGAACGCATATAGTAGTTTTGCCCCGTGCCTGATGATGCCACCTTTTTCTTGAGCAGTGCCTGGTAAGAAACCCGGTACGTCCACAAAAGTGATAATCGGAATGTTGAACGCGTCACAAAATCGGACAAATCTTGCACCTTTGATACTGCTATTGATGTCGAGGACGCCTGCTAGGTGGTTTGGGTTGTTTCCCACGATACCAACCGAGCGGCCGCCAAGCCTCGCAAAGCCGGTGATGATGTGGGGCGCAAATTCGGGTTTTGTCTCCATGAATGAACCGGGATCTACCGCGCAACGGATGACGTCTCCCATGTCATAGGGAAGATTGGGATTTGCTGGAACAATTTTTCCAATCTTTTGCCGGGCGATTTCAAGCTCCTGAGCTGATACCGAATCTTCGATGGGATCTTTTAGGTGAATGGGATCATCAAGATTATTGGAGGGTAGGTAACTTAGAAACCTCTTTAGAGCAGAGAACATCTCCGGTTCGGAGGCAAATCGATTATCAGCGACACCACTGACCGCCGTGTGGGTTCTTGCTCCTCCCAGGTCATCAAACGTCACATCTTCCCCTGTGACAGCTTTAATCACGTCCGGCCCTGTGATGAACATGTGACTGGTGTCATCCACCATGAAAGTGAAGTCGGTCATCGCGGGTGAGTAAACGGCGCCTCCGGCGCACGGGCCGCAGATCAGAGATATTTGTGGGATCACTCCAGATGACTTCACATTACGATAGAAGATGTCGGCATATCCTCCCAGACTTGCAACGCCCTCCTGGATCCTTGCTCCGCCAGAATCGTTGATGCCGATGACGGGGGCTCCGTTTTTAACGGCAAGATCCATGACCTTGCAGATTTTTTTTGCCATGCTGAGTGACAGGGATCCCCCAAAAACAGTAAAGTCTTGAGAAAAGAGGTAAACGAGTCGTCCGCTCACCCGGCCAAAGCCAGTGACAACGCCATCTCCGACAAACTTTTTGTCACTCATGCCAAAATCGTTACAGTCGTGAGTCACAAAGGCATCCAGCTCAACAAAAGAGCCATCATCAACAATGAGATTAATGCGTTCTCTCGCCGTCAATTTGCCGCGCTTATGCTGTTGCTCGAGCTTATCTTTACCGCCGCCCTCTTGAGATTTGCGGCGCATATCATGCAAGCGTTGCAGGGCGGTTTCATTGTCAAACATATGGTCTCCTCTGGTTGCAGCGCACTACTGCAGCATTATCTGTAGATTTGGCGGCCTGGGAATTCAATCCAGATCGCGTCAGTCAAAAGCCGACGTTTTAAGTCGTCTGTTGGCGGTTCTCGCATAGCTTTAGCCGAGGCCGAGTTTGCGAAGGCCTTGTAGATCACGTCAGCCTCCCGTCCTCCGCTCCAGATGAGAGAACCATCATTGGTGTCTACAAGCAGTATCCCGATAGCACCGCTTCTTATGGATAGGAGCATGCCGCGATCGTTTTCGATGCGTGTATTGGTGGAAAGAATCAATGGAATCATCACAGCGTCAGCACCCTTGGTCGCGCCAGAGAGTTTGCTAAGCCATATTTGCCAAGACGGCCTCGTTTTAATACTCGTCTTATAAAATGAGGGCAGGCTCGTGCACTCCTGACAATCCTGTTTCTGAGCTGCCCATTCAGTTGAGATGGCTGTAAATATTTCAGGTTGAAGTCCAGCGGCGTTGTACATCTTTTCGACAAGTCGTGGGCTGAGGCCTTTCATGAACGGCTGATTGTCAAAGCCATCAGCAATATATTTGTCGAAGTCTTCACAAAGCGCCGTTAACTCAGTGGTTGGTCGATTACTGATGGGAAGGTCTCGAATCCTGGTGGCAGCAGCAGGCCATGTCATGCAGGGTAGCAGAGCAATACGTGCTGGTACGAAGCCGATGCGCTTCGTGTCTATGCCATATTTTTCGTCAAGATTCTGAGATGTAACACAAGCGCCCGTAACAAAAACTAAAATGGCGCCCATCAAAAGGCGGATGGTTTTGGCTTTGTTCACGCTTGATCCTCGATAAATCCCTAAATTTTGAGACCCTTACGGTATCAAAACTGGGCTCAAAATCAAACGCAGAGGATGACCAGCGGGCTGCCCGATTTTTCAGCGACCGAGGGGCGTTATTATGGTTTTAAAGAACTAGACTTGGTCCGGGGGTGCTTTTTGTCCATTTTCTGAACGAATTATAAAGGCCATTTGTAAAGCGCATATACAAAAAAGCACATAGCGAACCTCACTGTCTTGTATGGCGTTTTGTGTCAGCCCGC
>CAYOEM010000022.1:0-39519 GCA_964402975.1 uncultured Polynucleobacter sp.
CGCGTACGCCGTCGGATTGAGCAAGTCGGAGCAATTAAGTGGGCCAGTTTATACAGCTAATTTTTGCTTGGACGCGGATACTGTGATTATGGGCTCTAGTTCGTGCGCCAGTCGAATGGAGAGCGTCTTGGCCACGCCCTGGGTCTTCAGATTGTCGATTTTTCTTTGCAGCGAAATAAGTTCTTGCTGAAGTTTGGCGTCTGTCATGGTGGGGTGAAACTGGGTGAGAATCAATGAAGGCGTATTGGTTGCCGCAGCTAGCGTCAGAGCATCATCAAAACTGAGTCTATTGTGCGGTGATTGATGGGGTGGATGCGTGTTGGATGCAGAACAAATGAGTGTATCGCATCCGGTGAGAAACTCAGCTGCTTTTGCAAGGGTTGCATGAATTGGCTCACACAGCATAACGACCCCTATACAGTGGCCATCTCGATGTTGCAGGCGCCATATCGCGACGCCTTGTGGCGTCAGTTCGTTGGGTGTGATTATACCTTGTACGGTCCAGTCGCCGATGGTTGCCGGAGTGCTAGCTTCGATCACATTCTTCTTGGCCGGCAAACTATCGAGGCCATCAAATGGTGTAAAAAACTTTGATGCGGCGTCATTGAGAGCGACTAATGCGTCACTTTTTTTGCCAGCAGTCATCATATTAATTGTGGCCGATTTGAAATGCATGGGAAGAAATGAGGGCAAACCCAGCGTTGATTCCCAGAGAAAATCTGAAAATATAATATTGACTTCGGGGTGCGCCGATCCTTGTTTCGCTTCGGCTATAATTTCTGGTCCAACCGCGTTCAAGCCAAATCCGGCATTAATGAATAATTTTGTGCGGCCATCAAAAATTTGAATACAACCTGTGCTGCCTCCCGTCGTTTCGTTGAGGCGCGAGGGGTTTGCATGAATGGCTCTGACGCCTAAAAATTTTATGCTGATAGAAGCGGCCATTCGTCCTCCTCTCTCGCATTGAGCACATCAACGCCATGTGGAAGCGCCAGCTGCCGAGTATGATTTTGTTTTTTTGCAACCATGTGATCGTTATCTTCAGGGGCATGGTGAAAAAGAAACAAACGCTTTATCCCCGCTTTCACGCAGAATTCGAGTGCTAGCTCAGGGGTGGCATGCCCCCAATCAGGTCGAACGTTTTGTTCGTTAAAGTGGGTGTCGAAGATCAGACAGTCCACGCCGCGCAGAAATTCGATGAGGCCCCTGTTGTATTGAGTTATGAAGTTATCAGAACCAATTTTTTGTGCAGTCTCCAACATGCCTTGGCCGAGAATGTTGTCCGGCCTCATGATGGCCGTGTCGGTTATGACGGCGAGGCTGCTCTCTTGAAGTCCAAATTTGTAGCCGAGCGTAACATGCTGATGGTTAACCTGATGGGCTGATATTTTTATCTTATTTTCGATCAAAAAACTTTCTCCGGGAGCAACTTTGTGGAAAGTTAATCTACATTTGGGCGGCGACCAGAGTACCGGTAGGCGTCCGCTTGCTACCATCTTGTGAAAAAGACTTTCAAAACTTGTTTCGCCCACATCTGGGGCGTGAATTGTGATTTCAAAGTCCGGCTGACTAAATTGTGGTAGAAGCGGCAGGTGGAGAATATGATCCCAATGTGTATGGGTCAACAGTAAGTGAATCTTCTTTTTATGAGGAGTTTCTAATAGGCGTCCGGCTATTTTCTGCAAGCCGGTTCCCGCATCGATGACCAGGGTGAAGTCATCTCCAGTGTCGATTTCAATGCAGGTTGTATTCCCTCCATACCCAAGAAATCCTGACTGGTGAACTGGTCTAGAGCCTCGCACACCGTGGAATTTTATTTTTGGATTTTTTCTGATCGTCATGACGCTTCCTTCTCAGGTTGGGCGCCAATCGAATCACGTTGCTGGCTTGTTATGAAGACAACAAAGGAGTTCTCGTTGGAGATGTTAAATGACAGTTGGATTTTAACGAGCAAGGAGTCGTTGGTTTTTGTGAATGCTAAAAGACTTGTATCGACTCCAGAAAAGACGTTTTGCAGGCGTTCTATTTCAAGTGGCTTTGGGCAAGGCATTTCGAGTCGAACTTCAAAATGTTTTGTATCCAGCATAATCTCAATAGTTCGCTCTCGGTGACTTAAATTCCCGGACGAAGCTATTTGATCCAAAATGTCCAAAGATTTTAACAGAGCCGACAGTCTTGATGTCTTCTTGATTTGATGATTGTTCATCCATTTTGTCAGTTCAGCTGAACTTTGTTGTGTCTTGAAAGTCCAAGCTTTTGTTATTGAGTGCCATCGGCATTTAGTGTGGTCTTTCAGGCAATGGCGAACAAATTTGTTTACGATTTGCACCCAATCGGTGCCACCACTTAAAGAGTCTTTAGATGTGATGATGTTTCGGTCCCGAGTGTTTCGAATAAGATGAGTTTGAGAGATCTCAAATACGCGATGCCAATCTTTGGTGTTGTAACCCTGTTCAATGAAATAGTCCGGAATTAGCAGATTGGATAATGCTGGAGGGGGTGTCACTAAATCAGAGGTGTTTTGGACCGCGACGATATTTGTGCCCGTGGCCACGCCGATACCGCGCAACTTTTTTAGAGTTGCTGCGTTGGCGTCAGGCGCAACGATGAACAAGCTTAGCGCGGTCTCCCTCAAGGTGAAAACTCCCGGACTTCACATGGATTATTCCCAGTGATTATCGGTACGGGTCATAAAATTGTGAGGGGCTGTGATCGGGACTAGACGGCTTAGACCTGAGAGGGCAGGGGGTAGCCCGCTGATCTATTTGGGTTTTGAGCCGGAAATTGCCGAGGCCTCAAGAAAGTCCTCAAAATAAAGATAGCCCGAGTAAAGGCTGACTGCTAATCCCAGCCAGATGGCAATCATCCCAGTAAGTCTAAACGGGATGTCAAAAATATCCTGGCCTAGCATCAGACAGAAAATGGCGACATCCTGAAAAATGGTTTTTATTTTCCCGAGGGAGCTGACGGGGATCGTAAAACCGTCCTCTAGAGCGATCATACGCATCCCAGAAACGGCAATATCTCGACATAACATTAGTCCGCAGATCCAAGCGGGTAGCGCGTTTGAATCAGCCAATAAAATCAGACATGCACCCGACAGCATCTTATCTGCGATCGGATCCAAGAGCGCGCCGACTCGACTTTCCTGATTGTAACGTCTTGCGAAATACCCATCTAAGATGTCAGTGATTCCGGCCACGGCGAAGACGAGCGCGCATATGATATTGGTGGCATAAAAACCTAACGGGTAGACGAATAGCAGAAATGGTATTGCGATAATACGAGCCAGTGTTAGCTGGTTGGGAAGGTGCGCAAGCCATGGAACCTTGGAGAGTACCGGGGGCATCTGGTTTGTCCTGAAACGAGGGTGGGTTTGTTTTTAGCCGTTACTTGCGCGATTGCCCACCGATTGGGCTAGTTTGGCATTGAAAAAGTAGCCTAAATAAAGCATCAGTGCAAGTGGGCCATCAGTGGGTCCATGCATAAAAAGGACGCAAATGAACTATACTAACGCCAGGACTGATTTTCTTGTCATCGGTGGCGGCATCTCAGGTCTCTCATTGGCCCTTAAGTTAGCCGGCAGGGGGCAGGTTACGGTTGTTGTCAAAAATCGTTTAGAGGAGAGTAATACCTGGTACGCACAGGGCGGCATTGCATCCGTTTTCGATCCCAGTGATAGTATCGAAAACCACGTTCGTGACACCGTGGCCGCCGGTGCTGGGCTATGTCACGAACGGATTGTGCGTATGGTGGTCGGAGAGGGACCTCGACTCATCCAAGAATTGGTGGCCTTTGGTGCAGAGTTTGACAAAGACGGGTCGGGTTCTTACTCCTTAGCGAGGGAGGGCGGACACAGTCACCGCAGGGTTATTAGGTCCAAGGATATCACTGGCCGCGTCGTCGCTGAAGCTTTGATATCAAGGGTTAGAGCACACAAAAATATTCGCATCTTAGAACAGCACACGGCAATCGATCTGTTAACGAGTGACAAGATTGCTCCTGATTTTGCCAAGAATGCTTGTGTCGGCGCCTGGTTCTTCTGTCGACAGACCAAGAAGGTAGTTCGCGTCGTCAGCCCGCAGACGTTTTTATGCACAGGTGGTCACGGAAAGCTTTACCTTTACACATCAAATCCAGATAGTGCTACGGGTGACGGTTTAGCCATCGGTTGGCGGGCGGGCTGTAGGGTGGCGAACTTGGAGTTCATGCAATTTCACCCCACATGTTTGTACCATCACAAGGCTAAAAATTTTTTGATTTCCGAGGCTGTACGCGGAGAGGGCGGTGTTCTGAAAAATCTAAGCGGAGAAGCGTTCATGGACGACTATCATCCGCTGAAGTCTTTGGCGCCAAGGGATGTTGTCGCTCGAGCGATCGATACGGAACTTAAGCGGACGGGAGATGCTCACGTTTGGTTGGACGTTCGTCACGTGGGTCAGGAGAAAATCAAGGCTTTATTTCCTAATATTTACGAGACGTGTTTGCGATACGGCATTGATATTACATCGGAAATGATTCCCGTCGTTCCTGCCGCTCACTACAGCTGTGGTGGCATTGTGACGGACGACCACGGTCGAACTAATATTTCACAGCTCTACGCTGTAGGAGAGGTGGCCTGTACTGGTCTTCACGGGGCCAATCGCCTTGCATCTAACAGTCTTCTAGAGGCGTTAGTTTTTGCTGACCGTGCTGCGGTGGATGCAATCAATCAAATGGAAGATGTGGAACTACCAGAGATTTCTGTCGATTGGATCAATTCTGATCCACCGGGACCTGACGAGCAGGTGGTCCTAAGTCACGCTTGGGACGAGATCCGTCGCGTGATGTGGAATTATGTGGGGATCGTTAGAAGTGAACAACGGCTCAAGAGGGCGCTGTCTAGAATTGAGGTTATTCGTCAAGAGATCGACGACTATTGGTGGAAGAATCGGGTGTCGAATGAGGTGTTGGAGGTAAGAAATCTTGCAGCGGTGGCCTGGTTGACCATTCATTGTGCAATGTCCAGGAAAGAATCCAGAGGTATTCACTTCATGCTCGATTGGCCCGAGACGTCCTTGGCTGGTAAGGACAGCATTGTCTAATAAAAAAAGCCCCACTTTCGTGGGGCTTTGCTTTAGAAGGCATCAACACCAGGCCGTGAGTCTATCGGGGCCGTCAGTGTCGGTCCCGTCATGCCGCGAGCCGTTTCGACAGGGGGAACAAAAACGTTCACGCCTTTGATTTGTTCAGGCGTACATAGACGGACTGACTCAAATACCAAAGCCACGATGTCATCTCGCACATCAGCCGGCGACTCAATAAGGATAGAGCCATCAACAGTTCGGGCCCGCCGGATTCCAACCTGGTACACCTGGCCATCTTTTTCAACCGTAACAGGGTGGGTTTTTGATTTAACTTTAAAACCCTTGTCACCAAGTTGCTGAAAAATCATTTCCCTGTCGAAACTGTCGTGACGAACTGCGGCAGCCACCCGACTTTTCTCACAAACTGGGCAGCGTCGTCCCGCCCAACGATGACCGCGTTCATCGGTATAAACTTTTGAGCCATCCTTCATTTTCTGGCCATTCCAGTTCCAGACTCGTTCCGAATGACAGTAGCCACAGGTTCTCGTTTTTATCCCTTCCATGAGATTTAAACTCCTCGCCAATTGCGATTTGGACTGCAAAAATTAAATTGTATCTGATGTTGTCTGTCTTATTGGCAAGTCTACCCGACAATTTGCGGATTTTCAAAGAACGAACACAAAAAATAAATTTATCAATAAATTTATGGGCTTATTTGGCGTTAGAGTTGGTAGCGAGCCTTCAATTTAGCCCAACCGCCTGATCTTTTAAGATCCCTCACGCAGGCGTCCAGTATGTTGAGGGAACTCGGGCGAGCCTTGTATATGGGGCTTTGCTTCGCCATCACAAAATAATACGGCTGTTTTCTGATCAATAGATTAGTCGCCCGAATGCGGCTCGTTAATCCAAGGCGCTTGCTTCTCCATTTCACTTCGGCACGGGACGCAACAGTTGCGTCAACCCTACCGTTTGCAAGCATCTTCAGAATTTGCTCTTCCGAGTTGAGTAGAAAGGTGTCCTTGCCTGACTTGTTCTTGAGGCGATTCTCAAACCAGTGCCTAAATTCGTCGGAGGGACGCAGTCCCACCAATTGAGCTACTGACAAATCATTTAGATCTGAAAGTTTTCGAATCGTTTTTGTTACATGGCTACCCGTGATTATAATGTAGTCGTTCTCAAATATGATTTCCTTTCCATAAGCCATCATTCGAAGCCGATCTTCTTTGAAACTCATGATATTGAGATCGATTTCGCCGTCTTCCATTTTTTTAATCATTCGTCGAATTGGGTAATTGTCAAAAACTGGATTCTTATCGATTTTACGTGAACAAGCGACGAGTACATCCCAAGCCATCCCTCGTGAGTTTTCTTGGTCGGCCTCTTGAATATAAAATGGCGGCCAGTCGGGTGTGTAAACAGAGAGCGTTCTGGCGGAGACGGGCCCAGGGTTAAGTGAGCATATGATTTGAGCAAAAGAGAAGCAAAAGAATAGCTTCAAATTACGCCACAGCGTCATAAGAGCTGTCCTTTTTTGTGTCGATGACTAACAGACAGATGTCATCAGTCACGGCTGATCCTTTGATGTGTTTCTGAAGAGCCTGAAGTATGTGGTCCATCATGACCGACGGAGGATATCTGCGATCAAGCCTGCGTAAGGTTTTAAGGAAGTCCTTCTGAAATGCGATTTGTTTATTATCCCTTGCTTCGGTCAGACCATCACTAAAAATACAGATCGTATCTTCGCCATCCAACTCGTGTACCGTGTCCACAAAGGGAGGGATAACGACGGATTTAGTGAGCATTTCAAAACCCAGAGGCGACTGGGCTTTAGCGGTCAAGGGGGATACATGCATGATACCGTTCTCGTTTCGAACAAGAAGCGGCAGAGGGTGGCCAGCGCTCGACATGGTCAGTTTTCGACTGTGCACATCGATCTTCACGATGGAGACGGTCATGGCCAACTGACATTCATGCAAAATAGTGACAAGGGTACTTCTCAGGATGTTTAAAATAGCTGCTGGAGTGAAGCTTTTACTATTTTGCTGAACTAGGGGGCGGAGGGTCTGCAAGGCTCCAAATGCGGCCATCGTTACTAGCCCTTGTGGAATGCCATGCCCTGTGACATCGCCAACCATCGCGTAGATGGTTTTGCCCTGGTCACATTCAAAGACAGTCATCCAGTCGCCTGAGAGGTTTGTCATGGGTTTGTAGTACTGGGCGACGCGACGCGCGGTATTAAATCCCTGAGTGGCTGTCATAGAACGCTGCACTGTTTCAGCCATGCCGATCTCAGTTTTTAGAACCGTGGATGCGCGCATGGATTCTTTGATCTGATGCTCGCGAAGAGCGATTTTCTCAGCCATATAGTTTACTTCGTCAGTTATTTTGGCAAGCTCCATCTGAGGAACGGAGGGCAAGGTTTCCTTGTATTGCCCTGAGGCGATTTTCTGAATTCCAGTTACGAGCCTTTGCAAGGGTTCATCCAGATACTTATTGAGGAGTGGCAAAACCATCATGACCACGATAAGGATGGCCAAAAGTGTTATGATGACTGTCCATGTAAGGTTTCTTAGGGCCCGAAAATAGAGTGGTGATGTGCTTACAAACACTCGCACCTTCCCGATTTTTTTGCCCTTATAGACAATATCTCGCGTGGCGTTAATGTCGCGACTGTTATCGTTCTTCTTGAAATTGAGCACCGTCTGACCGGAATCATCGAGAACGGTGACCGCGGTAATTCCTTCGACCGATGCAAAACGATGTACCAAGGATTTAATTTCAACCTCATTGTAAGTCCACATCGGCAGAGAGAGGAAATCAGCAAGATTTGCTGAGTTATCGATTGTTTGTTCGCGTAGTTCCTGGTTCTCAGACCTCGTTTGATAGACGAAAGAAATAATTCCTATAAGGAGCAGAGATGCGGAAAGTGCAGTAACCAGGTTTATCGCGAGATCTCGCGCAATAGAGCGTTCAGCCAGTTTGGTTCTAACAAGCTTGGACATCGATGATTTTGGTGGCGACTTTGATTTCACAAATAGTCCGTTTGGCAGTAAAAACCGCGTTCTAATGGGGGTTCCCGTGGACGGTATATCGGCTTTCTTGGATGAAACTGCAGACAAATTAACTCGGAACGCACATCTACGACCACCTAACCCATCAAATGCACTTTGGGTTCTTGGGTTTTTTCGGAGTCGCCAAAACGCAGGACCATCAAGAAAATGTTAGACTCTAACAAGGCCTATAATTAAGGATTCGATCAGCTGTGAGCTTTCTTCGAAGATTGTTAAAAGTAAGCACGCGTGATTATAAGTTACGAGCTTTGGTCAGTTCGCGCTCCTTAGAGCCCCTCAACAGATTTGATCGCTCAACACACGTTTTCTGTGATTTGGATAAAACTTACTTGGAGACGGAGTTTGAGTCGTGGATAAAAATGGCCAAAATACCATTTGAAAGCCCCCACGACAAAATAACGGTTCCAGGCGCTAGTGAGGTGCTGGAACTCGCCCGATGGGGTGGGGACCCAAGAGCAGCAAGCTCTCCGCAGTCAGCGCTTCATTTTGTGAGTTCATCTCCTCCACAATTGCGATTGGCTTTGGATGGAAAGCTGACGTTAGATCGGCTCGAGTGGTCTACGGATACGTTTAAAAATCAGGGTTATAACCTTAGGATGGGGCGACTTGATTTACTTCGTCACCACATTGCTTATAAAACGAAAGCGATTCTGGACATTGCGACCCGAATGAGCCCGGGTAGTAGAATCATCATGATTGGGGATAATGCGGAGTACGATGCATTCATATATGTTGGAGTGCGGTTATTTGTGGAGAGGCGAATTGATTTGGATGGACTTCGTGGATGGTTGTCTGGAGCAATGGTCGAGAATCCTGTTATCTCACAAGTGATCGGTCAGGAATTGTTGGTTCCAGAGGATTTGAAGGTCGATGGGATCTATATAAGATCAGTGCCGGGTTACGCCGGCAGGATAAATTCCCGTTTTGCTGGAACGTGGTTTGAATTTGAGCATTGGTCTCAAGTAGCGTGGTCTTTCATTAAAAAGGGGATCATATCTCCCAAGGCGTTACCACAGCTGATCAGATCTTTCCACAATCTCCACGGCGTCCCTCTTGCGCATTTGCGTTGGTGTCTTTACCGAGCATTGGAGCGAGATGATCTCTCAAAAGAGCTTCGGGACTTGGGCGAACAGTGTCTGCTGGATCTCACAAATCTGGGGGCATCTGGTCCTACTAGGAGAATGCTTGGCTGGGAGTTTGATTTGGATTTGGCACGAGATATTGAAGGGGTTGGTCGATTTGATGTTAAGGAAGACGCCGGTGACTGGTACCGTGCGATTGCGTCAGCAAGGCTAGAGCGCAAGAAAAATAGAAACTGATTTTAGTTAGAAAGCCCGTTGAGCAGCTGTAGTGACAAAGAACTCGCGAATCCAGACTGCGCAAGCACAGCGGTTCCGGCCTGCATCAAAATCCGACTGGCTGTCATTCGTGACACCTCAGAAGCATAGTCCGTGTCAGCAATATTGCTGCGAGCAGCGGATAAGTTTTCTGAAAGAACATCGCTGAATTCTAGAGCCCGCTGCATCCGATTTTGCATTCCTCCGTAAACGGCGCGCATGCTAGCTAATTTGTCTACGGCTTCATCGTAGACCGTGGCGTGTTGGTCTTCGAGCGGTAGTAGAAGGTCTTGGGCGTCCTCAATACTGATCCCGTCAGTTGGATCTAGACCTTCGATAAACTCTTGGGCGCTGGATAATCCGAGACCTGAAGGGGTTGCCACTACGTCTTTCATGCCAGAGAAGATAATGGTGTTAAGGTCATCTTCGGGTCCAGCCATCTCGTCGGTTGTTGTCGGGTCGCCAACTCTGAAAATCATGTCCTGGGGCGCATCTGGGGAGTCGCCGTTCAAAATTGGTACGCCGTTGAAGGTCGTGGTCTCAGCAACGCGCTGGATTTCATTATGTAACGCCTGATATTCGACGAATAAAAACTTTCGTTCCTGATTACTGATTGTTGTGTTCGTCGCTGCGATATTTATTTCTTTCATCCGTAAAACCATATCGTTGATTTGCTGTATTCCCGAATCAGCTGTTTGAAGAAGAGATACGGCATCATTGATGTTACGTTTCGCCGCGGCCAGTCCTCTGATTTTAAATGATAGTCCCTCAGCCAACTTTCGATCAGATGGTCGATTGTCAAATTTTGTGAATACACTTCCACTGGCCAATTTCTCCATAGCATCGGCGTTCTCTCGGGTCGCCTTTTCCAGGGACCTCTGAAGACTCTGCTGCATAGATTTATCACCAATGAAAACCATAAATAGCCGACCTCAACTAAATAAACGTGGCATAGGAGGTTCGGAATCCTTACGGCAAAAGTTTAGGTAGTCTTCTGCCCGACCGCCGTACGATTCGTTGGTCAACGCGCAAAAAGCGGGTCCTTTTATTTAAGTTCTGGTATATTATGAAAGTGCCCATGGTGGTGGCGCTAGATATTGGCTCAACTTGAACCAGGAGAAAACCATGACCCCGTTTCTAGTACATTGGCTCTTAGCAAGTGTGGCGTTGGTCTTGACGGCTCATTTTGTTCCTGGATTTCGGATCCAGGGGTTTAGCGCTGCCCTGGTGGCATCGGTGGTGATTGGATTGGTGAACACATTTATTTGGCCGCTGCTCGTTTTATTGACCTTGCCACTGACGCTTTTTACGTTTGGTTTTTTCCTTTTGGTCGTTAATGCCATTTCTTTAAAAATTGCAGCCGCGCTGACTCCAGGGTTCAGTATTGTTGGATTCTTCCCAGCCTTCATTGGCTCTGTGGTTTTAACGTGCATCGGTTGGCTGGTGCGGTATGTTGTCTTTGGTGGTTATACAGTCCAGTGAATTCTCAGCTTTCGTATGTGAATTCAATGGCAACCTCTCGTTTGTCGTCACCGTTAATAGCAACCGTGGTTGCACCTTCGTATCTCACAAGGACGGGCACGCCATTCTTGACTGCGTAAAAGAAATCCATTCGCGGGACCAACGCCCGTATAGCCCAGTTGGCCGGCTCTAGGCTGACCACATGAGCGGTCTGGTCTTTTATTTGCACGTCCCGGTCCTTTCGCACCCTAAACTTGAACTGGTCTCGTTTCATGGGAACATATAAATCAAAGTCTGGGCTTTTGCCGGCTATAAGGCTAGCCCAGTTTCGTACAATAAAATGGTGCAACGTCTTCCCGATAATTGTTCGATCTGTCCATCGGTATTCTGACTTTTGCGGTTTCTCGTCCCTTTTCTGCGTGTAGCTCACTGTTGCTAAGGGCGGGCTTGTCATAGAGAGCTCAACTTGCTCCCCGGTTTGATTGTTCTTGAATCGATATTCATTAATAGTCAGGTTTGCAAGAGTTGTGGTTGCTAATTCAGTCTGTATAATTGTGCGGTTCTTATCCGTCGTGTAGTATTCGGTGTTTTTCGTAATGCTACCGTTTTTGTAAGCGATCGTTTCGATTCCGCTCGCTAATTCATTGTGGCTCTTTATGTCCAGCACGCGAAAAATAATTTTTTTGAACGGCAGTTCTGATTCCTGAGCAAGAGGCGAGGTTTGAGCCGAGGCAATTGATAGATGGGACATAACGATTAAAAGCGCAGTCGTTCCTAAAATGTGTTTCAAAAACATGCTGTCCTCATTGTATAAATTATCTTATGTGGCCTAGAAATGATCCAACACTTAATGTACCATTTGGCCCGGGGGTTGAACATATGAGGGTCTTATTCGTGTCAATTTTAATGTCCATATTCGCTTCTTGTACGACTAATGGTGGTTTGCCTCCGTTGGAGAAGGTGCCAGAGCTTGATTTGAATAGATTCATGGGTGATTGGTACGTGCTGGCAAATATTCCGACGTTTCTGGAAGTAGGGGCTCATAATGCGATTGAACACTACGACCTTAGCCCCGAGGGCCACATTGACATCCGGTTCACATTCCGAAAAGACGCATTTGATGGCGAGTCCAGAAAGTATACAATGACGGGTTACCCCGTACCTGGAACTAATAATGCAGAATGGAAGGTCAGCCCGTTTTGGCCACTGAAGTTTCCGTACTACACCGTTGAAATAGCGCCGGACTATAGCTGGGTTGTCATAGCGACGCCGAATCGAGGATACCTATGGATCATGGCAAGAGACTGGAAGATGGATGACGCAAAACTTCAGTCACTTATCGATCGGATGGTGGAGAGAGGCTTCAAGGCTTCAGAGATTCAACGCGTGCCGCAAAGATGGTGACCAAAGCGGCTAGTGGCTTTTGAACCAGCCAGCCTCTTCTGCCAGATGCGGCCAGACGCGGGCGCAGGCTGTAAACATGGCAACGATAACTGGTCCCAAAAGAACTCCCAGTAGACCAAAAAACTCGAGACCGCCCAGGATAGCAACTAAGCTGACGAGCGGGTGCATGTCACTGCCCCCTCTCAGAACGAGCGGTCGAACCAAGTTGTCTACAACCCCTGTTATTAAACCTGCAACAACAATAAATATAAGTTTGACCCACGAACCGTGGGCGATCGCCCAGAAGGCAGCGATGGCAAAGACGGGAAAAGATCCGAGTACCGGTATCCAGGCAAAAGCAAATGTTGTTCCCGCTGCCAGCGCGGCTGACGGTATTCCAATGGCTAGAAACGAAATGATCACAAAAAAAGACTGAGCCAGGGCAGCCGCCAAGCTAGCTACGACCGTCGAACGCGTCGCATCCCTAAACGCTGCCGTAACTTCGTCTCTGACGTGATCACTAACGGGAATAATCAAGCGAAGCCAAACTAAAAAGCGCCTGCCATCAACAAGCCAAAAATAGCAGCTAAGCACCCCCATCGTAAGCTGTACCATCAGGGCGGGGGTTTCGCTCGCGAGCTCAAGTACCATTTTGCTGGACCAATCGAGAAGCGTGCTTGCAAGCCCAGTAGCCTGATCATGAAAACGAAGACCGGTGACCCATGGTGCATATGTATCCAGCGTTTGCTCGAACGTGAGCCGCCAATGCGTTAGCCAATCCTTGAACGTGGAGGTGGTTTCTTCGCTGGCGAGAAGCGTTGTCAGCGTGCTGGCATCTCTCAGGGCCACAACAGCCAGTAATAGTAGGGGAATAATAAATAATAAAGCCAACGAAACGGTGGCAATCGTTGCAGCAGCATATTTATTCATTCTGGCGTTAAGATAACGAAACCATGGATTTAAAATCAGTGCCAACATTCCGCCGACAATAACTGCGACCAGAAATGGTCGTGCCATGATCACAAGGATTAGGCTTAGAAAAGCCGTAAATGCCAGAAAAATCCAAACGCCAAGTTTTTGAGAAAAATCCTGAGTAGTCATGTCGGCCTTACTTCGTTTGATCGGACCCAAGAAATAATTTTAGAAAAGCACTCAATTTTTGCAGCCGTCTTTGGTAGAATTTGAAAAATTCTCTGCCGATTATATCATAAGTGGGGGCCTAATAATGAAACTCAGCTCTATCCTCGTTCTAGTGGCGCTATTTTCTTGGTCTTGTGGCAAAAAAAAGAGCAAGGAATCTGGTAGCGGTGATGCTGTAAACGTGTCGGGTCAGTTGGTTGTTCCGCAGGGATCATCTGCCGCTGTTCCGAATCAATTGGTGGTTCTGCCGGTAACGTCCGGAATGGGCAGCGGTGGGGGATCTCTGTCGCTTATGATTTCCAAACAGGCTGTCAATGGAGACGGCACTTACAGCGTTGGCCTGCAAAAGGGTGATTCTGGGAAAATGTTAGCCATAAACTCTGGTCAGAGCTCCTTCGGGATTGACTTGCAAGGTGGTGGCAGCAGCGGAAGTAGCCAGTCAGGCATGAGTTGGGTCGTTGGTGGTATCACGGGAGGTCAGTCCACGACTGTCGAAGGTCGGTACGCAGAGTCAGAATCAATGGCTTTCGTGGGTCTTAGTGCAGGCAGCGATAATTTTATAAATTTCCCCGTAAGTGATGCGGCAACGTCGGATATGAAACTCGGCAAAACCACCGTTAGTGGAGGGGATGCCAAGTCCGAATTTGAGGTCAGTAGCAGTTACTACAATCTGCCGGATGGTGCCATCAAGGAGCTAGCGGGCCTAAGTTCGCCTTTGAAAGGGGCAAAAAATACTTACGTAAACCAAGATGGTTATACGACAACGCCTTACTTTGCTTGGATCGGTTCAAGAGCCGCAGTTGCAAGCTCCATCTCCCAGAATTCATTTACAGCAGTCGATGATGTGAATCCAGGAACGGCGGGGTTCGGTATTTATTTCTCTGCGCAAACCACCAGTGCACCTTTGTTAAACGATGCTTGCGGAGCTAGTTTTGGCACAACGGGTGGTTATACGCTGCAGCCACCTGTAGCCATCAAGAAAAATCCTGGGTCGCAGGACTCGACGCCCCCGGCGAATATGCCGAGTCTAACGATGCTCGACAGTAGTAACAATTCTGGTAAGGCTGCGTCTACAGCGACGCCGAACAGGTTTGCTTGTGCGCAAGGTGGGTCGCCGACAATATACATCTATGGTTACCGGGAAGGAGCTACCACCGATAATGTAACTGTCAGCGGCTTTAATTGGGGTGGATCTGACGGATATCAATCGCCGCTTCCCGCGGGTAAATGGACTCTTAGGTATAACGGTACAACGGTGGGGCTTTATGATCTTGCGGCAGCGTCGCCAGTTCGGGATGGGGCATCAAGGGTGTATATGCCTTCGGTCAAGGTTACGGCGAGCAACAATGTCATAAGTAAAGTTGAAGTGAGGTTCTACTTATATAATAAGACATCGCAAGCATATGAAGTGGTCACAGACCTCCAGGCATTTCGAAAAGTCGTAAGTAGCTTATTTATCGACTTGAATGTGTATGGTGGTAATGCGGGAAATAGGGAGCTGCATATTCCAATCACGCTCACATCAGGTGATGCTTCAGGCGTGTTTACCGTCGATGGTAGCCAGTTTAGTGGACAAACCTGGACGACATCTGATTTGACCGGTAATGGTGGCGTCTTGTCGGTTGGCTATGAGATGTACGGCTACAGTATGCGTACTGAGTACCGACGCTAATTGACCACCTACTCGAGTTCGATAAGAATTTCATTACGTCGCCAGAACCACGGTGTCCAAGGCGGGTTGTAACGGGCGTATAATGGTTCGCTGCCTTTAGCTTTATGATTTTTTGATGTCAGCCAAGACCGCAGGGATGCGGTCTTTTCTTTGACTGTGTTCTGGCTGTTCAAGCCGCTGAATCTGACAGCCGCAAATGTCCCCGGTGGGAGTTGACGAATGACAACCCGATTGTCATTGGGTCTTGGCAAACTTTCCATTGTATATTTGCTCGGCATCGTAAATGTGATGATCCACTCATTGTTGGACGCTTTCTCCTGAGAAACAGGGGCCGTCATGGCAATCGATTCGTTCTTCTCCTGCGACACAGGCGCCGTCATAGCGATCTCTGTTTTTTTGGTATTGTTACCAAAAATATAGTCAGCGAGGATTCGAAAACCACGGTTAGGAGCGTCAGCAAACTCACCGCTAACCCTTGTTTCAGCAATGATTCGAGGCTCGTACTCACGAATTTCGAATTCTGATTCCGACTGAATGACTTTGAACTTTGGTTCTTCAATTTTGCTGGTCACACAACCCTCCAAGGCTATCATGAGCAATGCTAACAGTGCCTGTTTATATATCATGACAGTTTCCTTTAATTTAATCGGATCTTAGGCTTATCAATCATACGGCATGGGATGGCGACAGAAAATGGTTTCTTGCTCTCGCTCAGGTTAAAATTGTGCATGAAGAATGCCAATTGAATTTATTTATCGATATAAAGGGCTATGTTTGGCGCTTGATGGAACCAAAATGTGGCTAAGATCTGCGTGGCGTCATGCTCGAGAGCATCCGATTTATGCGTTCTGTCTCGCGATCCCGCTTTTGGCGACGGTTGGACTGATGCTACAGAGTGCCATAAGCATAGGCTTGGGGCACCCGCTTGCGAATATCAAGTTGGCGCTTATTGCCGGCTTAGCCGGTTTTTTCGCTACAACACTAGGGGCCATCCCCGCGCTCGCGCTGAGCGGTTTACCTCAAAAAATAGAAGACACTATGCTGGGATTTGCTGCGGGGATGATGCTTGCGGCATCGGCGTTTTCTCTTATCATTCCTGGGATAGAGGTTGGACAGGCCATGACGGGCGGTCGCTTGTCTGGTGTGGGGCTTGTGGCTTTGGGGCTGATACTCGGTAGCTTTCTCATGCTTGGTTTAGAGCAGTTTACACCCCATGAGCATCAACATGCTGGTGACTTTGGAGTTGGAGTCAAGGATCTAAGAAGAACTTGGCTTTTCGTTTTCGCGATCGCATTGCACAACTTGCCAGAAGGTATGGCGATGGGGGTTAGCTTTTCAAGGGCGGACTGGAGTGTTGGCCTGCCAATAAGCACTGCCATCGCAATTCAAGATATTCCCGAGGGACTGGCCGTAGCACTTGCCATGAGAGCTTCAAATGTGAAGCCTCTCGTCGCTTTTTTAGTAGCCTCACTAACGGGGTTATTAGAACCGTTGGGAGCTCTGCTCGGAGTGACGTTAGCTTCGGGTACTCAGTACGCCTATCCCGTTGGGCTGGGACTTGCGGCTGGTGCGATGATATTTGTTGTATCTCACGAGGTTATACCAGAGACTCATCGAAACGGGCACCAAACACCCTCCACGATGGGTCTTATGCTCGGTTTTTTACTCATGATGATTCTCGATACGGCTATGGGATAAATAGCTGGAATAATTTTTGCTTAATGAGAACGCTGATGCGGCGCGAAGCGATTGTCCGAGCTTGGCCGAACGATGGTTCTTCTTTGAGCGCTATTTGCGCCATATAGCGAATAATGGAATGGCTTTAAAAACTGCATCAAGTCAAGTGACGTTGTCTAATCTTACTCGTCTAATTAGGGATTTGGGTGACGAGCTTCACTGGCCGTCGTCAAAGGTCAGCCTAATATCCGCTGAGACGAGATTAGACAAGGATTTAGGTTTAGACAGTCTGACACGCGTTGAGTTAGCTTCCCGGATTGAGCGTATGTTTGGGGTTCTCGTTGGGGAAAGCCTTTTTTTAGATATTTCGACTGTTGGTGACCTTGTTTCGGCTATTGAAAAAGCGCCACTCGTTCACATCGAAAGACAAAAACGGCTTAAGATCGCTACTACAGAGCGGCAAGAAGATACCAAGTCTGTGGACGTTCCGCTTGCAGCACATACTCTCAATGAGGTCATAAACTATTACGTCAAGAATCATCCGGGCCGAGACCATATCACGGTTATAAAATCGAGAGGTCAGGAAAAAAACATCACATACGGAGCTCTATTCGAAGGTGCAAAAATCGTCGCTTCAGGATTATACAAACGGCAGATTAAACCGGGCGATACTGTGGCCATTATGCTTCCTACGTGTGAGGAATATTTTTTTTGTTTCCTTGGGGTGATTCTTGCTGGGGCGATACCGGTTGCATTATATCCTCCCACTAGAGCTTCGCAGATCGTGGATCATTTAGAACGGCATGTCGAAATTCTCAAAAATGCAAAAACATCACTACTAATTACTGATGGCACGCTATTGTCCGGTGTTGGACATCTCATGAAAATTAGGGGCGCATTTCTAAGTATTGCTGATGTTGAAAGAGTCCTTCAAGGGGATGCAGATGACTACCAAGCTTTCGTCGCAAGAGCGTCTGACATTGCTTTTGTTCAATACACGTCTGGGAGTACCGGAAGCCCTAAAGGAGTGGTCCTAACACATTCCAACATTCTTTCGAACGTCAAAGCTATGGGCACTGTTTTGCAGGCAGGTCCAACGGATGTTTTTGTCAGTTGGTTGCCGCTTTATCACGATATGGGTTTAATTGGGGCCTGGATTGGTAGTTTGTTTTTTGGTTGTAAACTGGTGGTTATGTCGCCATTTAGTTTCCTGAGTAGTCCTATCTACTGGCTTCAGACAATCGACAGATATCAGGCGACGTTAACCGCAGCTCCTAACTTTGCATACGAACTTTGCTTAAAACATATAAGCAAAGCGGACGCTAAAAAGATAAACTTGAGCACAATCAGGGCTGCATGTAATGGAGCCGAAGCAGTTGACCCGCGAACTATCGAGAGGTTCATCGACGTCTTTTCTGAAAGTGGACTATCAAGATCTGCTATGAAGCCTGTTTATGGGTTGGCCGAGTCGACGGTTGGACTCACATTTCCACGTCTTCATGATGAGTTGCACATAGATAGTGTCGACCGAAAAAGTCTGGAGTTTCTTCAAAAGGCGAAAGTTTGGGACAAGTCCAACGGGGTCCCTATTCGTTTTGTGAGTTGTGGTAGACCCCTTCCGGGACACGAGATCCGTATCGTCGATGAATTGAATAACGAGGTTGCAGAGCGCGTTGAGGGAAGGATTCAGTTTCGGGGGCCGTCTTCAACGTCCGGTTATCTTAATAAAGAAGCAGAGAATAAAAAGCTATTTCAAGGCAAATGGCTTGAGACCGGTGATTTAGGCTACGTTGCTGCCGGGGAGCTCTATGTTACAGGCAGAATTAAAGATGTTATTAAGCATGCCGGTCGTAATGTTCACCCTGAGGAGCTTGAAGCCGCGGTTGGACTTGTTTCTGGTGTCAGGAAGGGGTGTGTTGCCGTATTTGGTTTTCTCGATACCGCGGTCGCCACTGAGCGGCTTGCTGTCATTGCTGAGACGCGTGAGAATGATCCAGCGGTTCTGCAACGTATCGAATCCGAGATAAACGGCGTCTTAACTGATCGGTCAGGATCCCCCCCTGACATTATTAGATTAGTTCAACCACATACAATTTTAAAAACTAGCAGCGGAAAAATCAGGCGATCTGCTTGTAAAGTTCTATTTGAAACAGGAAAACTTAACTCATCCAGGCATGATTGGCGATTAGATGTCGCTATTTTTGCTATATCAGCGGCATTCAGGAAGCTTTCTAATTTTGTATTAAGCTATGCTGCAGTCGCCCGGTCCGTAGTAACCTGCGCTTTGATCGTCCTCGTAACTTGTTTTGTTTGGCCATTCATGGCGTTTTTACCGAGCCTAGAGTGGCGATGGCGTTCTGCTCGAATTGGCGCGCGGTTGGTATTATTTGTATCGCGGGTTGACCTTTGTGTCCGAGGTGGCATGTCCACTAATCAGGCTATTTATGTAGCAAATCACTCAAGTTACAGTGATGTCTTATATCTATTAAGAGCATTCGAAAGACCTGTGGCATTCATCGCAAAAGCCGAATTAAAGAAAAGTGTTTTGTTCAGATTTACGCTGGATCGGCTAGGTGTCATTTATGTTGAAAGATATGACGTCAGCGGGGCGATTCGGGACGCTCAAATCGCTATTGAGGCTGCGCGACTCGGGAAAAGCTTGGCGTCCTTCCCAGAAGGCACGTTCACAAGACGTCCTGGGGTTTTGCCGTTTCATATAGGCCCATTTCTGGCGGCCGTTAAACTTTCTCTGCCCATAGTGCCGGTTTCTATTACAGGCGCTCGCTCTATATTGCGTCCTGATAGTTATATTATAAGACCCGGGCGCGTGGCGGTAACGCTCTTAGAGCCTATAGTGGCAGATAAAAATCTCGCCAATAGTGAGCTGGACGGGTGGCATCTGGCACTTGCACTTAAAGACAGATCGCGCATGTTGATCTTGCAACATTGCGGCGAGCCAGACTTGGCTTTCGACTAACCCTGACTCGCCATTGTAGGTGCTAATCTGTTATCTCGATGCTGAGTATATTTAATTGAGTTTCAGCATCAGAGTGCTTTACTTGATAAAGAGTGCCGTTCGCAGTTTGACTCGATGTTGTAAGGGTTGTTGTATTACCGACGCGGTCCGAAATCTGAATTTCTGTAAGAATGTATTTTCCCGTAGGGACGTTGTCGGCCAGCGTAAATTCCATCGAGTACCAATCACCTTCAACATGTTTTATTGAATTATCGCACAAGAGGATTCGTGCTGATGCGTTGACATCGGTCAAAGATTGTTCTTGTGGCATGAAGCTTTTTCTACAGAATTTGGTTACCACGTCATTAGCATGGTCTTTGATTCCCGAGATGTCATCTGTAGCCTTAATTAATACTCTACCAGTTTCTCCGGGCTTGTAGCTGAGACGATCTGTCTTTATAGAGAGAACTTTCGGTCCCTCAAGGTCAATTTTGCCTAGGTTAGTGATAAAAAGGCTGGCGCTGACGATATTACTTCCGTTTCTAACCGAATCGTTAACGCCAAATTCCATAACATATTCCCCGGGTGGTAAACCTTTTTCTGAGATTAGCCTGACCTCCCATGAGCCGTCCGCGCGTTTAACAGGTTCTGAGCAGGCCGAAACAGAGTACTCAACGGGGTCGATGTCTGGTGTTGATGCGATGTCTGTCCTTGAAAATTTAAACCAATCACGATGTCTTGCCTTGTGGCAAAACTTATAAGGCGCAAAATTAGGGGCATTGTCTGTGGCATCGAAGATGAGCTTTGATTCTTCTCCAGCTGCAAATAACGCCGGTTCAAACCGAACGTTAGTTAATTTCGGCGCTTCCGTATCTGGGGAGTTGTTTGTGATCTGTAGATAAGCAAGAGGGATCAAAGTTTGATCATCCACTTTGTTTGATCTATAAACGCCTCGTTCATAATCTGGCCACAATTCAAGAGGATTGCCGGCAGAATCCCAGATGGTCATAGGGTGTAAAAGATATTTGCCCGCCTTCATTCGGTCGTTTGTTTGAATTTCGTATTCGTACCAGTCGTTGCCGATTGCCTTTAAATTTGAGCACGATTCGACCCCGTCCCAGCTCTCGTCCATCAGGGTTCGGCAGGTTTCATCGATGCGTATTGAAACGCTTCCCGTCGGGGATCGGCCTAGGATAGTGCCCATATTGTCAGTGGCTCGAAATTTCAGCTTGACGGTCTGACCAGCTTTCGCCACCGTCGGCTCAAACGCGACCTCGTGAATAACCGGAGACGTCGTGTCAAATTCAATAGATGCAATAACGTTTGATATCATAGCGATTCCGTTTCCAACGGCGGATGCGTCGGCTTTGACCTCCAACAGAGTGTCTTTATTCAGCTGATAAATATATTTTGCATCGAGATTGCTGTTAGTCTCACTTCGAATATATAAGCCCTTTACATGCGAAGAGTTTATGGCACGCCAATCTGAAGATGCTGAGACCTGTGATGCATAGCTTTCCAATGAGGTCGTTCCCGTTTCGGATAATTTAACGATTGAAAAGGTGATCTCAGAGACATTGTTTGTAATAACTTTGCGGTTATCCAAGCGAACCTTTGTGTCCGAAATCTTGTTTAGATCAAGACCTTGGCCGTAGTCGAAGAAATAGTCGTAAGTTTCGTCGTGATAGCGAATGATGCCATTGCCTACTACACTTCCTCCCGAAGCCTGGTGTTTTCGCTGGCAGCCAATCATAAGGCCAGAGAATATGGTTAGAAAGGTTAACGCGATGGCATGTAATTTATTTTCATTGTTACTTTTCATGAGTTCACCTCAGTGGCTTAATTTAAACATCTGCACGTTGACTTGTGTAACATTTGCGTTTTCAATGGGCCCGCTAGGGGCTAGAGCTAGTACTTGTTCTCTGAAATTTTTTATTATGTCCTTAAGTTTTGGGATGTCATCTGGCTTAATTAAAATGTGTACTGATCCAAATTCTCTTTCCGTGACCGGTTCGGTTTCGACCATTTTTTTCCCGAGTTCCAAGCAGCTCTTGTGATAGCGTCTTATTGCTATGGAATTGACCTCGTCAGAGGTGCGGATTGTTAGATCTGTTGGTGTTACTGCACCGTCGTCTAAAACCTTAAGAAGGCCAACTTCAACAAGTAATTTTATTGCCCGTTTTGCTTCCTGTGGCGTTAAAAGTCCTTTAAGCCTAGCTGCAACTGCGTGTGGGTTCGGATCAAAACCCGGCAGCCTTGCAAGCTCGATGATTGCAAGACCGTGCCATTCTTCCAGTACCTGGTATGTCTTCATCGAAATATTTTCGCCCATAGAACGCCCAAGCTGGGACATCATTTCAGAGAGAAAATGTTCTTTCTCTACAGGATCCTTTGCTTGGTTAAATTGAATGAGCTTGTGGTAGTAAGCTATTTCTTTAGAGGTCATACCAAGTGCAACGCCGAGGGCCGTTGCGCGTTTTGTGGTCAAAGCTCTTTTTCCTGAGACGATCAGGGAAATGTGAGACTTAGTTAGACATCCAGTCCTTCTGCCTAGCTGCTCTAGTGAGAAGGTGGGGGAGGTCTCCCGTTTGTGGGCCAGGAAATCTTTTAGGTACTGCCGGTAGTCCAAATACTTATAGATGGATGGTTGCATGGTTAGTCCGTTTACAAAATAAGGTGTTGTTATCCCTCGTGTGGAGCTCTGTTTACGAAATATCATATGCAAAATCAATAGTTAAATGATCAATTTGTTTACTCTGTGTAAACGTTTGAATATCACTGGCTTTGTGGCGTCTCTGTATTTCGCAGTCTAATCGTTATTAATTTTTGTTATGAATTAGATGGTGTTTTTGGGAGTT
Source organism: uncultured Polynucleobacter sp. (assembly GCA_964402975.1). Lineage (GTDB taxonomy): Bacteria > Bdellovibrionota_B > Oligoflexia > Oligoflexales > RGVZ01 > CAMDKS01. Next base: position 22,622 of record CAYOEM010000022.1, read on the forward strand.
GAAATCTAATTGTGGTTCCCTGGCCGTCTGATGATTCAGCCCAGATTTTACCGCCGTTAAGATCTATAACCTTTCGGCAGAAGGCTAAGCCGATTCCAGTGCTGCGGTCCTTGGAGCCAGTAGCGACTGTTTCGAACAGTGTAAAAATGTCTTCAAGTTTTGCTGATGGAATGCCAACGCCATTGTCTTTGATAAAATATTCGACGATCGAGTTCCGTGTGACGGCGCCTATTGTGATCGTCAGATTTCTGCTGGGATGCTTGTATTTTATTGCATTTCCAATGAGGTTTGAAAATACGCATTCTAATTGCTTTTGATTGGCCGTTACGTTGGGCAAGGTTTCTAGATGTATGCTAGCGTTGGCATCTTTTAGCGAATATGAATGAACTTGTATAACATCGGATACTATGTGACTGACGATGCACACGTCAAGATTAGCGGCTTGATGTGTGATTTTTGAGATCTGAAGTAACTCATTGACATAAGATATCGCGTTTTGAAGGTTTCGCTGTATGACTTCAATGGATTGATCCACGGCAGCGATATTCTTCTGCGGTAATTGTTTGCTCAAAATATTGAGCCATGAAAATGCAGCGTGAAGTGGCGATTTTAGATCATGCGCGGCAAGTGTTGCAAAATGCTCTAGCTCAAGATTTGACCTCAAGATTCTCTCTCGGTCTTTAAGAAGAAATTCGTGCAGTGAAATCGTTGCTCCTCGTTGTAGGTCAGAATTTGATGGAGCCGTCGCTAGACCCACCGAATCGGTACTTAAACCCGAGGTTTTTGAACCCCGCCAAACTGACGGATTTTTTTGGAGATCAAACCTACGTGGCTGATGGTTAAATTTGTCATTCGTGTGATTGGGGGCGTGCATAAATTCTGTCTCCTAATTTCCAAAAAAGCTCACACTCAGTGTCACGAGTGTTTACAAATCTAGCTGCCTAAAATCCAGCCAGACCATGCTTAGTAGTCAATTTATAAGGAAAATTCAATGTATTAGGTTTAATTTTTGTTTACATTAAGTAACCCATAGGGGGTTCTTATAGACCTGTTCAATACGTCGAGGTTTGCTGATCGGCTGCTTATGTCCATCGTCTGTTCATGAAAATTGATTGATTATCTCTGGATTGCGATTTAAACCTCCAAAATAAGCCATTTTGACGTACTTTCGTAGTTCAGCGGCTTAGTAGTTTCTACAATTTGACGGGACTTAATTTTAAGGGGCGATAGTCTATGACGACTACTTTAAGGGGACAGCTTCGGGTTCGGTTTTCATGGATGTTTGGTAAAGGGATTAAAAAGGTTTTTCGCACAACCCCACGCCGGTTTTTTGATCACCGAGAAGAGGTTTTATATAAATCCCAGCAAGCTAAGGGCAAAATGTTGGCTTCTTTGCACAACTCATTTTAATTATGCTGTTGTGGGAATTGGCTTTTGCGCCAGGTGACGTCTGAGCACTTGGTGCTTTTTTGTATCACAAACGTTGGTTTCTTGACCGGAGAATGGAAGCGCCAGTGGAATTAAGTGTGATTGAAGGGGAGGTTAGAGCTGTCTTTGATAGCGGTGTCACGAGACCTGTCGAGTCTCGAAGGCAATCCCTAATTCGTCTTAAGGACGTGCTTGTGCGGCGCGAAAAAGACGTGATGCGCGCACTTCGCCAAGATCTGGGTAAGTGCGAGTTTGAGTCAAAGATCTCTGAGACCGGATTTGTCATTAGTGAAATCAATTATCATTTAAAGCACCTGGATGATTGGGCTAAAGAGATTGTTGGCGCGCCCCCTTTGCTAGCCCAGCCTGCTAAGACGCGGCTGATTCCCTGCCCGCGCGGGGTTATTCTCGTATTAGCTCCTTGGAACTACCCATTTATGCTATCCCTTGCACCAGTGATTGGTGCTATAACGGCGGGCAATGCAGTTGTCTTAAAACCAAGTGAGTGCGCGCCGCACACTGCAAGTGTTATTTTAGAAATTGTGTCCGAAGCTTTTCCAGAAAAACATGTGCGTTGTGTTCTCGGTGGTCAAGATGTGGCATCGGAATTGCTACGTTATCCTTTTGATCATTTTTTCTTCACAGGCAGTAAACGAGTGGGCAGGATTGTTGCTCAGGCGGCCTTGGAGCATTTCGCCACGTTTACACTCGAGCTAGGCGGCAAGAGTCCTTGTGTGGTTGACGATACGGCCAACACGCGTCACTCGGCAAGACGAATTGCCTGGGGCAAGTCGCTGAACGCTGGTCAAACGTGTGTTGCGCCAGACTTTTTGCTGGTTCATGAAAGTGTTCACGATAAGACTGTCCAGGCAATAGTTGACGAATGGAAGGGTTTCTACGGCAGTGATCTTGAGCGTAGTCCAGATTACAGCCGTATTATCAACGTGGATCAGTTCGATCGGTTGGAGCGCCTCCTAGAGACGACCAAAGGTAGTATCATCGGAGGTAGGCGAAATAGAGGCTCGAGATTTTTCGAGCCGACTATTGTTGCGGATATCAAGGTTGATGATCCATTGATGGCTAGTGAAATTTTTGGACCCATCCTACCTGTTATCCGGTGGCGTGATGAGTCCGAGTTGAGTCGTGTTATAAATAAGAATCCTGATCCGTTGGCTTTTTACGTCTTTACGGAGCGAAAAGACTTTTCTGAGCGCCTATTATCTTCCGTGTCTTTTGGTGGAGCTTGCGTAAACCATATCGCTCTTCACTTGGGGTGCCCTGATTTGCCATTCGGCGGCAAAAAGACTAGCGGTGTTGGGCGGTATCATGGACGTTACGGTTTTGAAACGTTTACTCATTATAAGAGCGTGGTAGAGGCAAGCAGTCTGTTTGATGTCAGATTGAAATATCCGCCGTATGGAAAGATTGATGGCTTTCTTAAGTGGTTCTATTTATAGAACCTATTCAATTCGTATTGGCGTAATTCAATTTCAAGAAAATAAGAATGGCACGTGGATTGCTTTGTTGCAGCACGGCAGGATCAAACACAATCACGAGTTTGAACTGACGAGTCTTCCTAACAACGCTGAAAAAAGGACTGAAAGCATGATTTTTAAGACAAATATTGGATGTTATACGGCCAATCTCATAGTTGGATCACTCTCATGGTTTCTTTGCAGTACTGCGTCTTTTGGCGCAAATGAGATCAAAATAAACCTCTGCAATGAGACGGACCAGAAAATCTATACCGCGGTTGCCTACGAGCCGGATGTGGGCATGCCGTTGATGTCTCGAGGATGGTGGACTATTAATGCTCAATCATGCACTGGTCTTGAGTTACCAATCGGTTCAGACAAGATTTTATTATACGCGTCCGCCGAAGGCAATTTGAAGGATTGGCAGGGGCAGGTTGAACTTTGCGTCGACGCGAATGACAAGTTTGACTTTAATGGTGCTCAGAGTATGGCGTGCGATGTTGGTAACTTAGCTAAAAAGCGTTTTAGGGAATTATCCTTGCGTGAGCTTACAGCGGCTTCTGAGAGTGGGCAGCCAACTTATACGTTCAAGGCTAGTGATGCCACGCGCCTTTCAGACGCGATCAGAATCTGTAACGACTCCAGTGATGTCGTTTATCTCGCATATTCACAAAAGAGCTCTCAAGCCGTTGATATGGCGTTGGCAGGCTGGTTTAAAGTTCTGGCGGGTGGATGCTATGAAACTATGAAGTCCTCTGATGCGGACGAGCTTTATCTATTTGCGAACAATGAGCGCGGCAATAAGAGGTGGAAAGGCGACATACCGTTATGCACGAATTCATATGATGGTTTTTTATTTACTGAAGCATCATCGATGAAATGCCAGGCAAATAACGAGAGGCGACAGCTTTTCAAGAAGATACCGATGAATAGAACGGGGGACTTCGAGTACCATCTAAAACCGATGTTGTCGGAGGCGTCTAGGTCGGCCGTTCAGCTGTGCAATCAAAGTGCATCCAAGATCGTCGTTGCAATAGCATACGAGAATTCTGATTTTCGTGGGCAAGTGATCACCAGCGGCTGGTTTGGTGTAAAGCCGAGTGAATGTTCTGCCGCGCTTGCCGTGGATTCTGATGTCTTACTTGTTCACGTGCAAGATGATTCGGGAAATATTCTGAGATCAGGATCCATTTCCGCATGTATTCATGGCGTCAAGGCGTTTGAATTTTCCGATGCGACGTCCATGAGCTGTAGCGAAGAAGGTGAGGAAAAAAAATCCTTTGACGCAATAACGATCGAGCCTGGAGATGTCAAGGTTCAACTTCCTTAAAGAGCCCTTCGACAAATCTATGAACTCAAGGCCCCATGCTACGCTTGGGGCCTTGACGTATTAGCCTTAGGGAGCGGGAGGCTGTCGCACCTGCCACTTAAAGTTTTTGCTTGTTCGATTCCCAGCGTGATCTTCAGCGTGAATTGTGATGGAGTGGTCTCCTCCGACGTTACTAAACCATCGTTGACCTTCGGTTGAGAAGCCGATGTTCACTGTCAGTTTCCTGCATTCATAATTTCCGCACGTTAGCTCCGGGACAAAGAAATGTTCTACGAACTGGGTGTTCGAAGTTCCGCCTGGTAGCTCGCAAAAATCCCAAACCAATCGTTCCCTGGGGTCATCATCAAGTTGATAGGTGATCTTATGGGGGGGAACCACGAACTTATCGTGCAATATAAGATCATGAATTGTCGCATAAATTCCGTAGGCGCCTTGAATCGGTAGGCTTGGATCTTGAGGGTAGCCATTTCGCATAAGACCCACATCTACAAACTCGGGCGCTTTTGTGTCATTTAGGGCATCAAGAAAATTGAAAGGATTACGGTAGGCCCCACCGCGAGCGAGGACATTTAAATGCACATGGTGGTAGACCTCGCCGTAGGTGCTGACCATCCAGTAATAGACCTCGCCTATTTTAGTTCCAGCAGGGATGGGTGCTTTACTTCGGAAAGCATCCCAAATAGCTTGGGGGATAGAATCGCGGTCCACATGATGGTACTGCCAAACGTATCCGGCGCTGTCGAGTATGGCGACCTCCCAATAAGCTGGTCCTGGTCCATAGTTAGAGATGTTGACGACTTGGCCACCCACTGATGCGAGCACATCAGTTCCCGCATCCGCCCGAATATCCAAACCATGGTGAAAGTAGGGTTCACCACCGTAATTTTGGTAACTAGCTGTATTATGACCGATAGATTTAACCTGCACGGGCCAAGGATATCGAACCTTTGTGGCCGCTGATGATCCGGCTGTGGCCATGGTGATGTAATGAGGTTTGTAGTCCCGCTCAGCATCGAAGTCCTCAGTCTGGGCAACTTTTATCGAAGGAACATGTTTATGGCTAAAATAACCTAGACCTGGTCCAGCAGGAGTCGGACCACATGATGTGAAAATTAAAGAGGCCAAAGTCAACTGATGTGAGTACTTGATCTTCATGATCTTATGCTCCAGTGCATTAAAGGGCAGAATTCTCCAAGTTTATCACAAGACCGTATGGATCATTGGCCTGTTTTTTTTAGGGCCGTCATAATTTGCCGGATTTGTTTAAAATAAAGATCCCTAAGGCCCCCACTATTAGTAGGCTTGACGAGATGGCTGCCCCAGTAAAAAATCGCGAGATAACCGTGGCTCCTGTTACGAAAGCACATGACCCGATGCCGCTAGCAATGATGTAAATTGGTATCGAGACAACAATCGCAGGTCCAACCAGTGGTAGAAAGCCTGTTTCACCGGTCGCTGGATCAGTACCACCCGGATACATCCAAAGTAAGATTCCAATCATGACAAACCAGGGAACAACGGCCCCTATGGGAAACGCTATATAGGTCCAATAGTTCATTTCTTGCCTTGTGAAATAATGGGCCGCTTTGTTTAGTCCGAAGAAAAAAGCGAGGAAAATGATCAATCCCCATATGATCCCAGCAATCTCGACAAAAGACTTCCACATATGAATTCCTCAATGTTGGGCCATGTTTGGCGGTTAACCAAGAGTCGCCTCCCAATTATGTCACCAGGTTGTTTGAATGCCAAATTTCTGAAAATCCGCTAATAGCCGCCCAGAAATAGCGCGCCAACACATCAGCCAGTCTGCCAGTAAAGAATAAGCCGGATATTTGAATGTGGCAGGCTGATTTTTCTCAAAGAAAAAGTGACCAAACCATGCTGGAGCATACCCGCAAAGTACAGAAATAAGCAGCCAAGAGTAATGGCCGGTCGTCATAGCACAGAGACTTGTGGTTAGTGCCAAGGTAGAGCCTAAATAGTGCATACGCCGACAGCGACTTGACCTGTGTTCACCCAAGTAATACGGCCAAAATTCGTAAAAATTAGTCGGTTCGGATGACACCGAGAGCCTTCCACCAGAGAATTGTTTATTTAGTCAACTCGCTGATCTCAAGCTGCAGTCGGTCCAGGTAACCTTTCATGAAGTGATCACTGATTCGCCTAGGCCAGCCCATGGCGCCCACTGAGTCACCAGATGAGGACGATGAAGCACTTGCTCTTCTTGTTAAATTAATAAACTCTTGTAAAGATTCTTCAGTGGGAGCTAGCTCCCTAGGGATTTCAGCTGCTGCAACGGATCCTGCGTTTGCGCCACCAAAAAGCTGTGTGTCGGGCCGGTATTCCACCCGGTCGTCATGAAACCAAACAAGGGAGCCAAAGTGTTTCAACCAAAACGGCACAGTCGCCACGATATCAAGGCCGTTGACCACCCTAAAGTATCGCCCCAAGAATTCTTTGCGCATCAGGTTACTGACATCCTCATCGCCAAATAGGGGCTGTCCAAAAGTCACCACGCGAGCAATTCGAGGGCCTCTGAAAAGTAACCGATCAAATGTTTCCGTGTATGCGTAAAGACCAGCGAGAGCGCCGCCTAGGCTATGACCGGTGACCCAAAATGTTTTATCGCCAGCACCGTGTGATCTCAGTGCTTTAACCACGTCGTCACGAAGGCCTCGCCAAGCGCGGTAAAACCCTTTGTGCACACGGCCGTGTTTGACAGAATCTGTCGTCGCGCGCAAGTCTACGAACCAGTCGCGCATGCTATTCATATCAGTTCCCCGGAAAGCCAAAACCACACACCGCTTGTTGGACATGACGACAGCACTCATGGACCCAGATGTTATCGTGTCACTACTATCAAAGCCGAGGCTTTTGGCCTGCTTGTTAAAAACAGACTCCTCGGAATAGGCTAGGCGGCTGGCGATAGCAGTCGAGTTGATAATCTGCCAAATGTTTAGGTCGAGGTCGGACGCCCCGGGAGACCCAAAACGGCTGTTTCCAAGGCCGAATACACAGGCCGATTCAGTGGCGGATACCGAGCTGACGGCTGACGTATCAGAGGTTTTCCGTGCCTTACAGCCATTCAGCCCAAATAATGCAATGGTCAAACAGACAGATGCTAACGTCAAATAATTTGAGTGTTTTATAGGCATAACCCCTCGACGACCGGTAATTTCAAATATGGCGATTCTTTGAATTTACCGCTTAGGGGTTATATACGTCCAGCTCAATCGAACGATCAAATTGGGGACACCCGACTGATTGGCTATTAAATGAACTGATGTTCAATCAATACTCAATCAGTCGAGCGTCCCCATTCGATTCCATTCGATTAGCACTTGTGCGGGTTTATTTTAACGATTGGTTTTTGAGTCAGATCCGGTTTCGGGCAGTCGGGTTTTTGTTCGACCTGTTTGGTCGCGGGCGCTTGTTTCATCGTCTGCTCCTGGGTAATGACCTGGTCTTGAGCGGTTGGCATCTTTTCCAATTCCTTGGTGTCCGCCTGCTGAATCGGAGCTTGGTTTAGGTAGTAGTAGTAGGTTACATTCTGAAGGCGGTAAGCCCTGTGAAAGAAGAATCGGTGGGCGTGGCCTCTGACTAAGTAAACAGGCTGATATTGGTTATAGGCTTGGCAAGAGTCCAAAATAACCGGCTCTTGTTGCACTTCGACCGCTAGACGAATCAGTCTGCTTGGGCATTGTCTGTAGTGAAACCATCCGCGAGTTTCAGTTTGTGCAACCTGTACTTGTTCCTGAGATAGGACTTGATCTGGTTTTTGAGATTGTTTGTAAAGATCTGGGAGCTCTTGTTCCTGAACCTGTTCCGCGCTTTTTTGTGACGGTAAACCTTTGACAACGCGCAGCTCATCAAGATTTGTGGCGAGACTCGTTGAACCATCATCTTGAACAGCGATGATAGCTCCAACCGGAGCGTCAAGGCTCTCTTGTAGATTCTGCTTTGATTTTTGATGAGCCCCACATGCATAAACTGTCGTTAGCATGGGGATGACCAGTGCATACCGTAATCTCATAACCAATCTCCTTTGTGTAAAGTTGCGCTCGGCAAATTGTTTACCGAACGCCTCCTCATAAATCGATTGGTCATGGATTTTCAAACTAAGATTGCTTGTTTGGATCAATATCCGTTTGCCAGATGTAAACGGGTATCTTTTACTCGTCCTGAACCCTACGGCAGCTAATGCCCGCCTCTTGATACATGCCGCAGTCGATATTGTCGCGAGCTTCATCCTCAGTTGCTCCCGATGAGCTAACCGGGATCCAAGGGTTTGTAGGGTAATCACCGCCCATAAAGCACCAACCAGAGCATTCCCAAGCCTCGGCTTGCTTAATGCCTTCGAACGCCAGAGCGGGTTGAGTTAACGCGATCCACATGAAGACTTGGAAAGCAGGGGTAGAAATTCGAACTCGTTTCACGGTTTTATGCTCCTCAAAAAAACTCAACGCATTAAACATGTCCAATTATCAATAGGGCGCCTTAATATTAGCCAGCGGATTTGATCAGAAACTAATTAAAAATCAAACAAGTATCTGCTATGATGTTGCAACAATTGATTAGTAAATGGAGTGTGAAATGTCCAATACGTTGCCTTCGGCGTTGCAATGTGCATTCGCGTTTGTTGTTCTGGCAGTTCCATTGGCTGGCTACTCCCAGCCTAAAGCGACCGATACGATTCCGGTGCTTGCTCCATCGGGTTACGCAGCCGACTCGAAAGTTGGTCCTTACAACCAACCTGAGTGGACGACTCATCGTCGGTTTACCACGTCGCGTACGTATGTGATTCCTGAGGGTGATCTTGGTGCGGAAGTTTGGCTCAAGGCTCATAAATATAAGGACGACACGCCTAATGATTATTTGCTTCAGCAAGAAATTGAATACGGGCTTGCCAACAGAATTCAGCTTGATTTGTACGTCAACCAGATCAACAAGGAAAAAGACGGCAAACGTAAATGGGATACGGAAGGTGTCCAGTACGAAATCCGTTGGGCTATGGCAAATTGGGGCGAGATGGCGTTAAACCCCACTTGGTACTTCGAGTATCACTGGGTAAAGAACGGGCCTGAAAAGGGTGAGGTTCGACTGCTTCTTGCAGATAATCTTTCCGACAATTGGCATTTTTCCTCCAACCTAGGCTATGAGCTCGAGTTGTGGGGTGAAGAACGTGAAAGAGAACTCGTTGCCACTTTGGCGATTGGTACGACATCGTTCTCACAAACTTTCTCGGTAGGGGCTGAGGTCAAGGGCGAATGGGTCGATACAAAAGATACTCGCGGCCATATGCGCCCTGAAACGATGGTGGGTCCAAGTTTTAGCTGGCGACCTGTTCGATCGGTTCACGTTGACTTGGCTCCCCTTTTTGGAATTCAAGACGATGCGCCTCGTAACGAAGTTTGGTTGATTGTTGGTGCCGAGCTAAATTAAGCGCTGGTGTCTTAGTGACCTAGAAACGCAAAACTAAGCTCTGCCTTGGATGAAATCGGTCGTCCGTACAGGTCCTTGGCTGGGACGTATCGAGCGTTTCTTGCTGAGGCAATGGCTTCCGTATCGATGTTTAGTCCGGATGGGTTTCTAAGTCTCGTATCAACCACGCGACCCTTCTCATCCAGAGAAAGTTCGAAAACGAGAATTCCTCGAAATCCTCTATTTAAAGCGTCGTCCGTAAATCGGGGCACGATAATTGATTCGCGTTCAAGAATGGGAAGTTGAAACGCTGACGAGCCCACGTTAGAAGCTGGCGCATGTGCTTGTGAGTTAACCGCGACGCTTGTAGTGCTGCGTTGAGATGTGCTTTGGGACGCAAGCCGGTTGTCTTTAATTCGATATTTTTGTGAGGATTGCTCAGCCTTTTTGATGCGGTTCGGGTTGGGATCGGAGTATTTTGTTGGATTATCGATTGGAGCCCACGCATTCTCGCTGGTGCTGGAGTAAAAGCTAATACTCAATGCGTTGCCGCCAATAAATTGATTTTGTCTGCCCGAATGTGGCATTTTGGTTAAAGCTACAAATAGAGCTACGTGAAACGTAACTGATAGACAAACCACCTTTGAGATGCGTAGTTCCATACACGAGCTTTCGGAGTTTCTTGGGTCGTATTTTAGTATTTTAGCAGTCAAATGGCCGTGACGTTATTACGCCAATATTATTGGCTACTTAAAAATGGCCGTTGTAGCCCAACAGGTGAGATTTGGCAGTAGGGATTTTGGCCAGGGCATGGTTTGCCGGCGTCATTGCCTTCAAGGGAAGGCCCTAGTAAAATCTGAGTCAGGCAATTTTTTTTGAATGAACAGCGAGGTGGCTATGAAGTTTTTGAAGATTTCCAGCGGATTTTGCGCAGGTCTTTTGACATCCACGGTCGTTTTAGCCTCGGGCGATAGCAAAAACACACAAGAGACTCCGACTAATCCTGCTGCTACTGAAACAAAGCAGTCCGAAAAGCCTGCGCCAGGAAAAAAAAGCGCTGGTAAGAAAGCAAAAAAAGTTGAAATGGCTTATTTTGAAGGATGTGGTCGCAAGGATAAAAAAGATCAGTGGGCAGAGTTTTATGCAAACTGCGAAACAGAAGAAAACGGCGTTGAAAAACCTGCTCCTCCGTGTAAGGCAGGTTGGGTTAAGGTGGCAGATGTTGTACCCATAAATATGATAAGCCATCTTCAAAAGTGTATTGTTGAATTGTGATCGACGCGTCGAGTCTTGTTCTGAGACCGTATCCGGAGCTAAAAGCCGAGGTTAGCGGCAGCTCGCTTTCATTAACATTGCCGTGGCTTTCTATTACTGCTGACGTTGATCCGGTAGCTGACATGTTTGCTAGATTTTGCGTTCAGCATCTTCATGACCCTAGCTGTAAGAATGAAATCTCGACTTTTTTAGCCCCTTTTGCAGAGTATCCAGTTGCGTTTATGCGGTTGCGTGAATATGTCCCCGAGGACGAAGACGAACGCTCCACTGGCTTTGACATCCTAGCCTATAGCGCGACAAGCAAAGAAGCACAGTATGACGGCATTGCTGCTTTGTCGTGTCTTCGCCGAAAGCTTCTTGTCAGTCAAGCGGCGGAAGTGGCATCAGGATCAGCCGCTCGGCGGACGTTGGGCCGAGAGGTAGCAAGAAAAGCAGTTTTTCAAAACTATTACGTCACATCAAACTGTGACCGTATACTGGCCGCCGCAGAAAGTAAATTTGACAAGTGCGGTGATGTTTTAACGGATTTTCGCCGTGATGAGACAGGTCACGACAAGCTTCTTAAGAGAGTGGTTGATCAAATTGGTCCCTGCCCTGGGGGCGTTCTTGAAGAAACCAAGAGAGTTGTGTCGCTATTGGAGGCTTGTGCGGAGGCAGGGATATTGCCGTTAGCTCTGGCTCTTGAGGTGTTTGAGGGTATAGAGTTTACTGTTAAAGAATCTCCCTTAGCCAATCTTGTGCGCACCAACTTTGGAGACGAAGCAGCCAGGCCTCTGCAGATCCACTATGATATTAATCGTAGCAAAAAGCACGGTCGGATTGGCCTTGAGGTTTTAAGCACCTCTCCTTTGGTCTCCAAAAGCGAGATTATGATGGCAGAGAAGCTAGCGAATGATTTCGACAGATCCCTTGCAAGTCTAAATCGCGCTATATTTGAATTCACCTAAACCGGACAGCCCGGTTCGGGCTATTTCGCATTTGATCTGAAAGAAATGGAGTGACACATGAACGTCCTGACATTAATAGCGCTAACGGCCACCTTGGGTGCCTGTAACGTGACGTCGCCACAGAAAAATGATCAACGTAAACAACCAAAAAATACAGCGCCGGAAAACTCCAATGGCAATGGTATGAAACCGGGCGATTCAATTTGGCCGGGAGATGCGAATGCTATTCGGCCAAAACTCCTATTCCACGGCGGAGGTGGTTTAGCCGTCTTGACGGAGTCTATGCTCTGGATGGATGAAGCAAAAAACACCCTCGTCAGTAAGGGCGTCCCGGGTGAGCATATTTATTTAATTAAATATCCCCACACGAAAGACATATCTGACATCAAGGCCTCTATTGATGGATAGCTAAAATCAATATTTGCCAAGTATCCCGTTACTACTATGTACGACATATACGGGCATTCTTTGGGTGCTCCATCGTCATTTATTAGTGTGGCTGAGTTGGGTTATCTTCCCCGCGTAAGAGTCATTGTGAGCCTGTCCGGAGTGATCATGCGTCAAGACTCCATGCCACTACTTTGCTGGAAGAATAACCCTATGGGTCTTTGCGGAGATATATTTGATGTACTCGTGGGCCCTGGCGACTCCCAGTATATCTTGAATCTTCTTCGTAAAAATGACGCAGACATGAAAAGAATCCAAAAATGCAGTGTTTGGTCCCAAGAGAATGGAGCCATTACTCCAAAAAATGCAGGAGTGTTTCCTGGTGGAGTTAGCTTGGAGATGGCGCGATCATGGTGTACGAAGGAATCTGGCCTTCAAGGTGCTTACAAGTGCCATCAAAAAATGAAGGCTTATCCTGAAGTTTACGAACGAATAAAGCTAGAGTGCTTCAGGGGAAATTTGAATTAAATCTTTATTATTCACTTGATTCGAACGCTGACATGAAACATACCGTCATTATTCATTCAAATTGTGTATTAAACCTAGCAGGATACCAGGTCTCTCGGAAGGACTTCATCCAAAGACTCAACTTGCCGTTTCGGGAGTCTCTGTAATAAATCGTTTCCTCTTCAATCGATGTAGGAATCTGCTGTGACCAGCCAACAATGATCATGTGCGGGGAAGCGTCTGGATGATCCTTGACGGTAATGATATTAGTTGGATGAAAGCCCGCCTGCTTTCCGCGGTCCATCCACAAGGATAGACTGTCGCCAGGGAAAGAGACCCAAGCAGAGCCTTCATGGGACATCATGCGCTTCATTGATTTGTACAGGTCATCCGGCGAGAGTGACGTATTGTGTCTAGCAACAGTCCTGAGACGATCGCCTGAGGTCATGCTATTTTGAAAGTAGGGCGGATTACAAAATACAAAATCAAATCGTCCGTGAATGTCAGGCTCAAGATCCTGGGCTCGAAGTGTCAGTAGATTGATGCGTCCCTTCCATGGGGCAGATGCAAAATTCTGCCGCGCAACGGCAGCGATCTCTTGTGCTGGTTCTACGCCAGTAATCTGCACATCTGGATAACGTGCAGCCAGCATCAACGCAAGCACGCCTGTGCCACTACCGATATCCAACGCCTTTTTAGGACTGATATCACGACCGATCAGGGCGCCGAAGACACAGCTGTCGGTGTTCACGCGCTGGCCTGATGGGGCCTGCTGCATTGAAAAATCGCGAAAATGAAATTCATCTATCGACATGAAAAAGCGTCTCATATTATTCAATATTAGAATTGTCGGCCGTACAGTGGTGAGTGCTCATGATGAAAATAGTAGATACTGTCCAGAACCTATTCATAGTTAGGATCGCCAAGATCCATTTGGCCGTGTTTTATTTTGTTGAAAATATAGTCGCGCGAATCTGCTGTCTCAAACACAACAGTGATTCCAGCGACACTGTGAATCATTTCGATGGTCTCTCCGTCTTCCCCAGGGAATTTAATCTGAACTAAACCGACAGCAAAGCCTTCGCCAAGCGGTGGAAGCCCCATTTTGCTTGATTGGCGCAGCTGCATAAAAAGTCTCGAAAAAGCGGTGACATTGTCCTCTGATGGTGGATAATTTAGGCGAAATGCTGGCTTCTTGCTTTCGCCCCACTCAAGTTTTTCCATAAAAGTTGTCATTTTGACGCCTCATTAGTTGTAGTGTGGGTATTTTAGGCAAATTTAATCACTATTTAAAGTGCTTTAATTTGTTACAATCAGACCCCTAACAGCTAGGATCAAAAAATCGTGTCCCTCTCGCCGACTTGTGAAAACATTATTGACACTCTAAAAATGACCCCGCATCCCGAAGGCGGTTTTTATTCTGAGACTTATCGTTGTAGTGAATCAGTAACGCTTGAAGGTTACGGTCATCGTTCTTTGGGTACAAGTATTTATTTTCTTCTATCTAGCGGAGATGTCTCCAACTTTCATCGGCTATCATCAGACGAAATTTGGCATTTCCATCAGGGAGACCCTGTCACGGTCGTGATGATTAAACCAGACGGTCTCATTGAAAAAGAAGTTGTAGGCTCCGTCGGTAATGGTAATGCAAGGCCCCAAATCATAATTCCCAAGAGAACATGGTTTGGTGCAATCCATGAGGGAGAGGCAGCGCATGGATACACTCTCGTGGGTTGCACAGTTACCCCGGGATTTGATTTTAGTGATTTTGAGTTAGGGACCCGTTCAAGTCTTCTTTCAGAGTTTAGCGGAGTGTCATCTCAAACAACGGACTGGATCTTTAAACTTACAAGCTCGTGAGCATTATGTTTGTAGATATTCCAGATCGGAAATTTAATTAACGCGATTAAATAAAGGTCCCAAAGCTTAAACTTTGGCAATTTTTTTATTTAGGTAAAAGACCCCCAAAGCTTTCGCTTCGTGTTGCACTGAGAATTAGAATTCAAGCGTCGGAGTAGGGGGTTGACGGGGCGCCCCAGGGGATTGCTCTTCTTGGGACTTGGCTGAATTACTTCATGCCACCCATGCCCGCTGGCTATTTCCGAGACTAGATAACCCTGATTCATTTATTGTTACTGGAAAAACCCAGTAACAATTTTTCAGCCAAAAACCTTGTGAACGAATCAATTTCTACGTCGGGTGCTTGGTCAATTTCTTGAAACTGTTTCTCAAAAATCAAAACCGAAGCACCATGGACAGATGACCAAATCATAAAAGACACCATGTAAAGGTTCTGTCCTTCGACAATAAAACCCTCTTTTTGGCCACGCTGAACGAGCCTGGTGAGGCATCTGAAGGCTTCCTGCCCTGCCTCGTGGACGCCAGCGAAATCGCCTTTATCAAAAAATCCACTGGTAAACATCAACCGCGCCACGTCAGGGTTTTTTAAGAAAAATTGAACGTAAGCATTAACGTGGGCATAGAATGTTTCAGGGTATGGCATTCCTCCGTTTTGATTACACTGCTGAAATGTCTCTGTTAACTGACGAAACCCATTCTCAATGAGGGCTGCTATAACGTCCTCTTTTGACGCGAAGTGACGATAGGGCGCCATATGACTCACGCCCAAATCTCGCGCAATTTCACGCATGGAGAGATCTTGTACGGGATGATGTTTTAAAAATTGCAGCGTTTTTTCTAAGACAGCATCACGCAATCCATCGTGGTGGTAGGGTTTTTTAGGGTTCTTTCGGGACCGTGTCTCTGGTTTTATCATTTCACGTTTTCTCCCCGCACAAACCGTTCCTCGTAGCGAAGGTGAATTTTGTCTAATCGTAGGGTCTCGATATCCCGTCGTTTTTCTTCTAGCTGAATTTCTGCTGACAGCCAGTCCCTGAGAATGACCTTACCGCTCAAGGCATTTCGTTTGTCCTCGTCTCGTGCTTTTTTAGCCATTTCAAAATTTTCACTGGCCGCGCTCGACCGAAAATTCAGCTCTTCTCGTCGTGCAAGCAGTAGCTCCTCGTCAGCAGCTATCTGCGCTATCATTGCGTTTTGTTGGTGTCTATATTTCTCGATCTCATGACGTTGCGCAGAAATCAATGCCGAGCGGGTTCCACCTTCAAAGACCCATTCGGCAACCAGCGCCGCTTCGAGCCAACTTTTTTGGTCTAATAACCCTTGATCTGCATAATTGCGTCGCAATTTAAGGTCGACAGAGGGCAGGTAACCAAGGCGCAACGTCTTTGCTTCCATCTCTTGGGCTTTAATCATTGCGTCAAGAGCTCTCACGGATCCCCGGGAGGTGGCGAGTGACTTGCTTTTTGAGGCTTGCTGTGGGTGGTCCTCAAATTTCTCGCTAAATTTAGGATCAAGATCATCGAAGTCAGGCAAATATATCCGGATCAGCTTTCTCAATGCGTTTATTCCGGCCCTAGCCTTGAGCTGATTGGCTTGATTATCCGAAAGGGCGATTTTTATGTTCAAAAGATCACTTTTACCCCGTAGCCCCAAACCGACAAACTTGCGGACCTCTTTTTCGATTCCTAACATGGACGATTCAAGTCTTTTAAGTGAATCCATCGCGATTTTTGTCTTTTGGAACTCAATCAGAAAAGCCGAAAGCTGCCGCTGAGTCTGATTCTCCGTTTCGTCTTGATTGGCCTGAGCAGCATTTAATAGGGCATCTTGTTTATTAAGACCGCCGAGCATTTCTTTGGCATTAAAAATTGGCTGGGAGACTTCTATGCCGCCAATAACTTGATCTGACTTCCCGTACTTGGACACACCAAAAGGGGTGGTCGTTGTGAGGTCTTCGTAGATTTTTTTCCTTTCAATCTTTGCGCCAATTTTCGGGAAAAATGTCCCGCGAAAGTGAGCTCGGTTGAACGCTTCAGCTTTTTCCGTGTCGGCTCTTGCCGCGAGCGCACTATGTGACTTGCTACCGGCGTCGATTAAGGCGTCATCAAACCCATACACCTTCGCTTGGCTTTCGCTAGCAGGTAGCGATATTCCCAAAACTGCTACCATCACCACCGTCGAAACGACGGCGCTCATCGTTGGCTTCGCAGATCCTCGGCGAAAGAATAACGTGTAAAGAGCTGGAACAAAGACCAATGTGATCAACGT
>CAYOEM010000023.1:0-35780 GCA_964402975.1 uncultured Polynucleobacter sp.
CGGCGCGTACGCCGTCGGATTGAGCAAGTCGGAGCAATTAAGTGGGCCAGTTTATTGATTCACATCGCGGATCATAAACTTAGCGAAATCCCGCTTTTTCGTTTGCCGCTTTGACGCACCCGCCTTCTTGACTACAGCAATAGGAAATACAAGATTCCACTTGTGATCTTGAACCTGGAATTTTTTGCTTCATAAGACAGTACCCGTAGTCATCTTCTCGAGTGAAAATTTTTCGGCTGTTTTCATAATAAGTTTTTTGGCCGTTCGCAGATACGCACAGGTCCGAACAGGCGCCTGAACGCGTCAAATAACCAGCAAAGCTTTGTTTTGCTAGCCACATCCCATAAATATTCATACAACGGCTGTAGGATGGGTTTGCGGCGTCATTTTCTGATAATGGTTGAAAATCACCTTTTGGATTATTTATATAATCGACTTTAGCTTTTTCTTCTCGCTCACGAGTTTTGTAATAGTTTTGAATGTCCTCGACCAAGCAAGCTGAATTGGAGTACAGGACGTAGCCCCCTCGAGCTAGATCAACACCACACCTTGCAACGGTCGAGACAATATCGAGAGATGAAGCGATCTGCTTTACGCCTTTTGATAACTGAATCAAACCTCTGGTGCGCGATCCATTCAGCCACTGAGTACATTCAGAAAGGGTGTTCATTCGGTCTAAAATAGCCTTGATTCCAGAAAAGCTCAGGCTACTCAAGGATTGTAAATCTGAAAATTTTAGAGTCCCAGAGCCCTGTGTATTTCGACTTAGAGTTGATGCCATCCCGCCTAATGACAAAAGATCTTTTACGGACTTGTAGCTGCCATCAAGACATCGATACATTGCTTTTCGGCTTAGCTCTTTTCCAAAATCAGTTTTTTCAAATTGACCCTTCGCGGTATCTAAGGTCTTCTGAGCGTCTTTTGCAATCCCTTCGGGCAATTTACCCCCGTTTTTTATAAACTCATTTAGGTCGGTGTATAACTCTCCTGCAGCGTAAGATCCTTCATAAACTTGCTTGATGCCGTCTACCACATTGGCCACGTCGGTCACCAAGCCTCCAGCCGCCAGTTTGCCTGCACTCTTTAGAGAGTTATATGCACATTGAAAAGCCTTTTTGCTTGCTTCGTTCGAGGCAGCGCCACTGCTTTGAAGGTCGCAACTGAACCCGGTCGATTTTATTGCTGATACCGGAGCATCCGCCTTACCACAAGCAACCAGAGCCGAGCACAAGATGGCCACAAAACCCATTTTAATGAGGACTCGCATACCAGGATACTCCCTCTAAATAACGTGTTAGGTAGTATCGTCATCTGAGTCTTCAGCATTGAGAGGGCGTCTCAACTGACTAATATCAATCGCGAATTTTGGACTAATTAAACACTCTTATAGGTCGCAGGACCAAAGATTTCCATGTTCGTTGTAAAAGTTGGGATGGCGGTACTGGCTTTCCCTAATTCGGACTCACATCGACTTGAACCACTTCATTAATGAGACAACCCATAAAGGCTTCGGCGCTCCCCTCGAGACGAGTCAAGGGCAATGAGACTTTATGTCCCGACAAAACCGCTCCGTCAGCAGACGTCGACACGTCGACACTAACGGCAAAACCCGCGCCGTCACCCAGCTCCACCGATCGTTCCACAAGACCACTTCTCAACCCGATCTGAAACGGCAAAGGACACACTATACGCCAAGTAAAGATGTCAGCTGTCGAATTGTTTTCTATGGTGAGATTTCCTGTAGGACCGTCAATCCACTTAATCTCGGACCAGACTGGTAGATCCTGATCCGCTCGGTTTAGCTGTGCGACTATGGTACCAAGATGCTCATGATGAATTCTTGCCGCGAGCTTTACGCCATCGGGTGACTGCGCTTCAAACACCTCGATCGATGAACCACCGATAGAGCAGCCCCAGGTGGTTTGGCTGTCATCGGGCGGTGTTACTGAGTCACCCAACTGATAGAAAACATCTTTATACTGAATCGTTGTGACGGAGTATTGATTTAACAAAACAACGGGCCCCATCGATGTCTGGCAAGTTAGACGATCTTGCGAATACATAAGAGGCTGTAGATCGGAGATCCATGATTTATCACCCGATTTTGCGAGCACGAATACACGCTGGCCGAGCAGCCCATTTTCAGATTTCGAACGTAGCCAGCGTGCACTTATTTTGTGCGAGCCGTGCATAAAACTACAAGAGCCGAGCTCTTCACCTTCACGCTCACGATTTGTTGGTATAAGCCTAAACACGTCTTGATTCATTGCGTAGACGGTTTGACGACTATTGTCACTTCCGTTTTGACTGATGATGGGCAAATAGTCGAACTGCGATAAACATCGAGCTTTTAACTGAGCCGCGACAGCGTCACCGTCCAAATGATCCGGAGCTGGGCGCGACAATAATTCGACACTTTCATCGATCCAGCGCTCAAAAGAAGCGACCCGGGTATACACACCTGGATACGCTTTTTGAGCGCAACCTATTCCAAAACTGACGAGTCCTGCGAGGGTCCATGCGCCGTCACTGTCTCGAAAAAGCAAAGGACCGCCGCTATCACCCTGACAAGTATCAACCCCACCTCGCTCCATATCGCCCGCACATATTTGGGATGAACCGATATTTGTGTAACGTTCAGAACAATGACTGATATTGATGATCGGCAGATCAACTTCGCGGACCACACCATCATAAAGCCAACCTAGAGAGGAGGTATTACCCAATCCAAAAGCTCGTCCGTATTTCGCTAGCATCTCAACCGACGCGCCACCTCTCTGAAATCGAATGGGCGCAACGGGCCGTTCAAAAGAACGCTCGTTATAGTCATTTAAATACAGCAAAGCGATGTCGTTGGGCCCAGGATCATCACCTTTCGGTGCATAACCGGGATGTACGACAACGCTATGAACCTTGACCGGTTTATTGAGATGAAGATTAACACCATCAGCAAATCCCAACGCCACATACATCGTGTTAATGTATTGAGGCTCGACACAATGAGCGGCCGTCAATACAACTCTTTTGGCAATCAGGACCCCGCCACAGTAACCTTGCGACGCGTTTGGTCCGTCAGTAATTTGAACCAACCAAGGGTGATTTTCTGCAACGGGCCTTCCCCCGATAATCTTGATTGCGGAGGGCGTCTCGTTTCGGCAAGCAACCATCGAGGCCAAAATAACGAATGGCATGACAAATCTGAGGACCATCAATATCTCCAGAAAATCCAGGCACTGAACTCGGGGAATAGTTCTAGGGGAATTAATGCCTCACGTCAATTTATGCAACTCAATTTTATAAGCAGGAATTTTAAACGTCTGTGGCAGGAAAACGGTAAACGGCTCACCACTGCAAAACCCTATTATTTCATTGACTTTAGCTGGGTCCCCCGCCATCGAGGACATATCGACACTCAGTAAACTCATGACCCGTTTCGCGATGGCATGACCCGAGTCCAAAAGATGGACACTCGGTGGCAGGACCTGCTTCAATTCCTCCGCGATTAGCGGGAAATGAGTACAACCAAGGACGAGCTGATCCAAGCCAATTGCTGCTGCCTTTGAGATCTCAGTGATTTCAGCTCGGATCTCATCAAGATTAGCCTGATCAGACCCCTGCCCGCCCCTCATCTTTGTCTCAGCGATGGTCACCAGTTTACTTGACCCGCACTTAATTACTTTACAGTCGGAGGCGTAATTTTTTAAGAGTTCGTCTAGATAAGGTCTTTTTATGGTTACAGGTGTTGCCAGAATTCCGATGAATTTATTTCTTGAAGCCGCTGCGGCCGGTTTCACTGCTGGCACAACCCCCACCACCGGGATTGGAATTTCGCGCCGAATAGCCTCCAAGGCCACGACACTCGCTGTATTACATGCAATGACTAGGAGGTCTAGCTTGATCGATTTTGAAAATTTTTTTGCAACATCCAAGGCGGCGGCCACAACCTCAGTCTCGGTCTTAGTCCCATAGGGAAAATTGAAATTGTCACAGCAGTAAGCAAACTCGAGAGATGGACAGGCCGACCGTATAGCGCCCAAAATTGAAAGGCCGCCTAAGCCTGAATCAAATACACCAACTCGCATTAGTTGCTCAATGCCCCTGCTAATTAGCTGCTGTTGCGGGACGACGCAGGCTAGACAACAATCTCTTAACTGACGTCAGGTTGAACTCAAAGTCACTAGGCTGCAGGAGATCTTTATGCCGCAGGATTCTCACAGTCTCTCTCTGTACCTTTCGCAAACTAAACCCACGACGTAGCTCGATGCCTCCCACAGGTGTTCGCTTACTCCCGCGACTGGCATGAATGTAATCAACAGTTCCTAAAGCTGGATGAATGTCGATAAGCATGATGACATGACCTTTCTTAAGTACGAGATCGCCAGGTCTCGCATCACTCAAGTCGTCTCCAATATTGATAAAACGAAATTTTTCTTCAAGAACGAGGTCACTAGCTCTGTTTAAAGTGGCCGTAGTTGCAAACTTCACAGACAAACCAGCCTCAGTAAATAGATGCTTAACGAAATTACTACAGTCAAGCCCACACGATCGGCAGGCAGAGCACTGATTAAACCGATCCGAGGACGAATTGGCTGGAAGACGTCGCGCCCGAATACAAGCGGAGCATTCTTGGCAAACTTTAGATGAACCGATCTGACTGCCCCCGAAAACATAGGGGACAGCCGTCTTATTTACGAAACGGTCAGCCGTTTCCAGCAAGCGATCCAGCGGGGCCTGAGGGACCTTGGGACCTAGACTCGCGAATCCAACCTGTATCTTTGAAAATGGCGCCTCCACCGTCGGCAAAATCCCTTGGTAAGGCTCATCTTTGAAAATGCCGTTAGAACCCAGAGCCACAATTTCCACGAAAGCACACATAACAAAAATAAACGCTGAAATGCGTCGAGGACTCCAAGCCCCACTTCTGATCAATCTTTGCAAATTCTTTAACACTTTATTATCACCAGATTTAAGTCCAGACGACCTAGCTCTCACTGCCCAGAGGGTCATCCCTGCTTGATTCTTTTTGAGCCACTTGAGCCAAACCCGTAGGATATCATAGACCCGGCCAAAGAGGCGCACAGATATCATCAAGCTGCCTAAATTAAAAGCAGTTTTACGTGGAGATTCAGGCACTTTACTGACCATACCCCTTCGCCGCTAGCAGGACGGCTGGTTTTGCCTGCTAGTTTAGACGCGCCATTCCATGTAAAATCGGGCAGATATGGCCATTGTCACAACGCAGCTAAAAACCCGTCTTGCTCCCAGCCCCACCGGTCTACTTCACCTAGGGCACGTTCTTCATCTTATCTACGTCCAAGCTATCTCGAGGAAACTTGGAGCCACCATAACCCTGAGACTTGAGGATCATGATCGGATCCGGTGCCGACCCCAATTCGAAGAATCACTGTTGCAGGATCTCGAGTGGCTTGGGTTTGACCTTCCAACAAAAGTTTGGCGACAGTCAGAACGTGATGAAGTTTACCAAAAAGAACTTGAGAAATTGATGAATCGCAATCTCGTATATGTCTGCCGATGTAGCCGCAAAGACGTTCAGTCTTTGACGGGCCAAAATGACGGGGAATTAGTTTATCCTGGCACATGTCGGACTAAAAATTACCCATTTGGCGAACCTAACACCTGTGTGCGATTAAAACTTGACCAGGCACCTCAACCAGCCCCCCTTGAATTCAAAGATCTGTTTCTCGGAGATCTAGCACAGACCCCCTCGGAACAAGGTGACGTTGTGGTGAAAGACCGGTTTGGCCAGTGGACCTACCAATTCGCGGTAGTTATTGACGACCTCGAACAGCAAATAAACCTCATCATTCGTGGCCTAGACCTACTATCGAGCACTCGACGCCAAATGGCTATGCGCACCTTGATTGATCCGACGGCAATCGTACCGGTATTTGCGCATCACCCCCTACTAATGGACGAAGATGGACAGAAACTTGCTAAACGAAGATCTTCAGAGGCCATATCGTATCTGCGGCGAATGGGACTCAGCGCAGATGACGTCAGAGGTCTAGCTGCATATATGGGAGGCCTCATCCCCGAAAGGAGACCCCTTTCGGTAAAAGATGACTTTGAGCTAAATATTCATGCCAATTAAAGGCAAGAGATGGGGCGTTCGCATTGGAAACTGAACTAGTAAATTGGATTCTTCGCGACATACCGACGTCTCGCTCATCCCTGATCGGAAATGGCGATGACTGCGCTGTTGTCAACCACGATGGTTCATCCGTGCTTGTAGCCACAGACATGCTACTTGATGGAACTCATTTCATTTCCGAGCAAATAGAACCGGAGCTCATAGGACGAAAGGCTATTGCAGTGAATTTTAGCGACATCGCAGCCATGGGCGGCTGCCCGATGTCCGTCTTTATCTCGCTCGCCATCCCGCGATCTACTGATCAAAAATGGCTTGAGCGAGTGCTTAAAGGTGCGCGCGATATGTCGGCGGATTTTGGCTGCGGCATTGACGGCGGTGATACAAACTCCTGGACGGGAAAATTCGGTATCAACGTTTGCGTGACGGGCAAACCCCATTGGCGCGGCCCAGTTCTTCGATCCGGAGCGCAGAAGGGAGACGCGATCATAATTACCGGTCAATACTTAGGGGGGTCACTCTTAAGTGGCCGTCACGCCACCTTCACCCCACGACTGGCAGAGTGTTCTTGGATTCTTGATCGCGTTCCAATCCATAGCATGATTGATATATCTGATGGTTTGGGCTCTGATGCTACTCATCTAGCGTCAGCTAGTGGAAAAAAATTCTTACTGGACTCCCCGACAATCACACCGCTCAGTCCAGATGACCCCCGATATAAGTCTGTATTTTGCGACGGCGAGGATTTTGAACTATTATTCACTTGTTCATCAGCGGTAGCTGACTACTTACACAGGAACTTTCCTTGGCCTTGTGGCCTCAGGCAGATTGGTGTCGTTGAAGATGGTCAAGGCGTTTATGTTCGTCATCAGGCCGCCAAAAGTCCTGTACGACTAGAATTTTCTGGCTACCAGCATTAAACTATTAGGATGATCTCGATGTAGCTGGGGGTAAAACTTTGAAAGCTTTTTATGCAACCTTGATGCTTAGCATGCTGGCCCTTCAAGGCGCCTGTAAAAAAAGAGACAACGGTAACTACTCAAAAGTTCACAGTGAAGCTGGCATCACGAGACCCAAGTTCTCTTCCATTCATAAGGACCTGGTAAACCTTCAAAAAAAATATTCATCACGACTCAACCTTTTGACTTTTGGGCAATCTGCTGGGGGTAAGCCCTTATTGGCCATGAAGCTGTCCATGAACGAACACCCGGGGAACTCGGTTAAAAAAGCAATCGTCATAACTGAGGCCATTCACGGCAATGAATATCTAAACATCACCGACCAATTAACGACTGAATTCGCTAGAAAATCTGGAGAGCTAAGCCCCCTACGAAAATTTCTTGAGAGTGGCGGCATTGTCTACATGATCCCAGTTTATAATCCAGATGGTTTTGTGGCTGGGGTGCGCGAGAATGCCAATGGCGTCGATTTAAACCGGGACTTCGAACTACCCTCTATGGCAACAAAAGGCGTCACACAACCAGAGACAAAAGCGTTTCTCGCATTTATCAATGGTGAACGACAAAAGGAAAATTTTTCTCTCGAACTTTTTATGGAATACCACTGCTGCATCGGTGGACTCATCCATCCTTGGACCCACGCCGATAAGTCTCCATCTCGTGGCGAGATGAAAGTGTTACGAGAGGTCGGTGAGATCAGTAAAAAAACTTTTGGTTATCCCTATGGCAATGCCTGGGATATCGTTAGCTACAACGCATCCGGAACATCCATTGATTACATTCAAGAAAGCTTCATGCGTCGCGCATTCTCTTTTGAAGGAAAGTATGCCGAAGAGGACAAGAACATCCGCAAGCACGCTGCCATGTATGACGAGATCATCCCACTGCTATAACGTCCCCGGAGTTGAATACCTGGTCTCGAGACTCCCATTGAGAAACCGGGCATTCCCAGCGGCATTAAACCATTGTAATAACTGAATTTTTTAATCACCAACGCAGTATTCGGTTCTTCGTTATTTGGCGTTGACTTAATAGCATGATTTTATTAAAAACCAGCGGGTATTTTAAGGTGATCTATTGCGGCCGAGGAGGCGCATGAGAACATGCTGTCCAATGTAAGAGGTTTGACTTTTGATGATGTGATGCTGGTGCCTGGTTATAATGGCATTCGCTCCAGGCAAGATGTAACCACAAGCGTCACAGTTTCCGGTCGGAAATTTGATATCCCCATCATTAGCGCAAATATGGATACTGTCACTGAAGTGACGATGGCTGACGCCATCACGAGCTTTGGCGGAATGTCCATTCTCCACCGATTTATGAGCATCGAAGAAAACGTGGCGATGTTCCGTCGCCTTAAAAATCCTAAACAAACTGGGATTAGTATTGGTATCGGCGACGAATCGATGCCGAGAGCCGAAGCGCTCGTCGAAGCAGGCGCAGAAATTATCTGCGTTGATGTCGCTCACGGACATAGCAAAGAAGTCAACCGAACGATCCGACAACTTCGGGAACGCTGGGGAAGTAACATTATAATTATCGCTGGAAATGTCGCCACATACGCTGGCGCGGACTATCTGGCAGCTGCGGGTGCTGATGTCATTAAAGTCGGCATTGGACCGGGATCTGTGTGTTCAACTCGTATCAAAACCGGATTCGGTGTGCCTCAACTGACAGCCTTGCAGGAGTGTCGTAAGGTTGATCGCTGTATTATTGCCGACGGCGGTATAAAAAGCCCGGGTGACGCAGTAAAAGCGCTTGCTGCCGGCGCCGACTTCATCATGATGGGCGGAATGCTCGCAGGAACCGACGAGACGCCCGGTGAGATCTTCAACCGCCAAAATGCAGATGGAACCGTAACAAAATTAAAACGTTTCCGCGGCATGGCCTCCAAGGAAGCCCAAGAGGATTTCATGGGCGGAATGGCGGAATGGAAAACATCGGAAGGTGTGGCTGTCGAAGTTCCAGCGAAAGGCCCGGTTCGGCATGTGATTCTCGACGTGATGGGCGGAATAAGATCCGGCATGACCTATTGCGGAGCCCTGAATATCAAACAACTTCAGCGCAAAGCGCAGTTTATGGAAATTACGCCGGCGGCCTTTCATGAGGGAACACCGCATGCAAGTGGTCGACTCACTCGCTAATAGAGGGATGATCAGCATATGGCCGCCCAACTCCCCAACTTAGAATTGATTGAGGCGAACCACCGTTTTCCGTGTTCCTTTACCTTCAAAGTGATCGGCGACAGCCGCACTGACTTTACTGAGGATGCCCTGAACCTTGTCGTAGCCTCTTTAGGTGAAGACCGAGAACTAAGTCACACGTCGCGTAACTCGGCGACAGGAATACACACGGCCATAACTATTTCCGTCCATTTAAAAAACGCTGATGAGGTTCATGCCGTGTATGCTGAACTGCTTAAATTAACAGGCCTTAGGGCCTTATTTTAAGTTTTTGCCAACAATTTTTCCCTCATGTTCCCTGTCTCAAATCCGACAATTGGAAGGGTCTCGGATAAACCGTGACTCACAAACGGCGTGGATAACCATCGACCGGAAATAAGGAGTGGCGATATGAGCGAGAATAAAGAAGCACCCAAAGAGAAGAAGGAAAAGAAAAAAGCCGAAGGCGACGGCGCCGAAAGCGTTGTCCATGCTCACCAAGCACGCGTCAAGAAAAAATCCCTTTGGACGCTAGAGCGCTGTCAAAAATTTGCCCGCAGATTCAAGTCTGAGGCCGAATGGGCAGCCGGATCACCGTCCAGTTACAAGTCCGCTCAAGCGCACGGCTGGATCGCACTTTGCATAAAAGGCGGCCAAAGTTCTCGCAAGATCGGCTGAGAGACCGTCACTGTCAATAAAAAAATCCCGTGGCACGCCGAAGAAGCGGTCACGGGATTTTAGCAACATAGCATAACCGTTATTTACGAAGTTCCTTTCTAAGAATTTTGCCGACATTCGACTTCGGCAGATCTTTTCTGAACTCGAAAAATTTTGGCACCTTGTACCCTGTTAGATTAGCTTTAGCGAAAGCTTTTAATTCTTCTTCCGTTAAACTTTGATCCTTTTTAACGACAAAAAGTTTAACCAACTCGCCCGAATGCTCATCCGGAACACCAACAGCTGCGCACTCCGCAACTTTTGGATGCGTCATCATAACATCTTCCACTTCATTCGGATAAACGTTGAACCCGGATACCAGTATCATATCCTTCTTACGATCTACAATTTTTACAAAACCTTCCGGCGTCATGAAACCTAAGTCGCCTGTTTTGAAAAAACCGTCCTTAGTCATCACTTTAGCCGTCTCCTCTGGCCGCTTCCAATATCCGCGCATGACTTGGGGGCCACTTATACAAATCTCGCCGACGTCACCAATTTTACAAACTGTGTTATCATCGTTGCGAATAGAGACCACGGTTGAAGAAATTGGAACACCAATGAACCCGTTATACTCTTTATTACTCAGAGGGTTGATACATGCCGCCGGTGACGTCTCCGTCAGACCGTAAGCTTCAATCAATGCAACACCTGTCGTTTTCTTCCAACGCTCCGCAACCGGCCTTTGAACTGCCATACCCCCGCCAAGCGCCAGCCTCAAAGACCCAAAATCAACGCTCGAAAAGCTCGGATGATTCAGCAGAAGATTAAAAAGACTATTTACACCGGTAATGGTCGTAAAGCGCCATTTTTTTAACTCTTTTATAAAAGCTGGCACATCGCGTGGATTTGTAATCAAAACGTTAAGACCACCGATAGACGAGAACGTTAACAAATTCGCCGTCAAAGAAAATATGTGATAGAGGGGCAACGGGGTAATAATGACTTCCTCGCCCTCACGGAGAGCGTTTTTAATCCACTCTCGTGCCTGCAGCATGTTGGACACAATATTCCCGTGTGTTAGCTCTGCACCTTTGGAAACACCCGTCGTACCACCCGTATATTGTAAAAACGCGAGATCAGAGTGACCAACTTTGGGTGATTTTAATCGATCTGGTTGACCCAACGCCAAAGCATCAGAAAATTCTACCGCCTTCGGCAGTTTGAAAGGCGGTATCATCTTTTTCACATATTTAATGACAAAGTTAACGATGTGATTCTTTGGGAAGGACAGCATATCACCAACTTGCGTTGTAATCACATGTTGAACGTTCGTATGTCCGATCACAGACTCCAAAACCGCCGCGGAATTTTCGAAAATAACTATGGCCTTGGCTTCGGAATCCTTCAATTGGTGCTCAAGCTCTCTTGGGGTATACAACGGATTACAGTTGACCACCACGAGACCCGCGTAGAGAGCGCCGACAAGCGCCACAGGATATTGCAATATGTTTGGCATCATAATGGCAACCCTATCACCCGGCTCAAGTTTCAGTTCGTTTTGCAGATAATCTCCAAAACGTTTACCATTCTCGGCCAATTCAGCATACGTCAGGGTTGTACCCATATTTGAAAACGCTGGCTTATCCGCAAACTTTTTAAACGACTGATCAAAAATGTGAAGAATGTTGTCGTAAATTTTTGGATCGATCTGTTGCGGAACTGAAGCCTCGTAGGCTTTATACCAGATATGACTCACGCGAATTCCTCCATGGTATTCTTACTTGGGATTAATTTACATTGTTCATCTACTCAAAAGCAACCTAACCTGCTGGACACAACTCCATTTATGCAATCAAAAAGGCCAACTACAAAAAAACCCTGTGCACGTTAATTATATTTCGAATGCGCTTCATCTCTTGTTGATCGCCACTGAGAACCTCCTGATCCGTGCGAATAACCGCCATGGCCCTTCCACCTTTTCTATTTCGACTTAATTCAAAGGTGGCAATATTGACGTTTTTCAAACCGAGAAAATGTCCGAGATCACCAATGACGCCGGGTTTGTCGTCATTTTCAACCAGAAGAATGTGACCGCTCGGATCAGCCTCAAAATAAAAGTCGTTCACTAATGATAGGCGGATTATATGATCATCAAATACAAGACCGCCGACGCGAAGGGAGCGTCCGTCGCTACCGCTCAAAGTGATCTTCAAAGCAGATCGGTAGCTGTCAAATTGAGGATCAGACTTATCAAGCACGGTTAAACCCAACTTCGAAGCATGCTTTTCTGCATTGACGAAGGACACGTAATCGTTGACGACGTGTGACAAATAGCCTTTGAGAAAACTAAGACGAATGAGAGCCGGATCAACGCCAGCCAGTCCGCCGCGATAGGAGATCTCAGCCGAACTGGCATTAAAATTGGCAATTTGACCTGCGAGGCTACCAAGTTTCTCGGCGAGTACGGCATAACTCTTAACACGTGCATCCTGAATAACTCCTACTTGCGGCAAGTTAACCGGATAATCAACCACCCCGCCATCAATTGCTTTGACAACTTGGTCAAAAACCGTCTCGCCGATAGCAATCTGCGCTTCTTCAGTTGACGCACCTATATGTGGTGTACACCAAACATGCGGATGCCCAATTAACTTTGGAAAAGGTCTGGGCTCAGATTCAAAAGTATCGACACCCAATCCGGCCAGATGGTTAGTTTCAAGAAGCTCCAGAATGTCTTCTTCGCGGTAAATGCCACCGCGTGCGGCATTTAACACCCAACTACCTTTCGGCATCGCACTCAGCACGTCTTTGGTCGCCATTCCGCGCGTCTCCTTATTCAGAGGCACATGAAATGTCAGGACATCGACATTTTGAGCTAACTCCAACAAAGACGAAAAGCGTTTAGCTCGGTGCTGTTCAAAGATTTGAGGCGCCAAATACGGATCGTACGCTCCAACCTCCATATCAAAACCATGGGCAAACTTAGCAACTCGATGACCAACGTTACCCAAACCAACGATCCCCAAGCGCTTTCCTTTTAACTCTCTACCCGTGAAAGAATGCCGATCCCAACCTCCAGATTTCACTTTTTTATGGGCGTCTGGAATTTTCCTCAACATGGCCAGTAGAAGCCCCATGGTCAGCTCTGCGGCACTATTTGTATTTTTACCCGGGCAGTTTATAACTAATATGCCCTTATCTGTTGCGTAAGGAATATCGATATTCCCCACCCCTACGGCGGCTCTAGCTATTACTTTTAAATTTTTTGCCGCATCCAAAACGGCGCGATCCACATCCGTTTCGCTCCTGGTTACGAGAACCTGCGCCTCAGGGACTAATTTCAATAACCTATCTCGATCGCAATCGGGGTGATAGCTCACGGAAAGATGGTTTTTTGTCTTAAAAAGTGCAAGTGCACTGTCATGCAGAGCACCGGTGATTAGTACATTTGTTTGGCTCACAGCAGAGTCTCCAGAACAACATCACGACCTTCAAAACAACCGATTGCTACTGCAACGCTTATCGTCGACTCAAACTTGTATGTCCCACGATCGCGGCCACGGAAGAGCTGCCTGTAACCGCACCACGGAGTACGAGTCGACCATTTTGTAAAATAGTGACATTAGCTTTGGCGCGCTCCTGGCCCCAGTACTCAAACACATTATTACCCAGTGCTTTAGCAGAGTAACCTGAAACAAAAACCTTTACAGAATCCTTCACAATTGCTGGTGTTACTAATTTAAGACGGCGCCACCCCGCCACAGGTGGAGTGTCCAAAATACTCGAGGTTTTTGCATAGCAACTTGTCATACTCTGCGCGCAAGGTGCTTCTTTTTGCTCTCTCAAAAAGAAACCTTGAACCATTTCATCTGCATAGCGTTCATCACCCAGTTTAACCTGGCTAGTTGTTCCGTAAAGCATTTGATTTGCTGAAAGCTGCCAAATCTGTGGTGAATTTTTGGGTAGTACGGCAGCCCAATGACCCTTGGCTCGAGTTAATAAGACATTTTTATTCAGATGGTTTATAAGACCAAAAAGAATCCCTCTAGCAGTCGCGCGAGTATCGAACTGATAATTACGCAAAAACTCTACCGAAGGCTGCATAGACCCCTGAGATGCTGTAGAGCTAACCATGATCAGCCCCCCACCATCCTTCGCTATTTTTGCCGGTTTATCGATCAGATTAGTTAGTTGAACCTGCCATGCTGCATTCTTTTCAACCTTCAATCCCAGTTCCTTTGCGCGAGACACGAGCGCGGGAACCAACTCTTTGTCAGTGCGAGCATCTGAGGCAGCAAACCATATTGACTCAAGATCTGACACGACCAACGGAGAGGCGGCCTCATGCGGGATTGTCATGGGTTTTGCCTCGGGCGTTTGAACGATGGTTGCACTCGGGGACTCGGGCGTGCGCACCGAACTACCAACATCTGTGTCAACAGTCGTTGACTCTGCAGGCATCAGTTGGACACTTGACCGTAACTCGATCTCGTTTTTCTCCGGCTTAACTGGCGGAACGGCAAAATTCCTCGAAACGAATAGCAATTGATTTGGTGTTTTCTTCGTGAGACTGATTGGTA
Organism: uncultured Polynucleobacter sp.; assembly: GCA_964402975.1. GTDB lineage: Bacteria > Bdellovibrionota_B > Oligoflexia > Oligoflexales > RGVZ01 > CAMDKS01. The sequence goes on from CAYOEM010000023.1 coordinate 14,471, forward strand.
TTGTTGACCCCAACGAAACCTGCATGTACCGTCGCCATTCACCAAAACTATCGGTCGTACCTACTCGCTTTCCAGCATTTTTCACCACCGCCCCGGCAATTGGGTGGCCGTTTGCGTCGAGAGCACGAACCTCAAAGTACGCGAAAACAAGATTTGGCTGCGAAAAATAAGACCAAGGTTTCAAGGCTCCAAGTACCGTTACGACACCAATCAGCAAGAAGCAAAGTGCGACATAGTTGCGTGCGGCGCGTATTCTTTTTAGAAAAGACACTTTTACTGGAACATTGCGATTCTTTAGCTGGGTTTTTCTTTTAACGTGTTTGTGATTAACTGAGTCGCGTGATGACGAGACAGTGACCGGCGAAGTGACCGCGACCGAAGCCGTCGAACTCACGGGGAGGTCTAGCGTGACATCATCACAAATTTCAAAAGGATCTAAGGTCGGGTAACTGACTGTCGATGGACTGTCCCGCAAAATGCCCATGAGGATAATGCCCCTTTCAAAAACGCCGCTTAGCGACTAAACTGTTAAGCGTTAGACGCAGAAAGAGCCCGCCTCTGCCGGAGGGCTCATATATAAAAGTGTACGTGGGTGTAACTTTGCGTAAAATAAGCACTTTTTGCCGATTAGATGGAAGCTTTTGCCTGGCATTTTTTGCCTGCTACTTGCTCTTTAACCTCAGCGCGGGCCGCGTTCATGCCCAGATCAAACTCCCAGACAGACCCGTTGAACAGCCCCCCCCGCAAGGTCCTCGGGTAGACCCACGTCTCATCGAGAGCCGAGACCAACGAAAACAGAGCGAAGACGCCGAGCGACAAAAAATCCAACAGGAGATATCCGAAGCGCAAGCTCAGAAAGCAAACGATGCATTTCTGAAAGACCGCAGGTTCAATGGATTTTCAGACTTAAGTTTGTCCTTGGGAAAGGCTTTTGTCGGTGACGGACGCTCAAACTATCGCCTAGATCCAAGCGTGCACTTCAGCAGTTACATACGCTCCATATGGCGTTATGAACCGCACGACCTCCAGGGTTGGTATGGGCTGAGGGTCGCGCCCTTTGCGGGGTACGGCACTCAGAAGGATTTGACAGCTCGTTTTGCACACACTTGGATAGGACCTGCTATCGGGCTGGGAAATATTTCATTTGAAGATGACCGTTTAGGGCCTGCTGCAACAAGCTATCTCACGTTGTTAAGTGGCGGCTTTGCCGCTCTAACAAGACTCTCGGGAGCTCCCGATCAGGGACCAAACGTTGACGATGATTTCAAAGCCAGCACTTTGAGTTTCGATGGTGGCGGAGCGTGGTTTGAGCTTCGATGCTACCGCATAAATATGGGAGCTGTCGGCTTTGGGGGCATTTTGGGAACCCAATTCGGCTCAGGTAAGGCCTTGATGTACGCAGGAATATCCGCGACTGGCCTATTCTAAGAAGCTGAACCACGTAAAATATAAAGCTGAAAATATTGACGTTAGGTCTTGATTTTTGATTATCACTAAATATCCGTCAAAATTCCCGTTAAAGATCGTCTTACTGATTGCCGATTTCAACTAGGTAAATTGTGCCCGATGACCCTAGGGTCGGAGAGTATGTTGATGAAGCTTTCATTGTGGAGAATTTTGGCCATTTTATCGACTGCTGCTGCCATTAGCAGCGGATGCCGAAGCACAACGCCATCATCCACTGACCAAGAGTTCTCGCTGTCCGATGCTCAACCTCAAAGTCAGGATGGTGATGGCTTTGACGATGAGGATACGGAACTGGATCAGGGTGTAAAGACCCAACTCTCTCACCCAAAAGATGCCACTGCATGGAACACACGTCGTTTGATCCTCAGTGTTCGTCAACCAAGCCCGTCGGACATCTCAGGCTGCTTCGACACCGTTGTTGGCGCAATGAAGGGCGCGCAGAACCTTCAGTCCCTCGAGGATGCTTCGGTTTCCCTTCAGGCGAGCATCACCAAGAACAACGGTCTTTATCATTGGTGTTTTTATCAGATGATGGCTGATCTTGATGAGAAATTAGATAAAACTTTGCCATTAATGAGTGAAAAGGCAGAGTTGTTTTTTGAAAGAATGTCGCAACTTTGGGTCCTTGGTACCGCACTAACCGATACTATTGGTTCCGACTTATACGTAAAATACTTGAGAACACGGTATACTGATATCAGTCAAAACACGTTCGGTAGGCGACTTGAGACTGTTGACCCTGATGCATTGATTATGACGAATCAAGGACGGGGAAAAGCGTCTGCACCCTTCAACGAACAATAAGCGCAACGCGAATAAATTGTGATTTCAAATCCATCAAGGAGGCTTTCATCATGAGATCGTTACGGATAGCAGGAGCGATGTGTGTCACCGCAGCTATGGCAGCAGGATGCATCAAGACCCCCGGCTCATCAAACAACAACCCTCAGACGTCAAGCTTCACCAGCGTAAAGATGCGCGTACCTACGCTCATTGGAAATAAAGACGTCAGCGGAAAACTAACTGGTTATAGCCTTCAAGTTAAAAAGACTGGCGGAAGTTGCGAGTTTACAGACATCGATAGAACAGAAGCGGTTGGATCTGATGACGTAAAAATCGACGCAAAGCTGAAACAAGAATGTGACTATTCAATTCTACTTAGCTTTGGCAAAATCTCTACCAACTCCCAGAAACTTGATAAAGTCTACCTAACCTCGGACACATATGAAGGGAAACCTGCGAAACCTGCTATCGTCAAAAAAGAGGATCTAAAAGGGAAAACTGAAATCACAATACGCGCCTGCGTCAGCGTTACAGCCATTGGCGCACAGGATTTGGGCGTAAATGCCGCGGAGTGCCCAAGTATTGCTGACAACTCGATCAATAACCCCCAGCCATCTGGTCAAGCGACTCCCACCAGCACAGCTCTTAAACTCTCTAAAACCATGACAGGAACAGCTGAAGGTAATCAAGTACTTTTCTCGGCGGAGGTGACATCGTCATCCAGTACAACAAAGTTTTGCGGCATCGCAGTTGAGGCGTTTTACGAAGAACCGTCACCTAAATTGGTCGTGCTCACTCAAAATTTTGTCGAGATCAAAGCCGGAGCAAAAGCGACAATCAACGAGACTGTTAATTTTGAGACTGGAACCCTAAGCGGTCCTTTGTCATTCACCGAACTTCGCGTACTTGAACAATGCATAGACACTACACCTGATGCCACTGTCAAACTGGGCGATCTATTCACCAAGTGCTACACAACTAAATCATGCCCTCAGGTTAAACCCTAACAAGGCGCTGTATTCAGTAGACCTAATTAGCTAGTTTTCGATTTGCTCCAAATGACTGCACTCCAAAGAAGGCGCTTTGCCATGCAAGGCGCCTTGTTGTTTTGTCATCTACTCGGCATTAAAAATTAAAGTCCTCCTATACCCTTCCGATACTTCTTGCAGATAGGTTTGACCTGCATTTGAATCGAAAGTGCACCCAAGGAGCTAGAAACGTGTTTTCGGCGGCCAAAATTTTTGCTGTTTTCTCGGTCTTAGTTGCACTAATGAGCTCTTCTATCTGCTTTGCAGCCGGTCAGCAGCAAAGTTCCAAACGAGATAAATCGCTCAAGTCCGCACAGAAGCAATCTCAAAAAAGCCAATCAACTCGACCCAACATTCCAACTTCAAACCAGGGGAGACCCGACGGATCGTACACGGCTTCCAGCTCCGATGTCCGTCAATTCCACGATGTATTAAACGATCTCCTGTCAGAATTCACATACGACGTTAAACAGGGACAAGTTAATGGCTTAAAAAACCTTTCCATCAGACGCGTCGACATCTCCGACACACTTCCTAGAACATATGAGCAATATGTTGAATTGCTCGTGAGCGAACGTTTACGGGAAAACAGCAAAGTCAAATTACTTAACTGTGTTCCCTGCAAATCAAAGTCCTCAACAATGGTTGAAGGCAAACTTATGATTACGTCACCTCTAACAAACCTCCAGAGGATGGACGAGGCTGCCAACCAGATCGGGATTGAAAACTTCATGGACGTGGTGCTCGTCTACCACACGACTCACATGGTCCTAGCTTTTAACGTCTTTAACACGCAATCCAAAGAACTGACATGGGCTCGAACATACAATAGCGAGACTTTACGTAGTAACTATCAACGTATGGCTGTGGACTTCAATCAGGTAGATAAAAGCCGTAACAGCGACGTATACGTCCCCGAGTACAAAATTATGCTCGGAGTCGGCGGTGCACAGCTACCGAATGTCGCCGGCAATGAGCGCGACAAATCCTTCTTAGGCGTCCATATAAGAGCCCTAGAAAAGTTTGACAACCGACGTCTGGATTTTGGACTTTCGACATCAGTTTGGACAAACACCAGCAACTTTCTGAAAGCTTATCCAAGCGAGGGAACGTCGTCCTCGTCTACGACGACATACACCGGTAAAAGCCGCCCATTACCCTATAAGTACCTTCTTGGTATTCATGGGCTTGTATCACGTAACTTTGTCGGCAGTGTCGAGATCTACGATAAAGTTCGACACGGCGTGCATCTTGGTGTCGGCGGGGTTATCAGCAAAGGCTACCTTGCTCCATCCATGCGGGCAGGTTGGGACATCTATTTGGGTCGAAGATTTGTCGCAACGTTTGACGCACACTATATCACACAGAGCTCCATTCTAGTGGGAAGCGATTTCCAATCTTCAAGAGCAGGAGGTGGCGGTGATCTTGCCCTTTCCTATAATTTCTAAAAGTTTTGGACCCTGTATTTCATTTCAGACGTTCATCGCATCCTTAATGCTTTTATCGTTGGCGAGATGCGCATCACCTCAAGACATCTCAGGACCAACCATAAATACTGGTTCAATCGCATACCCTTTTGTCGGTGACTCAAGACCCATCGGAGTTACGAAACGACGCGAGCCATTCGTTATACGATCAGCAACGGGTGGCCAAGAATACACTGTAGAGATCCCAGAAAATTCATCGCGCTACGACATTCAAATACCTCTTGCTGAAATGACTCCGGCGGGGTCAGCTACTGGTAGCGAATTCGCAGGAGGCGGACGTTTCAATCCTGCATCTACGGATAAGGAATTAGTGGCAGCCTTACCGGATCTCGCTAAAGCGAAAAGCTCCAAAACTGGGCTGCTTGACTCGGCCTTTGGCGTAGCACCGCCCGAAGGACCCTTACAGTCTCCAAGCTACACGCTGGGCATCGCAAAAGTTAATCAGTACTTTAAAGAACGGAACTTTGAGCTGGCGTTGGTTGAACTAAACAATTTACTGGCTTTTTATCCAAATAGCCCGAAACTGCTTAAAATGAAGGGTACACTCCTAGTAAAGACGGGAAATCGCGAGCTGGCTATGAGATCCTGGCAGCGAGCCTTAGACCTCGCCCCAAACGACCTAGCACTTCGCGATTCCATCAATCGACTTAATGAACGTATCGTGGCAGAGCAAAATGCAAGGTCCGCCGATGGACTAAACCGAGACAAAAGCGCGGACTTTACTCCAGTCGTAAACGACCCGGAGTCCCTATTAGATAAAGTTTCCCACTAGACTGACTGACCAGGCTCGGTGGCCGAGCTCGTCGTGACGGTGCTAACCGCTGCCTGCGTCGCTATTATCTTTGAGGGTAAGATCCAACTGATTCCCACAGGGTGGCCAGCCACGGTTGGGGGCAAAACCGCGACCTTTAGACCGCAACCAGCTAATAGCTTTCTCGCTATATCCACGTGGTACATCATCTGTCTGCTGACAAAGTCGTTGGCTTTGACAGTTCGCGTAGCAGGAAGGGACAAAATAATAGTTCCTTGCTCGGTTGACCGTTTCTGGCGCACGACCATGGGAGCCGACAAAATGGAAGGATCCGCATCTGAAAGAAGCGCGAGATATAGATGAAAAAAACCACTAACAAGCGCGGAGCTTGGGACGGATGGGTAAATTTCCTCGGGATTACCAAGCTGAGGCAGCATTTGGAACTCAACGGACTTGAATCGATCATCCGCATTCACCAATTTTTGGGCCACCGCAAGCGACTTGATCCAGTCTGCAGACTTTACAGATTGATCTCTTACGGCAATCCCATGCCATAGTAAAGCCATCTGGGAACTTGACTCACAATCACTTAAAGCTTTCTTAGCAAGCATAGCGACATGCAAAGACTGGTCTAACGCCACGCTGGTGAGCGACTCAAGATTTCTTAAATCGTCATCTAAGAGAGAGCTCCCTGGTATTTTTCCCTGGGTCTCGACAAGGGATCGGAAAAACTTACGAGCGGCCATGTCGCGACTGGTCCCTTGACTCACACCCTCTTTCCATCGCGCACAAAAAACCTTCAACTCCTTAGCCTGCCGACTAAGACCATCAGCTGCTACATCATGGATGGTCTCGCACATCTCCCGAATTTGAGTCATTTGACGCAAGAAGGATGAGGTCGTATGACGCAACTGCTGCTGTAAACTTGCCAGATCACTCATTTCCGATATCCGGTCGTTCAGCTCAGCCATCTCCACTTCGCGCTCCCGTAGGCGATTGGAAACCGCCTCAAAACGCTCCGACATGAGGCGCAACTGTTGAGCTTTTTGCTCCTCACGCGATGCCAAGATGCTCTCGGCCGACGACAATAGCTCTGTCCAGGTTTGTGAACGAGAGGCTCCGATCTGAGCTGCCGCGGACCTAGAAGGAGACTGACCCAAGATCCATGCTTCAAATTGTGAACGCTCCATTTGATCTTTACGGGCACGTGCAGACGCCTCAGAAATCGCCAAGAGCATCACCACTCCCAGTGCACCATAAAGAAGCCAAAATTTGTCGCGCACCGGCTGCAGAGCTAATCCAGTAAGGTCAGGAATAATTCGGTACAACCAACCATCCACCCGTAGCACTAATGCACTTTGGCCGTCAGGCTTCACCCCTTCCCTCCAAAGCACAGCTCCGCCAGCCGCTGAAATACTGATATCTCGATCAGCCACGAGGTTGGCAAGCCCATGGTTCAGGGACAACCAAGTTTGATCAAAAGCTAACTGGCCGATCGCATATACGGTTTGACCTGAGAGTTGTTTAGTAGCCGTAGACATCAAAACGGGCTCGCCCTGCTCACCATCAAGCCACATCAGAGCTGGCTTACCTGCTTTTACCGCCTGACAAACATCACCGCCCGTCTTTGCTGACTGTGGGGCACGAGCTAAAAGGTTGCAGTTGGAGTCATAAAGGTCGATTTGCGACACCTCACCGGGACGAAGATATCCCTGCAATGATTGCGCCACCGTGTTCATATTGCCCATCGACAAATTTTGACCAATTTGCTCATCCAAAAGGACAGACCAAACGCCTGCTGTGAGTCGCCCCCGAGTGTCACTCACAGCACGTGCAAAATCTTGCCTGATTGACGAGAGTCGACCAACTTCATCGTTAAATAAGCTGTCCATGAGCGTCACTGCGGCAGTAAATAAGAACGCTATGGGAAGCAGTCTGACGGCTTGAATCATAGGAGAACGCTACCACCTTCCAAGGTTTTAGTGCCTCATGCTCAGTCACGCGTAGACGGCGCCCGTCGAGAATATCCACCGGCACGCCATCGGCGTTAGTATAAATAAGCTTCGCTGAAATCTTTAGTAATTTTAAAGTATTTAAATTTTGCTGTCATCTAAAATAAATTTTAGAGAATTATTTGCCAGAATTTTCTTGAACCAACTCTATTAATATTCCCCCAGTTGATTCTGGATGCACAAACGCAATCGTTGTTTCATGAGCGCCTTGCCTTGGCGTCTCGTCAATCAATCTCACCCCTTTGGATTTCAAATAAGTAAGCGCGTCACTGACATTATCCACGGTGAGGGCCACATGATGGATGCCACCGCCCTTCTTTTCAATGAACTTGCTAATGGGGCCGTCATTTGTACCTTGTTGGGGTGAAACAATTTCAAGGCGGGACGGAAAAGCACCCCCAACTGACCCGCTGGCCTTAGTCGACGCTAGAAACATATCCGTCATCGTCTTTTGAGACGCTACTAGTTCGCCACCTAAATGATCCAGCCCCAAAACGTCCTTCAGAAACCAGGCACACTTCTGGGGATCTTTTGCAGCCAGTCCCAAGTGGTTTATTCCCAAGACCCTGAATGTCGACATAAATATGCCTCTTTCTAAAGCAGCTTTGGAGTACGGCGACTTAAAACACCTAATAAAAAACGCCTTCTGCAATGATGCAGAAGGCGCTCCCTTTAAGCAATACCTACTTAGAATTCAGAAGAACTTGACGATTTATCAGTCAACGCGGATTCCCGCTCTCTCAAGAATATCCTTCAACTCCTTACGCTGATTAGGCTTCAGCGACTTGGCATCACAAAGCTCTACCAACGACTCACGGGCATTGCCGGTGATGTTCATAAATTCTTTGTCTTGCAACATACGGAAGCGGCTCATCATTCTTTCGAATACTTCGTCCCTGTCAATGTCTGCGCCTGTTGACCACTTGCCTTTGCGCATAGCATTTGTCGCCAATGCAACGACGCGGCTGAATCGAGCGCCTTCAGTTCCGGACCTACGGCTTTTGCCTGTCCTACCTTTTGCACGAAGTTTGGCCAGCAACTCTTCATATGTAAACGCGAAGTTGCTTTCAACTTCTCTGAGTCCCAGCGGAGTGTCCTGGACGGACGACCACACAATATTCAATGTATCGCCGGGGCGTAGTTCTACAGAAGCCATTTTTAATTCTCCTCTGAATTCTTAATGAACATGACACTTTTCAAGCGGCCTGAGATTTACTAACGGATTTTAACTATGTCAAGCCTATTTATCATAGTTATGAAGAGATTTGCCTAGCCTTCATCAAGTTTTCTTGCAACTATATATAAAGACAGCCTTAATTGGCCGAAAAAACTTGGGGATAACTAGTCAAAAAAAAGTATAGATACCCCTTAAAATCGAGCTTTTATCCATATATTGAGACCCCCATGAGCCCCTCCGCAGTCCCCTTGGTCGCAAATCGATTTGAAGTTGTTCTATTAGTCATCCTTAGTTTTGTCGTATCGACAAGACTAATCTGGCTGCAAATTGATCAGCCCGCCGGGGAGATGACTTCAGAATATGACTCAACTGCCCTTTCATTTAATCGCTCCCTAGCAAAGCTTTGCCCAGTGCCGGCCGAGCAGAATTTCCCTTACCCCGCAGCCGGTGCTGATGCTCAACTGGACCCTCACGCGCCCACGTCACCGGGGCTGGCTGCAGTATTTCTAAGCATCTGCCTGTTCGATAAATTAGACGCCAACTCTTTCACCAGTTTAGCTACACAATTCGTCACGCTGACAGCTCTACTCGTCGCGGTAACCGCACGGCTCATTACATCAAGCTGGGTGGGAGGCCTATTGGCATCAGCGGTAGTCCTGAGCAGGGGGTCCGTGCTTCAGGCAAAAACCTTGGCGGGAGCGTACTCCGTTATGCAGCCCATGGTTTGCTTATATTTTTTGCTAATAGCCCTCTATGTGAGATCGAGATTTGCCGCTTTGCTACCAATGATTTTTTCCATCTTGGGGTTAGCCACCCTTATAGCCCCTACCTTCGCACTGACTGCTTCCGCAGTTTCAGCAACACTCTGGTGGAACTTCTCAAAAGGAAACCGTCCCCAAAATCCCTTATCTAAATATTCAATTCTTGGCGGTCTGACAGCCGTAGCCTTGGCCTATCCCTTAATACTGCTACTACTTAGCTGGATAGCGCCCTCTTCGACAAAAAATCTACTGGCCCCCATCCTACCAGCCAATAATCCACTTCACCCCCTCATTTTATTCAATCAAGCCCTTGCCGCAGGTTGGAGCGCTTTTTTAGGTACCGACGCTCACGAGAAAATCTCGGTAGTACTTCTACTGCTGGCGGCTATTTGGACAAAATATCTACAAAACGGCGTGCCATTTTTTCTGAGGTTACTCATACTCACATTTGTTTTAGCATGCATAACCGATGGAGCGCTGAACGTCATGGGCCTACCAACCTCGGCCACCGCCCTTAGATCAACATTGTTGATGAGCATGGAACCGCTTATCATAGGGCTTAGTGCCGCGATTGCCTGGTCTGGAATCAGAATCTTGCTCATGACACTGTTTCCCGACTATAGCCGCTCCAAGGCCCATCGTGATACACTCACGGACCTAGATCAAAACTGACTTTGAAAATAGGACTCGCTACACTCATGAGGTCACTTAGCAAATTCAATGGATTGTTTTTTTTGACGCTATCGTTGGCTTCATTGATGACGAGTTGCAATAAAACGCCAAATGTCAGCGAAGCAATATTGCCTGAGAAGCCTCGCACGGAGCCTGCAGCTCCAAACAATCAACCTGCGCCGTCACGGATCATTGGTTCTGCATCTCAAGACGCACCACCCGTTACCGTAGCGCCCAGTCAAGAACCAGCATCCACCGCAAAAGCCCCCCACGACACCGCAGAGCATCGACATCCCGTACTAGATGATTGCGATACATCATTTAACATCGCCGAAGACACTGCAGTATTCCTTCCCGAAAACAAGGTGTTCGTAACTCGCGTTATGTCACCCTGTATGTCTTCGACAGGTCAGCGTGGACATAAAAGGCATGCTGGCTGGATGTCCATGGGATTTCCTTGTACGGGCGGGGAAGGTCGGATCGACTGGAAAGGCACCAATCACGCTCGTCCAAAAATGGTGGCCTTTCTCATGGAAACAAGCTGTCCCATGGCGCCCCATGACCTCAATCGCATCAAGTCCGAGGCTTGGAAATCTGCAAAAATACCGGAAGCAGCACCTTTGATCGCATTCAATCCATTTGTTATACAGTACTGGGAAGTGCCCGGCTCAGAAGACGCCGATGCATCGTTAACAGTGGAGTTGCGATCCGGTCAAAGCCTTGAGGACGAGTGGACAAAGTTCGTGAAAGGGAAACCTTTAAAGGTCTTTTTAGTTGGCCGAGAAAACGCGTGGGTACCTGGCAATAAGATGTACGGTATTGACGGTGAGATAGTATTTGCAAGCAAGAACAGGTTTACTTTCAAAGTAAGTTCCGCCAGGCAGCTGACGGCGTCCGAATTGGATGCCGTCAAAAAGCGCTGCGAAAACCTGCGACCCGAACGCGCATGTTCCCAGGTTTTTTAACAGTTATTTCATGATCGCGATGAATCAATTAGACAAAACTGGATCGCCCTCGTTACATGGATGATCATGGCATCAGATAAAACACCGTGGGGCCGTTCCACAAAACATTTTTTTGAGCTCACGCCCTCACACATTTTGGATGCTGTAGAGAGCTTGGGTTATATTTGCACCGGGCGTTGCCTCGCCCTCAACAGCATGGAAAACCGCGTGTACGAGGTTGAAATTGAGCTCCCTGATGATTACAAACCAAAATCACCCTCTGAAAAGTTCCTAATCGTTAAATTCTATCGTCCCGGTCGCTGGACATGGGATCAAATTCAAGATGAGCACGATTTCCTTTTTGATTTAGCAGAAGCAGACATACCAGTTGTTGCGCCTGTTACAAGGCCAGACGGGCACTCGATCTTTGAAGATCCCAAATTAGATCTCATGTATGCCCTATTCCCCAAAGTCGGAGGCCGTAGTCCCGATGAGCTTGATAGCACGCAGTGCGAGCGCGTGGGCCGACTACTGGCGCGAATGCACAATGTGGGATCGCTGCGGCAAGCTGAGCATAGAGTCCATATCACCCCGGCCACTTACGGCATTGCAAATCTTAAGTGGCTCCTGGACAGCAATTTGATTCCGGTCAATTTACAGCAAAAATACCAACGCACTGTGGAGCGAATCTGTGAGGTTTCGCAACCATGGTTCGAGGCCACAAGCCCCATTCGCATCCATGGTGATTGCCACTTGGGAAACCTTATATGGGGACAAGACGGACCATTTTGGGTTGATTTTGATGACATGGTGACTGGCCCAGCGGTGCAAGACCTTTGGCTGATGATACCCGGACGAGATGAAACCACGAGGCATCAATTGATGGCCTTACTTTCAGCCTATGAAATGATGCGACCTTTCGATAGAACATCACTCAGATTGATTGAACCTTTGCGAGCACTAAGATTTGTTCACTTCGCCGCGTGGATCGGAAAGCGTTGGCAGGATCCAAGCTTTCCCAGGGCTTTCCCCCAATTTGGCACAGATCGCTGGTGGGCAGAACAAGCTCAAGACTTAGACGAACAGCTACGCCTTATTATCGAACAGTCTTGAAGGCACTCTGCCACCTTTAAAGACAGCCTGAAATTTGTGCGTTGAGGCCGGTCTGTATGCTGATGAGCTTGAAACTTGGGCTTTAGACCATCAGTTGGGATATCTGTTCAAAAAACGTGAGATATGTGAACAAGGATTACTTGGCCGGCCAGCCTATAACCCATGATTGTCAAAGCGCTATTGATTCGCTAGAGTCTTGGTCTCGCGTCTTATTAATCGACATATGAGACCCGACTCGTTTTTATATTTACGAGAGTCAAAAACTGACTCGGGAAGGACCATAGCATGCAGGGTTTTGAAACAATATCTGAGATGGGACATGAACAAGTTGTGTTTTGTCACGACAAGGCGACCGGACTCAAAGCCATCATTGCCATTCATGACACGACTCTCGGGCCTGCTCTCGGCGGTACCCGCATGTGGGACTACGCAAACACCGATGCGGCCTTGTTCGACGTACTGCGTCTTTCTCGGGGAATGACATACAAAGCCGCCTGCGCCGGTCTCAATTTGGGAGGAGGCAAAGCCGTCATCGTCGGCGATGCAAAAAAAATTAAAAGCGAGGCGCTCTTCCGCGCGTTTGGTCGATTCGTCAATAGCCTTGGCGGGCGCTATATCACGGCTGAAGATGTCAATATCAATGTTAATGATATTGAGCAGGTGGCGGCTGAGACGTCATACGTGACTGGCGTAACGAGTCGTCCAGGCGGATCTGGCGACCCATCCCCAGTCACGGCCTGGGGCGTCTTCCACGGCATTCGCGCGTCCGCGAAACAGCGACTCGGCAAAGAAAACATCAAGGGTCTAAAGGTCGCTGTTCAAGGTTGTGGAGCCGTCGGAAAATACCTCTGTCAGTACCTTCATGAGGCGGGAGCCCAATTGATCGTTAGCGATATCGACTCCGACAAAGTTCGCGCTTTGGTCGATGCTCATGGCGCCAAAGCTGTGGAAGGTCATGCTATCTACAGTGTTGACGCCGATGTTTTTGCACCATGCGCTTTGGGCGCGATCGTTAACGATGAGACGATCCCTATGTTCAAGTTCCCGATCATCGCAGGTGGTGCCAATAACCAGCTGCTAGACGAGCACAAGCATGGAAAAGTCCTGAAAGAAAAAAACATTCTCTACGCGCCTGATTACGTCATCAACGCGGGAGGACTGATAAACGTTTACAATGAGCTTCGGGGTTACAACGCTGAGGTTGCTCGAAATCAGGCGGCGGGTATCTACAAAACTCTACTTTCCGTCTATGCGGAAGCCGACAAGCAAGGTACATCGACCCATGTGGCGTCCAATGCGATTGCTGAACGACGAATTAACAGCGTAAAAGCGGTCACGGGATTCAAGCACACCTACGATAATCAATCGTGGATTCGTCGCTGATCTTCAAAGGCGAACAACCGATCAGGCAAAGTTCAGGCCACAGTCTGAACACTGGTAACTGGTCGGTTCAAATGTGCAACCGCATGCTGGGCAGGTCGCAAGCGGCACTGTCGGATCAAAAATCTGATTCATAAGTCCGATATTTGCGCCCATATCGGCTAGTATCTGCATACGCTCCTGGACAATAATTTTTTCGATCACCTGTACGTCCTCGGGGCGCGCCCAGACTTCTTTGGTTGGAGAACAACCAGATCGACATGACGCGTTGTTTGACATCGCGGCTACATCAATACCCTCTTTGGCCAGCATCGACTGAAGCCACTCGGCCTCATGAACTGGCAATATGGCGAGTATCTGCTTTTCCTGCACTGGTCCTCCTATTCACCGATCAAAAGATCTCAAAATTTGAATGCCCCCGCGAGGCACCGTCACAGTCGTAGCTCGATCCTGACCATTGGTTTTCACAATTATATTATATGTCCCAGGCGTCACACGCACTCTTGTGACATAAAAAGCCTGTGGCAAAGTACTCCAGGAACGAGTATCCGCCGTTTCTGCGGCAAGCGTCAACACGTTTGCCGCTAGTCCCCCCAGAGGGCCGAACTCCCGCCTAGCTTGGTAGTTGATTTGTCCCTTCAAAAGAAGGCGCGACATCTGCTTGGCAATCATGCGACCGCGTCGGTTCTCAAGGGAATCCTGTGCAATGGCGTCGAAATAAACCGTATTTTCTGCCCTTGTAAAACCCTTAGTATCCAGAGTGACCCCCGTACCCAAATCTTGAATAGGGTTTGGTCTGATCATTGGCGACGAAAAACGAACTAGCTGGCCGCCGATTGTTAGAAACTCCTCCCTTGCGATCTTCCGGGCAACCCGTCCTAATTCGTGAATGACGACTATCTCGCCGCTCGTTACAAACTCACCATACTTGCCCGTGCTCCTTGTCGATCCCAGAATGTTAGCATAACGGCTTGTGACAAATCCGACGCGATCTGTACGTCCACGCAGAAGTAAACATCTATAAAGACCTTGAATCACCCCTGATGGAACGCCGCCCAACACATAACCAGAGAAGTCGCCCTCATAAAGTACCCGGGCTTTTTCATAGTCGACGATCGCACTATCAAGCTCACCCAAGGCTTCAAAAATGATTCCGCTTAGATATCTAGCATGGGCGTCTTCTCGATATCTATATTTGCCGTCTGGATTAAACTTTTGGTTGATCTCTGAGAGTTTTGTGTTAATGCGCCTAGCCTCCACACGAGCCTCTGCCAAACGATCTTGACTGATAAACTGATGGGCTAACATTGAATGAATGGATACTTGCTCGTAGTCTTCACCCTCATAGTCTGTGGACGATTCACTCACAACGAAGCTTGTGGCCGTCTTCTTGATGCTGATAGTAAATAGTTCATCTGCAATTCGGTCCGCCTTGAGCCATAGATCTCGACTCTGTTCGTAGTCCCCTTTGCGGTCAAGGATCGTCGCGGCCTCAAGGTGCCATAGAAGACGATCTTGGGACCGGTTTTTGATGCCACTTTTTTCGAGAGATTCTAAAGCCTGATCATAATCTCCGCGCGAAAAAGCCTCGCGCATAGCCGCCGTCTCGACCGTATAGGACGCACAAGCAACAAAGCCGCCCGAAAGGGCGGCCCAAGTCACAAGTCGCAAAACAACTTTACGCAAGTTACGCGTCAATCAAAATTCGCTCCTCTTTGAGTGAACTTCTTCAAAATCTTTGCGCTATCAGTCCACTCAATCTCTGAAGTCTCAATATTCACCAACTTCATCTGGACCTGATAATAAACATCCTTATCCTTACCTCGGGCGTTGATCAAGTTAGCTATGGAACCCACGAGTAAAAAGTCAGCGCCTTTCATGTTGCCGGTTTTCTTCTTGGAGCTTTCAGCCACCGCACCACTATTTTGCCACTCCAATTCATCCATGACCTGCTCCCGGCGAGCTTTCTCGAGGAACTTTACCTCACCACTATTCACCAACTCGGTCTCCATAATCTCAGTGATCATGACCGTATCAATATGCTCGTCCGTGCGATTTTGAACATCTTGAACAACAACTATCGGTTTGCGTCCGGTGTTGGCTTTCTGGAAGTTTTTAAGCCATGGGCGACCCAAGCAAGACGTCATCATTCGGCGAATAATTGCATCCTGATCTTTAGGATTGAACTTATCATCCAGCATGCGGGAGTCTTGGGGGTCTGCATACTCACCTGACATCGTTGGAGCGCAGGATGACAAACTCAGAGCTCCTAAGGCCAAACCCAAGACAGTTAACATTTTGACATTACGCAAAATCATTTAAACTTCTCCCAGCGGATTCATATGTTTACGATAAAGAAAAAAAATATCAGCTCAGATATGCTATAATAGTACAACGGGAGCGTTCAAAACTCCACTCTCCGCTATTTGGTTAGGAGGCCTCATGCATTCTCTGCTTATGAAACGGGCAGTTCAAACTGCTACTTTGGCTTTTCTCTTCTCAAGCCTTGAGGGCGGACTGTTTGCAGCAGGCCCAACCCCGAGCACATCGGTCTCCGATCTCCCGGTCACATCAGGTAACCGAAGCGTATTTTTAAACGGAATAGACATATCTAGCGCGCGTAGTCAGGATCTTCGCAATGTACACGTAAAAATAACCGAAACGGGCGACGTTTACGTGACAGCCCCCCAATACCAGGTGACAGAGGAAGAAACGTTTATGCCTTTGTCCAGTTACTCCTCCAAACCACCCATGCCGGAACACAAGCCACCCCAAGCCATGTCGGCCCCAAAACCAGCATGGGAGGGCAACGACAGGTCCGCCAAGCCGGGTGGAGACGCTCCAGTGACCGTTCCAAAGTCTGCATCCGCTAACTCTCTGCCCGCCCAACCTGCAAGCAGTAATCCGCCAAAATCGGGGGGATAAGGGTTTCTTGGGTATGTTAAGTGAGCAAGTTGCAGTAACCAAAAGATTCATTGATGATTGCGCTATAAAAGCAAACCGCCAATCCGCGAGCATTCGGCTTATCGCCGTGAGCAAAACCTTCGACGCGAAACTTGTACGAGAAGCCTACAGCTGCGGCCTTCGTGATTTTGGTGAGAACTACGCCGATGAGCTCATTGAAAAGTCAGGGCAGCTCGCGGATTTGGTCGACATTCGCTGGGTTTTTATTGGCCAATTACAATCAAACAAAATCCAAAAGATCATGAGCGTGGCCGATGAAGTCCAGTCAATAGTGACCGAAAAACACGCCCGTTATATTCAACGCTACGCCCATGAAAACGGGAAATCTGGATTCCCTGTGTGGATCTGCGTCAATGCTGGCGGCGAGTCTACAAAGCAGGGAACCAGCTTTCTTGAGTTACCGCATCTAGCAAAATTCATCAAAAACCATTGTCCAAACCTTGAACTGCAAGGCGTCATGGCGATACCGCCTGCAACATTCAATGACAAAATTTGGCTTGAATCAGGTTCGGAGCGAATTCCGGAGCTTTATCAGAATCTCCGACGCGTTGCGTCGTCTACAGGCCTCGGTAAACTCAGCCTTGGTATGTCCTCGGACCTAGGTTTGGCCATCAAGACAGGTAGTGATTGCGTTAGAATTGGATCGGCAATTTTTGGCGCCAGAAAATCCAAGTAGAGCCTGCGTTTTCGGGCACAACGTGCGCCATAGCACAAACTCTACGGCATCCGCTGGCTCTCAGAAGATTCATTTATCGTTAATACATTATTTTTTTTGACGCGATTTCAGCGTCCTAAGATATTTGCAAAAAAAAAGAAAATAATTTTTTTTGGCATCAAGTTTGCTTACGAACAAAGCTGGTGGAAATATTTTCTATTTAAGGAGACATGTCATGCCAGTTTCAATGCAAATTCAAAGACAATTTGACGCCCTTCACAGAGATGCCCAGCGTGTTTTGACATCCATCGATAACCTTTCTCACGATATCGATAAAGGGGACAATCCCTCAAAACCCGCAGCAGCAGAACTGGAGGCCTTGAATATCGAAAAGCTTCGGGCGAACTTAGCCACACTTCGTGTCAAGGTCGAGGATATGGGTCGCTCCATCGGAAAACGGGTGCAGAACGTAAATTCACAAGTTCACGCTCAGCCTTACCCGTTTATTGCAGGAGCCGTAGGACTTGGAGCCTTGGCCGCTTTGATCGTTGAGCGTCGCTTGGCGCATCGTCGGTAGTTCTTTATACCCAAATTAGTCGGAGTCGCCGCTAATGGAAGCCACTCAAATTACTGCATCGCGCTACGCGGAAATATATCAAGACACACTGGACGTCATGCAGTCACTAAACAAGGTCACGGAGCGCATCAACCGTCCTGACAGTTTGGTGACTGACTCCGAGGCTTCACAGAGTCTAGAGTGCCTGCGAGCGGACCTTTCGCGCATCTCTGGAGACTTGGATGGACTACGCGCAACGACTAGCACAGAGCAGGAGGGGTCGAACCAGCCTTTTGAAGGCTGGTCCACGCCCGTGATCTTGGGTGGATTAGCGCTAGGATTCTTTTTGGAAAAGCGATTGGGCAACGATTTCTTGACCGCACCTTAGAGATCGTTGCCCTGATTATAAATCAGCCTGGTTCACCGCCAGATGAGACTCGATCCATCGCTGACGTAGCGAAATCACAGATCGGTAGTCTTCTAGTTTGGGCTGGCATTCTCTTAGCACTTTTGGTGACATCGGTTGCTGCCTTGTCATTTGGCCTTTGGCTTTACGGCTCAAAATATCTGGATCCCGCTGCCACGGCGTCTATTATAGGCTTCATGTGCGCGCTGGGGACCTGGGCGCTCCTGTCCAGAAGCCGTTAACGGCAAATTTAGTTAAGCCCATCTTATGCCACAGCATGCCTATCTGCCGAGATAATTGTACTTGACCCCTTACAGTCCAAGCTCGTATTATCACTTGCAAAATCAAGTTGAGCGAGGACTAAGAAAAGCATGCCCGTTGAAGTCATTAATATGGTGTCATTTGTTATTGAGCTGGCATTGAATTTGGCCCAGGTCGTAGTAATCGCGTCCGTTATCATCTCATGGGTGGGTGCAGACCCGTACAACCCGATCGTTCAAGTTATTCGAAATGTAACGGAGCCCATGTACCGCCCGTTCAGACGATTAACCCAGGGCTTCAGCGGTCCCATTGACCTAGCACCACTATTCGTTCTTTTGATTATTACGACCCTTCAAAAAGGGATCATTCCTCAACTTAAAATTATGCTTCTTAATCCTTCATAGGGTGAGCAGAAGGAATGATCTCGCATCATATTATTCCATGTCTGCTTTTCTTAACGTCCCTTTACACCTGCCAAAGGGTTGGAACAGAGCTGAGCGTCAGGGAACGTGCGGCCTATAAGCTAGTCAATGCCCCTCCCCTAGCGGGACTAAATCCCAGGACCTTAGACACACTTATGCTCGGGCACTCGGGGCTCTACGACGATTTTGCCCTTATTTGGGCCAACCAGTTCTTGGCTGATCCAAAACTAAAAGAAGGCACGAGTGCCGAAGAGCTTTCTGAAGCTTTGTTTGCGATCATCAAGCACCAGCCGAAGATTGAGGGTTTTTACATTTTTAGCTGTTTTGTCTTAGGTCTAGATTTTCAACGCCCCGAATACTGTGAAAAAATTAGCGTCGAAGGTTTAAAAGTATTTCCCGATAGCTGGCGGATACCCATGACCCAAGGCTTCATCGCAAGTTTCATCATGAAAGATGATCTAAAGGCCGCCGCGTTTTATCAGTTGGCGGCATCAAGACCAAAAAGTCCCGAGTACGTGGGTAAGTTAGCTGCAAGACTGACGGCTCGTGGATTTGCAGATGGTCAGGATCTAAACGAAACCATTCTGCTGATGACACAGATTCCTGGCGGAACTCAAATTACCGAACTACTTCGGCAACGACTTAAAAACGCTGTACCACCTGATCGCTCTGGAGGAACCCCATGACAAAAGATCAATTCAATCCTCACGGCAATGCTTCTGGTACGCAAAAATCACCGGCGCTACTTTCGCTGCGTGGTATAGAAAAAACATTCAAGACCGACGTATTTAAACCACCCGTCCAAAGCCTTAAAGGAATCGATCTTGATTTTCCTGAGGGCGTCTGCACAGGACTCGTGGGACATAACGGAGCGGGTAAAACCACGACCATTCGTATGATACTGGGGCTCATTAAGCCCGATAGAGGCAAAATCCTATACAAAGGTGATCCCATTTCAAGAAACCGTCGTGCCACGATCGGTTACATGGCCGAGTCAGCCAGATTTCCCGGCGGTCTAACGGCTTCCGAAATTTTACACACTCAACTGGCGCTACATGAATGTCCAGCCGGAGCAAAACCTACCGAACTCGTCAAAACTAAACTTGAATCCGTCGGCCTACAAAATCACTCGAAGAGACGAATCCGAGACTTTAGTAAAGGCATGATGCAAAGGCTCGCATGGGCTCACGCTACAATTCACAAGCCCAATCTTCTGATTCTCGACGAGCCGTTTACAGGATTAGACCCACTCGGGCGAATCACCATGAAAAATTGGATTTTGGCCGAGAAGAAAAACGGGGTCAGTATTTTGCTTTGTACGCATGAGCTACCCCAAATCATGTCGCTGTGTGATCACATTCACATCCTTCGCCAAGGTAAACTGGTCTACTCGTCGGTAGACAAACAGCTGCAAGGCGGAACCCTTGATGACACGCTGCCGCACTACTTTGTAGACATAAGTGGAGCCACAAAAGAAGCACTTGAGCAAATGCGATCAAAAAGAAAACTCCCGGCCTGGCTAACGGTCGAGCAAGAAGGATTTTTGGTCAGACTCGGCTTCAAAGATTACCCTTCGGCTGCGGCTTGGCTGGAGCCAGTAATGGCAAGCGGCCACGTGATTGTTCGATTCGGCGACGACAATAGCGCCACCGAAGAGCAACTACTCGTTCACTTCAAAGAGGAGTTTTCGCAATGACTAGAGGACTAGTTGCGTGGTGGCATCTCACCAAAGAAAGCTTTCTCATCTTGCAAAGGGACAGGATTTTTCTACCGATTATCATCGTCGGTGTTGTGATCGGTGTTTTTGCAAATCTTGCTAGTAACTGGACGTTTGAAGGCTGGGAGAAGATTTTGTTTGACGTAGGCCTTGCAGGTTTTCGTCTGACTGGTGGTTTAGTTGCAATTCTGTGGGGCGTCAGGATGATCACGGATCCCTTACAAGATCGAAGTATCGAACTAAGAATTGCCGCGCCGTCAGCGCGTTATTCCTGGATTCTGGCTCGCTACGCTGGGCTCGCTTTTTGCCTGATCGTGATGGGTGCCATATTTATTGGAATCTGGCAGGGTCTTATGGTGATGAACGGCTACGGCACCATGAACAATCTGCAAAGCTGGACAATGGGACTTGTGATGTGCGAGTGGCTGGTGCTTGGGGCTTTAGGGCTGTTGCTCGGAACAATCGCCGGCTTTTCAACGGCGATGTTTGTGACCCTAACGGCTTGGATCTTGGGACTGGTTGCTCCGATTGTGGCAGCTACGACTGGACCCGAAACAGATCCGCTTCAACGCAAGTTAATTGAACTCACGGCTAGTGTTTGGAACTTTCAGCGCTTTAACATGATTGAAAAGCTTGAGGCTGGCCAAGTCACCGTTACCCTCCAAGACCTCGCCCAGCGCCTGACCTGGGGCGGATCTGTTTTGGCTGGCTGCCTTATCCTATCGGCCTGGATATTCAGCAAAAAAGATCTGAC
>CAYOEM010000024.1:0-34108 GCA_964402975.1 uncultured Polynucleobacter sp.
CATTTCAAATGATTCAGAGATATGCCCCCCTTTCCACCCACATCGGGGGGGACCTCTACCAAGCGAAACCAAAAATCTGATATAAGAGGCAACTCGGCAATACTTTCGATAATACCCAGTCGAATGCCTTGAAAAAAGCAGCATAGACTAGCAAAGAGCGCCGTAGTCTTGCCTGATCCTGTCGCTCCATGGAAAACAATTGAAGCACCCTCTTGGACCCATCCTAGCAATGCCGCACGTGAAAAATTCTCTAAAACGAAATCATCCAAGCTAGCCTGAGATAACTGCTGCTTTCTAAAGACAACATTAGGCCCGTCGGGAGACAGTGGCGGCAAAACCACGTGCCATCTCAAGTTGAAGCCTGGCACAACCCCACCACCGTGGGGCCTATATGGATCAAGCCTGGTCCTTGAGGCCCAGGACAGACACCACATCAGCTCCATCAAAGTATCAGTTGTATAATTCGCACATGATTTTTCGATCTGGCCCAGATGAGTTCGAAGACTCATACCGCCAGAGCCATTTAGATAAACTTCCATGATATTTGGCTGGTTTAACGCGCCCAATACTTGCAAGAAAAGATCGTTATTTTTAATGGGTTCATCCAAGTCATTCGCAGACTTATTACCGGATTCGATCCTAGAAAATCGATTTCTTTCTCGATTGAAGACACTAAAAAGCCTCTCCAGCATGAGTCTTGATCTCATCACGCGCAGTAGTTTTAAATTAATATAGGCGTCAGCGAACCAGTAAATTTAACTTAGATAGTTACGAAGGCTACCCAACAAGGCTTGCTCAATCATGGGGCGATTAGAAGGGCTTTGATTTGCTTTGCAAGCGTCCGCTAAAAAATTCAGGACATCTTCATCATCCCAATCCCGAGTATCCATGGCCCTTGCCCCTTCGAGCATTCTTTCAGCCATATCAAGTGTTATAAGTCCGCGATTACGACAATCTTCGATCACTTTCCACACATCGTCTGATACTGCGACTCTCTCGAGAGGATTTGATACGCGGGTTCCTTGTCCTGTTGGTGCAAAAGTCGCCAGCACGTCCATAATCGATCCGGTCGACTGAGCAGAGTCACACCAATCTTCGGCCGCCTTGATTAAATCCAAATCAAAACCTCGACCAAGCAAGATGCCACGGATGAGCCCGTCCTCTTCGGTCGCGACGCCGTGACAACACACTAGATCCGCCATAATCTCAATCACTGGGCGAATATCGTCAAACTGATAGCGTTGCGACATGGCAACCTCACTGTACTTAAATCGACAATTATTAACTTGAGTCTCTAATAAAGGTACCAACTTCCCGAACATTTTGGCAATAGCCGGTATCACTGCGTTGAAGTGAATGCGTCAAAGCACCGTAATCAATAGACAAATTATTAATCAAATCATCTGCCGAGAAAAATGGCGATGCCCCATCTTCGATCAATCTTGCTGAGCCTTCAAATCTTACATCCGAGGCGTCATGACAAAACACATAGACATCTCGGCCCTGCTCTAGTGCCTCAATTGCTGTAATTAGTGATCCCGATCGTAAGGCTGCAGCCATGACGACCGTTGCACCGCATAATCCGCTGACGATTCGATTCCTAGACGGAAAATCATGTGGTCGCACCTCCTGAAACCACAAACGTTCAGATATAATGCTTCCTCCGCGCGATAATATTTCCGAAAATACTCGGTCGTTAGTCCTTGGGAACATGGATATCAGACCACCGGCTTGAACAATAACAGCTCGAACTGGATCATTATTGGCAACTAACATCCCCTCATGAACCGCAATGTCACACCCCAAAGCGCCGCCACTGACGACCGCTAGGCCGCGCCTCTGGCAAACAAGTCCTACGTCAACAGATGCTCTTAGCGCTTCGTAGCTAGTCCGCCTCGAGCCGATAACGGCAATTGATTGGGCGCTGAGGAGTTCTATGTCTCCCAAAACTGAAAGCCCAAGCGGAGGTCTGGCAACATACCTCAGTAGCGGTGGGTAATCGAAATCATGAAAACCAACGTATCGACCTCCAGCTTTACCCAGGCCAGCGAAATGTCCAAAAGCCGCTTCAGCCGTCTGCTGAACAGACACATCTCTACGTTGCAGGAGAGAACTTAACCAAGGCAATCCAGATTTCAAACAGCTTACTTCATTTAAAATGACTTCTGACCACGCCGAGACATCGAGCCCGCTAAATCCCGAATCTCTGAATAATAGCTCAGCTCGCGAATTCGACTTACAGGGCTCGATTTCGGTTTGCGTTGGCAAAGGTAACCATTTCCCGACTAATTGACTGCACACATGAGCTAGCGCTGCGATGATTTCTTTGGAATACATTGAACCCCCTTTGATGACTCAAAGAGGGTTTTATGTGATCATTTATCATGTCGGCCACACACATCGTCAGAGCGACAATGAATCTCCAACTTTAACTTCAGAATTTCCTGCAGCAATGTAGCCAAGTGCTGACTCACCGCTAATTTCCAGAATCCGAACCACGGCAATCGATCCCGCGTCTTCGGTTATATCACTGTCACTGGCATGGGAAATAGGTCGATTTTCTTCAGTTCTAAATACAGCGTAGTATCCACCGACAGAAAGACCTTCTTTCTCAAGGAATACCAGATCTCCCTTCCCACCCATACTCTTGTCAGGATCCTGGAATCCTATAACACTCGATTTTGCAGTAGACACAGCTCCAACTGCACTTGCCGATGGCAAATTACGTTTTGCAGCAATAAAGTTGACAACAATATCCCCCGACCTGACCGGTGTTCTTGCATCAAAAACGATACCCTCAAGTAGTCCTGTTTTCGTCTTCCGGGTAACCCTAATATGTCCTGCAAAATCGTAGCGATAACCAACGAAATCACCACTGCGAAGACTGCGAACATCGCCCGTCGGCCTCAGGACGGAGTAAGTACCGACACCCAGGTCATCTTCAGGTCGCAGCAAGATCACTTGATCATCTCCGGCAGTATTTTGCCCTTGAGCTCCCTCTACAATCTCCGCTAGAGGTTCTTTTTCATCCTCAACAACAAAGGCGGGAACCACGAAATCAATGTCATCGCGATTAAAAATTTTACCCGAAAATATAAATCCGTCTAAAGAGTCTGAATCCGCATTCACATCGGACTTTCCTAGAATCGATATTGGCTCTTCCTCTGACTTTACTGGCGCGGGAACGTTCGCCCTAGATACGGCTGGGACCATCGCTGCACTTAGACCTTCTGTCCCACCAGCGGGAACTTCCTCCGCCTCTGCAACGAGCTCAGCCTCCTGAACCTCACCCTTTTCAACAGGCACAACTTCGTCTTCGGTAACAACTTCAATGAACGGCGGTGTTTCTGCATCCCCGCTGTAGAATGCTAGCTTCATACCAGGATAGATAAAGTGCGGGTTGCGCACATCCGGGTTGAGTGACCAAAGCTTCGGCCAATAATTACCATCGTCAATCAGCTGACTACACACATCGAACATAGTGTCGCCTTCTTCGACAGCATATAACTCTGGAGCTTCTCCTGGGGCCATATCTCTACGCGTTCCGGGCAAAGGGGGCACTCCACCAAATTGATTGGTGGTTGGCAAATACTCGACTTGCTTTACCGGAGCGGCAGATCCATCACCGGTCAGGGCAGCCTGCTCAGCAACACCAGTATTATTAGCGGGCGTCGTCTGGGCTTGACCACTTTGCTCAGTTGGACTTGTAGTCGGCACCTTGGGCGCTTCCACGGTTTGTGGGGACTGGGGAATCGACTGTTTAGGGGCCAGCGGGGTAGCGGCCTTTGCTGGACCGGGGGTAGTAACAGGTTTCGTGGCTTGAGATGTAGAATTTGTTGGAGCCGGCGTTGTTTTCTGCGCCGTATTATTCGGGACCGGTGGAGCCACCTTCGGTTTTGTTTGGCCCTCTGGGAGTTTCGCCTTTCCAGAATTGGTAATAGGAACATTCGGAATCGAGTCACCAAAAAGATTTGAATCGCTTCCCAAATCATTGAGCACATTACCGCCCGATGACGATTTTGCTTCATTTCCGGCCTCATCGCCCCCGGTATCAAGGCTAAAATCATCGATGTCATCACCGAAAGCAGCCGTAGACGACGCCACTAAAGAAATCAGAAGAAGATTTTTGATATGCTTTTTCATAGCGCACCCTGCAAAGTTCCGAGCTCATGAGCTGCTACTTCGGCATATTCTTGCCCATCGAAATCTGAAATCACTCTTTTGAGCTCATTTTGAGCTCTCTCTTTTAAGCCCAATCTTAGCAGCACTCTGGCCAAGTCTATTCTGGCCTCCGCCACCTGAGAACTCTTAGGCGCGATAGCGAGATACACCTCAAACTCCTGACGCGCCGTAGGGAACTCTTTTAGACCTACGTAGCACTTTCCGAGCCAGAGCCTTAAAATTCCACCTTGGACATTTTCTCCATGCTTTCGACTCAAATCAGCGAAGTCCGCAAGCGCTCCAGAAAAATCTGACGATTGATATTTTGCCTTTGCTTTAGCGAAAAAAGATTCGAATTGACCGGTGCTGATCAAACTAGCGTCAGGCCTTTCGCCCGAGCTATTGGCTTTCGCCAAAAGTTCAGAATCCAAAACCGGCTGGCCTAGCGGAGAGGGCGTCTCAACCCCAAGGGCTACCTCAATATTTTCATCAAGTTCGCTTGCACCGTTAGACGCTTGCTTAGCTTTTACTTCCGATTTTTTTTCTGAGGTTTTTTTCAGATCGTCAGGGGCGATGCCGGTCAAAAGCCCTTGCTCCAGCAGTTTTATGGTCTCCCGCTGCTGCCTTAGTTCCGCTTCAATTTCTGCCATGCGTTCGACAGTTCGGGCCTGCGCCAAGCTAATCTGCTCCGCAATTTGAGCCGCTTGGACCTCAGAGACCACTTTTGCTTGCTCTGGTGCCGGTGCTATCTCCTTCGACGATGGCTTGTCAGCTGGTTCGTTTGAGCTTCCCGAAACACCCTTTTCGGAAGCCACAGGTTCTTTAGCTTTTGAAGCATGATCGTCGTCGGACGACCAGAAACTGGTGCAGCTAGACACCCCAATCGCCAGGGAAATCAACGCCAAGATTTTACACACGTTAAGCATAAGTCCTCCTACCCCAATCAAATCGCTTCGGCTTGAGAGATAATACTTACAAACGATTTCAGCGCACCACTAAGCTCAACACTCGGATTCATAAACTGCAACCCAAAACGGTAACTGGTAACGATACGGTTATTTCCGTCTAATTCACTAACGACATTTTTACTTTTTAGCTGCCAACGCAAGGATACGGAGGCCGCAATTGGACGACTCATGGGCAAATACAAATCGACGTCATATTGCTCCAACGGTTTATCAAGTACTTTACAAACCGCAGGAAATCTCTCCTCAATACAAAGACCCGTATGACTAACATCAGCAACTCTAAAAAGAGCTACCATGTCGGCATCTGATTCCATGAAGGGCGGCACGCCAGGATCAAAGATCCGGGGAGTCCACTGACACACCCTTAAAAACGCTCTCTGACTACCGACGACCGGGTGGCGAATACTTTTTCTACGTTCGATACTGAGTAGATAATCAGGAGAGGTGAATGTGCAATGTTCGGCAGTAAAGTGCGCTATGGTTGAATAAAACATAAGTTTTGCGTTACTAAAAGAGAACTCAATTTGAACCCCGCCATCTCCATGCTGAGATAGGTGTTCGAGTCCACGCTCGCTAATCTTACAAACCCTGAAGCCATGGGTATTCACCGGACCCGGAGACTTTTTGACGCGACCTTTTACAGCAACCGATGGCATGGAAATAGCGCGAATCAAAAGCGGAAGACCCACCTGGCCCGCTTTTTCAAGAACTCTTGCGACCTTCTCTGGAGAGGAGATCTTGAGCTTGCGCTCTTCGCCCTGCTGTTGGCTCATCACTCTCTACCTCGACTGTTACTAACAACATTATCCAAACTGTTAAGGCCAAAATAAATTCACTATCCTGCAAATTATTCTGTGTTAATGCGCCAAAACAGGTCAGAAAAATGATCGCCCAAAGCACGCGTCCCACACGTCTCGCCGACTTAGCAAGGCGACACCATGAAACAATCCAAAAACCTAGACCCAATAAACCAAGGACGCCGTACTCGGCCGCATACTGCAAATAGGCATTATGGGCTAACATAATTTTATCACTATGCCCGAAAGTCAAATAATAGGCTGAAATTGCCGCATCACGGCCACCAGGCCCAATGCCAACCAGAGGATTATCTGTAAAAATTTTCCAAAACACCTGCCAATGAATCCAACGGGCATCACCCCCAAAACCACTTTGGGTCAATTCCGCAAAACGCGCAAAAATGTCATATTTCACGCCCAAAAGCCCGACAACTAGCAAGAGCATCAGGGCTAAATGCCACCGTCCGGCAATACTACGGAATGGAAAACTAAGAAAAATTGATAAAATTAACGCTAATTGCGGTCCGCGGGACCCAGAAATAAGCACAACAACAGCACAACTCACAGACCCTATTAGCCAGGCAATTTTTTCCCATCTTTCGCCGACAGAGCGAAACAAACCTAGAGCCGCTACGGCAGCCAATGCCTGACAATAACCCAAGGTGAGCGGATGCCCCATAAAACCGCTTACCCGGAAAACACCGCCTGAAAATCGTCCATCTGGCAAACGACCCTCAAAGCCGTGAAGCCAGTCCAAGCCAAAACTCCGCTGCAGAAGACAGTATGCTAGATTCACTAAAGCCAGAATTAAAAAAGAACATGCAAATACTTGCCGGTAATTTGATCTAAAGGACAGCCGCCACCAAAATGTCAGATACCACGTCCACAGGATAATATGTTTAATGATGAGACTACTGATCCCCCGTGAAAGACCCCTCATATCCGTATTTGAGCTCAAGGCAACGATTAAGGTTGCTGCGGAACACAAGATGACAAAAACAAATACCGCATGGGTGACGGGCATCAGACGCTCTGTGAAGAGTTTTTTTGCATCTATCTCATCGATGGACTTCTGTTGAAAACTCGAAGCAATTGATAGAATCAACATAAACAGTGCAAGCATGTACCCAGAAAACACTGGCACAAACAGCGAGAAGGCCGATAAACTACATATGATGAAAGCAAAACTAACGAACAATTATAAGCTCCCAAATGTCTGCGATCGCCGGATCAGATCACCCTTCGGTTATTCTATCATGACCTTCGCGGCGGCATGGCTCATGCTTACGTCTATGCCTGCACATTCTAAACCCTCTGGTTCATCGCAAAAACCGGATGTTGCCTCCAAATCAGTTGCGGAAAAGCACGCCTTTGAGGCGTCTGAAAACCCTCCTCTGGCATTCCGGGCGAGCTACGCAGGCTTACTTATTAATCAAACCTACGCCCTCTCGACCGAAAACGGACAATTCACCGAACCAAAATTATCTTGGGGCGCCGAGTACCGTTTTTTCTACAAGGACCAATGGACTCTTTCTGTCACGGGCGAATTCAGGGGGCAGGAGGATATTGCCCGGGAGGAGCAATCGACTTTCAATATCTCTCAAGAAACAATGCGACTGATTCGACTTTATCATCCATGGTACTTAACGCTCGGCGGACGACTATCTTATATGTTGCCGGTAAAAAAAATATCAATCCCCTATGAACGTGACCCGAAGCGAAATATGGACACTGGCGGAGCACTGTCGATAGGTTCCGTATTCATCGTTAACGATCAATTAACCATAATGCTCAGCAGTCATCGCTGGACGTCTTTTAGAACAAGTAAGAATCAGGGCATAAGCAATATTTTTAGCATATTAATGCCACTACGCTAGTTTTTGGCGAACCTTGATTATTTTTTGGAACAAAGTGGAATCCGAGTACGAGTAAACCAACCGTATCTTTGCGACGCCCACAGCCGCGAAAGCCCGTAGCTCTCTTTATATTCGCTTGTCTCCATGGTACGGGTAAAAGAGGCGCCTGCTGAGTAAACGTGGGCCCATCTGTGGGTCATAATACGGTCCAACTGGGCTGGAGTAGAGTTACCCCGCGTGGAAACAAAGATCGCGTTTTGAGGGCTAGCTGTCTGACACCGCTCAGCATTCTGACAAAATCCCGTTCCAGTATCTTTTAAACCTAAATCAGTTAAAAAATCTTGGAACCGCCTCGAATCTTGCTCAAAGGGCAGGTAGCCGGCAACGATAACCCTTTCCAAGCAGGAACCCAAAACAGTCACGGCGTCCCTTATCTTGTCGCCCAAAAAAGAGTACCAAAGCCCTGACTGCTCCATCTTAGAAGGCATTTGCACGTTAAAAACAACCATTGGCTGACCATCTGCTTCGACAAGGTAAAAAACCATGTGCCCGTCAATTCCAAATTGCGAGTGGTTTTTGACACCATCAGGTAACGGCAAATGGCGGTATGGCCGCGACACAGCCACCGCAAGTAGGCGTTCTTCGCCACTTTCGGGCAAATTCTCGATAACAACGGAGCGCCAATCGTACCGATTCAAAGCCCCTGAACTCAAAATCAACTCATCCGATTCCGAAACACTTCCCGCTCGGCGCATAGCATCTTGGAGTATAACGATATCTGGCCGTACATCTCGTAATGATGCATCAATCAACTCGAGTCTATCTCGCCTAAACTGCCAATCACCGCTCCACGACTTACCGACCGCTGACTTTTCTTGCTGGCTAAACATATCCAAAGAAGCCACTGAAAGTACGCGTTCGCTGTAGCCGCGAGGCCCATCGCCAGTAATACATCCTGGCAATAGGAGGAGGGTATTCAAAAGCAAAAAAATTAATGGAAATAGGTGCATAAAAATTCTCAGCAACCAATCAACCTACTAATAACGATTCTCTGTATCTCACTGGTTCCCTCGCCAATTCTTAGTAAAGCAGCATCGCGGTAATGACGCTCGATCGGATACTCCTTCATTAATCCGTATCCACCGAAAGTTTGCTGTCCCTCGCGAGCACAGTACTCGGCTACCTCCGAGCAATAAAGCTTTGCCATAGCTGCAACTTTTGCAAAAGGTTTATCATTCTGCTTCAACCAGCACGCTTTATACAAAAGACCCTCAGCCGCCTCAATCCTCGTCGCCATCTCAGCCAACTTGAAAGCCACGGCCTGGTGCTTTCCAATACTCTGGCCAAATGTCTTTCGTTCTTGAGCGTACTTCACCGTAAGATCGAGAGCTCCTTTCGCAAGCCCAAGACCCATCGCCGCTATCGAAAGCCGTCCATTATCCAAGGTCTCCATCATCATTTTGAAACCCTGACCAACCTTACCGAGAACTCGGTCGCCGGGAATTTCCACGTTATCGAAATAAAGCTCGCCAGTGTTACTAGCTCTCCACATCATTTTGTCCTTCATTGCACGACGGGTCAGACCTTTCGCATCCGCCTCCACAATGAAGCAGCTGAGCTCAGCTTTGCCATCAGGACGGCGCCCCGTAACAGCCTGGACAGTGATGCCTTTTGTTAATTCACAGGCACTATTGGTTATCCAAATCTTACTACCATTAATAATCCAGCATTTTTTTGACTCATTCCAAACTGCCGTAGTTCGGCTTGCCTGCGCGTCACTTCCGGCTTCGGGTTCGGTTAGGCCAAACCCCCAAAGCCCCTGCCCCGTGCAAAGGTTTGGTAGGTACTTTTTCTTCTGCTCCTCAGTCCCATAGTAGTATAGTGGCGCGGCGCCCAGACTATTATGCGCAGCCACGGTGGCCGCTTGACTGCCATCAACCTTCGCCAACTCCTCAACAATCGCGATATAGGAGATATAGTCCATCCCCTGACCACCGTACTTAGTCGGAACCACGGTGCCAAAAAAACCTAGTTCACCCATCTTTTGCGTGAGCTCAACACTAAATTTCTCCTTTTCATCGAGATCTTTAGCGACAGGAGCAATTTCACTTCGCGCAAATGCAGAAACGGTCTCACGTAATAATTGAAGCTGTTCGCCTTCGCTAAAATCATAAGCCATAATGTATAACCTCACTGTTCAAATGATTGAAAATCTATGTCTCTTGTACGCCCTTCACGCCCGGTGGTGCCTTGCAATATCCCTCTGTAAGACTCGTAGCGCCGACCTGAAATTAATCCATCCTCAGTAGCGCGCTTAACCGCACAGTCGGGCTCATCTATGTGTCGGCAACCTTGGTACTTGCATCCTCCCAAAAAAGGCTTGAAGTCAATGAAGCCTTCTGCAAGCTCTCTATGCGAGACCTCCTGAAGCACAAAACTTCGAATGCCTGGCGTATCGATAACGTACCCTCCAGTGCCAAGTTTTATGAAGCTCGCGTAGGACGTGGTGTGACGACCCTTATAAAAAATATCATCATTTTTCTCGACCGCCTGAACAAGCTCGGGCTCGAAAAGATTGACAAGAGAACTTTTACCAACCCCGGAATGACCCGAGAGCATGGAGATCTTGCCCTTTAAATCCATCTTAAGTTCTTGTACGTCAATATTTTTTTTTGCAAGAGGAGCATTGGCTTGGACACTATAGACTTTATACCCCAACGATCGGTAAACACCCACGTTAGCTGCACAGTCGTCGATGAACTGCTGCTTCTCGTTGGCTAATAGATCTTTCTTATTAAGCACGATAATCGGTTTGATGCCCTGCAGCTCTGCGAGGACCAAGTAACGATCAATCAACCCCCATTTGACGGCAGGACTGAGATAACTTGCCACGATGAGAAGCTGATCAACATTGCTCGCAAGCACGTGTTCCATATCGCTTCGATGAGGGTCGATTCGCTTTATAAGACTTCGACGTGGTGACAAATGCTGAATGACGCACTGGGGAAGATCTGTAACCACGCCTGCATGATCTTCAGAAGTCTGCGTACACAGAACCCGGTCACCCACAACAATAAAGTTTCTTTGCTGACGTTTCGCCTGCATAAACTTCCTTGCTATTGTCGCCAGCCAAACATCCCGCGTCTTTACATCACCCTCACGAGGTTCTGGCGACACAAAAGCGTAGCGTTTGTGGACCTCAACCACTCGAGCGGCGAAACCGCTGTCCGTCTTCTCGCCCCATTTAGATTCCGCGACTTCAAACTCTTCATCAAGCTTTGAAGATTTCGACGACTTCTTATCCCTCGGCTTCATCCGTGTGACGCGATCAAATCTCTCGTCATCGTTCTCAAACTGACGCCAATTTGAACCCTTCTTTGCCAACGTCAGCCCCCTGTCCTTGCTATGCTTTGACGCATATCCGCACTAAGAAGCGCCGACGTGATACGTAAAATCCTGTCGAACCCATCCGAGACCTTCCAGTTCTGGTCACCCGCACTCACAAGAACGCCATGCTCGTGCAGCTGCTCAATTATGGAACTGAACACTTGGGCGCTGGGCAACTCAACATCTGCTGCACCAGTCAGAAGACTGATCCGCTGAGCCATCATAACGCAGCGCTTCTGAAATTCTTCCGTTCCAAAAGGAGCGCCGTCAGCGTGTTGACTTAAAAGCTGTGTTGCAATTGCAAATCGCTCAATCGCCGGTCCAATAACCAATCCCAAGGTTCGAAGTATATTAAATTCAACGGCTGTCATTTGTGGGCGTGCGAAAACACCCTCGCCAGACCTCACAAAGAGCCCCGTTTCTACGAAAACTTTCAAATAAGCGTCCACAACTCCTTCAATCTCGTGATCCCCCCAGCGGAGAAAAAACTCTTTCTTTAGAACTGGATAGACGGTTTTGGCTCCCTCTTTTATGACACGCTCGTTGATGGAATCATTGTGCTGAAGGAAGAACGCGATGAGGGATGGGATTGCAAACAGGTGCGCTATGTTATTGCGGTAATAAACCATATAGCTCGCCTTGGGCTCCGGCGCATGAACAACATCACTTCCTGGGTGCGAAAATCTAACTAAGCCCGCCAAATTTTCGGCCACATCCAATATTTCTTTGCTGGAAAGCTCGGGAAATTTAACGTCTGGGGTGTAAGGCTTTAGCTTCGCCAGCTTCATAAAAGCGTCAAT
The DNA here is from genome assembly GCA_964402975.1 of uncultured Polynucleobacter sp. Taxonomy (GTDB): domain Bacteria; phylum Bdellovibrionota_B; class Oligoflexia; order Oligoflexales; family RGVZ01; genus CAMDKS01. The sequence continues at coordinate 11,970 of CAYOEM010000024.1, forward strand.
GTGAGCTATCAATTCGTCTTCGGGCAACGCGCGTTGCCGAGTCGCTAGCAAAATCAACGACACAATAGCGACAGGACCAACCACAGCCACTTGGTTAATTGACGTCATAATTTGGTTAGCAAGACTCTGGATGACCGGACTCAGCCACTTTGGCTTCAATTCATCAGTTGATTGATCACTGCGCCAATTTGACTCAAGCCGGTCAAGAAATGGCTCCAACTCAATCGCATCGGCGAATGCCAGATAAGCCCGACCATGCGACGAACGCAGCACCTTGCGCCCGCGAACCAACTGACCTAAGCTCTCATTTTTTTTCTTGGAACCCGCCAGCTCACGGCGGTAGGTAATGACCTCAGCGACACGGTCGTAACCGATATAAATCGGGACAAAAAATATCGGACGATCATGATTACGCAAGAAGCTCGACACCACCATGGAAAGCATACCTGTCTTTGGCCGAAGTAGCTTACCCGTGCGACTTCGCCCCCCTTCTGGAAAAAACTGGACCGGGAACCCGCGCTGAATCAAAAATGACACATATTCACTGAACGCAGTGGAATACAGGCGGTTATTATTAAATGTTCTTCGGATGTAAAAAGCGCCTAATCGGCGAAACAAGCTGCCAATTGGCCAGAAGTTTAAATTTATACCCGCGGCAACATGGGGAGTGAGCACTCTTTGTTCGTATAGTACGTAGTTCAACAAAAGATAGTCGATATGAGAACGATGGCAGGGCACATAAACTATCTCAGCGTTGGCTGGCAGCGCTTTTAACCTGTCGATATTTTCCACTTGAACACCATTATAAAGCCGACTCCAAAGACGCCGCAGAATAATAGCCATACCACCAATCACAGGAAGGGACACCTCAGCTGCAATTTCAGAGATATACTCCCGCGCTAACCGTTCTGCGTTTTCTCGCGGATAGTTTTTCTTCCGGCACTCATCCTCGATGGCAGCGCGCATGGCCTTGGTTCTGACTAGCGACTCGATGACACGATTGCGGCTAACCAGGCCTGGACCCAGGACCGCGACTCGCAGGGTCTGAAAATGCACACGAACAACTCTTGTTATCTTTCGTGCCGTCTGTTCAATGTTAGGCGATGTCATCAACTGCTCTCGCAGCATAATTGGGCGCGAATAATTCAGCGCGACATCCTTGCCCTGGGCGATAACGATCAGGAGTTTTTGGAAAAAACCAGCTCGATCATCATCTGGAAATAGAAGCTTGAAAACACTAGGCTCGCCGCGCCCAGGATCTCGACCCCAAAAAACGCTTACAGGAATCATCTGGACATCGAAATTTTGTTCGTCCTGCGCTCGTCGTAATAGTTTAAAGAAAGGAGATGGCGGTTCATTCCGATACGCACCGTAGGTGCGTAATACTCCAACCTCGCTAAGGTACACACTAGCGGCGTCCTTTGTAGTACCAAGGTCATCAGGATGCGCAATAGGACGGGGTAACTTGCTTTTCACACAAAACAGATCCAATACGAGCAAGTCAAAGATACTGTTTGATTTGAGTACGTAACAAATCGGCTTTTTAGGGTCTATATTAAGCTCCCCCAAGAGCTCACCTTCGGGAATAATCCGCACCCTGACCCAGTATTCAAGCGCAGCCCGCAACCACCGAAAAAGATAAATTCGTGAACGCCCTCGTCTCATTGCCAAAGTCCTCAAAACTCCAAATTGTCAATAAGACGTACGTCACCATATAAGACCGCAACAATCATTACGAGATTCTGGTCTGCAAGCTGACCAACACAGGGTTCAAGAGTATAACGATCAACAATCTCCGCGTATTGAATACGCATGCCATCACATTTAGCGATCATATCGGTAAAGCGGGCCATAACCTGCGCATTCGAGCGCTCACCTGAACTCCATGCATTCTTGGCGGCACTAAGACCCTGATAAATCAGGCTGGCGCGTTCTCGCTCATCAGAACTCATGTAACGGTTACGACTACTCATAGCCAAACCGTCATTCTCCCGAATCGTATCAAATCCAACCACCTTCAGTGGCATTTGCAGATCGAGGGCCATTCGCTCTATGAGACGCCACTGCTGGTAGTCTTTCTTACCAAAGTAAGCAACGTCGGGCAGGACGATGTTGAATAACTTAGCGACAACTGTGAGTACACCACTGAAATGTCCCGGTCGGAAACGCCCACAAAGACCTGACGCCATTCGCTCGTTTACCAGAACGGTTTGGAATCCATCTGGATAAATTTCCGCTGCTGAAGGAGCAAAAACAGCATCGGCATCCACGGTTCGCAATTTCTCGATGTCATCCTTTAACGTTCTGGGGTACCTGGAAAAATCTTCCGTAGGCCCAAACTGCAACGGATTTACAAAAATACTGACAACGACCTTGGCATTGTCAGATTTGGCAGCTCGTACCAGTGACAAATGACCCTCGTGTAGCGCTCCCATGGTCGGTACAAATGCCACTTTGTGACCGGCAGACCTCCAACCAGACACTAATGATCGCATTTCAGAAATATTTAAAACCGGATCCACCGCCACGCAAACGCTTCTCCTCAACTTAGCAACATCAGATAGAAGGCTATCGTGGCAAATTTACAGGAAAAATCAGATAAACTGAAGGGTAAAGATTGCGCCTGTCTTCGAGCACGCAAGGACGTGTCTTAGGAGGGCTTTTGAACGACCTTGTTTTGAGATCCGTCAGGTGAGAAGACCATTGAACTGCCGTCCTGGCAATCCGGCCCATCCTAGGCCCTGCACATTTGAGGAGCACCAAAAGGCGTCACTCTTTCATCTTCGTAAGAGTCCCATCGCTATGCGAAGAACGACTCATCCCGCTCGGACATCATCGTAAGTTCAGAACTTACATTGTAGAGAGTCGGCCACGTTGAGAAAAACTTTAGGGAGCCCAAACCCAGACTTGGCTGGGCAGCTTTTGCGCTGGTTATCTATATGAAATTACTGAGGAAAGTCTGACGAGGACGCTTTTGCCTGAAAGTAGATTCGTCGCTTTCTTCCCTTCGTACCAAGCACACCCAGAGACTTACCGTTGTAAACCACGTCAACTTCACTGGCATCCAACAAATACAACTCCGCCGATGAATTGAATGTAAAACGATAGGAGTCCGACTTGTACCACGTGTTTTCAATTTTCTTTCCATCAATGGTTAGCCTAACTTCGACGGGATTGGCGACTTTCATTTCCAGCACTTGTTCAAAGGCACCAACCGAATCAGACGGCATGTAAAGGGGAGCATCTTCATTTTTCGCAAGACTTTTGGTCACAACTTTAGGAGTCGATGCGGGATTTGCGAGAGCAAGCTGCTCTAATTGCCCGAGTGATGCTGAGGTAACCGCTGACTTGGCAACCTTATTCGCAACGGGTGCCACCCCATCCGCCGACACGGAGACTTCCTCTTGATCGGCCTGCGCCTGAGGCGCCAGTTGACGGCTACCTGCCGATGTCGCAACGGGTAGTGTTGCTTCAACATTCGCGCCAGAGAGTCGAGATTTATGCCAATGACTCGCAGCCCAACGACCGAACACAAGACCGACAAAAATTGTTAAAATTCCTACCAACGCCCACATGCGCACGTAGGGGCTTAAGACCCCCCTAACAACACTTGTGGGTAACTGAAAATTCAACGCGCCAGAAGATGCACCCGAGACTGAGGGTAATCGTGGTTTTTCGCCGGCGGGAGAAAAACTACCACCCATCAATCGCTTGGTCACTGGTGAGGATGTGTTCACTGGTTCAGCAATACGAGCCATCACAGAACGAGTTTTATGCACTTCAACGGCCGCTTCGTCGCCATCCGAACCCATCGAAATAATATTGCTACCCCAACACGCGTCGTAGAGGCGAAGCCCCTCCACTCCGTCCGTTTTCAAAAGACGCGTGATGCATTTTACGAACCCTCGACCGAAAACCTTACCAGGCAGAGCATCCAAATCTCCGGCCTCAAGACTCAGGAGATAATTTTTACCAATCTTCGTTTCATATGCGACAGAATCGATAGACAGTCCTGACTGTTCCCGAACCCCACGAAGCCACTCTCCAAAACGCACCTTAGCCTCATCTAATCGCTGGGTGGTAGATGTTTGAGGCTCGTTAACATTGGTATCACTCATTTATCCAGCTCCCAATTTAAGAGCGAAATAATTCGCTGTTTCGTGATACACTTAACCCCACTTCAGCAACGGCTGTTCAGTCATGGAGCTAAGATCATGAAGACATCATTTTTCTTAAAGGCGCTTCTAAGCTTAATACTGGTAATGTCAGGGTGTCAAACGCTGAAACACAGTCTGGACACGACAGCCACGGTTGATTCGGCCACGACGCTGTCGGTGGCCCGAGCGTACCTAGAGGATGGGCGACCTGATAGGGCTCTTTATGAATTGCGGGCGTACGTCAACAAATACCCAAAGGACCCAGCAGGGCATACCCTCATTGGCCTCACTCAACTAGCCCTTAAAAACCCCAACAAAGGCATCGAACACCTTAAAACTGCTTGGAATTTGGAGCCTAAGGCCCAAAATGCCCTGAACCTTTCCTCTGCCTACTTACAAGCAAAGCAACCCGATATGGCTCAAAAAATAATCATGAAAGGCCTCGCCACGAAGGAGATGCCCCCATACCAGCACAAAGAGCGTTTTTTCCATAATCTGGCCCTCGTTGCTCAAATGAAGGGCAAGGATAAGGTCGCTGAGAAGTCTCTGCGAAAAGCCATTGAGGAAAACCCCACGTTTTACCTGAGCCGGCAGCAGTTGGCACTCATGCTGGTTAAGCAGGGAAAGGTTGAGGAGGCCAAAGAGCATTGGGAATTAGCGCGTAACTCTTGCCCGGGATGCTTTGAAGCAACCGAAAACCTTGTAAGATATTACCAGGTCAAAGGGGATCTAAAGACGGCTTTAGGCTTGATTGCCGACTATAAAAGAATAGAGGGCATCAACCCGACTGAAGCCAAACGCGCTCTTGATCTCGAGACCGAGTTAAATACCCAGCGCTCCAAAATCGTGAAAGAAGCCTCTGAATCTAGAACTCGCTATTAAGTTGTTTGGGATATTTAAATTTTGAAGACATTCCACAAAACATCCGGAAATAGAAAACAGGGACTGATCGTTGGATCGCTGGTTATCGGTCTTAGCCTTCTCGCTAGTTCGCCCTCGCCTTTAAGCGCTGAGCAGTCTCCAGGACCACATCAAGATGACGCCTACAATCGTTATAAGAATCTTGAGACGCTGGCTCGCGGTCTTTTTTATCTAGAAACCATGTACGTCGATCCGGAAAAAGTCAAAGAAGACCAAATGATCCAACACGCCCTGAAAGGTGTTGTAGACCACCTTGACCCACACACGTTGCTGATGCCGGCAAAAGCTTTTGAGCAAATGACCATGGATACGCAAGGTAAGTTTGGTGGCGTGGGGATAATTGTATCGCAAGAGCGCGGCAAAATAATTGTCGTATCACCTATCGAAGACACCCCAGCCCACAAAGCCGGCATTAAAGCTGGTGATGAAATCACTGAAATTGATGATCAACCTATCGCCAAGTTCAAAAACGCTGATGCTGTCGATCGTATGCGCGGTGAACCTGGAAGTGTGATGAAACTCACCATCACACGCAAAGATGTCAAAGAGCCGCTCAAGTTTAAGCTCATAAGAGAGATCATCAAAGTGAAGTCTGTAAGAGGGCAGATGCTTGAGGATACAACTCTCTACGCTAGAATCTCCAGCTTCCAAGAAAACACGTCCGAAGAACTATCCGCTTTGATTCAGAAGAATAATCCACAAAAACTCACAGGCATGATTCTTGATCTTCGAGATAACCCGGGTGGACTTCTTGATCAGGCCGTTGCAGTTACAGATCTTTTTATCGACAGCGGCATCATTGTCAGCACGATCGGTCGCGACAAGAATCGCGTGGAAAGAGAGTTTGCTAGAAAACGTGGTACGCTGGCACCATTTCCGGTGGTCGTTCTTATCAATGGCGGCTCTGCATCGGCCTCTGAAATTGTAGCCGGCGCGCTTCAAGATCATGAGCGTGCTCTACTCGTTGGCACCACCAGTTTTGGCAAAGGAAGTGTGCAAACGCTCTTGTCACTTCCTGATGGTAGCGGTTTGAAGCTCACCGTCGCACGATATTACACCCCAAAGGACCGAAGCATCCAAGCCAAGGGAATCCGACCTGACATTATAGTGTCAGAGAAAAACGCCGCCGATCGCGAAGCCAACGGGCCGCGTAAAGAATCCGATCTCAAGGGACACATTGAAAGCTCCGATCTGAGTGATATCGCCTCAAACCAGGGAATTACGAATGCCATCAGGTCTTGGCCTGACGTGATGCAAAAGGATCTCCAGCTAACAACTGGTTTTACATATTTGAAAAGCTACGCGATGTTTCAACGCCGTAGCTTACAAAGCAAATAACGAAACATTAAAAGCGTCTTATCCGCTACCGATGGACATCGGGTAGTTGTTGTACATCACAAAATAAAAACCCGAGTCTTGCACTGTTTTGATTCGTCGACCACGACTGCGGCAAAAAGTTACGTAATTATTGAAAGACTTGTCGTCAGCAAAGCACTTTATCATCATCTTGCAATCGGGACAGACCATCATGGGATTGTGCGCCACATGACTACGAACGGTTTGCCGGCAACAAGCTGGTAGCCCGACCAGAGCCGTTGAAGCCATCAGCGGCTCAAACTTTTGGACCATGGACTCAAGGCCCTGGCCTTCACTTTTTGGATTATCTTCGGACGATTTGCTCATAGTCACATCTAATATATCGGTCTGCGCTTCATTCGCTTCGGATTCTTGCCTTTATTGCCAGCCCGCACAACCAAAGAATCGGCACTATAACCCAAAAAACGCACGAAAAAGAAGTCAGAATGGCCGAGTGGTAGCTAGATTTACCTGTAATCCTCAATTATTTCATGCTACTACCGCATATCTCCGTGCTCCGAAAGCTCATTCATCGCACCTCTATATATTCGGCTAAATTTATGAAAAAAGACCCCAAAAAAGCCAAATCACCTCAAAAGGCACCCCCACATCAGGCACCACCCAGCCCCAGACCACCAAACATTTGGGATACCTTTAACAAAATCACGTTTTCAGCCCAGCTCCCTGACGGCACGGACCCCACGTCACTTGACCGACTGATTCACGATCTACGCAGTGCTGGCAACGCATTTTCATTTCTGGTCGACCAGTTAGCCTCTAATCCAGAAAATACGCTAGACGATCGACATCGCAGAAAACTTAACCAATTGCGCCAACATGACGCTGTGAACAAAACTTGCATAGACGCTATCATCAAGTGTTTACAGAGACAAATGATTCAAGGCGTAATCGGTGTCCCACTCAATCTTCCAAATTGATGATGATATACAGACTCTTGATGTCTACGCCGAAACATTCAAAAACTCCGATAATCTCCTGGAAAATTTCCAAATCCAAAGTTTTGCGACTCGCCGCGAGCTCGACAATGCGCTGCAACCTAGACCACATGTTGACGCATTTATTGTCGACCTTTACCTGGACAGTGAGAGTTCTACCGGCATCTCGGTCGTACAGAAATGTCGTCAACTTTACCCATCAGCCCTGATACTGGTCTCTTCAGGCACTAAAAATCCAGAACTCGTCTATAAAAGCCTTGAAGCCGGCGCTGATGATTTTCTGTCAAAAGATATTCATCCAAAAACAATCCTGAAAATAATTGAGGACAAAATCCTCGTCAAACAAGTCACTCTGAAAAAAAATCGCGTTACTGACCCATTTTGCGGAACTTTCATGTCCCAAATAAACCATCGAGCTCAAAACATCATCAAGTCAGCAATAAACTGTGTGCACGTATTCGGTGCAACGGGCACTGGCAAAGAGGTTGTTGCTGACATCTTCGAGGCAAACCTATCGCCCGGCACCCCGTTCATTCGAGTCAACTGCGGCGCCCTCACACCATCTCTCATCATTAGCGAGCTTTTCGGGCATGTTCGCGGCTCATTCACAGGCGCGACAGCTGATAAAAGCGGGCTCATCCAGGCTGCAAACAATGGATGGATTTTCCTAGATGAGATCGCAACGCTGCCGCTAGAAGCTCAAATGGCACTACTACGAGTCATGGAATGCCAAAAAATAAGGAGCGTTGGAGCTAGCCGCGATACAATCGTAAATGTGCGTGTGATTTCCGCGGCAAATGAAAAAATCAGCGACCTCGTCTCAAAAGGCACCTTCCGCAATGATCTTTGGCAAAGACTCCGAGAGACTGAAATCACGATACCCACACTTAATGAGAGGAAAAATGAAATTCCAGATTTAGTGCGGCACTTCTGTAAGACCATGCGAGGAGGACCCTACTCCCTTGCCCCGGGTGTTCTCGAAATTTTAACTGCTTTTGAATGGCGGGATGGTAACGTGCGGGAACTGAGAAACTGCCTCAGATCCATGACGGAAAAGTCAATGAATCACATGTTGACGCCAAACTGCCTACCAAAAAACATTTGGAAATATTGTTTAGAGCGTACTACCGGTGATGACGCAAAAAACATTAACACGAATGTCGAGGGCCGTGACGGCGTATTTTTAGGCTGGCCTGACAAAGAACGTCCAACCTTTCAAAAGCTATGCGCGACTTTATTGCTCGAATTGATACAGTCAGATTTTAGGAAACGCGGCCGCCTATCGATGCGCTCACTCGCTATGTCCTGCGGCATTCCCAAATCATCATTACCTGCGAAGCTTCGCCAAATCATCAGCTTCGAATTAGCGAAAAAATCTGAATTGGAGCAGATGCTTTGCTTGGGATTGATTTAAAACGCTAGCTTTCGAGAAGCTGGCTCTTAAGGTGTCTCAACAGAATATCCTTGACAGTCATCACGTCAACACGCTTGCCAACCTGTTTTGAAAGAGTCGTAACTCCTCTAGCCTTAATCCCACAGGGTACGATTTTTTCAAATAGATCTGTTTCATTGTTAACATTCAGCGCCAGGCCATGCATCGTGATTCGCGACTTCACGCGAACGCCAATAGCACAAATTTTTTGACCCACGACCCAAACCCCTGGTAGCTGCGCATCTCTCGATGCCGATACCCCGTAATCTTTGAGCGTATTAATGACAGCTTGCTCCAAACTGCTAACATACTGACGGACAGTTAATTTGAACTTGATAACATCGATAATGGGATAGACCACAATTTGCCCAGGCATGTGAGCGGTAACTTCACCGCCCCGCTCAGTTTCGAAAAGCTCAACCCCCATATCATTATATGATCGACGCGAGAGAAGAAGATTCCCTGGATCAGCGTTTTTACCCAATGTTAAAACAGGATCATGCTCTACCGTCAGGATGACCGAAGGCTCGCCATTCTGAACTTTTCCGTGCCAGGAAAGCTGCTGCTCCAGAGCCATGCCATAAGGCATTCGCCCCAGATCAATGGTTCGAAGCATGTCTAACTCTGCTGCTGACATAAAATATCAAGTGCCTCAATATATCCAAGTGCTTCAAGCGGCGATTGACCCCATGCCCACACACCGTGCCCCTCGAGAACAACCGTTTTGGCGACTTTTCCAATCCCGGGCTGAATTTTACCGGAAAATGATTTCATGTCTTCGGGATTCACATTTGGCAATACCGGAATCGATAAAGTTTGTTCGTGAGACTCGACCCCTAGTGCTTTAATCATCTCCTCATTTGTGAACGTCATCGAACTTTTCCCGCGGCTGTAGGCAACCACGGCAGACGGATGCGTGTGCACGACGCACCGGGCGTCCTTCACAAACTTGTAAATGCCAGCATGCACAGGCATTTCTGCTGATGGACGATGGGGAGAATACTCTAGTTGCGACTCGGACTGCAGATCTATAGGAATAAAAAGAGTGGCACTCAGCCGGCCTTTGCAAATACCGGTGGGACTCTGCCATATGAGACCATCCCGACCTCGTAAGCTAAAGTTTCCTGCAGTACCCCAGGACCATCCACGCTCATAACACTGCTTTGCCACAAAGACCATTTCGTCTAGCAAGACTTTGTCCAAAGGTGTTGGAGAAGGAAATGGATTTCGGCGCGTCAACAAAGCAGAGCTCCTATGATGATAGTTTCAACCCTGGCCTGAATAATTACGGACGATTTCTTTCACAAACTCCTGAGCACCTTCACTAACCGTACCTTTTGATCGCACCATGCCGGTGCCAGCGTTTATTATGACGTTCTCTCCAAAATCTTCTCGTATCGAGCTGACGAGGCTTGGCATAATTCCAGCAGATGGCACGGACGCTGCGATTTTTAAAGATCCTTCAACTTTTGTGAGAGATCGGTGCACCAAAATCGCATCAGATTTTGGTAACGCGATAGTTCCGTATGGGCTTGGATAAAGAACAGCGTCACAACCACCCCAACGCAAAACCGTCGCAAGAGCGACCTGTGGAGCTATAGCAGAAGTGCCGGTCGTCATCGGACCCGTAAATGCTGGATGGGCAAAGATCGGAATCTTGATATCCGGATCACTACACAAAGACTGCAGCACCGATAAGCCATAAGTGTAAGGACAAAATAAAAAAGCCTGTGCGCCATTTTCCTGAAGTTTTTTGGCACGGGTGCGTAATTCAAATGCGGGCCCAGTCAGATGTGTGACGTAGATACCCCGCCCCTTGGCAGCCTTCTTAACACATTCAAGTCGCCTGAGGGCGTCATCTAAGGTGATGTCAATTCGAGTTTCATCATCTTTGACAAGGTTTGTACCGGCCTCGACAAGCTGCGAAAATTGTTCCGCAAGGGGAGCGTCGGATGGACCAAGGCCTGGTTTTAGAATCGCCATCAGCAAAGGAGTCCTCGATCCACTTTTACCGGCAAGCATTCTGATACCTTCAAGTCCAAATCTGGGGCCTTGCAACTTTGCCAGGTAATTTGAATCAGCTGAAATGGACTCCAGCATGATTCCTGAATAAAAAGATATTTTCCCGAACAAAACGGTTAACAGCCCGGCCATATCCTGTCCGAAAAGCTTGGCTGGGAATGTGATATTCACCGAGCCTTTACCGTCTTGAACATCAATACGGGTAACTCGTCCAATGTAGTCTCTGTACTTCTCAGAGTCTGATGGGAGGTAACCGACGGTCTGACCAGTTGCGATTTGTATCGCAGTTTTTTCAGAATCTGCCCTGGTCGATGCGGGAAAGCTATATGTTCCGGTGACAAGGCCGCCGACTCGACTGGAAAGTTCTGAGATCTCTGATGGATCTGGCAAAACGAGGTTCAAACCCATGACGTTAGCTCTCCTCAGTAATATCGGTGGCTTTGATATGACGGCACTACAATCTGGTCAACGCCAAATCAGACCCTCTAGGGATGCCCACACACCCCTGCGTTTCAACAAAGACATCACTGGAGGCAGTATAATATGCGATTTATTCAATTTTTTCAGAATGTTAAGGCTAGATCAGACGCCCCCCCACAGACTCAGCGATTATGGTTTTCGAAGAAACCTTGGTTCTGGCATAGTCGGCTCAAAGGCGGAGGCTCAGAGATATGAAAGATATCGTTTTGCTCTATGTGACCTGCAAGAACGCGAGTGAGGCGCGCCAACTGGCAAAAGATTTGATCCAATCAAAAATGGCTGCCTGCGCGAATATCACTCCTGTCATTGAAAGCATTTACGAATGGGACGGAGCCCTCCAGCAAGACCAGGAGGCTTTGATGATCTTGAAGACCACGGCGGAGCGTTCAAAAGATTGCCAGAGCAGAATTAAAAATATGCATAGCTATTCAACGCCTTGCATCTTGGAACTGCCAGTCGGATCTGGAAACCATGATTATATCGAGTGGCTGGGTCGTCAAACCTTACCGGTTTGACCATCATCATGACCAGGCTTGCCGTCGACTCCGATTTTATCGTAAAACAGCTCATCAATAGTCTTTTTGATGAGAATCCAGAGCAACTCTTTGTCAGACACGTTTGCAAAAACACCCAAAGGAATCTGGAAGCCGCCTTTGTCTTTACGACCACCACCATAAAATTGCCCGTTTTTGTCCTGACCAAAAACATCTTTGATCCATTTATCTGGATCGAGTGTGTGTGATCTAGTTCTCAAAGATCCGTCAATCCACTCATTGCCAACAACGCCATAGACTATAACCGTATCAATTCCCTCGCGGTGCAACAGATAGTCCGCACACTGTCCGATACCGTCTCTATCCTCTTCACGCACATAGCCAACACCCGCAAACATAAAAGTGCCCTTGATATCCTTGCGCTGTAAGGCAATCTGCGTCAGATCCATGGTTTTAGCTGGTATGGACTGTCGAGAGATAAGATTCAAAAGATCCTTATCCATGTGCTTGGCCAAGAACTCGCTGGCACGATAATCCATAGGTGTCGCATTGGCGAAGTTATCCGTATCAGAGCGGATACCATGCATCATGGCCGTGGCAATCTTGGTCTGCTCGGTTGACGATCCTTCAAACTTCGCTGGACCATCGATAAGATACTCGGCGTAAACAGCAGAGGTTGAACCGCTGTGTTCACGAATATCGACAAACTCGCCGGTAACCGTGCCCAGAGCTTTGTGGTGATCAACGAAAATTAGTAATCGACACGACGAAGGGAGTTTTATGGGTAGCTCACAACTTTGAGCGTCATTAACTGCAAAGTAATCCCATTGCGACAAGTCCATGGACGGATCGTATTCTTCAATTTCAATATCGAGTTTTTTTACAAGGGCCCTATTCTCGTAGTGTGATATCTCCTCAAAATGCAAGATCTTGGTACGGATATCGTGGTGTTTGGCCAACCACTGTAGACATAGAGCTGCCGCAATGTTGTCTGGGTCAGGATAGCCCTTTATACAAATTAAAAGATTCTTACCTCTGGCGCGCTCGAGAACATGATGCACTCGCCGAGCGGGTATCAATTGAGATCCCGGATCATTAGTACGACGACCAAACGACTGACCAGCCGATTGCATGCTCACATCGACCATCTGCCGACTGGCCTCCGAAACGGCCGTGGCAGCTTTCACCGAAGGATACATCGCTTTATCTCTGTCTGACTTCGACCGTTTCAATCGGCTTACTCCCCTGAAGAGCCCGTGTATCTAATTTAATAGTACGACACCTTGTCAAAGATATCGGTGGGCAGAAACGCCCTCCTTAGTGATCGTTATTATCATAATCCGCATCTTGAGCTTCTTCTCGTTGTAATTTTGATGGGTTGAGCCAGCCTGGCAGCATCATGAAAAAACCCAGTAACACGCCCAATACTCCTGGAACAAACAGAAAAGATGTCCACTCCGGCATGGTTTCGCCAGTTAGCCGGTAAATAAACCAAACATTGGCTATGACGATTAGCACAATGAAAGATACGGCCGTTACCTTACGACCTGCCACAAACAGGGCTTGGGTTGAATTTTGAGCAGGCAATTCCGACAAGAGTTCAGATCCTTGGTTTTGATTTTAAACGTATAGGGATATACGATACGGAAATGTCGATGTACACGGATTTCAGGAGGTGTGACTATGAAAATAGCGTGTTTTATTATAGCTGCTGTGTTCTCGCTGGTTTCGACAGCTTGGTCAGCCCCACTAGCCGTTGGCCAATCTCCCACTGTTATTAAATTAGACGCTGAATTGGGCGGAAAAGTGTCAGGCGAAGGCTGGAGTTCTGAAGACATTTCGAAAACTGGAAAAATTATAAGTCTATTTTATGTTGATCCAGAGGAAAAAAAACTTAACGAACCACTTGAAGCTGCATACGAGGCCGCAAAGTTTCCCTTTGATAAACACGGAAGTATCGCTGTCATTAATATGGCTGCCGCTTGGTATCCAAACTCTATGATCAATAGCCAGCTAAAGAGCAAACAAGAGAAATTCCCCAGAACGACTTACGTGAAAGATATGAAGAAGACTCTAGTTAAGGAGTGGGGTCTTAAAGATGATTCGGTCAATCTCATAATTTTTGGCCGCGATGGAAAACCCATCTTTATGAAACAAGGCGCTATGACAGCTGCGGAAATAGCCGAAGCCATGAATGTCATCAGGACAAACCTCTAAGTAAAGTCTGAGCTTTCATGCACCACCGAGTCGGGGATCCACCCTGGACCAACCTTGCGTGTGTCCTAGCAGAATCACGGACACACCCGTGAGAAGCATTCGGACCTCGTGACTCCACAGTCCGTAAAGCAAAACGATGAGACCCGCGATTTGAAGCACTAAATTCGACCCCTCCAAGTGCAATAAACCAAGCCGACCCAAAAGAGTTTGGGCTAAAACCCTAACATCAAGTCGAGAAACCGCTAATGCACCGATGGCCCTACTCGCGAGATAACTTAAAATCGCCTCCGCCCATAGGTGGTTCCAGAAGTAAAAAGCGAACCAAATAGACCCTATGACCTGAAAATATATTGCAATAGGGTGAGAGTTACGGACGACGTAACTCTCGACCCGACCAAGGCGCTTCACAGCGGACACATCACGCGAAACGGTAGCACCACCGTGGACAATCGTTGTTCCCATAAAACCTCCAAAATTTAACCAGGCAAATCACTAATAGCCAGCCGACTCCCACGTCACATCAACCAGTAAATGACGGAGCAACTAACGTGCCAAAAGCAGATTTTGTTTTTTGACGCCTGAAAAATAGCGGTAACGATAAAAGCTATCGAGCCGGGCCATTAAGATGAAAAGCAAAGGTTATGTTTGAAGGGAAATTTAAGGGCATTCAGATGGTTTTTGACTTACCAATGAGCAGTCCGACAAGCTTGCTAAAGCCCGCGCCAACATACACTGCGACCTTTACAACCAAACCAATCAGATACCAGCTGAAAAACACTGGAAGTAACGCAATCCCGATAGCCGCGGCAATCGGATCAAACTTGGTGATATCCGACATTCTCCACTTAGCGAATTGCCCTTCGCGATCTATCTGAAGTTCTTTTTTGGCACTTTGATCTCGTCTAGACTTTAGTTTATCGTCTGTAACAACAACTTGAGACATTCTAAACCTCTTGAATCAAAAAACGCATTTCAATAGAGTGTACCGAGTCTTACCGCAGATAAGCAACTATCTGACACCAAATAAAGCTTTAAAAATTTTAACGACCCAGCCAACTAGTCCAATAGGGGTTCCTTCCGCGCGGTAGACAATCGGCTTTTCTGGCGGTCTGGAATTTAGGTGATGGCCCTTACGCTCAGAGAACTGCTTGGAGCTCCGTGTCGATACTGTTTTGTGCTGAGAACTCGCATCAACATCAGCATGATGACGCGTGGAGTGTTCGGACTTTAATTGCCCCCTTTGGCGTCCGGGCTCTCTAGTCTTGGCATCTCTATCTGAAAGCTCAGTGCGACCTCGAGCGCCTCGCTCGCCTCGCCCAACCGCGCCTTTTCTGTCAAAACGCTCTTTTGGCTCGCGGTACAACGCGCCGCCGATTGCATAGGGATTGCCGGCAACATCATTAATTTCAAGATAATCTTGATTGAACCACTCACCCTTCAGCTGAACCTGCGCACCCAACATGTCTTGTATTGCACGAATATTCTCTCCATAGTCCTCACAAACCAACGTATAAGAACTACCCTTCGCGCCAGCTCGAGCGGTACGACCAATTCGATGCACATAGTTAGCCGGATCATCTGGAACATCAAAGTTGTATACATGACTAACTTTTGAAATGTGTAGGCCACGACTTGCCACATCGGTGGCAATAAGCGCCTTGACTTTACCCTCTTTAATACGCTGAATAAGTTGAATTCGTTTTTTTTGCGGCAAGTCACCAGTAATTAAGTCAACGTCAATGCCATTGCCGCTGAGCTTATAATGTAGCCATTCGGCTGTCATCTTAGTGTTGGCAAATATGATGGCACACGTCGGACTGTGTTCTCTTAACAGTCCAAGAATGACGCGCAGCTTATTGGACGTGTCGCAAATAATGGCGTGCTGCTCAATGGCTTCAGGCGTCAATACTTCCGGGTTAACTGAAATGTAAGCTGGATGATTCAGATACTCAAATGCGAGCTCTTTGACGTTGTCATTGGTCGTGGCTGAAAAAAGTAATTTCTGAGCGTCTTCAGGGATTTTGTCGAGGAAAAATTCAACATCATCAATAAAGCCCATATCAAACATACGATCAGCTTCGTCGCAAATAAAAATCTTAACCTTCGACAAATCAACCAATTTGCGTTGATACAAGTCCTTTAAGCGACCAGGTGTAGCCACAATCATTCTCGGGCCATCTTTAAAGGCGGCCGCTTGTTTATCTAAATCAACACCACCAAAAACAGGCACCGAGGATATTCCCAAACTCGAGATAACATTCTGAGCATCATCATCAATTTGCATGGCTAACTCCCGAGTTGGGGTTAGCACCAGCACTTCAGGAACTGCAACATCTCGCTTGGCGCGGGATGGCGGCGGCTCCTGACTAAGTCGTTCAGCAACTGTTATGACAAAAACTCCAGTCTTACCCGTTCCTGTTTGGGCGAACCCAGCAACATCTCGACCCTTGACGGTTAGCGGAAGGCACATGCCCTGTACGGGTGTAGGTTGCTGCCAACCTATCTTTTGAACAGCTGAGATGACTTCTGCGGAGACTCCAGCCTCCTCAAACGTCTTGGCTGACGGCAAAACCTCGGCGAGGGGCACCACTGTAGAACCGTCACCGTCAATCTCTAGCTCTGTCGACTCTAACTCGTTATTTTCAATATTCATTATCTACTTTCTTTGTCTTTCAACAAATCCAATTAAGCTCGGCCTAAATAAGCCTTCTGTAACTCTTTACATTAAATTGAGGCGACATTTGACCGATACCTTACTCATCTTTCAACCACAATGCGCCCTGATCTCGAGGACCCCTTTAAAGATGGACGAGCAAGCATCCCAAAACAACGTCGCCGATGCAGCTGTTTCTTCGCAAGAAACCGCAGCCGACCAGTCTGCGTCCTCACCCCAAACCGGGACGCCAGAGGATAGCCGAGAAGCGGACACAAAGAAAGCGGAAGCATACCCAGAGTTTAGCGACAGCGCGGGTAAGCAGGACAGTGCACAACAGTGGAAGCTACAGCTTAAAAGATTTCATGACGATGTTAATGATGTTCTTGCTAACAAGGAAAATCTCAAACTTAAAACCCTTAATATTAAAACTCGACCGGAGTTTTTCCGCGAGTGGACTTCAGAGTCCAACCGTTACATGATCCTTATGGTCAATCTTAGACGCCGCCTGCGCTCTGATTCCATCACAGGTCAAAAAACAGGCGCGGCAGCCTAAGCCCGCCAAAAAACTAGTCTTTATGGGTAATTAATGGCAGAATAAAGCCTTTAAGAGCGCTAATCGATTATGCGGGACCACGCCTTCGGGACTGGGTCCATAACCAGATTGGGGGGCAACCTGATGACGAGCCTACTTGGGGCAAGAAGAGACTTTGGCTTAGCCGCGCTGGTATCCATAATTATCGCGACAGTGGCATCGTGCGTCACGCCTGCGCAGAAGCGTGAAATGGACGATCATATTTTTAGACTGCAAACCCGGCTGCTTCAACTTGAGTCAAATCTTGCAAATAGTCGTACGGCCGATCAGAAAACAGGTGAGGTCCATTCAAAATCGATTGCGTCGACATCGTCTGATGTCGAGAGACTTGGCATTGAGGTAAAACGAATCAAAGGCGATATCGATGCTCTAAAGGTCGGCGTTCAAACTGGCCAGATGCCGGGAGTCGAGGGACAGCAAGAGGGTTCCTTAGGAGCGCAACTGGCTGAAATTCGTTCACGACTTGAAACAGTTGAAAATCAGCAAAAAGAAATTCTTTATGCTATGGATCATGGAGGATCCATAGCGAAGAAATCCTCGGAGAAGAAAGATTCGCCGGTTGATGCAACTGGAAACTCAGATTTCGACACCGTGCAAGCAGCCTACAAAAAAAAGAAATACAAGGATGTAGTAGAGTTGGCTCCGACGGCTATTGGAAAATCCAAAGGCAAAGATAAAATCAATTTACTAATGATTTATGGCGAAAGTCTTATGAAACTGCAAAAGCCGAAGGAAGCCGCTTTGCAATTCAACGAACTTATCGAGCTAAAACCAGGAGAAAAACAAATGGCTTTAGCAAAACTGCGGCTTGGCGATGCATTTAAAGCTATGGGAGACAAAGACACCTCCAAGTTGTTCTACGACGAAGTAGCCACGAAGTACGCAGGCACCCCAGAAGGTGACAAAGCCAAGAAAGCTCTTAAATCAAAAAGATGAAATTTGAAGGGTAAGCTGCCGGAATGCTTTTTTTGGGTATTGAATCCAGCTGTGACGAGACCGCTGTGGCACTCGTTCAAGATGGCCGGAGGGTCATCGCATCTCACGTTGCCTCTCAAATTAAAATTCACGAACGCTGGGGTGGCGTGATACCAGAGATTGCCGCTCGCGAGCACCTCCATGCCCTCGGTTCGATGTATCAAAATCTTCTAAAAACCTCAGACGTATCGCCAAATCATATCGACGCCATTGCAGTCACTCAAGGCCCTGGCTTGATAGGTTGCCTCTTGGTCGGAGTATCGTTTGCTAAAGGACTAGCTCAAAGCTCCTCAAAACCTCTCGTGCCAGTCAATCATGTCCACGCACACGTTCACGGCGCGCTTCTTGGCATTGACGCTGAACACGGACAAATTTTTCCCACTTTGGCACTGGTCGTGAGCGGCGGGCACACGAATTTATACTACATGTCATCACCCACTGCATTTGAACTACTTGCTCACACCATAGATGATGCCTGCGGTGAATCTTTTGACAAGGTGGGGAAAATGTTAGGTCTGCCCTATCCGGGCGGCCCACACGTGGAGACATTGGCCAAAGCCGGCGATGCCACTAAAATCGCACTACCTCGAATGATCGAACGCAAAAGTCAAATGGCTTTTTCATATTCGGGCCTGAAAACCGCCGTCGCTCGAGTCATCAAGGATGAAAAAACAACTCCGTCTCAGCAGGCCGATATCGCCGCAGCATTTCAAAATGAAGCACTTGGCCAAATTGTTCGTAAACTTGAAATAGCTCAAACGATGCGGCCAAAAGCAAAAAGCATTATCGTCGCCGGTGGCGTGGCAGCCAACTCACGATTTAAAGCAATGGTGAAAGAGTCTACAAAACTACCGGTATGGTTTCCCGAACAGCACTTTTGCTCAGACAACGGCGCTATGATTGCTGCACTCGGTTATCACACGTTCCGCCAGAACCAATATGAAACGACTATTGGTTGGGACGTGTTCTCTCGCTATCCATTCGAAAAATTTTTAACGCCTGATACCTAAAAACTGATCACTTATTATCCCGCCAGAAAGAGGCAGACGCCATGCGACGCAGTTACTCAGACGAAACACGAAAACATGATCGTGATCACTCACGTATAAAGCAGAAAAAAAGCCTAGGACAAGTGTTCTTAAATACCGACTGGCCCGTCCGCCGGATTGTGGAACAAACGGTTGAACTGGGCGTAACTCGCGTAATAGAGATTGGGCCAGGCAACGCGATATTAACAGAGGCTCTTAGTCAGGCCGGAATAAAGGTCACTGCCATCGAGAAAGACGATCGTTTCGCAAACAGACTATCGGAAAGGGTGGGCCGCGGAGAATTGCCGGGCGTGGAGATCGTGAATACTGACATTCTAAAGTTTGATCTAGACCGTTGGATAAACGCCTCACCTGACGCACCATCTGCAGTGCTTGGCAATATTCCCTACAATATTTCCACGCCAATATTTATGTGGACCTTGCCCTATCTTTCAAACTTGAAAGCTGCGATTTTTATGGTGCAACTTGAATTTGCCCAGCGTGTCGCTGCGAGCGTTGACACCAAAGACTATGGAAGCCTGAGTGTATATTGCCAACTAAGAGCCCTATGTGAACTGAACTTTAAGGTGGAAAAAACTTGTTTCTCACCGATTCCCAAAGTTGACAGTGCTGTCTTAACACTGAGGCCGCGTCCGGACCTGGCAATGTCGCAGAAGTTACTGCAATATACGGAGACCATCTGCCGTATTGCCTTCACTCAACGCAGGAAAAAACTACGCAATACTGTTAAGCCCTTCTTACACGGAAGGTCAGAAGACGATTGCCCGATTGACCTGAACCGCAGGGCTGAGACACTAATGCCGACTGATTTTGTGAAACTTGCAGAGTTTTTATTTAGCGATAAGATCTGATAGAATCAAAAGATACCTATTCCACCACGTTTTACATGGAGATCGTGCAATGAAATACCGCTTTCTAGCCACCATCGTAGCATTGAATATTTACGGTGTTTCTCACGCAGAAAACCTTGAAAGTAACTCCGAGGACGAAACAATCGATTCATCTGAGCCCGCTGCCAGCTCCGAGGACTCGGTTGCCAACGACACTCTCGCCCCCTATTTCGAAACAAAAGAGCTAGACAATCGAAATACTGACCGTAAGCCTTTAACGGCTCAATCAACGACAGATCAGGCCCCCGCCGAGGGCGATGCGGCTACAACACCAGAGACCACGACTGAGCCGGCAACTAAAACCACCCCACCAAAAAAGATGAAAAGGAAGAAAAAAGCTGTCGGCACTGCGGCGGATGGGTCTGTGAATTCGACTGCAGGGGCTGGTCACGGTGCCCAAGACTCTGGGGCTCCCTACAAGGCAAATATTGAGCTTGGATTTGATTTTTCTTCGCAAACCCAAAATCAAAAGTATACGAACGAAACGTTTAAAACGACCACAACTCATCTTGGACTTGATATCGCTTGGCTATTCGTATTTTCAAAAATGGAGGCGGGGCCTTTATTTAATTTTTCAAGTGACAATCAAAAAAGTGGATCTATCACGCAAAAAAGCAGTGCATTCGGACTCGGTGGAGCGTTCTTCTTCAATATGGGAAATATTCATTCCGATAAATTCGTTCCCTACGTCGGCGTAAAACTACTGACAAGCTCAGGAACAACTGACACTGGAACCAAAGTAACAGAGAAGACGACTGATTTCGGACTAGAGGGTGGCATGAAGTATTTCCTTGGCGCCCATCTCGCATTGAAACCATTTTTAAGGTACCAAATGACGTTCACTGGTGAGACCAAAAGTGAAGCAACCAGTCCTGCGACCGTCGCTAGCATCACTGGTAGTGAGCTGAATTTAGGTTTAGGTTTGGCCAAATATTTCTAAGCTATGACGTGGCCCTATTTTTTGCCGGCGTAGTCAATATTCATACCATCGATCCAAAACGTGGCGCTCGGTCCAAATTTTTTGGTCCCTTGAGCGCCGGCGCTCCAATTGTATCCATAAAAATGCCTATGACCATAAGACCTGATACGATCTAACGTTATGATCTCGCCGCTTGGAGCACCACCTACGGCCACTCGTTCGCGACTATCGCCATCAAACATATAAACTGGCACCTCTTTTGAATTCTTATCAAGAGTGGCCCGCTTTGTAGACAGTTTCCAAATATAGCGCTCCGGATTCAGCGGGACTTCATTGTCAGGGTGAATATTTTCGGGAGAATAAGCTTCATTTTTTTTGGCGGGCGAGGATCCTTTTGACTGCAGGCCTTTGTCAGCGGCCAAGCAAAGTTGACCCAAAACAAATGAGCAGCAGATAAGCATCAGTCGACAAAGACTCCGCTCAAAAAAACGCATACCCCGTCCCCCATTTAAAAAAAAACTCCTCAGTGCGTCTGCACATAAGGAGTATCGGAGCAATGTAAGTATGATAAAGCAGCTCATATGGGCAAATACTGCTCAACAGCTTCCGGGCCGGATCAGCCCAGAACGACGTCTTTGATGTCGGGAAGTTTTTCTTTGAATATCGGCACTATACCGTTGAACAAGGTTATGTGGCTTGAGGGACAACCAGAACAGCCTCCGAAGAGACGAATGGTCACGATCCCATCCTCGACATCCACCAACTCACAACCCCCGGCATGCAAAGCCAACTGTGGATTTATATCTTTCTCAATAATTTCTTTAACTTGCTCTATCAAAAGTCACCCCAAATTCACAGGATATCCACAGGCCTGTAGCTGCAAAACGCCTACTTGATGGGCAATCTAATGCTTTTTAAGGGGATGTCAATATTTATTAAAATACCTTCGATTTTCCGGACTTTTTTAGAACTGCCCCCGTTAATTGTTCCTAGCCGCATTCCAATTGTTACCGGCTCTCGCTG
>CAYOEM010000025.1:0-33592 GCA_964402975.1 uncultured Polynucleobacter sp.
TGTCCCCGATAGCGATTGAACTTCAGATCTGCGATCCAACCATGAAATTTGGTGCGCTTTATAAGGATTTGCTAGACTAGGGTTCACATAGTTTTGGCGTCAAACTAATTAAGGATCTTGATATGCAATTAATTATTTCCACGACGTTTATAGTTGTTGCTGTGATTCATTTCCTGCCAGTACTCGGCGTACTTGGCGCCGACCAATTAGCGAAGCTTTATGGCCTTAAAATTGAGGAGCCAAATCTTCTCGTTTTAATGCGGCACAGAGCCTTTCTATTTGGTTTGCTAGGTGGCATTTTTACGTTTTGCGCCTTCCGCCCGATGTATCAACCTATTGGATTTGTGACCGGATTCGCCAGTGTGTTGTCGTTTCTATTTCTTTCATGGCCAGGACAAGCTCTAAACCAGCAAATTTCGCGGGTATTTGTCGCCGATATTGTTGCCCTGATATGTTTAATCGTAGGGCTCGCTGCTTACATTAAATCAATGAACTAGAGACCGCTGAGACGCTATAAATTGTTCCTGTCTCTTCTAGGTGCGCAACATGTGATCGATTGAGACATCGATTCAGACTGAATTAAATCCACTCACACTTGATTTTTTACGCAACAAACAAGGGATGCAGACTTCTTCTCCCTCATTGCGCTCCGGGTCAGAAAGACGAACTGTTCTCGCTATACATTCACTCGTGCGCTCCATAGTGGAACGCCATAAAGATAAACCGTTAAACCTCGAGGAGGAATAATCATGGGAATCAACTCGCTAGTAAAAATGTCCGTCACGCTCGCGATCATTGCGGCACCACGGGAACACTACCAAAAATTCTAGAAGAAGTTAGGAAGGCGCAGTTCGAACTTTTGAAGAGGTCTAGGGCATCGATTTGATAGAGCCGGCGCATATAGACGACCTAAAATATCCCCAATTGTAAGCCACGGTAGACTCTAAGCCCTTCCATTCGCATCTATAAATACGTACTAGCCATATCAGCAAAGTCGCGCAAACCTTTCACTTCGGATCATTTATGGTAACCCGAAATTATTTACGATAATCTATCGGAGAAATACAAGTGCCGTAGATGATACTGGCACCTATGTCGGATCTTGCTTAGGGCAGGTGATGGAAATTAAGTCGGATCTTGCTCAGGGCAGCCAGCACTTGTTCGAGCTCCGACCATTGCTGATGCCGCTGCGAGTGCGCAAGCGTCACAAACTTGGGTCGAAAGTCTATAATCGATTTCGCTAAATGTTCTATTTGCTTTTGTGAGTAAAGCCGCACCCACCGCTCTGGATGCCAGCCATGAATACGCCAAAACTGAGAACTCGTCGGTTTTCGACTCTCATCGAAGATTTGCCACGCTTCAGGCGCAAGCGGATCGTAAATGACATTACCGCGATGTACCCAATTCAAACTGACCTGAAAAGATGCGTCTATATACTGCGTATCGATTGCAAGTCGAATTCTTGTCATGTCATCTTTTAAAGCATCGAAATCCCCCCATAGCGGGTACTGTGGTGGAATCATCCACACCACAGCGATTGGCGCTAGTTGCTGGACGCGCTCGCGTAACTCCTCCCAGCAGTCATTCTTCAACTCACGTAGGCCACAGATGATAACGAGTCGACCAATCAAGTCAGAAAGCTCGTTGTTCGGAATCGTACTCAATTCCGCCAGGGCGACTTCACAATAACCGCCGTGAGCAAGGACTGCTGGGGCATAGCCTTTAACTCCAACTTTCGTACCAAGGTCTTTAATTGTCATTTGCTTAAACCATTTTCAGGGATTTATTTTGATCGTCAGACTGAGCGAGCTAAACCGCCTATGAGGGCATAAACCATCTTAGCCTTGCTAAGGCGAAAGCCAATGGACTTTTTGAAGATGCACATAATCTAGCCTCAATTCCGTTAGAGAAAGCGTCGACACGTAAGCATCGCTTTCCTAAAACGGCGGACCATCAATGGCTTGTAAAATATGAACTTCAACAGAGAGTGTAGCTTAATGTCCGCAGGGTCTAAATGGGACCGTGAATGGCCGGAGACCTCAAAGCTGGTAGCACCGACTTGTAGCAAATGGCAGCATCACCCAGAAATTTCGCGAAGTGGTTGGAAAGGTTTCGATTTCGGACGCGGGGTCGGTCCTAGTTATTTTAGTTGATTAGAACTGATTAATTGGATTGATGGTCGGGCGCATGGATGCGCTCGTCTCTGAAAAACTGCTTGATACTAAGTCTCAGAAAAATGGTCGGGGAGACTGGACTCGAACCAGCAACCTCATGCTCCCAAAGCACGCGCGCTACCAATTGCGCTACACCCCGACTTGAGAAAGGCCCCTGAGGATACAGAAGGGCCAAGGCTGCCGTCAAGCAGATTTGGCGGGATAGACCTTACTGATTTCAGGCATTTAGGGCGCCGTCTCGATGCATTATCTTCTGGCCATAAGGCCCTGATTTTAATAGAATCTACCCTCGAGATCATTAAAACACCAAATGCTCAGCGATGGCATAAGGAGCCAAAGGACGGCCTCCCTTAGCAAGCGGCACCAGGAATGGAGATTTGCTACAGCATGGAATCAACTAATGAGCCTCTCATGACTGACAACACTGAAGCCACGACCAATCAAGAAACCGATCAAACGCACTACGATGTCATCATAGCTGGCGCAGGAATTTCTGGATTACTCGTCGCGCATCGTTACTGTTTAGCTAATCCTGACGGCAAAGTTTTGATCCTTGAAAAAGACTCAAGAGCCGGAGGTCGTCTTGGCACCGTTAGCACCGACGAAGCTGCAGACATCAGAGGTCATGGGTTTAACGCCATCACGCCAAGACTTTATGAGTTTTGGAACCAAGCGATTAAACATGACCCGGAGGCAGATGATCTGCCGTCACTTGTTTCTGGTAAACAAACAAAGACGGCTGTGTTGATGGGCAATAAATTTTCTGAAGTAGACACCAAAAATCTCTACTCAGAAAAAGGCGCAAGAATTCTTGGCGGTATGGCAGCACAGCGCCAGTGGAAGGACGTCCAAGCCCTCTTTGATGCAGAAGATAAATTTGATCATACGTTTGCAGACGTGTGGAAAGCTCCACGAAAAAGCCCAGCGACCATGGTGCTTGAGACCTACGCTCAGGCTGCTGGCATAACTAACATCTGGGAAGCATCTCCAGGTGCTATTTCTGAGCGCTCAAGCTTTCATACCAGTGAACCCTTCACTGGTGACTGGACACCAGCCCTTGAAGCGTTGACCAAGAAGTTTGAAGCCTCTGGCCAATTAACTCTTAAGACGAAAGCACGAATCATCAACGCTGATCACGATGGTGATGAGTGGCACATGAAGACATCAGCTGGACAGTTTTTTGGAGGCAGGTTAGTCATTGCTCAAGCGCCGTGGACGGCCGCTCAGTGGCTTGCCAAAAAACTTTGGCCTACGCAGTTATTAACAGTCGTCAACAAAACAAAACCTGTGAGCCTTGTAACGTTAAGCTGTCCTGTGGTCTCAGGTGATGTGGCTGCTCTTTCGCAAGTTATTTTTGTTCCAGCTGAAGGCGTGCAGGCTTCCGTCTCTCCGAGGGAAATCGTCTTTCAAGCAACGATTGATTATGAACTGTCGTTGCAGGCTCCAGATGTCGTGAAGGCCGTCAAACGGCTAAAGCGCGCCCACAAGAAACTGCTTGCGGCCGCGCCCGAAATCAAGACAGGTGTGGAGCGTGTAGCTCTAGTGCCCGTAGGCTGGGCTCAGACGCCGACTCTCTTAGAAAGAAAGCACTTAGACCGTCTAGATATGAATAAAATCCAAGATCGTCACCTAGCATTTTGCGGCGATGCCTACGGCCAAAGCCTCAATGGCGATGACAACTTGATTGAGTCAGTGATCTCTGCAAGTGAGGCCATAAATTCATGACAGCTCGTCTGATCGACGGAACGGCGATCGGCAAAAAAATCAGAGAATCAGTTAGGCAAAAAATCTTGCAACACACGGGCACGGGGCGAAGAGCTCCGTGCCTTGCTGTTTTACTGGTCGGTGATGACCCAGCTAGCCAGGTCTACGTCAGACATAAGGAAAAAGCCTGCTCTGAGGCTGGCATCACATCAAAAACTTTCAAACTTCCAGGTAATGTCGCCCAGTCGGAGGTTCTAAGCCTCATCAAGAAACTAAATGATAACAAAGACGTCGACGGCATCTTACCGCAGCTTCCCATGCCCAGGCATATTGACCGTGTGGCCGTCATCAACTCCATTAGCCCCAGCAAAGACGTGGACGGCCTTTCTTTTTACAATCAGGGCCGCCTTGCCTGGAACTTGCCAGCCCTGAGGCCATGCACCCCGGCAGGAGTCATGGAGCTCTTGAAAGACCAAGGAATTGACTGCTCCGGAAAACACGCTGTCGTGATCGGCAGGTCTGTTCTAGTAGGTCTTCCAGTGCAGCTACTACTGACCCACGCTAACGCTACGGTCACTTGCATTCACAGCAAGACTAAAAATCCTGAAAGTATTGCCAAAACGGCTGATATTCTAGTGGCCGCTGCCGGTGCTAAACATCTGGTGAATAAAAACTGGATAAAACCAGGGGCTGTGGTCATTGACGTCGGAATTCACCGCACCGAGGACGGCAAACTAACAGGCGACGTGGTGCCCGATGACGCAAAAGAGATCGCCAGCCACTTCACCCCTGTGCCAGGCGGCGTGGGGCCTATGACCATTGCTATGCTGATGGTGAATTGTCTTACGGCTTTTGAAACGACTGCGCCTCTAAGTTAGCCGTCTCCCAGAATGTTTTAATCCAGTCGCTACCGTTAATTGTGCGCCCCATGTGCTCTCCGGGGGAGAAGGCTGCATCGATTTCGGCTTTTAACTTTGAGTCATCGCAAAACCAAAACTGCTCCCTAAGACACTTCTTCCACAGCGCGTCATTCATCTGTTTTTTGAATTTCGGGATGTCTTTTTTGGCAAACCAGATCGCGCTAGACTCACCTGCGCTGGAGGCCTTGCTGAGTGATTGACAGTTGGTGTCCTGTAACCGTTCAGAGATTTTTCCCGAAAATGTCTTATAGACCGCCTCATAGGCTGCCAGTGTTTTGCAATTTATAAGCGTAACAGTCTCATTTTTGCCAAACAAAGGGCCTACGGCGTCTTGCGCGGTTAAACCGCCTTTATAAATAGCTTTTGTCTCAGATGACGTGTCTTCTGTGGTTTTACAAGACCCAATAAACATCAGCATCATCAAAACAAGAATATTGGTTTTCACAACGAGTCTCCCTTATGGATTCTAAAAGCCATTTTTTGCGACGGGACCAGCTACTTTTCGACCTACAAGCATCACGACAAAAACGCCAGTGTCAGTTTCTTTGATGGCAAAACCCATGGTTTCAGCCGTCGGATGAAGCAGAAGATCGCGGTGCGATGGTGACATCCAAAGAAGACCAGCTACTTCAGCCAGTGACTTTCCTTGAACACGATTTTCACCGAAGACTTCCAACCCCTTTTTTTCGAGAGCTGCGCGGATCTTTGAAAGAGCACTTAAATCATGATGGATCAACGTTCGTGTTGCGAGCCCTGTGGATGCCGCAGTCAATTCACTATCTACATTCAAACTAGGTAAGCTTGCCGTCAGACGTTTTTGATTGATCCACTGAATGAGAGCTTCTTGGTTAGCAAGGCCTTGGGGCGGCAAAAGATCCGCCGCATTGACCTTTGCACCGCCGAGTGAAATCAAGGCCCACTCTCTTGGGCCAGACGCTGCAAACTGGGCCGGCGAACACACTACAGACGCATAGCCCTTCGAATCTGGAAGTTTCGCCGTGAGATCTCCATCGAGAGGAACCAAAAAAGATCGGCCTTTTTGCTCTGCGGCAAATAAAACCTTAAGACTTTTCGGTAAACAATTTTGTGCCGCCTTTGTGCTAACGTTTAAAATACGTGAATCAAGCGTGATCGGCTCAGGCGAAGGAAACGTCATCACCCATCCCTGACCGTTATCACAGACACCGTAGCTATATCCCAACTGCTGTGACGCAGTTGCTAACTCAACGGCCCTCTGCTTCACGAGCGAGGCTTGAATTTTAGAGCGTGAGTCTTTTGGTTTTAAAACGATGACATCAACTTGAGCATCGTAAAGCCCGTTACTGATCAGATCAGCAGATTGAATAGGCCTCTCGCAAAGAGTCGACGCCAACGGCATCGGGACTGTGCGCTCCACAGGCTTTCCGTGAGCTAAAGGCAGACTAGCCGCAGAAACCACCGGCGCGAGAAGGTAAAGCAGGCACGGTAAGATAACGTTTAGTCTCTTGGCGCACGTACCCACAGCACACCTCGCCCAGCGAATTCATTTACTTCATCTGACCGTCAATGAGCTTAAAGATCGTCGCTTTTTGCATATTTGACGTTCCCTCATAAAGCTTACCGATCTTTGCGTCACGGTAGAACTTCTCTGCGGGGAACTCTTTGATAAATCCGTAGCCACCGTAAATTTCAAGAGCGCGTGAGGCTACTTCTTCTGCCACGTTTCCGGCATAGAGCTTAGCCATAGCAGCTTCTTTAACAAATGGCATGCCAGCGTCTTTGAGGCGAGCTGCGTTATAAACCATGAGTTTCGCGGCTTCTATCTGAGTGGCCATTTCAGCCAAATCAAACTGAACACCTTGGAAGTCACGAAGTTCCTTTCCAAACTGCTGACGCTGTCTTGCGTAAGTCATAGCACCAGCGTGTGCGCCTTGAGCAAGACCAAGCATCTGCGCTGCAATCCCGATGCGGCCTTCATTGAGTGTCTCGATGGAGATTTTGTAGCCCTTGCCCACTTCGCCGACCACATTTTCTTTTGGCACTTTGACATTATCAAGAAGAACTTCACAGGTGGACGATGCGCGGATTCCGAGTTTGACTTCTTTTTTGCCAACCGAAAATCCTGGCATACCGCGCTCACAGACAAACGCCGTGATACCCTTATAGCCAGCCTCTGGCTTCACATTGGCGAATACGACAAAGATATTTGCCTCTTTGGCGTTAGTGATAAAAATCTTTTTACCTTCAAGGCGCCAGTGTGAGCCTTCATCGTGAGCTCTAGCTTTCATGGCAAACGCATCAGAACCACTGTTTGGTTCCGTTAAGCAATAGGAGCCTACGTCTTTGCTCGTTAAACGAGAAAGATATTTTTTCTTTTGCTCAGTCGTTCCCCAACGAAGGAAAATATTATTGACCAGGGTGTTCTGTACGTCACAAAGAACAGACACCGAAGGGTCAACCTTTGCTAAAGCTTCGATTGCCAAAATAGACATAAAGAATGTGCCACCAGCGCCACCAAATTCCTCGGGCACTTCAATACCCATAAGACCCATCTCAAAAAGGCCGTCGATGATTGGCTTGGCCATCAACTCTGATTCGTCCATTTCATGGACTTTGGGCTTAACGGTTGATACTGCAAATTTTTCAACTTCCTGAACGAACATTTGTTCGTTGTCACTCAAACGTGTGAGCGGATTTAGCTCCATAACTCCCCCTTACAAAGGCACAACTACAGGTGCGGCTCTGTTCTAGCTGTTTTTTGGGTATTTTGCATCAATTTGGGACGTGCTGGCTTTACGGGGCGGGCACGAATACTGGCAAACTTACGCACGACCGCGTCTCGCAATGCGGCCACTTGGTCAATCGTCGTGTCCAGCTGATTTTTGCCTATTTTATGATCAGAAACTTGCCCTTTAGCCATGGCCGTGGCTAGATCCCGGCACTGCTCAGCCAGACGTCCGGACTTGCGGCGTAGATCTTGATCTAAGATCCTGAGCTGGGTCTCATCATCGGGCGAAACGTTTGGCAATGATGCCACCCTGAGGCAGTCCGACAGCGCACGAACTGAGGGATTATCCCGAGCATGTGAGAAGTTCACTCCTAGTCGAGACTGAAAACTGCCACTTGCAGACCAGTTCTCATCAGCCGCACCGCGGGCATCATATTCAGCTTTAAGAGTCTCGCGTTCCCTGGCTACCGCCTCAAGGTCCTTGCGAAGATTTTGCTCGAGTTCGTCGAATTGCTTCTTACGAATAGCTAGGTCGACCAAGTGTTTGGCCTCCAAATCAAGAGAATCACCGCGTGCAGTCCCAGCAAATCTTGCCTGAAGAAGTCTAAGCCACATTTTACGGTTTTGAAGAGCCACATATTCAGAGGCGATCGCTTTGATTTTTACTCCAAGTTGCTTTGCCCAATAGACAAGGGCAGCGTTAGCGCGGTTAGTTTTTGGCACTTTTCTGGAGTACTGAAAAACCTTGTCATTTTCGATGGCAATAGATGCTAATGCTTGGTCGACCTGATCACGCTCTTGAACAATGGACCGAGACGCCATCGGATCCGGGGCGTTTGACGCCGCACTCATCATCTCAACGATAGCTTTTTCAAGTTGCTGAAGCTGAAGATCCCAACGCGTCACTTGGCTCATATCCTAGCTCCCTTGTGGGCATGCCGATTTTTTTTCTTTTGAAAGTCGCCCGCATTATTATGCGTGTGGCGCTTTGAAGCATCTTCTGAGACGGACTTAGTTTCTAAGCCACCCGCACCGAAGCCCTGGCCATCGAGCGCGCCATCCAGTGAATAGGCAAGACGCCTAGCCACGACGAGACGATCATTAGCCAACTTTGCGCCTCCGACCAAATGGTCCGCAAGAACACTGCCGAGCGCCTGAACGTCCGAAGCCTCAGGCGGCGTCTTCTCGGGATTATTCTGCTGGCGCGCATCTTTGTACATTGCCAGCCAATTTTTCATGTCCTGATTGCGAGCAATTTCACTGCGTAGTTTGGCACGCATGGCCGTCACTTTACCTGTGGCCACTTCAAACTCCGTGAAGGCTGCAAGCAGGTCTCTTTGGTTAGTCTTAGGATTAGGCTCAAGCCCACCTATTTCAGATTTTGAAATAAAATCCTCGACCACACCCCGCGCCTTGCGAACTCGGTCAATATCCTGCTCTAGTCTGCGCATTTCTCGGCGAATCCATGACAAGCGCCAGATGACTTTAATCCAGCCCATGACGTCGTGCACTGCTTCCAAGCTCCAGCCACTGACGCGCTTTAGCTTTGACGCCAATTCGTCGGGGTAGTTTTTTGTATCCGTGACAAAACGCGCCACGATTTTTTGTTCAATGCGTGAGTATCCACTCATTACAGGGAGGTCGAAGTGGCTCGGCATGGGCGTCGGCATTGTTTGTGCTGAGGCTGCCTCTTTTAGCTTTCGGGCTTCACCAATGGCACGCCGAAGGCGTTTCAATCTTGTCGTATAATCAGCTTCTGTCATAAGGCGTGCACGCGCAGCCTCCTGCAAGTCCACATCTAGCGACTGCAGTCTATGCATCAACTCCTGAACTTTTGAAGCATCAAGAACAGACATCAGGGCAACCCCAACGAAACCGAGTGATTCATACTCATATCCTTATTTTCGCAGGATAATTCCAGTTTCTACACGGGCAGATATTGCCTATCTTCTGTCGTTGTTTTTATTGGCGGGGCCTGATATTTTCGCGCAACGCAGCCAAAACCTTAGGAGATTTGCGCCATGGCCACCACAACCTCAATGAAGCCCCTGATTCAGGCCGCCCGTGGTCAGACGCCAACCAGATGGCCGGTTTGGTTCATGCGTCAGGCCGGACGTTACCTGCCAGAATACCGAGAGATTCGTGCCGGGGTAGATTTTGTGACCATGTGCAAACGAGCAGATCTTGCCGCCGAGGTGACCTGGCAACCACTGCGTCGCTATGATCTCGATGCTGCGATCATTTTCTCAGACATTTTGATGCCTCCCATGGCTATGGGGCAAACCCTCACGTTTGATAAAGGACATGGTCCCAAGCTGGACAAGCCGGTACGCAGCATGGCAGATGTCAAAAGTTTGAAGATGGCCGACGCACAAAAAGATCTCGGATTCGTCGGTGAGGCTATCGCGCTTACCAAAACCAAACTAAAGCCAGAACAAACTATGATCGGCTTTGCGGGCGCTCCATTCACCGTTGCAAGCTATATGATTGAAGGTCAGGGCTCCAAAGAGTTTACAGAGGTCAAAAAGCTGATCTTTCGAGAACCGGACGTGATGAAAGCTCTTTTGGAGAAGCTATCGGCCGTGACAACCGACTACCTAAAGATGCAAATCAAAGCCGGTGCCGACGCGGTTATGCTGTTTGACACCTGGGCAGGTCAGGTCAGCCCATCGGTCTATCGTCAAATGATCTTTCCCATGACTAATAAAATCATAGCCGACGTGAAGAATGCCACAGGAGTACCTGTGATCTACTTCCCCGGTCAGGGCAGTGACAGGCTTTATGAGCTCGCTGGCTGCCACGCCGATGTCATCAGCATTGACTGGAGAACCCGACTATCCAATGCAGGGAAAATCTTGAAAGGTCTCGGCTTAGATGTGACGCTGCAAGGTAATCTTGACCCGCAGGCCCTGCTTGCTCCAGAGGCCGAAATTAGGTCTATGGTTCATGCCATGAAAGCTGAGGCCAGGTCATCGGCCAGATCCCATATTTTCAATGTTGGTCACGGTCTTCTACCTCACACACCACCAGAATCTCTGAGCATCGTTATCGATGAATTAAGAAAGAACTGAAGAAGCATTACTGTAGGAGGAGTGTATATGCATTTACTTAAACTATTATCTCTGTGTTTTGTGTTGATTAGCTGCGGCCGAGACACTGCTAATTCATCACTTGAGAGCACCCTAAAAGTGATGGCTGTGAGTCCTGTTTTTGCGCTACGCAATGATTGCCGCGGTGTGGCGGGCAACAGCGGAGGCCTTTGTCAAAATAACGACTGCCGGGGTGTGGCTTACAATAATGTCGGTTTTTGTGTCTCAGATGATTGCCGCGCCATGGTTTACCGAAACGTCGGTTTCTGTCGAACCAACGATTGTAAGGCAGTAGTCTTTAATAACGTAGGCTTATGTGAGAGTAAAAACTGCGAAGCTGTCGTGTTCAGGAACATGGGCATTTGTCAGTAAGAGGCTGGCTAAAAATC
This sequence comes from uncultured Polynucleobacter sp., assembly GCA_964402975.1. Classification (GTDB taxonomy): domain Bacteria; phylum Bdellovibrionota_B; class Oligoflexia; order Oligoflexales; family RGVZ01; genus CAMDKS01. Next base: position 10,984 of record CAYOEM010000025.1, read on the forward strand.
TCTAATTATTTCAATAATTTGTAGGCGTTTTATTGACATCTCTTAAAATGTATTATATAAAAGGGCGCTTTTTATTAAAGTTTCTAAGCCCCTTTGAACTACAATTTTAGGAGACGTTCTTCAATGAGCACCGCCTTAAATATTTGTCTACTGACCCTTTCCCTTATTATCTCGGCCTGCGGAGCCATCGGTCAAAATCATGGACCGATGAAACCGTTTGGGTCCCCCGATCATCATGACTCCACTGACACAGGTCGGGGCCAAAATAACGGACCCTACACCACTGCTAACGCTCCGGTGCCAGCTCCGCTTCCGGCACCCGTATACATTCCTCAACCAGGTGACTCGTTCTCTAGAAGCTCGGCAACAAGTCCAATTAGAACGCTCTACGTGATCGTCTCAGGTAACGCAACCTGTCGACCAGCTATGCTGGGCACCAATGACGTGTCGGGATTGACTGATAACTCATTATTCCAGGGCTTCATCGGAACCATGATGACGCCTGGATACGTAACGCAAGACGACAACGTGATTTTCGCATGCTATGAGACTCTGAGCCCACAGATGCAAGTTTACGACGTGCGAAATCGCCCGCAGATGGTTTCTATCAACGAAACTGAACTTGAGGGCATTTTGATGCCTCAGGCATACGTCGCACAGCGAATTGTGATCATGGGTCACTCCTACGGTGGTTGGAAGTCCATGAAAATGGCGTCGTCCGTGCAACTGCTACAGTACACCCAAGCTCCAATTCAGCTAGTAACGATTGATCCGATCAGCAAAATTAACTGTACAAACCCATTTATGCCGGGCTGTCGCCAGGCCCCTAGTGACTTCACCGACGTGGAGTTCTCCACACTTCATTCGAGAACGCGGTGGCTGAACGCCGTGCAGCAACCTGGCGTCGTGCTTGGTTCTGAGGCTATGCCCGCCGCCCATGCAAACCTTGAGTTCACGGGTGTTAACCACTTTACCATTGTATCGGATCCACGCCTTTGGCAAGCGATCCACCAATTCGTAGCGATGTAAGTTAGACCGTCTTAAGCCTGGTTATTTCTTTTCAATAAAGGTTTCTGGCGAGCTCATGGATGCGCCGATCATTGTCAGAATAAAGAATGGCATTATGAGCTCGGCCTGCTTTGCAAGAAAAGCAGCTGCAAACCCAAGAATCGTGACCAGTTCTAAAAATGCAACTCGAAGGCTCAGTCTCAAAAACCACGTATTAGCGGCACCAGTATTTGTCGCAGCACTTGGCTTATTAGGCAAATCTTTGACGCCCACCTTAAAAATCAAATTAGGCAAAAGAAACGCCATAACCAATACGACCAACGCTAAAAAGTACATTGGCATCACAAGCTGCATCTTTTGTTCATCTATATTGGTGGGGATCCACGCATCTGTATTTAGAAAATTAACGACCTGATCATCTGCGGTTCTTATTTTCCAGATTCCCGCTAAAAGAAGTATTGGAAACCCAAAACCCAGCATGCCCCAAATTATAGTAGCATTAGTGCGTACCATTTTTTCCCGGTGCTCATTCATCATCCTATCGATATTACCATTTTGCATGATGGCCCTCGCGTATGAACTCAATTAAATGAAGAATAGCTAAATCTTAAGACGACTTGGCTGCCAAAGCTTTGAACTTTGCAAATCTACTATCTCGCGCCTTCGATGCGGGTCCGGGCTTCCAGCCTTTGATAGCAGAGCGAATGCGCTTAACCCGGTCCTCGTCGAGAGGGTGAGTTTCAAACATCCTCACTGGACTCTTCTTAGATTTTGCAAGTCGATCTACAGTGGAAAAATTTCTGGCAAGAAAGTCTGCAAACTTTCCAGGGTGATAGCCCGCGGCTAATAAGATCTCAAGCGCTAACTTATCAGCATCATACTCTTGATTATTATTATACTTGTAGACTTTCATAACTTCCGTTAAGTCACTCAAGTGCTCGCCATACGCTTTTCTATCAAGTTTGATTCTTTCAAGGTTTTCTCGTTGTTCACTATCTTCATTAGCCGGTACAAAAAAATCTGCCAAATCGGTCAGATTATTGAGTAAGCTTTCAGTTTCTTCTCGATCCTTTTTTGCAGATGCCTTTCTTCGAATCGACATTTCACCATGCCGAAGGACAATATGAGCGACCTCATGGGCAAGAATTCCTGCTAATTCATCTTCATTATTTGTTGCGTCAACAATTGATTTCGACAGAAATATAAAACCACCCGGCGTAGAAATTGCCACCATATCTGGACAATCAACAAGATGACCTCGGTAACCTTTAAACAAGACGGGACGTGACGAAAACATCGCAAGATAGCGGACCATATTTGATGCGTAATCGTTGAACGTCGAATACACGGGTGAATAATTACCGAGAATAAGTGCCCCCACCTTCTCGCCTAATTGATACTCTTCTTCAAGAGTGAGCTCACGAAATTGTGATACACCCACTCCTGACTGTTGTTTCTGGGCGCCATGGGTACAACTAAAACACATGGCACAAAACGCAAACATAAGGCTGAAAAGGCTGGCCAAAAGACATCTCATTTAAACAGCCCTTTCCTGCCTTGTTTTAACTCGCCGTCAGATTGAAATTTAAAAAGCTCTCGCTCATTCTCTGGCGTTGCGGCTATAACATCCTGAAGTCGCCGCCGTCCCTGTGCGGACTTTGGTGGATTCATTTCGCCACCCAAATCTGCAACGCCAAGACCAGCGGCTCCAAGCAAAGCTTTATCCTTGCTATCCACTTTGTCGCCTTTTTTCAATGCAAGCCGCTTTTCCTCAGTAACCGCCGAAACCGGGATCCAACCCGTCAGACTACGGTGTTTGATTTTAACAAAATTCCCCTTACGAGAAACCTCTTGGACGTTATCACCATGCTTAAGCTCGCCGACACTTGGACCTAAAAGAGCTGGCGACGAGCGAACCTTAACGGCATAAGCTTGAACAATCAACGTTTGTGAAAGAGCTGTGGCGGGCAAACCCAGCGGTAACACCATGGTGAGTAACAGAATTTGGATATTATTTTGGCGGAATTTATTTCTCATCGAGTTTCCATATCCCATTTTCAAATTTTTCTCGTCCTCTTCCTAGTCTAAGCTCCTCCGACCGCATGCGCAAGGTTTTAGCCGCTCCTACACCTCCAGGTTCAGCCTCCTTAAATCCTCGTATGGCGTCGTCCCATTTCTCGGCTCTATATGCTTCAAATGCAGTTTTGTATTTGTTGACAGCTCCCTCATGAGACCACTGGGACGTCGTGTATATCTTGGTAGGCTTTTCCTTGCCTTTAACAACCACTTCATCCACTAAAAAAAACTCGCTGGCCAATTTTGGTGAGGCCTTAGCGAGCACTTCGCCGCTGACCGTGATGAGCTGATTATAATACTTACCTACACCCTCCAATCTTGATGCAAGATTCACGGTGTCACCAAGAGCGGTATAATTGAAACGATCATGAGATCCAAAGTTCCCAACAATAGCTGGCCCATAATGAATTCCGCTTCGCACCCCAAGCGGGAGAACCAGTCCATATTGTTTCTCCCACGTCTTACGACAAAGCTCTGTGACGTTGTTAAAAGACATGGCTACCTTCAGAGCAGAATCCGCGTCTACATCAACTGAGGTCGCGCCTTTCACCGGAGCACCCCAAATTGCCATAATGGCATCACCGATAAACTTATCCACATAGCCGGAGTGACCTATGATCAACTTCACTGCCTCATCAAGGTAGAAGTTCATCAGTTTTACAAGCATCTCAGGGCTAACCTGTTCCGACATGGTCGTAAAGCCAATCAAATCGGAAAACATGACAAAGATGTCCTGCTTTTCGCCGTATCGCCTAACCTCGACATGACCTTGCTCAATCAATTTTAGCATTTGTGGCGACATGGAGTGCTGAATCGCCTTGGCAAACTGAAGTCTATCTTTCCAGTCTCTTCGAACTTTATAAACGAAGTGTAGCGTTGTCGTGACGAGCAAACCAAACACAAGAGGCACTGGGTCAAACCAAGCAGTGAAAGTCCGCCATGCTATAAGGCTCAGAGTTATCGGTAACACGAACGTTGTGGCCGAACCAATCATATACAGAATACTCGGCCGTTGTGGCTCAATCATTACAATTAGCCCAATCCAAACAGTAAACCCGAAAACTGCAATAAGACCGTAATTTAAATTTGAGAACTCCTTAACCCCAGCAGAGCCAGCAAACAGCTCGGAGATGATGCTAGCAGGTAGTTCGCCACCTGATGCTATTGAATTCATAGGATTTGGCTTCACATCAAAAAGTCCGATGGCCTCATACGCAACAATCCATGTCTTGTCTTTGAGTTTAGGTCTCAGTTGCTTGGCGATAGCATCGTCAAATTTAGCCTGAATAACCTCGTAAAGAGAAATGCGGGGAATAGCACCAGGAGCAGGGAAGTGAATCCATCCTGAATGTCGCCCCCTAGAAAGTTGTCCGACAAATGTCTGACCTTCCATACTAAGACGCCTAAATATTCCGTCAGGGGGATTGATAACATGTGTATGACCCCATTTAAGATTCTTTGCCTCCCGCAAAATTTCAGTCGGCGGCGCAACGTCCTCCTGGCTGACCACTGCCACAGTTGCTCCAAAATTCGAAATCGCCTCCGCAAAAGCTTTATCATCTTTTGGTCCCCTAGTAGACGGAGCGCTGAAAATGATATCGAAGCCAACATCTTTCGCTCCAAGAAGTTTAGCCGCTCCTAGAAGCTCCCCATAGAGAGCCCTTGGATAGGGAAAATACTGCTCGTCATTTTTTGCGAAAGCAGCCATCGACGCGTCATCAAGAACAACCAGGACGACCTGATCAGAATTCTTGGCCGGAAATTGCCGCTGTAATAAATCATGAAATAGCAAACCAGGCCTGGTCAGTGCCCCGCCGATGATCAGCCAGAGATACGTAACCAAGAGACCAAGGATGGTCAAACCAACGACTAATCCATATTTTTTCATGCCTTAGGGATCGGAAAGGGCCCGCAAAACTTAAGGCCTAAGGGGGCCCTAGCAACCACCCTCGCAGATTATGAGTGCTGCCGTAAATTGGCAAAAATCAAAATGATGCCTGAAGGCCTCAAGATGGCCGCAGGCCGCTAAGGCATTCAGACATTTAATCCAAATTTATAGGCCATTTTCATGACGTCATTAGCAACTTTTTGGTGAAGCTCAAGAAGTTTTCTATGAACTAGGCTTTCCGTCGTATGGACCTCTTCTTGAAATTTATGCATGGAGTCACCCTCGACCTGTTTTGATGGGTGCTGCTTGATCCAAGCCACCGCTGCTTCATGCATTCTGACCACCTCCCGATGGTGGTTGATGCTCGATCGATGCGCCTCTACTTGATCTGAAAACTCTTTCATAGATTTCTTCATCGTGTCGATGATGTCCTGAGCATCGCGGTGCCTGCGATACCAGACTTCTATATCCTTTAACCAGTGGCCGTGCTCGCTTTCCCAGCGGGCGTGATCTTTAACCATTTTTTGTTCAATTGATGGTTCCACTAAATCGACCCCCCGTTTTAAAATCCTGCTATGAGACTGCAAGGCAGGTGCCATGAATTCGCCTGGTAAAAAAACTGTCTCTTAAAACACCCATTTTAGGCCGGCTGCGAATCATTCAAATGACCGTAATTATTATATTTTTATGTGTTTTTTATCGGGCGTGAAAATTTTCTAAAGTTTGGTCTCCCGTTGACCGATAACCCCTTAAGTCCATTTTAGTTTTATACGAGGTTAAGGCCATGAGGCTGCATACTCACATGACTATCCTAGTCTGCCTAGCGACCATCCTTACGGGTTGCGCGACATCAAGCGTATCTTATCGCAAAACAAGCAAAGCGTCTCAGAAGACGAAGAAAGTTGCCGAGCACATATCGATCCCCACACCAAGCGATAACTATGAGCTAGTGGGTAGTGACTGGGATGCTGGCGATGAAGTCCGCCGAAGGGGTAACAAAGCCCGTGGTACAAATGAATATTAAAATCATCACAGTATTTACTGTGATAAATTGAAAATCGCTGCAAGAGTCCTATAAATGAGCCGTCCTGTACCCCAGTAGCCGACAAATAATTCCGGTAGTCCGTCATCGTTGGTGTCAGCAGCCGTAACCGATGTTGTTGTCGTACCTTCATTACCCCAACCTTGTGGCGAGCAGTTTCCAGATGAATTCATGATGCACGTGATATAGGTATTCCCCCACATGGACGTACCTTGTGTTCTCTGCAGTCCCACTGCATAATCCACGAGACCGTCACCGTTAAAATCACCGATATCGACCCCAGCAGGAGCTCCGTAAAGACTCACATAACTGTTGGCAGTTCCAGAGATTTGAAAATCACCGTTGACCGTGATGTTGGAGATATTAATATTCGTAATTGTTCTAGCAGTATTGTTTGAGTCGTTTCCAGTAATCACCATATCCATACCAGTTGCAGAATTCGTAATCAGCCTTCCCCACTTCATGGACCACCCGTTCGACCCAGGAGACGCTGCATTGACTGAGTTACCTGTCTGCCGTACCCAATCTCCGATAGCGTTTCGCCGGCTAACCCAAACTGTCTGATTTGTTTGGCACAACACGGCCAGTTCAGGGCGTCCGTCAAGATCAATATCCACGGCCGATACAGATCGTGGCGATGGAGAGTCGTTACAAGTTGCTGTGGTAGCCATGATTTGATTTATAAAAATTGGGGTTGCAAATGTACCATCCCCGTTATTTTTAAACCAGACGGCGAATCCAGTCGTGTTAAGGGTTGATGCGTTCGTTCCAACGGCAACCATATCCACGAACCCATCTTGATCAAGATCTGATAGTTTCACACTTCGAGGCCTATAGTCCGCATTGGTACCAATCGGATAGAGCACCGGTGGTTTAAAGTCCCCAGAGAAAGTACCTAAGGATACTGCAAGTCCACGACTAAAGTAGCCAGTAACAGCAATATCTGCGATACCGTCATTATCGAGATCGGCCATATCCATTGTTGCATCGTCAAACTGCCAACCTGTAGTAGGCGTTTGTTGCTGAACTCCCATAGAATTAAAGATCGGATCAGGAAAACAAAACAACGATCCGTTTGGACATCCACCGGCAGACGGACTTGAAAGATAGCTAGACGTAGGCCACGTGGATATTCCGAAAGACGGCGCACCACCCGCCCCCATGTATGAGCCAATAAATCCTTGATTGTGTGCGTAAGCAAATAAATCGAGACGACCATCACCATTGGCATCAAGAACCTTGGTGTAGCCCATCTCAGCGCCTTGTAGGAATGCGTTCGGATAGGAGTCAAGCATAGCGGCACCCTTCAAAGGATCTGAGGTGCTTGCTCCATTTTTGCCGTAAACCAACAAGAAAGTGTTGTTGTTACTGCCACCAGATGCATCCGTTCCGGCTAAAGCCACATCATTGCGTGTTGGGGTAATGGGAATATACAAAGTTCTTAAACCAGACTGCGTTGCGTTACTATTCATAGTGATTGTAGAGCCACTCACGGCCGTTACGTACGCAAAGTTTGGAATACCATTGCCGTAGGTATAATTAGTTGAAATATATATAGGCTGACCAACCTGCACCCCAACCGTAGAGGAAACACCGGTAATCTGGTTCGGGTTAACGCTACTGGATATCGTACCGGTAATCGTCTCGAAGCTTGTCGAAACAATCGGACGCATCATGATATCTTGGCCACCTTGGTTACCGATGTTGGGAGCGGCGTTACCTGGAGGAGCCGGATAATCAATGCGCTTGGTCGGTGTACCCGCTTCAAAAGGTGTAGAGCATGGATTGGACGTACATTGATTTGGTATCACAGACAGACAACCATAGGTTGTATTACCGCCGCAGGTCACAATTAAAGACGGATATGCGCAGCTATTACTCCCATCCGGACAATAAGCCGAAATTTTGTTAGCACCCGTGGTAACGGTACCGCGACTCTGAAGCTGCGGGAAGATCGCCGTTCCTCCAGTGAAGGCCGTGCTCAAGTTAGTCAAATAAACGCGGACGTTAGCAGAGCTTGCGTTGACGGCACTCGTTGCAGTCACCGCAACATCCGTCCTTTGATCGCCGTTAAAATCCTCGGCTGCTAACTGACCAAGCCAAGGTATTCCAGCAGATGCCAACCACTCGTCTGAATTTACATGAGTCTGAAAATCTCCTTGGCATTGGCCGCCGGAATAAGTCTGACGAGCGACATAAACATAACCATTAGCCGTATTGCTTGCGTTAAAACCAGAAACCGCTATGCCTGGACAGTGATCAGTAGCTGTTGCTCTGGTTCCACTTGAGAAATTCGGCTTGGGGCCCACGAACCATCCCACCGCCGGGTAATATGTATCTCGCATAAATGCATTACTTGCCGTTGTAAGAACGGGCATATGAGCTGTGGGACCATATACCACGATGCCTGAACTAGCGCCGGTCGTTGCTCTAGACAGAGTGATGGTGTTTGTTCCAGTATTAACGGCGGTAATGATCGTGCCTGCGTTTACGGCCGTGCTGTAGACCATCTGTCCAACCATGCTAGAAGTTGCCGCAGGACTTAGCCCTGTAATGGTCGATGCACTCGCTGCAAATGCGGTTGTGGTATAAGATACTGACGTCACAGCCGTCACTGATGTCGTGCCAGACGGCGCACTGCTCAGAGTGATGGACGTGGCTGTTTTAGAGGAAATGGTCGTACCTGGGCCGATGCCATTCCCATAAACATAGGCACCATTTGCAATATTTTCAAATCCGGTCGCTGAAGCAAAATTAATCGTATTACCCACAATAGACGTGACCGCCGTGTTTGTATAACCGTCAAAAATAGTCGCTCGTTGACCCGAGCATGATGATAAGCATTTATTTTTCAATACAACAAAGTGCGACGGGGACGCCGACTGCGAAACCGCGATCACCACGTCTTTTTTGCCATAATTCGTAGCATCCGGCCTTAGGTCATCGCGAACAACAAAACCATACGGATAGTTATTAGTTGAATTGCCCATCGGAACTGGGAAACAATTCATACCAGTAGTTGTCGACGTAAAGTCCGGCATTCCAACACTGTCGACTGTTCCTTGGTTCCACATAACACAGAACAACCGAGAAGAACCGTCAATAAACGCTATATCTCTAAATCCGTCGTTATCGATATCAGCAGCACGAATGTGGTTAATCGACGATGTGGCGGACGTTATGGATGAGGTGAGATTATAGCGTCTACTGGTTACATTTGCGTCTAAATAAGGCACACGGCCAGAGGGATCTATCTTTGCAATCTGAATCGCGCGTGGACTCACGTCATTTCTAACATATACAAAAAATTGCTGAGCGTTATTTGTAAGAGGAGCAATATCATGAGCCTGAGGAAAACAGGTTGCTGTGCCACTACAAGGATCTGAATTTCGCGCAGCTTTTAAATCTAGAACTTTTGCAGCTGAATTTACCTGCAAAATTAGATTCTTCGTCGTGGCAAACCCATGCTGGTCCGTGAGCGTGACCGTCACCGTATAAGGGCTACCAACATTCGTTGTCGGTGTACCATAAATTCGACCAGTTTTTGCACCAAACAAAAGCCCATCTGGCAAGCCCGACACAGTGTATGTGAGACGGGATGTATTATCAGACGCGCTGATAATTTCATTAACTCCGCCAGATCTTTGAATGTCGTACGCATAAGGATTACCGACCACGGCAATCGGCATGCGACTACCAATAATTTTCGGCGGCACTGTCACATAGAGGTTAAAGCTGACGGGCCCCTTGACCTGACCATCCGCATCAGTCACTGACAGCGCAAACGAGTAGGATCCCCCGAATGCTGCTGAGCTGTAGGCGGGAGTCCCGCTCAAAGCACCAGACGAGGATACGCTAAGACCAGACGGCAAACTACCGCTAGCAACTGAGAAAACGTAAGGGGATTTGCCACCCGTTGCCAAAAATTGATAGCTCGAGCCGTTATAAGGCAGACCCGTTGCAGCCCGTGGAAGGGTCACGCTAGACAAATCAAGCGGAGCTCGCACTCGGAGTGTGTACGTTAAGGACTGGAACTGCTGAGGAACGCTACTATCATAGACCGTAAATGTTGTCTCGTAATCTCCAACCGCAGCGCCTGTAAACCCGCTGAGGGCACCCGTACTTGAATCTAATGAAATTCCAGCGGGCAAATCGATAGCGGAAAACGTGTAGGGTCCGGTACCGCCCTTTTTACCTATGGTTGCAGAATACATGCTTCCAACAATAATCGGAGCAAAGCTCGCAGTTGTGATCGTGACACCGGTAGCTGTAGCAATACAGAAATTAACTGGAGGCGATGCCTGTTCGAACGCATCAACTGCAACGATTGTAAAACCCCCGGCTGGACATGTGGTCGCCGTGCTTGCTGCGCCGCTAATTTTACCGCTAGCATCCATGGTTAGACCAGCCGGAAAACTACCCACAGTCTTTACAAACTCATAAGGCCCTCTTCCGCCGGTGGCAAGAAGCTGGAACCCGTATGGAGCACCGATCACAGCCTTATCAGGAGTTAGCGCGGAAAGAGTGACAGATGAAATCCTTACCTTAAGACTTAAAGTGACGGCTCCACTGCGAATACCGCGAGAGTCCCTCGCTCTGACAGTTATTGGAAATGTTTTTCCACCACTAAGCTGCCCCTCACCCACCGCTGGCTTGCCAAAGAATACCCCGGAGCTTGAAAGAGCAACGCCTGAAGGCAGTGATCCGATATATTCAAAACTATAAGGACCAACACCCCCACTGGCTGCAAGTGCAACATTGCCGTTATTAAAGACATCTTCCTCAAATGCATCTGCGAGACTCGATGTCACGACATTCACTTCAAATGCCGACGTAGCAATCGAAAATGTCTTGTCAACCTTGATGCCATTCACGTCACTGGCTGAAATAGTGAAAGACCGAGTTGAACTTGCCTCAGCTTCATCAACATAGCCCGTGATCGAACCAGCAGCCGCGTTAAAAATTAAGCCAAGAGGTAACACCCCATTTTTATGGGTGTACGTATAAGGACCTTGGCCGCCGACTGCAAACACAACTGCGCTGTAATAGTTACCGGGGCGAGCATTCGGAAAAGAATTGGGACCCATCCCAATCGTATAATTTGCAACACTTCCCGTATAGGTCATGGTTGTCGATAGCTGCTTTGAATCTGTAACAGTAACCGTGAACAGAAAAGACTGGCCGGCCTCTGAAAACTCCGGCACCCCCGACAGAAGTCCTGTCGACGAATTGAGACTTAAACCATTTGGAAGATCTGAAGCAGCAGTGCTAAACGAGAACGGCGCTGTGCCGCCGATTACACCAATAGAAGCGCCGTAGGAAACACCAGCACTCATGGAGGGAAGATCAGCTGTAATGATTGCAAAAGAGGAGGCCGCACTGGATTTAATGATTCCCACATAGCTTGATTCAATCTCCTCACCAGAGGAATCTTTCACGGAAATTTTAAAGCTGTAGGATTTGTTAGCCGTATGGGCCGGGAGTATACCGCTTAGATAACCTGAGTCAGCGTCAAGAGCAACACCATCGGGCAATACCCCGTCTGAAATTGAAAACTTGTACGGCTCAAGTCCGCCGACAACGACCATAGGATAGGAATAGCTAAGCCCAGCGACGAAATCTGCGATTTTCTCCGTCTTATTGGAAAGAACATTCGCTCCAGCTCCCACCACACCTGCATAGGAAGCCGTCGCTGATCCACCGGCCGAGTCACTCACAGTGATATCAAATTTGTATTTTTGTTTTAAAAGGGACTTGGCGATGACCCCAGAAATTACGCCCGTGCTAGCATCCAACTTTAGACCTTTGGGAAGACTGCCAGCCGACACTTTAAAACTAAGCGGCGGCGTTCCGCCAACCACTACCAAACTAGCCGAAACACTGCCGATTTGAATCTCGTTAAGTTTGCTTGTTACTATTTGCAACGAAGCCGTAGCTCCGAACTTGCCCTCTGCAACATTGGCAACCTTGCCCGTACAGGAGACCAAGCCGAAAGCAGCAACCAGCACAGCGATCATTAAAGTCCTCGCCGGGTTTGATGGTTTTGCTTTGGCATTCGGAAGCATATAGATTTCGAATTCTCCTCAAGTTGGTAAACGACTTTATCGGTTAATAGGACGTATTAAGCATTCTAGTAATTGTTCTGTAAATGAGCCGTCCTTGTGCATTTGCTGTACCGACGAAGATTTCTGGCAAGCCGTCATTAGTCACGTCCCCTACAGCAATACCGCTTGGCGCAAAGTTACCAGCGTCCCATCCGCGCATATCGCACGTCCCTGTCCCGCTCGATATACAAGTATAGAACTGGACCCCCCAGTTTCCGGCCCAATACATGGTCCGATTCATGGAGATAGCCAAGTCTCCACTTCCGTCTGCATTCAAGTCAGCAATCCTCACTGCGACCGGGAAACCATTTATCTTCATGTATGCGCTTGGTGTCCCTGAGACCGAAAACGCACCGGTACCCGTATTAGTAACCGTTAAACCAACGTTATTGATAATTCTTACCGAGTTGTTGAAAGTGCCTGGTTGATCGACACCGACCACAGCGATATCAATTCCTGTTGCCGTAGATGTCGTTAGGCGCCCGACAGCTATCGATGTACCCATACCACCGCCGCCAGTGTTAAGAGTCAGGCCTGACTGCAACACCCACGAGCCGTCCGAGTGCCTTCTGCTTATCCAAACGATTTGACTGGAATAGCAAAGGACAACGATCTCTGGCCGTCCATCCTGATCAATATCCGGCGTTGCCACAGACCTTGGATCTATGCAGTTATTTAATATATGGTTGATGGATAGTCCTGCCTGAAACGTACCATCACCATTACCTTTAAACCAACTTGCCACTCCAGTTTGGTTACCTGATCCGTTAATTCCAATCATGACGATATCCAAGATGCCATCATTATCTAAGTCTGCTAAATTTAAACCTCGCGGCCTGAAGTCAGATCCCGTTTTGAAGTCATATAAAGTTGGCGCCAACAAATCTCCGCTCGTCGTGCCGAGGGACGACGTAAAACCGCGACTAAAAAACCCAACTAGAGCGACATCCGGAATCCCGTCATTATTCATATCCCCGGTATCCATGGTGTTCTCATCATATTGGGTATACCAGGACACAAACGAGTTAAAGGTGGACGTCGGAAAGTTTTGTTGCACTCCGGTATTGTTAAATATCGGATCTGGAAAACAACCTAACGCATCATTTGGGCATCCGCTCATATCAGGCCGAGAAACATAGTTAGCACCAACATTGCCCCCAACATTATAGTTAACCCCTCCGCTTGCTGAGGATACATACGTGCCAACAAAGCCTTGATTGACCGCATAAGATAGCAAATCAAGTTTGTTATCGTTGTTCATGTCAGTAAGCTTTAGCATGCCGATTTCGGCGGCCTGAATAAACGAGGCTGGAAATGAATCTAGTGCCGATGCGCCTTTCAAAGGATCTGTTGTGCTGGCGCCATTTCTTGGGAACACTTCAAAATAGCTCTGATTATTGTTCCATGAACCAGACTGGTCCCAGCCCGCCACAGCGATATCGTTGCGAGTCGGAACGTTCGGCATCTTGATACTGACATTTGATTGATTACTAAGAGGCTTGAAATTAAGTGTTATTTCATTTGGAGTTGGACCTCTTTGCCGAACGTATGCATATGGAGGAATACCTGGACCCACGACCGTCTGTCCAACCTGTATCAGGGCGTACGCTGCACTATCGACGGTCACAACTTCAGTGGTGGTTAAGAAACTTGCCGTTGCCGTCAAATTGCTCGTCGAAACTATTGGGCGGGGCAAAATCTCATTTGCACCAGTAGGAGCTGGATAATCAATTCGCAAAGACGGCGTCGTCCCCTCAAACGGAGTTGTACACCCAGGGGTCGTGCACTGATTTGGTAAAATAGATAAACAGCCATACGTCGAACATGTTGCTGCGATTGACGGATAACTACAAGACGAAGAACCATCAAGACAATACGTTGTCATTCGTCCTGCACCTATTTGAACCGTCGCACGGTTCTGCATTTGTGATGTAATTGTTGTACCATTTGTGAAGATGTTCGCGTTTCCTGACGGCAAATAAAATCTAATGGATGCGGACGATGATATGTTGTTACTTGCATTCGTCGCTGAAATCGCAAAATCCGTTAAGCCGTCATTATTCAGGTCTTCAGAAATCAAAAATGGATTTGGCCAGCTGATGATGTTTGACCAAGACTGCCACTCATCGGCTGTGTTGTGTATTATGAAATTCCCATCACAGACACCACCACTAAATCCTTGTTTTGCAACATAGACCCAAGCGCCCCAACTGTTGGTCTGGTTACCCGCAACGGCAATTGATGGACAATCATTTGCAGAACTTGCCCTAGAGCCGCTACCGAAATTTGGCTTCGGCGAGAAGTACCAACCCGTAGTCGAGAAGTTTGCATCGCGAAGGACCCCCATTCCACCGGTGCTAATCCAAGGCCAAAACGTCTGTGGACCAAAGACACTAATATTGGCTGCACCTGTTACCGTCGCTGTTTTCGACATAGTCACTGTCGTTCCAGAAATCCCGGTAATAATCGTTGCACCTTGAACAGGAGAGCCCTGGCATTGACCTGAAACAATTACACAAAGCTGTCGACCGACCCATGACTGATTCGCGCCGGAAGCTGTAAAGGTTGCTGAACCGTTGGTCAAACTAGCCGCGGAGACGTACGATCCGTCTATAACTATAATGTTGACAGCGCTCATAGCCGCAATAGTCGGCCGACTCAAACTGATGGTGCTCGTTGTGGTCGCAGTAATATAAGTGCCTGATGCGATACCAGCTCCGGTCACTGGCATGCCGACCAATCCGTTAGGAGATGCCGTCAAAGCGATTGCGCCGGCAGCAGCAGCAGCCGTGTCAATATTCAAAGTACTTGAGTTCGACGGTAGTGACGCTGCAGTCGTGCGAAGAAATCCATACCCATCAAAGAGCTTTGGTCGATTTGCAGCAGTGCAAAATGCTGATTTGGCAGCACCAGGTCCACAATTATTTTTCATAACATAGGAGGCATTAAGGTTATTGTTATTTGTTGGTGACGTAACCACAATGTCGCGACTTCCATAGTTCGTGGAGTCAGGTCGTAAATCATCTCGAATATTAATGTGAAACACGAACTGACCCAGGTTAGGGTTGCCCAGCTGATTTGGGATTGGAAAACAGTCTAAGTTTGCATTAGAAAAACCAGTTGGCATGCCGTAGCTGTCATCCGCTGTACCCATGTTCCACATTACACACACTTGGTTAAATACTCGGTCACTGATAACGATGTCTTTTCTGTTGTCCTGGTCCATATCAGCAACCTTGAGAAACGGCGGGAAGTTGCCTTGGCTTTGACCAATCGATGTCGTCAAAGGAATATTGACGGTCGTCGCGTTCTGACCAACAGATGGAATTCTGCCTGTCTCGTCGATTTTGGCGATCTGCACCGATAGTGGCCAGGTTTCGTTACGCACATAAATCATGAATTGCTGACTGGTCCCAGTAATTCTATCCACTTCATAACCAGTTGGCGAACACCATGCGTTGGTACCGTTGGCAGTGCATGGTTCAGAAAATCGCGGTGTTTTTAGATCAAACGTACGACCAGAGGAATTCACCTTCAAATCCAAAGTAGACGAGCCAGTAAAGCCATGCTGATCCGTGACACTAACAGCTAGCTGATAGGTTCCGGCGACAGTTGGCTGACCATAGATACGACCTGTTGATGTGCTATAGTTAAGTCCAATGCTCGCTAACGTAGTAGCAGGCGGTGATGATACTGACACAGCATAAGATAGCCGCGTCGCAATCGACGTGCCGTCAAATTCATTCACACCACCAACTCGTACTATATCATACGCATAGGGATTACCCACTACGGCCACCGGCATTTTAGTCTCGCCGATTTTTGGAGGAATCGAAACATTCATAGTGAGGTTAACTGGGTTAGCTGACTGTCCCAAAGCATCTTTGACGCCAACCGCAAATGAGTAAGAACCACCATTACTCGCGGCACTGTTTGCCGGGGTGCCATTAATCAAGCCAGTCGATGACAACGAAAGGCCGCTTGGAAGCGCGCCAGAGCTGATCGTAAACGTATAGGGAGCTTCGCCACCAGAGGCAACAAGTTGATATCCGGTGGTGTTGTAAGCTCTGCCTGTTGCACCCCGGGGCAATGACGCTGACGAAAACGCCAAAGGGTTTCTGACTTTGAACACAAATGACCGAGAATTTGTCAAAGGCGGGCTACTGGTATCCGTCACTGTTACATAGCCGGTATAATCACCAACCGCCGCATTCGTATAACCTGTAATCTTGCCAGTCGATGCATTGATGGTTAACCCTTGAGGTAGATTCGATGAACTAAACGTGTAAGTCCCCGCACCAGAACCTCCAAGCGCGGTCGCTGTTTGATCGTAATTAGCGCCAATCACAACGACCGGAAACGACGTCGAACTAATCATCACGCCAGCCATCGTCGTGATACATTTTGTCGACGCTGCAGACAGCTGGTTAAGTGAGTCTGTCACCCTTACTGTGAACTGATTTGGAGGGCAACTTGCGCTACCGGTGACAAGACCACTCAGTGATCCGGCCGTGCTCATAGTGATGCCAGTTGGAAGTGACCCCTGAAAGGAAAAAATGTATGGTGGACGCCCACCTGAAGCGGTAATTGTATGACTATAATTATTTGCTAAAACTGCATTAGGCATTGCGACAGAGTCGACAACAGGGGTGCTCACGGTAACCGTTAATGTCAATGAAACTTTTGCGCTAATTCGACTTAAGACGTCACGAACACGCACATAGATCGTGTACTGTGTGCCTGTCAAAAGAGACCCCGTGCCGCTTGCCGGTACACCAAAAAAAGCACCAGAACTGGTTAGAGCAATTCCTGACGGCAAGCTTCCAGAGTACTCAAATGTATATGGGCCAGTACCACCAGACGCAGACAAGGTTGTTCCATTATTGGTATAAGATGAACCCTCGACCGCATTATTAAGGGTCGTCGTCGATAACGTAATCGGGAACGATGACGTAGAAATCGTAAACGTAGCAGACGATACAATGCCGTTGAAGTCTGTACTTCTAACGGTGAAAGTATCAGACGTTCCAGCCTCCGACTCAGAAACAGTTCCGTTAAGAACACCGGCCGCATCTAGTGTCAAACCTGAAGGAAGCGAGCCACTGGTTATTGCATAGCTATAAGGCGACTGACCGCCCACACTGACGAGTGAAACGTTGTAGGCCTCTCCTGGCTTAGCACCTGGTAATGATGTTGGTAAGACTGAAATAGCATACGTATTGATGAACCCCGAAAACGGAACTGTCGACACGAGGTTTGTGCTGTCTGTGGCTCGAACCGAAAATAGGTACGGAGCACCTTGAACAGAAAATGCCACCGTACCCGAGATAAGGCCAGATGTAGGGTTTAAGGTCAAGCCGGCGGGTAGAGCTCCGGCTGAAATCGAGAATGAGTAAGGCCCGGTTCCACCGGTTACACCGATGGAAGCTCCGTAAGCAGAGCCGGCTGTCGGAGTGGGAATCGTGCTCGTAATGATCGCAAAGTTGGAAGCCGTACTCGCCTTTACCGTCCCAAGAAACGTAGACGTCTTACTCTGGCCAGAATCATCCGCGACCCGCAACACGAACGCAAAAGCCTGACCAGCAGAGTTGGCGGTAGGAGTTCCACTGATCAGACCGGTTTTTGAATTGAGGCTTATCCCTGTCGGAAGACTGCCGCTTGATATATCAAATTTAAACGGTTTCGTTCCGCCAAAAACCACAATCGGATAGGAGTAGGAGATGCCCGCAATAAAATCAGAAAGCTCAGTTGTTCCGATAGCAAGAATCGCACTACCACCTGAGACAGTACCTGTATACGTTCGCATCGCAGAAAGATTTGCGGAATCTGTCACCGTAATAGATACGCCGTATGTTTCATCGACGGCGCTGGGTGGAATGGTTCCAGTAATCAAGCCGGTGGTCTGATCTAAACTTAAACCTGGGGGTAACTCACCACTTGAAACTTCAAACTTCAGCGGAGCAGTACCACCAACCGTAGAGATGCCTGTCGTTACATCCCCGACGACGATTCCTGACAGTTCTTTCGTGATGATTGAAATGCCCGAAGCCCCAGCCATCCCTGATGCGAGATTGGACACAGATCCGGTACAAGAATGTATGATCGTGGCAGCTAACATGAGCGCAGCCATCCGAATTCTGGACAGCCAGAATGCACGAATGGAAACATCGTGCCGTAACATACAGTCACCTCATCCTTAAAAGAAACCAAGGGTTCTCTTTAGAATGTTCGGACTGGGTCACAAAAACTTGAATACCAATACCTTAAACCGATTTAAATCCAGTAGTTTCAGATGGTTATTAATGATTGAGGGAGACCCAAAAGCGGGCCTTGAGAAACTCATTAGGGCTTTAAAATTAGATTGTTAGGTTTTAACTTGGTGTCAAAACATATGACACATGGTCACCAACTCAGATCTATTGAGATCATAATCATTACAGCCCCATAGGCCTTTTTCTGAATTTGGTTTTGTTCTTGCAAACTGGACGTCTTTGGTGACACCCATCGACACACTGACGGAGCTATTTTTATTATGTCGTCCATGACAACAAAACAAATCAGCACTGCGATTCTTGGAGTCGCGCTGTTTATTTCAGGTTGCGGTCAGATCGACTCGGGTCAGCCGGTCGGCCCAGGTGCCGGGACAGCGCCAAGAAAAAATCAGGGGCCAATTTCTGGTGCTATTGAGAACAACACGAACCAAGGTCAAGCGGAGCAGACGTCTAATGAGCTGCTTCCCCCAGCGGCGGAGATCCCGTCTATTCGCTCGGTGCCTAACGCCGCTGTGGCCTATGACTTCACAGGAGCGCTTTCAAGAGATAGCCGCACGGCTGCTGTGAGCCGCATGGTGCTTCAAAGTGCAAATTTGAAAACTGCCAAAAAAGTAAAAGTCAAAGGTACATTGGTTAATCTTAGACGCTCATCACAACGTCTACCGATCGATCGTGACGTCGACGTACTAACTGGTGGCATCGTTGATTTCACAATCCAAAACCTACAGCCAGAAACCGTGTACCGATTAGAGGGTGTTTCCATCACCGATATCAGTCAAGCGAATCACTCGTCTGCAACCGCAAGCGTGAAAGACCCATACTTCCTCGCAACAGCAGGAGATACAGCACTTTCAAAAGCTAAAAGGCGTTTAGCGCTCCAAGCTCTCAGCGAGGCTTACGACTGGGATAATCGTAACTATGACTCCAAGAAACAGTACGCATCAGGATGGGGCTGGTGTGATTACTTCTACACATGGGCTGCTGCGAAGGAATTCAATGTTCGCGCCGGCTCTGGATCAACCTATTTTTTTAGACGATATAATTCACTAGGTGATGCGACCAAGATCCCAACGATCGCACAAACAGACAGTATGGCTGGTGACTTAATCCGCTACGAAGGAACAAGCGAAGGCACTCACACCTTCATGATCATCGCGTACGACACCGATACACAGTCACTGTGGAATGTTGAGGGCAACTACAACAGCCGCGTCATGCGAAGCCAGCGCAAGATCCGGTCAAACTGGATGCACGGACATTTGACCGAATCGCAGGTTAAGTAATCTCGATAAGTCCGCACTAGAGCCGCCACACAGGACAGCTTTTTGGCCTGTTTTTAGACACCCCTATGGACTAAAGCACCGAAAAAACATGCCTATTCTGGCAATGGGAAAATTTCATCAAGACATCTCGTGCGCCTACCGATATGAAGCCATATTCGGAGGTGTGGATCATGTTTACCAAGTCTTCCATCAGCGGATTCAAAGCGGTGCCCATGGTGGTCTTACAAGCCTCACTGGCCCTATCAACCCTGGCCTGTAAACCGGCTGAAGACAAAGCGCAGCTAAAAACACTCGACAACTTTGCAGCAGGCAAGAGAGTTGCGGTTAACCAGTGCGCTGCGCCCGATAGCGTTGTTAACCACGAAGCAAGTAAGATGCTCTTTGCCGATCTAGCATCAAGAGTGATTTGGGAGACTCAGAAAAGTGACGCTGAAAAAACTGAAATGCTTCGATCAATGGAATTAGCATTCGCCGCAATACCACTAGAAATGAGAGAGTTTGCCCTAAGGCTTGGACTAAAGGTTTACGTCACTGAGGGCGCAAATACTCAATGCACGTCTGACGATATTGCTCGGGTTGGGAAATCGGGCGTGCGACTGAATCCCGCCCAGATATCAGCTCTTCGCGAGGATTTACCAAAAATTGAAACGTGCTACCTATGGTTGCCGCCGGAAGAACGGGTGAAGCATTTTGGCATAGGTGAGAACGACGACATGGGACAAGCGTTCGTTCTCGTTATGCTCGACTCACCAGAAGCAATCCGTCACGGGTTTGTTCGATCTTTCGGTTATATAATCAGTCAGGTTTTCACTAACATTGGGTACGATAAAGACAAAAATCAACTGTACTACGAGAAGGATTCGGACCCTCAGTTCCAGCAAAAAAAGGCGGCCCTGGCTCGTGAATTTGTCCAGGATGCGGAACGTTTGGGTTTTGGCCAACGTTTTTCGGGATTTGCGAGTCCTTCCGTGAACCAGTATGAATTCAACGAGTTCGCAGACTTCGTTTACGCAGAGAGTTTTGACTCATTCTTTTGTAATTCCATCGAAGGTAGCCCGAACAACACAAGAAATAAAATGAGCCGCGACTTCCCGAAGACCTTCGCAGCATGGAATAAAGCTTTTAATAATAAGCCAGATGGCAAGTCCGGTTTCTCTTTGGCGGATGGTGACAGTAGCTCAGACAATGACACAAGCGAGATCGTGGATTTCTCTAAACTAGATTCCTCCACCAGAATGCTTGCTTCCAGTGAAACAGATACAGACGATGGTTTCTCACTGCAGGGATCTCGAAGTTCATCTAGCTCGTCACAGTCCTCGAGCGGTAGCAGTGGAGGCTTTTTTAGCAATGTTTCTAATGGAGCCAGGTATCTCTACAATGGCGCTTCTTCGGCTGCGAGTACTGTAGGTAGTGGAGCCCAGCGACTAGCTGTGGGCACATACAATGTGGGCCGGAGTGCTGTCGGTACTGTTGGAAGAGCCGCGAGCACAGCAGGTACTGCCGTCTACAATGGCGGAAAGTACGCGGTCCAGCAAACTGCGAACGTCGCCTCCGAGGGATATCGTAGAGCTGTGAACGATTATAAAGACACACGCGCGGCTGTTCGAGATGGTGGCGGTGGATGGTTCGCAAATAATGTATCCGGACGATTATATGGCGCTATAAATGCGG
Source organism: uncultured Polynucleobacter sp. (assembly GCA_964402975.1). Classification (GTDB taxonomy): domain Bacteria; phylum Bdellovibrionota_B; class Oligoflexia; order Oligoflexales; family RGVZ01; genus CAMDKS01. The sequence goes on from CAYOEM010000025.1 coordinate 32,328, forward strand.
CAGGAGGAGCAATCTCGGTGGTGCCAATTGCTGGAGATGTCGTAAGTGCTGCGAAAAACGGCGCTGAGGCTATTGGTGGGGGCTCAATGAAACGAAACTCAACGACTGGCCGCCTTGAGCCTGTTGCCTTAACTGATGGAGAGCGTGTGGGGCGCGGCGCCTCTATGGCGTGGGATACGCTTTCGGCGCTCGGCGTTCAGGGCAAGATCCTCTCTGGTAAGAACGTCACTGCCGCAAGTGGCTACATGGGAAAAACGTCCGACAGACTCTACGATGTCGCTACAAACGGCGGAGGGGCCGGTTCGTTTTTTGGCCATAAAGGCGCTCAATTAGCTCAACACGGTCTTGAGATGTACGGTAATTATGCTGGCGCCGTGTCAAAGTATACGGGAGGAGACACTTATATAGGGAAGTTTGCGAGAAGCGCTCTGGGCAAAGCGGCAGGCGCAGCCGGATCCTCGGTAGGAATCGGCACGCCGACATCAGTTGGTAAGTTTGTTTTCAATCAGGTTAATGATCGCGTCGTGAAGCCCGGGGTAGATCGAGTGACTGGCGGCAATATGATTCCAGCACCCTAATTCATTAGCACTTTAATTTACAAAAAATTAGAAAACAAAAACCCCCGGATAGATTTCTCTACCGGGGGTTCTCGATTTAATAGGCTGCATCGTGCTACTCTCCCACACTTAAAAGTGCAGTACCATCACCGCTGACGAGCTTGACTTCCGTGTTCGGGATGGGAACGGGTATTTCCTCGTCGCTATAGACACAGCCAAAGCTTACAGGTGTTACCCTGTTATCTTTGAAACTTTGCACTCAATTAACATTGAGTAGAACTAGCTGTCAAACAAACTTACATCTGAAAATTCATGCGTATTCTGTCTTTTTTGAGCCTCGCTATTATCAAGAGCCGGCTAAGGCTTGCCTTGAATCAGCACTTGAGGTTTTAAAGCTCCCAAGTGAAGAGTTGAATAGCGAGAAAAATAAGCCAGTCGACCAATTAGTATCAGTCAGCTCCACACATTACTGTGCTTCCACCCCTGACCTATCAACGTCCTAGTCTTGAACGGGTCTGATAGGGAAATCTAATCTTGAGGTTGGCTTCCCACTTAGATGCTTTCAGCGGTTATCCAATCCGTACTTGGCTACCCGACTATGCCACTGGCGTGACAATCGGTGCACCAGAGGTACGTCCAACCCGGTCCTCTCGTACTAAGGTCAGAGCCTCTCAAATTTCCTCCGCCCACAGTAGATAGGGACCGAAC
>CAYOEM010000026.1:0-33564 GCA_964402975.1 uncultured Polynucleobacter sp.
GGCGCGTACGCCGTCGGATTGAGCAAGTCGGAGCAATTAAGTGGGCCAGTTTATATTACTTGTTTTGCAGTTTTGCGTGCTTACCACTTTTCGCCTGCTCCGTGTACGCCTTGACTAAGGACTCAGGCTTCACATCTTTTGACGCCTTGGCGTCATACCACAGGTTTATTTTCTTAGTTACGTATTCAGGATTTTGCAGCAGAAGCTGATCGCCCCAAAGTCCACTTTCACTGTAAACAGTGCTGAATCCGGAACCTTTAAATTTCGTGTCATATGAGAATCGGCGTCCGCCATCATGATCTTTACGCTCATGTAGCAATACGGCTTCATCGAGATCAGAGTTTGTGCCGTCAACTTTGATAAGAGCACCATTGGCTGGCTCGCTAAGTTCGACAATTTCAGCCGTGACACCGGCGTCACCTTTATAGACCCTGACTTTACCCTTCGTCTTGACTGCTTGCACTGCTGCTGGCTTCGCGCTTTTCGCGGGCCCTGCATAGATCGATATAGGGGTGACGACACCGGCTAATAGCAAGGCAAACTTGATGACACAATTCATGGGTATGCTCCTTCACAGTTATTTCTATGACCTAAATTACTCAATAATAAAAGTGCCAGTACCAGCTGATTCGTAACTATTTCTAATTTCGTATTTACCCTTAGGGAAATTAGCGAAGAAGACTAGGGACTTTTCAGCCTTGGCCTGGGCGCAGGCACCACCCGATATATCCTTGCCGTCTTTATTAAACACGCCAAAACAGGCTGGCGCGCTGCTTGAGTTTTTTAGTTTTATTTGAACTTCTGACCCCTCTTTAACTTTAGCACTTGCGGGCTTCCAACCACTTTTTCCACCATACGTGAAGTCAAATTTTTTGACCGGCCAGTTGTCCTTGGCATATGTGACGAGTGCTGAAGTCAATAGGAAAACCAGAAACGCTTGGCTGCAATATAGTAAAAATCTGTGACAAGTCATTTTTTACTCCTGTTAGTCATCGTTGAGAGGCGGATCTCAGTAGTCCTGCTTTTTTGTGCCAGTCTAATCATTGATGCCGTAAGAAATCGAAATTATAACCTTCAATAGTCTTAACAGTATCGTCTGCCAGGCTGTGAAGGTCAAGGCGGCCAAGACCCGTTTGATGATCGATAAAAAGTAACTTATTATTGATTTGAGCTGACCCAACCCGAGGCACGGTCGTTTGTCGAATGACTAAATTATCAGAAAGTCTAAGCCCGAGGACGCTAATTTCGCGGTAGTTGGGCTGGATCATAACGACGAGCTCTTTTGCGTCGTTTGATAGGTAGGACTGCAGATAGTAGCCAGACGCTGCTTTTTGAAGTGGGTGCGATTTTATTTTCCCATCCGATCCAGCATAAAGTAAAACTGGCTCACTAGCTGAGCTTGCCCGCACAATAGCATGAGGTTTTCCCGACTTAGAAAGCCCGATCAGTTTTTGCTGGTTATAGTAATAAGGTGTTCGGTAAAAATAGTCCGGTTGTGCTGTGAAGTTCGCTAGTGACATTGTGGTTTTGCCAATGGCAGATGCGGGGAAATCAATAGAGTCACTCAGCGTCTGAGTTGCCATATTGATTAGGCCAAGCTTTGTATCAGACGCAACCAGAGTCATATCAGCGATGTTTTGATCGGGCGCGACCCAGTTAATTCCGGTGAGAGTCGTTGTAAAGCTGGATGTCTGCCATGCTTGCTGTGCCAGCGTGGCGTCGATATCTACTAAAGTGAGTGAGTTGTCTGACACGCTGAGGATCATTCGACCAGCCTTATCTAGATCACCTGCCGTGACATTCTTGCCGTCTGCCACCAGTGGTCCGCCTAACCAGGATTTTTCGATGGCTCCGGTCTCGCCAAGTTTTAATATTCCAATACTTTTCAAGTCATCTTGCATGACCATGGTGCGAGATGCGGGGCCGTATGCTACCGAGGCTGGAGTTCCCTGGAATTTTATTGGATTATCATAGCGGCTGCCGTCGAGTCCGATCACTTGTAGGTGCTTTTTTGAGAAGTCGATAACAAATTTCTCGTTTGCGTCGACGGCCACATAGTGTTCTTCTCCGGGGATAGTCAAAGTGAACTCATAGTCAAGTGTCATTTTCTCAGAGTTAACGCCAAGAATTCGGTTTGTCATTGAGTCGACCACGAAGATGTTTTTTGTGTCGATTCCGTATGAATTATATAGACCGGCTTGCTGATTTAGCCTTTGCCCAATGAGGCCGACATCTGAATCTGAGCCACATGATGTGAGAAAGATTAATGTCGCTAAATAAATCTTAGAATCCATATGCGCCTCCTAAAGTGAAAACACTTTGATTCTCGATGGTTTTTATATGCAGCTTTTTGTACTCATAGCGGATGTGACGAAGTTCAGCTCCAGTCGATAGCCAAAAGCCATTGTTGAGTGCTACGAGCGCTCGGATGCCGCCACTGCCGCCAATGACTTTCGCGGTGTCTTTTTTTGCGACTCCGTCACTAGAGGCTTCGTAGTTTGATGATCCACTGAGAGCGGTCAGACTGATGGTTAGGTGTGTCTCATTCCATTTTGAAAGATAGTATCTAACTGGATTGATGCGATAATTAACACCAAGGCCTAGTAGGTTGATTTCTTCTTTGACGTTGATTTTGCTGCGGTAGCTTCCTTCGTAACTGTTACTGGTCATATCGATGTTAAATCCAAGCTCATTAGGCCTCCAAGCATAGCTCAACGTTGAGCCCCTGCTATTGGATGTTTTTAATAGCCTCTTTGACTGTTTTGCTTGGTGGTGAACACCCAAAAAATCAAAATAGATCCAGTTTCGTCGTTTGGACCTCGACACTGATTCGAGATCTCTTATCTCGTCAAACGATTGTCTTTCGAAGCTTTCCATCGTGAGAGCGGCCCCCAGTGCATCAAGCATCGATCGCCCACTTTTAAAAGGGGGAGCAGGTTTCTCGTCATCGGTGTAGTCTCCGTTAATTTTTATAAAGTGAAATAATTCGTGAGTGATAAGCGCTGTTCTAAACATGAGTGGCATTTGGAAGAAGCGCTGACGATTGATGGTGATTAGTTGTTTATCAATTTGACTGACCGCATCAACTTTTCGTTTCGATTTGTTGGACGTAACAACAGACATAGGTGAATCAGCCCACTCAAAACGAAGTTTCGAGTCTCGTTTTGATAGTTCGGTTAATTCGGGAGCATGCTTGATTAAAAGTTCTCGACAGGCCTTTCTCTCGTCATCCGACAATTGCCCAAGTACGCGGCACAGATCATTGTCGACCCAGCCTTCGGAGCATGTGCAAAGAGTTTTTGAGTCGGCAGTTATATTGCGGCTACCGTCATTGATGATTGCAAGCGCTGCGTCTAGGTCGATATCTTGAGCGCTTCCGCCGTTTCCTATAAACGTTCCAGCATACAGGGGGCTGGACGTAGCAACCAGTAGCGTGAGGCTTAAAAGTAGATACGGCCATTTTAGTCCGCGCCAAAATTTAATAATGTCATCTGGTCTCACGTCGTCCTCCCGTGGGGCTCAAGTTGATGATAAGTTGGTAAATCTGGTCACCGTCTGTAAGATCCTCTGCAAAATGCTGCAGTTGTTCAGCTTGCTCTGCTATAAGCTCGGTTAGTTTTTTGTATGTCGATTCATTCAAAGTCACCACCATCGCGTTCGCGTAGCGCTTGTCCGGGTTGTGCTGATCGATTGCGTCGCGGGCATTAGTGAGGACCGCCTTGTGAAATTTTCTAATCTGCGCACTTGGTACCTTGGGATCGATTGAATGCAGGGGCGTCTCCGGAATGATATGCCCTTTTTCGTTGGTTCTCAGATATCCGTGTTTGGTAAGAAACTTTATAGATTGTTCAATCCTCTTTCTAGAGGCAATGCTTCCGAGCACAGCAAAAACCGCCTCGGGGTTTTGGCTGACGGCACTTAATTGAAAGGCGTCTTTTACAAAAACGTGAACCCAGTCAGACAGAATGTGGCTGGTTGTGATTTTGCGACGAGTTTCCGAGGCCTGGGAGGTAGGGTGTTTGCCCACCTTGGGCGGAAGGCCTTCTTGGTTTGAGACCCAGTCTCGCATATAGGTGCGTTCATGGGGGGTTAATTGTAGTAGTTTTGCGATCTCTTCAACCCGGTCAAGAGTGAGTCTGCGCTTTCTTTTTAAAATGAGAGAGACGAGGGTGGGCGAGACTTTTCGAAGGTTTTGGGATGCTTTGAGAACCGAAAATTTAGGGTCTTGCTCCTTAAGAAATGCGAGCATGTCGTCAACAAAGGAGACGAGATCGGTGTAGTTTGTAATAATCGGCCTACTCATTGAGCCCCCTATTTACAAACATCTTATCGGAAAAAACACCAATTAGTTTAGTAAATTAGCAATAATTTAAATTTACATTGTAAAAACGTAAGGGTCTCTTAAAGTTAGGCCTCAAAAGCGTCCAATCGCTGGGCCTAAGCTCGATTTAAACCATGGGGCTGGGTTTAATCCCGGCCCCATGGAAGTCCTGGCAAACACTTTTTTAACGGCCGAAGGGAGTCTTTTGGACCAAAAGGTGGGGTTTTATGCAATTGTCGAGCGATGACATAATTTGTTTTGAGCTGGCGGTCGGTGGGAAAAGTTCCCGTCATTACCGTCGTCACAGCGTCACCAGTCTTTTTTATCTGATAACTAGTACGTCAAACCATCGGCCCCGCGAGCGGGCATTTTGAAAAGAACCCAGTGATTTTTGATTCGGTCGTAGTGAAACCAAGTGAGTCCTGCCGGAATGAATTCGACAAATGTTTGGTTAAATTCTTCGCGAATGCGGCTCACCATTCGCACAAGTGCGCCGTGCTGAAATTTTTTGGCCCGGAGTGACAGCGTGCCAGGAAGTCCCTCTTCGCGGTTGAGGGATTCCAAGATTTCATCTGCAGAGAGGGAGGGCTTCTTATTTGAGAAAAAAGCTTTCACAACTCGCAATGCTCGTGCTTTTCGGGAGAGATTCAGGCGTTTGCCATTGACGATGACGCTTGCGCCCTTTAACTCCACTTGGGGTAAGGCGTCGCTTAGAGTGTTGACGGGCTGAGGGATGATTTCTTGGTCTGCGAGATTCATTTTAAGCTCCTTCTCAAATGAGAAAATATTTGTTGCGGGAAAGAGCTTTACGCGGCGGAATGCAAATTCGTCAATGCGCCAGTGAGCGACATTTTCTTGGCCTGACTGAAATGTGTGAGCTCCCGCGCAGTCGGAGCTGATGTTTGAAATTTGAATAGTCAGCCACTGACAGGCGTGGATTGATGGCTTATTGCTCAAGAAAGTGTTTCAAGCCATCAATGGCAGCTTGGCCCATGTCCAAAACGGCCTCGGTCGCATTGCCGCCGATGTGCGGTGTGAAATAAAATCCGGCTTCTACTAGGTAGTCTTTGGATAATAACGGCTCACTGGGAAACACGTCACTGGCATAGCCGCCGAGTCGATGTTCGCGCACAGCTTTACATGTTGCGCCGAAATCAACGACACTGCCTCGCGCCGTGTTGATGATCAGAGCTGTTGGTTTGACAAGCTTGATTTGAGCTTCGGAAAACATGTTTTTAGTCTCATTTCCGCCTGGAACATGGAATGAAATCACATCTGACGAAGCTAGAAGGTCGTCATAAGCGACCTGAGTCGCTCCAAGTGCACGCGCCTGATCCGTTTTGTCTAAGATGTCGTGAATGAGTATTTTGCAGTGAAATGGTCTTAGAAGATCTGCGAGATCTGTACCTATATTGCCAAATCCCACCAGTCCAATCGTCTTGGCTGAAAGCTGAGATCCGCCGTCTTTGACCCAGCTAGCATCTTGCATGCGATCGATGCTCCTAAAAATGTTTCGTTGATGGCCTAGCATAAAAGCCAGAGTTAATTCAGATACACTTCGACGATTCACGCCGGCCTTAAATCCAAAAAAAATTCCTCGAGCCTTAACAGCTTCAAGATCGACTTTATCAAGACCTACGCCGTATTTTCCGATGACTTTTAACTTAGTTGCGGCGCTCAAGACGTTTGCGGTGAGGGGGTCCGTCCCGATAATCAGGGCGTCAGGTTGATGCTCAGATAAGAATGAACGTAAATCATCTTCACTGAAGCGGTGACCCTTGTCGTTTAGCACGAGCTTATGAGTTAGAAGCCTTGCTTCATCGACGAGTTGTTTGTCTTTGCAGAAAGACGGCGAAGCCACGGCGAGACACTCAAATATTTGTTGTGATTTCTGTTTTGACGGCATGATGACGGTCGATTTACTTATTTTGACCAAGTCCCCCCGTGATGACGGTGAGCTGAGGCTTGGTTGATGCCCCACTGTTTGAAATAGCGCTAGCTTTAGTCAGACTCAACGAAAGTTCAGCATCACGCTGAGACTGGCGTTTTTGACGAGTCAAAGACTTCGCCTCAGTCATCGCGGATTTTTCGGACTTTCGTTTGTTTTTTCTGGCGGCAGCGATCTTTTCTCGGCGAGCTTTGTCCATGGCCTTTCGTTTGGCCTTTTGCTCGGCAAGCCGCGCTTGCACGTCCGCTCTTGCGAGGTAAGCTGCTTTCGCGGCCTTGGCGCGATCCTTGGCACGTTGCTTTGCTGCTTGTTTTCTGTCCGCGATGGTCGTCATTTTTATCCCCCTCGGATGCCTCTGACGGGTCTTCCTAGATAGTAACTAAGATGACCGCGGAAAAGCCAGAGATAATTGACCGCAAACAGCCGAATTGGTTGGTAAAAAATTGGATGTTACCTGGCCCTTTAGCGTGCTATTGTTGCCCCTGTATATCTGTCCCCCGAAAAGTGGTCAAAAATCCGCGCGCGGAGGTCTCCATAATACTATGTTAATCCACCTCTCCATTCACGGCCTAGCCATCATCGATCATCTAAAAATCGATTTTACAAATGGCTTTAACGTCATCACCGGCGAAACCGGTGCGGGTAAGTCCATACTCATAAAAGCATTGGGTCTTCTTCTTGGTGGCAAATCCAGTCAAGAGTCGGTCAGGCGTGGAGCTGAACAAGCCACAGTTTGCGGAACGTTTCGAATCAAGGGAACTCATCCAGCAAAGCAGATGCTTGTTCAGCTAGGCGTTGCGGTAGATGAGGACAACCGTGATTTTGACGTTGAAATAAAACGAATCGTATCTGTTAAAGGCCGCTCGGCTGCATGGGTCAATAATGTGCCGGTGACAACAGGCTCACTGAAGGATATCGCAAGTTGCTTGATTGACGTTTTTGGTCAACACGATAGCCACCGATTGTTAGACAGTCAGCATCACGCGCCCTGTCTGGATCAATTTGTGGAGCCGCGGTCTCTTGCCCATGAGCTTGACTCCTCCTATCAGCAGGCGAGCGAGGCGATGGCGGAATTACGGCAGTTCGTAAACGAAGCCACGGGTAAGGGGCGAGACGTTGACTACCTTGCATTTAGAGTGACTGAGCTTGATGAATTTAAGCCCAGCCAAGAGGACTATGAGTCCGTAAAATCCCTAACAGATCGCGCGCGTCTTGCCACGTCCATCACAGGCGCTTTACACAAAGCACAAGATCTTATTGAGAGCTCGGAAGGTGACGGTGTTTCGCGAAGGCTTCGCGAAGTGAGTCGTGCTCTGCACTCGGGTAAATCACCAGAGTTAGATGATCTTGCCGAAGTTGCTGGTAAGTTAGCATCTGACGTGGATGACTTAAGCTACGCGCTCGGGCGCGCGGCAAGTAGGCTGGATATTTCTGAAGAAGAAATGGACAAGGCCGAAGCAAGGATTGCTGGCTATCAGTCGCTTTTCAGAAAGCACAGCGTGCAAACACCGGAAGAGCTGTGTGAGGCGTGGCAGAAGCTTAAAGAGCAGCTAAAGGCTCTTGAAAATGCCGCAGGCCACGTCATGACTCTGCTGCAAAAACTAGAAAAAAACGTGTCAGCCGTTGCTAAGAAATCAGAGGCACTAGCCCTCGGTCGGCGTAAAGCCGCCGGCGTGGTCGCAAAGCGCGTTGAAAAAGAGCTTTCTGACCTAGCGATGCCTTCGGCGAAGTTTTCAGTCGAGTTTTCGCCGGTTTCACGGGCTGTAGCAGCCCTTGATTTGTCGTCATTTGGTGATGAGGCAGTTGCTACTTGGAGTGATGTTCTTGACGTGTGGTCGACGGTTTCAGAAATTGGCTCTGAGCGCGCTGAGTTTTACCTTTCCGCAAATAAGGGCGAAGCGATGTTGCCCCTGGCAAAAGTCGCTTCTGGCGGTGAAGTGAGTCGAATCATGCTTGCTCTAAAAAAAGCACTCGTGGCGGGTGCGGAGACGTGTGTTTTAGTTTTTGACGAAATCGACACCGGCATCTCAGGTCGTGTTGCAGATATTGTGGGGCAAAAGATATCAGAGCTATCCGGGTATTGTCAGATACTTTGTATTAGTCATTTGCCGCAGGTCGCCGCCTATGCTGACCGCCACTACATTGTACAAAAAGTTGAGGGCAAGGATCGTACCGAGTCGACCATCAAAGCCCTGTCTGAAGGAGAGCATCTTGATGAGATCGCGCGCCTTCTGTCTGGTGATAAAGTCACGAAAGCATCACTTGAACACGCCAAGACACTTGTCTCTGAAGCTAAGAGCCGTTGTGGTAGTCTGAAAACTCAAAAATCTACGGGTAAAAATGCTTCGGTGAAAAGCCTATGAGCCTAAGTAAAAGCGTCATCGACGGCATAGAGTGTTTGACCTTGATCCGCGAAAACGCAAAAAAAACGGCGATCATTCTACATGGCTTTGGCGCTGATATGAATGATCTTGCTCCGCTCCACTCATATTTGGATCCTGCTGGTAAGTTCAATTGGATATTTCCAAACGGCATCGAAGAAGTGCCAGTTGGTCCCCACGTGTCAGGCCGAGCTTGGTTTCCAATCAGAATGGCGGAAATTGAGGAAGCGGCCATGCGCGGAGACGTTGTCGATTTTGCCGACGTATGTCCCCCTGGACTCGTCGAGGCCGAGACGAGGCTTAAAACGTTCATCAAAACACTAAGAATAAAGTCAGAAGACCTGATCCTGGGTGGATTTAGTCAGGGCGCCATGATGACGTGCCAAATTGCTTTGACGTTGCCTGATGATATTGCGGCCATGCTTCTTTTCAGTGGCAACTGTATAAATTTCCAAGTTTGGAGTGAGAACGCGGAGCGCCATAAGAAGCTTCCATTTATTCAAAGTCACGGCAAGGACGATCCAATACTAGGATTTAAGCATGCCGAGAGACTCTACGGGATGCTCAAGGATGCCGGGCTAAAGGGTGAGTTTATTCCATTTAAGGGTTTTCATGAAATACCGCTGCCAGTGATTCGCGAGGCAGCGAAGTTTTTGGAAAAGATCTGATCAGGGGGGGATGCATGCAGACGTCTGGCTTTTTAGGGGCATTAGTGTTGGTCAGTTTGGTGTCTTGTCGTACGGCCAGTGACCGAGTTACGGCTGATATCAAACAAGTCGAGGAGACGTCAGCCTGTGATCCCAAGGGAATCTTGACCGATCTGATGCCAGGCGGTCTTTTCGCAGCCACGCGTGTTCTTTACAATCAGCCCAATGTTGCCAACGAGTGGCTGCATCCAGTGATGATCAAAAAAGCTGGAGGAGACAGCCTTGGATTGTTTCAAAGTTTCATCCCCGATCCAAAACAAGCGGTCAAGGTTAAAAAGATCAACAGCGCCCTAGCAACGCTTGCGAAAGACTTTGGAGCGGCTAAGGCTATTGATGGACGCCTCGAGCGTGATGCGATTGAATTCAAGGGCACAAGTGATCGCTTAAATGTGTTTAAGGTGGACTCTGCGGATTTGTCTCAACGCAAAGTCTTTAAATTTGTCACATCACCGACCTCGCACTCGATTGTCGTGATAACCGGACAAACACCGTTCATGTCGTCGATTCAAATTGGAGGTACTGTTAAGCCGAAGAGTCTTCTCTATGTTGCCCCAGATGCAGCGACGTTTCGCGTTCAAGGGGGAAGCTTTGGTGGGACGATTATTGCGCCCAAAGCTTCTGTATTTATGGAAGCGGATTTTACAGGTAGCATTTTCGGTAAAGAAGTTACGGTTAGAGATCCCATGAAGTCCGTGTTCTATCAAGGCTGCTTGGCCACACAAAAAATCCCTTAACCAAACCTCTCTGAGAACTGCGCGATGAGACCTCTTTGGATTCGTTGTATTTTTTTGGCATGTCTTTGCTGGTCGCAGACCGGTTTGTCCTCAAGCGATAGCGTTAATATAGTGTTTGGGGGTTTTTCGGCCGCAGCCAGGTACGGTATGAAGCCTCGAGCTGGTTTTGACCTGGCCTTCGTGAATGGGCCAAGGTCAGATGGCTTTGGCGGTTACGGCGTATTAGTGGGTGCATCCAATTTCGAAGACGGGGAGTTTTATTTGGGACCTGCATTTGGGGCTTTTTATATGGGAAGTCTTTGGACTGAGGCCGTGGTGCAGTTTAAAAAGATGAAGTACAACGGAATCAGGGCGACTGGCGCATTTGGTTTTTTTCTAATGCCCTTCGTCAGTGTTGGTTATAAACAAGATCCCCTCAGTCCCTCAGTTGAACTTGGCATCATGCTGAGATTTCCAGTTTTCTTTTCTAACCGTTAATCGCGATTTGATGGCTGGCGGCCTTCTTGAACCCCTGGGGATTCAAGAAGGCTTTTGACCAGATAGCGGAAGGAGACAGGAGCGGGGAGCAAGAACCAACGAGAGACGGGGCGTAACAACCCGTGGTGAGTGATGAAGCTCATGTTGGAGTGAGCACCATCACCACGGGGGGAGAGATTAAACTTTTATGTCTTAGCTGCAGCCGGTGGTTGTTCCACAGGAGTTACATTTAAGGCAGCTTCCATTTCGCACGAGAGTCAGCGCGCCACACTCAGGACAGGGATCACCTTCGTAACCCTTGGCTCTGGCTTCAGCGCGGGCATTGTAGCGTTCATAGATAGTTTCATCAAAAGCGCCACTAGCCTGGACAGTTGTCACCGTCTTGTTTGCTCCGCCTGACACGTCAAAACCAATTTGGTTTTGCTGCATCAAAACGGTCGCCGTATCTTCATTGGCGGTTTCGATGACAGACGTCGCTATAGCTTTCGCCTTTTGTGTTGAACGCTTCGTGCCCTGGACGTCTTCTGGTGTGACGTGAGCAAGGTCGTTACGACCAAGATACGCAATCGCAAGGTCGCGGAAGATAAAGTCAATAATCGACGTCGCGCGCTTGATGTTGTCGTGTCCTTGCACCATACCGTTTGGCTCAAATCTGGAGAACGTGAATACGTCAACGTACTCTTCCAGAGGCACTCCATACTGAAGACCCAAGCTCACAGCAACTGCAAAGCAGTTCATCATGGAACGCAGCAGAGTTCCCTCTTTGTTGATATCAAGGAAAATCTCACCGAGATGACCGTCTTCGTATTCACCGGTTCGTAGGTAAATACTGTGACCGTCGATCTTAACTTTCTGGGTGTATCCTGCCCTGCGACTTGGAAGAGAGCGGCGCTTACGCACGTACTCTGTGATCACTTTGGTGGTGATTTCCTTCACTTTCTCGACTGGGGTCTCGGCCGTTTCAGCAGCTTCCATCCAAGTGGCCGCCGTTGCGTTGAGTGGCTGGCTGAGCTTGCTGCCGTCGCGGTATAGTGCATTTGCCTTAAGCATCAGGCCCCAGCTCTTACGGTAGGCTTCGGAGACGTCAGTCATGGTCGCTTCATAAGGAAGGTTGATAGTTTTGGAAATGGCTCCTGAGATGAACGGCTGCGCTGCTGCCATCATAACGATGTGACCGTCAGATGAGATGAAGCGCTTGCCACGTCGGCCGCACTTGTTGGCGCAATCAAAGACGGGCAAATGCTCTTCTTTGAGGTGCGGTGCTCCTTCAAGCATCATGCTACCTGTGACGTATTCGTTTGCCGCTTCGATCTGCTCCTTAGTAAATCCAAGGGATCTTAGAAGGTTGAAGTCACCTTTGTCGATTTCTTCCTTCGTCATGCCCAGTTGGTTGATACAGAAGTCTTCGCCAACGCTGAACTTGTTGAACGCAAAGGTGATATCAAAGGTTTGAGGGAGTTCTTTTTCGATCGTCATCAAGATTTCGTCTGTGAAGCCTTTGGCCTTCAGAGACTCCAGATTGATGTGAGGTGCACCTTTAAGTGTGCCGTAGCCAAGACAATAACCGATCATGTCATCGACTTGTTTTTTCGAGTAGCCAAGCTTTTCGAGGGCAAATGGGATAGATTGATTAATGATCTTGAAGTAACCGCCACCGGCCAGTTTCTTAAACTTCACAAGACTGAAGTCTGGCTCAATGCCGGTTGTATCGCAGTCCATGAGTAGACCAATGGTACCCGTCGGCGCAATCACTGACACCTGCGCGTTGCGGTAGCCATGCTTAAGGCCAAGTTCAAGGGCCTGATCCCATGACGTTTTGGCAGCTGTTAGCAAGTCTTTAAACTTTGTGGACTGATTGATGGCCAGAGGCTTGATCGTAATGTCTTCATAAGTTGAGTCATTGTAAACCGCGCGACGATGATTGCGAATGACTCGAAGCATGTGATCTTTATTGGCAGCATAACGGGGGAATGCGCCCAGTTGACCAGCCATCTCAGCAGAGGTTCGGTACGATACGCCTGTCATGATGGCCGTGATTGCGCCTGTGATGTCGACAGCGTCAGCAGAACCGTAAGGAATGCCCATACGCATGAGCATCGCGCCAATATTTGCATAACCGATACCCAAGGTTCGGAAGTCCCAGCTTTTCTGAGCGATTTCCATAGATGGGAACTGAGCCATTTGTACGGAGATATCGAGAATCATCGTCCAGATGCGGCAACCGTGCTCAAATGCAGTAATGTCAAATCCCTTCTTCGCATCATAGAACTTCAGCAAGTTCAGGCTTGCCAGGTTACACGCTGTATCGTCAAGGAACATGTACTCGGAGCAAGGGTTTGATGCATTGATTCGGCCATCTTCTGGACAGGTGTGCCACTCATTGATTGTCGAATCAAACTGCACGCCTGGGTCAGCACACTGCCATGCAGCGTGAACGATATCGTCCCACAGCTTACGAGCTTTAATCGTCTTATGGGTTTTACCGTCAGTTCTTCGCTTAAGGTCCCAATTTCCGTCACCATCGACAGCTGCCATGAAGCTATTGGGGATCCGAACGGAATTATTAGAGTTTTGGCCGGCAACGGTCAGATAAGCCTTGCTAGTCCAGTCCGTATTGTAGGTTTCAAACTCGATGTCGTTCACACCTTGTTTTGAAAGCTCCACAATTCTTTGGATGTAGCTCACGGGGACTTGTTCCCGACGCGCATTTTGCATGGCACGCAGGAGGTCTTTATTCTTGGTTGGATCAAAGCGCTCTTCAGTTTCGCCGCCAGCTTTAATCGCACCTAAAATGGAGCGTAGGTTCTTTTCAATAACGATTGAACCACAAACGAGGCTCGCTACTTTTTGCTCTTCGACGACTTTCCAATTGATGAATTCTTCAATATCTGGGTGATCAAGATCTAGGCAGACCATTTTTGCGGCTCTTCGTGTGGTGCCGCCAGATTTGATAGCGCCCGCTGCTCGGTCGCCAATTTTCAGAAAGCTCATGAGGCCCGAACTTTTACCGCCGCCGGCCAGAGATTCGCCGTCACCACGGATAGCAGAGAAGTTGGTTCCTGTGCCACTTCCATATTTGAACAGTCGCGCTTCACGGGTCCACAGATCCATGATGCCGCCCTCATTGACGAGATCGTCTTTAACGGCCTGGATGAAGCACGCGTGGGGCTGTGGACGTTCGTAAGCGTTTTTAGACTTTTGAAGTACACCTGTCTTGGGGTCAACGTAGTAGTGACCCTGGCTTCCGCCTTTGAGGCCGTAAGCATAATAGAGGCCCGTATTGAACCATTGAGGGCTATTGGGAGCGCACATCTGGTGTGCCAACATGTAGCAGGTTTCATCGTAGAACGTTGCAGCATCGTCCTCGGAATCAAAATAGCCGAATCGGCGACCCCAATCGGTCCAGCAGCCCGCAAGGCGGTGAAACACTTCGCGAGAGTCACTCTCGGTGCCGACCTTAGGAATTCCGGCCTTGCGAAGGTATTTTTGCGCCATGATATCCGTGGCAACCTGACTCCAAAAGTCCGGAACCGTGACTTTGAGTGATGACGAGGCCTTGCTGCCGTCTGAATTCTTAAGTTCTGAGGTGCGATCCTCAAAACGGATGCCCTCGTAAGGTTGACCAGGAGTTTTTACAAATCGTCGCTCGAATTTCATGAACTTATCCCTTCCTTGGTTATCCCCACCGCTGTTTTAGCTCCCACATTGTGATCAGTCAGGTGTTAAGTTTTAGCCTGTTCAAAATTTCGGCAAAAAGTTACCTGTTGTCACGCAGTTAGCGTCACATCGAAGTGGTTCGTTACTCATGTTTTTGTCGTAGCTCTCTAAGAAAAAATAATACGGAGCTCGTGGCGTGGTGTCAAGAGCCGACACACAATATATTGTGTGCACACGATACCCACAGCACTACCTATTGTGTTTGGGGTAATCTGCTAATTTGGTATAAGCCATTATCAAAACAGATTTTTTTTTTGTTTTTTTTGGCCTTTACCTAATCTTTTCCAAAGTAGTTATCCACACCCACTCAAAAAAGGCCTGTGGAATGCTGTGGAAAAAATTTGAATTAAATTTGGGCAAAAAACCCTCATCTGGGGTCAAAAAGCCGTTCATTTGAACTAAAAAACCGTTCCCAGCCCTGATTGTCGGTGTCCACTTCTGTTGTTTCAAAGCTTCGGTGACGTTAAGCCATGCATGACTCAGTATTAAAATCAGAAAACCACCAAATCACTGGCCCCCAAGGGTTTGGTGGCGTGATGAATTGCGCTCTTCGTGTGTAGATTTATAATTATTGCTTAGCTGCGTCGTCAGCAGAGCCGCTAAGAGCGGACATTTTTTTCTCGGTTAGATAGGTGTTCACGTCTAATTTTGCGGTTTTTCCTGCAGAAATATAGACGCTTTGCGAATTCTTTTTTCGGCTGCCATCGTTTGTCATAAATGAGTATTGGGACAAGTGGTAAAGACCAGTGATGAGAGGCATCACCGTTTGTTTATCAAGAACCATATCGAGACTGGCTCCCGTCATGCCGTTATTTTTGGGTTCAACACGCATGAGGTCTGTGAGCACTCCTGGTTTGAACGATGGTGTGGGGTTCACTTCAAGAAATCCAACTTTAAATCTTTGATCATCGGCCGCCGAGAGATTTTGTTTGATGTTTCGTGAGCCTTCAATGCCAAGGCTTACGTCCTTTTCGAGAAACAAGATAGGCACATCTGTTTGCGACTCGGCGAAGTGATAGTTTTTTCCTTTTTCGAAGAGCCGGATTTTTCTTGAGCCTAGACAAGACCAGTCATCTTGAGCGCAGCCCAGATCGACTTGCACGTTTCGGGCGTGAATTTTAAGGGTTTTGGCCTCCTCAATGTCATAACTGGTTGGGCGCAGTGATGTGGCTAATCGGACTTTGAGCTCGCCGGGCAAGACGGGATATACAGTGTTAAGGCTCATGTAGTGCTCGCCGTTAATCTCGGCGAAGAGCGGTGCGCCGCGCACTTTTTCTGCCTTCGAGAGGTCTACTTTGCTACTCGTTGATATGACAAGTGTGGCTGGCCTAATAACTTTGCTTTCACCCTCTGCTAAGTCTAAGGCCATACTTGTTCCATTAAGTTGTAGATTGTAGCTACCTTTCAGTACAA
This sequence comes from uncultured Polynucleobacter sp., assembly GCA_964402975.1. Lineage (GTDB taxonomy): Bacteria > Bdellovibrionota_B > Oligoflexia > Oligoflexales > RGVZ01 > CAMDKS01. Next base: position 15,699 of record CAYOEM010000026.1, read on the forward strand.
AAAGCTTTGCACCCGGTTTTTGATTTTCAGTAAAAGGATTAATGCCGCCGTTTGGTGAGAGGAAAAAGTCCTCGTATGGAGCTTGGCCGGCTTTTTCCACCGAAATGCTTGATAGTATTTGACTGACAACTTTGCTCTCAGACGGGTTGGCCTGTAGCCCGTTCGGAGTCAGGTCAAGTCTGAGTGGTGACATGCCTACCAGCAATTCCCGCACGCCACCTAGCACAGCCAGGGAAAATTGATTAACGAGATTCTGGCGGCTTCGCGTGCGATCGGAGCGGATGCATTGAATCGAAAACTTATCGTTTTCATTGGTCGGTTGTAGCGGAACGAAGTTGACTTGGTGAGCTACCAAAGTGATATCCGACTTTGGATAGATATTAACAAGCTCGCTACTGCAGTCGGCCAAAACCAAATAGCTTCCCGGCATCAAAGCGACTCGTTCATTGAACTTGCTGCGTGTTTCCGAGACAAATTGCAAAGGTGATTCATTGGCGATCTTGTAAATCTCGTAGGTGCCATCTGACATGTAGCGGACTGTGAGGCTTCCGCCAAGACTCTCGCGGTCACAACCTTGTAAAACGCTTAAAGCGATGGCTAGTCCAGCCATCGCTCGAAAGGGTCCTGGTTTGATCATGTGACGAAGTGTGAAAGCTAAAAGCTTTTGAAGCTGACTGAGAAGACGTCTAGAAAACAAAATTGATCGACCCACCTACGTTAAAAATTGTGAAGCCAGCCAAGTGAAGACGAGCAAATGGGCCCACTCTCACTTTTTCTTTCAGCAAGCTCCACTCTAGGCCTCCGCCAGTGGCCAGATTCACTTTGCCGCTTTTAACATCGCCGGCGGCCTCCGCCTTGTCTTGGGGGTCAGCATAAACCAACATGTAGCCCAGTTCCACACCCGCTTTAAGCGTAGCCGCCCCCATTGCCTCGAGGGGTTTATGGAATTCGGCGCCCCCGTAAATTCCATGTAGCGTTGTATCGTAGTCGCGATCACTGACCGTCCAAACACCTGTAAAAGGCGCATAACGCATTGTAATAAATAGTTTTCCGTCACTCTTCTGGGATTCTCGCCACCGCGCACTGAGGTCGCTGGCCCCAATGCCAATCCAACTGCCTTTTGATGGTTTAATCACGGCCCACCCCAAAGACGTGGACAGAGAAAGCCGATTTTCCATGGCCTTACTTAATTGCGACCGCGTTATTTCAGGTGGAGCTTCGGACTTTTCCTCAGTCTTTTCCTCAGTCTTTTCGCCATTCGCACCGCCATCAGCGCCCTCTCCATCGTCCTTCAACTCGTTCCTTTTTTTGGCAGCTGGAATCGGCTTTACGACCGGGACAGGCGGGGTCGCTACTGGTGGTTTTGACGGAGGGAGCACCTTCGGGGTTGCTGCTGCGGGAGCTGCCGTCGCAGGGGCGGTCTCGGCGGCAGAATTTACTTTTACTTTAGCGGGGCTTGTTGGCGCCTCAGGTTTGTTTTTTGATAATGTGTCAAGGCCTGCTCCATGAGCCAGGCCAGCTGCGAATAAGCTGGCTGAAACAAGTCCTAAAAATGTCGTTTTACACCACGTCAGCATGGTTGCACCTCAAGTCAGTCTGAATTTTTAAAGTAGGAGTTTAAGTTGAGCGACGAAACGGCGGTCTTCGTAGTCGCCGGCGACGGCCCCGAGCTGTTCAGTGTAGGTTGCAAATCGAAGGGCAAGAACCCATACGTCCATCTCAAATCCACCGCTCAAGCTGCCTTGATGCAGTCCAGCCTGTAATTTTATAAGACTTCCGAACCCCCATTCAGCTCCAAGATTAAGCTTTTTGGAGAAGTGTATGGGCTGGTTTAGGGCATGGGCATCCACGCTTGTCAGGACGTAGTAGCCGCCGCTTTTGATGGGCTTGAAACTTATACCTGCATTGACAGAAGGCTCCCTCGGTTTAGGAGTTCCCAGCTTCATGCCATTGGATGATGATGATTTAAGCGGGGTACCACCGATATCAGTCACGCTGATTCCTAGAGTTGGTTCGCCAGTTGGGATGGGTGTGAACAGCATGCCCATATCAACACCAAACCCATTACCGCCAACCACGTAGTCCTTGAGTTCGTTACCGCTCGAATCTTTTGAGTCTTTTGAAAACGCGGTGATATCGGCTAGGCTGAACTCTCGCTCGACTCCCTGCCTAAAAACTCCCTTAGCAGCCATGCCAACACTCAGTCGGTCCTCAAGAAAGTTCATGGCAAAGGCAATGGGAACGATCGCCGACAGCCCGGCATCCACCTCAGCGGCGATTGTTCGATGCACGACCATACTGCCGCCAGCGTCCAAGCCAATGCCCAGGCCGAAATTTTGGAAAACCAGGTGCGGCGTCAGACCCAGGTGAACCCATTGCGGCTTTCCTGTGAGTGTTTCAAATGCGCTAATCGTGGAGTCTACTGTCGATGATCCTGATGAAGCTAATTTCGAAAAGTCTTTAAATGTATTGATGGTCGATGAGGACACGCCAAAGCGGGGGTTAATGATTTCGAGGTGCCATGATTTGAGCCGAGCAAGACCGGCAGGATTATAAAAGATAGCATTATAATCGTCAGCGACCGCCACGTAAGCATTCCCCATGGCAAGTGGTCTTACGCCGTAGTGAGTCCATCGTAATTCGCGAGCTGAGACGTGACCAAAGGGCATGAGGACTGCCACTGTAAAAAGTGTTCCTAGTAGATAAGACCGCATGAGATTGCCTCGCAACAGGACGTCAGAGTGATTTAAGAATGTATCGCAATCCATATATGCTACCAAGTCTCATGGGAGGTTGAAAGGTTCCGGGTTAAGGTGGTACCATCTTATTGAGATTAATGGATAAAATGGGGCTTTTAAATATGTCCAAGCACGATGTGGCGACCGAAAGAAAAGAGCAGATTGTAAGGGCTACCGTCGAGTGCATTACAAAACATGGCTATCACAATTTCTCCATGCAAGACGTGGCCCGCACGGCCGGGGTTAGCAAGGGCATCATTCATTATTACTTTCTCAACAAAGACGAGTTGATGATGTGCGTGCTCGATAAGGTCGCTGGCGACATCGAGCGCGTTCTTGGTGAAGAAATGAGCTCTATTACAGACCCCTGGCGTCGTATGGAGATTTTCATCGAAGTTTGTTTTGAAATCGTTCGAAACACGAAAGAGTACTATCAGGTCAACATGGATTTCTGGACTCAGATTAATCAGAAAGAGGAAATCCGAAGAGTCATCGCAGCTCACTATTCAAAGTTCCGGGACACAGCTGCCGCGGTTATTCAGGATGGTGTGGATAAGGGCAGCTTCAAAAAAGTCGATTCTTCTGCCTACGCCTCGATTGTCATTGCTGTTGTTGATGGATTGAGTTTGCAGTGGCTTTTCGATGATAAAGTCTTCGATTATAGCCAGATGTCGAAAAAAGCCGCGGAGCTGATTTTGGCAGGATTAAAAAGCTAAAGAGAATTCTATATGTCCCAAGTTTCAGAAGCGTTACCAATTAGTGAAGCTCTTCGCAGGGCTCGAGAGCCAGGATTTGTCAAAGCACCTGAGTTCCATGATGTGCTGCGAGTTATAGAGCTTCATGAGTGTTGGAATGCTTGGTTTGAAGCTGTGAGACAGCGGCTGAAGTCTGGCAGTGGATCGCACATCACCGATTACGTTGAAATGATAAGAGTCAAGATAGCATATCTCGAAGATGTAGAGAGTGCGGCATCAATTTGCAAAGAACTCGTTAGCTCCGAGAAAATGTCCTATTCAAGTTTTCGTGTAGATGTTCTTGACCGAGTCCTTGAGTCGGAAATGTACAAAACCGAGAGTGTACTTTTGATGGGCGTTTACGAAGTCTTTCCCCAGCGCGAGGATAAAATCGCATCAATCGAAAGGCTTTGTTTTATTTTTGAAAAAAAAGCTCACAACGAAAAGCTCCTGCACCAATTTTACGAGCGCCTTCGTAAAATGCACCCGGAAAACCCGAAGGCTTTACGTTATTTCCGTAATTTGTATTCTCAGTTGCAGGACTGGCAAGCTGTTATCGAGGTGTTGAAAAAACTTCTAGCGTCCGCAAAGCACAAACAAGAGATGTTCCGACATGCACAGGAGCTAGCCGCCGTGTACTTGTATCAATTAGGCGACTGCCAGGAGGCGATTCGCTACATTGAAGAGTATTGTTCAGGCAGCCCACTTGATACGTCTACAATCCACTACGAGGCTTACTATCGCCTGGGAAATCTCGACGGTTGTTTGCGTGTTTTAAGATCGGCTCTCCTCGCCACGGAGGATCAAGCAACGAAAGCTGTTATTTACTATCGCATTGCGACAATTTGCGAACAGCTAAGTCAGTTTCAGCTGGCATATGAAAACTTTCAGAAGGCTCTCGAATTTAACGATGAATTCATAGAAGCAATCGAAGGCCTAATCAGTAGCTCCATCAAGCTCAAGAATTGGCAAACTGTTCGAGATTGGCTGAACGTTCTCGCTGGAAGAACGCGGTCTCAGAATCTTGTAAGTCAGTTGCGCGCCGGCATACAGCGCCTGGAAGAGGGAATGGCAAATGCAGCCCCAAGCCGCTGAGGCTCTCTGCGTGCAAATTCGAATCGGTCGGCCCAAGCTCGTCTCGTTGCCATCGGAGTTTGTGCCTAAGCGCATTAATTGGGCCAAGTGGGCTGACGGTGTAACGGCTGGCCTGCGAGTAAAAAAAAACCGTTTTAACGCGTCGTCACGCCTCTGTCTTTCTCCAGATCATCAGGATCCCAAAGATAATCTGGCTGTGTTGTCATCCGAAAGTCAGAGTTCAATTGAAAAAATAGACTTTTTGAAGTTGGTCTCAGGCGTGTCCGAGGATACGAAGTTTTTATTTGTTGGAAGCTGGCCACAAAATTTGCCGTCATGGTTCAAAAGTTTGCAGTCTATTTTTGCTGCAAAATACGCATCAACTATGCAGGAAGAGCTTGGTCGTCAAATCAAGCAATGGTCATCGTTAAGCGAACGACTTGAGGCAAACGAAAACTTTCTTGTCATCGACGATGTCGGCAGGCTATCAGCATTGTCAGCGCTTTCTAAAAACTGGCGATCTCGTCAATTGAGAGCCAACATTCTTCAGGAGGTGCGGTCGCCCTCATGGTTTGCATCGACTGTGGATGTTCATATGCCGCGCTCATCCGAGGGCGAGGCTTTGCGACTACATCGTCTTTTGGTTCTACCGCCCGAACAGTGGTGTGGCGCGCCAACTTTTGCAGCTAGCCTCGATCATTTGAGATTAAGCCCCAAACCGGCCCCTGAGATTTGGGTCTCTGCCCCGGGTGCGGGCATGTCGCTTTGGATCGCCGAACATCATCAAATGACTAGTGACGGAGCTTCTGGATTGCGACTGCCAAGCGCTGTACTCGGCTGGCATCCCTTGCGTGATAAGCTGGCTTTCTTGGCGGAGGCAGCATCCGGCAGTCTCATGTATCTAGTCGACTCAGATGCAAATCTACAGGTTCTTCTCAAAGAAAACGGAGACCAAATTTGAGTGAAATTAGAACCATCGAAATTTCCTGGCAGGGGTCTCTCTACGATCCGCGCAGCTCTGATTTCGTATCGGTGCTTGAGGGTGCGGTAGAGACGGCTGAACCAGATAGTATATTTTTACTGTACGCGCCTACAGCGGCTCATGATTATCACAAAAGTTGGTTGGATGGACTTGGTTCCCAGTTCTACTGGGAGGATCTGGTTTCGCACTTCCAGCGCCTGCATTTTTTGCTCGTTAAAATTTGTTTGTCCAAATCGAAGTGGTTTTTTATTTCAAGTGATGACTGCCTAGGATCTTGGTGGGATCTGGCGTTGGCTTGTAGTGGTAGAGTTTGGGCGAATCCTTATGTAAAAGTGGGATTTCCCGAGATCTACATAGACCTGATTCCGCCTCTTGCCAGCGGTGGTTTACGAAGATTCGAGGTTTATCAGACGTTGGATAGCGCGCGTCGAAACGCAATTTTATATGCCAAAGATGCCTATGCGCTGGGATTGGTGTCACTCGTGCTGCAAGGGGGCGGATGGGCCACCTCCGAAGGTATCGAGACTCTGTATCCTTGGATTGTTAAATCAACAATGACGTCCAATCTCAGATCCACGACTAGGCTTGAGTTGATAAGTGAGACGCCAGATGTCTTGGGTGTGATCGAGGATCGAGGCGTCATGCACTCCCGCCGTAAGCAGATTGCATCCAGTCATTTAGAAACGGGATACGCCGCGCTTAAAGAACGAAATCTATCGGCTCGAGCCATGGCCATGTCGTCAATCCGAGCTGGTGGGGCGGCACGGGTTCTCTTTGATGACTATCGTGCATGGTTGTCTCGACGTATTACCCGGTATGAGCTTGGGGCTCATGACCGTTGGTGGACGACCGCTGACGGACTAATTGTTATTGACCTAAGTTCTGCTATTCCGCCTCAGTGTCTTATTGAAGCATTGCTGGCCAGAAAATTTCATATTGTTTTGATGGCGTCGTCGGAAGAGCTTCTGCGAGATGCATTGGAGACTATTCTTAGTCGCTTCCAGCGTGGCGGCATTCCACGCAAAGAGGTTATCGAATCTTGGAAGGGGAAGCTGGACTGGATCATTGGTGATCGAGGATCTACAAGCGTGACTTGGATGGCATGCAATGCCGACGATACGGTGGAACTTGGTGTTGGTCCTGAGGTGTTTCTAGCGCGGTATCGCTTGTCAGGTAATTTTGGCCAGACTGATCTAGGGTGGTCCGAAGAGACGTATAGAGTGTTGCCGAGTCCTAGTATTTTAGATGATTCCGTTCGAGGGGTAGGTGAGGTTGCTGACGTATTAGCGAATGGTATTCTTAGGGCTCAGAATTGGCAGCATAAAATATCGTTGTCTGTAGCTCTTCGATTTTGTTTTTTGAGGGAGATGCTTGAACTTGCCCAGACCGGTGCATGGCCTGACGTCATGGAGCAATGTAAATTATTAGCAGGAGCCGGCTGGGGGTTTTCATCGGACATCCCCCGATGGGACGGCCTGCTTCGCAGTTACGCGGGTCACGAACACTTAGCTTCTGCGTTGAGTCACCTAGGTTTCGCTAATGAGGTTCCTCTAAAAAATGTAACGATGGCTGAGTTGCGATCAAGGACTCCAATCAAAAGCCACATCTCACGCTTTGATGTTTCCGCAGCCAGACTTTCACGCCACTTTGAGGGATGGGCTGTTGAGATGTCGCAGCGCCTTGTCGCGTTAAATGTCGTTGAGTCTACGGCGATGGCTGACCTATTTATAACGTTGTCGTGGGGGTACCCTGGCGCAGTGCCAGTTCCATCCGAGCTTGGTGAAAATATCGGGGCGGCACGTCTCAGCTATTGGCTGAAAAACGACCGACCAGAAACAACAGACGGCGAACAGCCCTAAAACCCAATAGGACCCCCCCGTGTCGTTTAAGCCACGCCCGGGGCTTCGGACCTGTGTACACATGGACACAGGTCAAGAGATCAGCTTTAATTAAAAAAAATAAATTAATTATTTCAATGCTTTAAAAGATAAATTTAAGTAGGACTCAGCTGGCCCAGAAATTGCAGTCCACCTACCTAGGCGCCGCTTAGGCCATTGATTCCCGCCGAGCCCAGCCGACTTAAAAGGATTAAAATGATCTCGAACAAACAACATACCGTAGCCCGCAAAGTCCAGATTAGTGGCATTGCTCTGCACTCGGGAAAAGTTGTTCGTTTGGAAATTCATCCCGCTGCAGCCAACACAGGCATCGTTTTCAAGCGCATTGATTTGCCTGGAGTGCCTAGTATTTTGGCTCACGTGAGCAATATTCAATCTACGGACCTCAACACAACAATCGCATCAGGTGACGCTAAAGTTGCGACGATAGAACACTTGATGGCAGCTTTTGCTGGGCTTGGCATTGATAATGCGATTGTGAAAATCGATGGCCCGGAAGTCCCAGTCATGGACGGAAGCGCTGCACCTTTCATTGAGAGAATTGTTGTAGCTGGTATCGCAGCGCAAAACGCTCAACGTAAGTACTTCGTAGTTCGTGAGGCGTTCGAATTACAAGTTGGTGATAAGTGGATCAAGGTTGAGCCTGCAGACACCGCTAGTTTTGAGATGCATATTGACTTCAAGTCACAGGTTATTGGTCGCCAGTCATTTGTGTTTAATTTTGGTCGTGACTCATTCCTTAAAGTGGCAGGCTGCCGCACGTTTTGTCACATCAACGATGTCAACGCTATGCGAAGAGCTGGCTTGGCTTTAGGCGGTTCCCTGGATAATGCGGTTGTCGTGTCAGATGACGGTGTCCTGAATCCTGAAGGTCTGAGATTTGATGATGAGTTTGTCAGACACAAACTCCTAGATTGCATAGGTGACTTATCTCTGTTGGGCGGTCCAATAATCGCTAAGATTTCAGCTCATAAATCTGGTCATGGCTTACACGCGGCATTCATGCGAGCTGTGTGGGCTCGACGTGATGAAGTGTTGGCTGTAGTAGAAGATTTGGGTGTTCGTCAGAGAGATCGTAGGCTAGCAGTTGCAGCCGGCGCTATTGCATGATCCGCCCAAGGGCATTTCGCTGATTCAGACTTATAAGTTTGTCGAGAATAACTCTGGAAACGTCCATCCAGCCCAGTTCACCGTTTCTTCTTAGAATCGGAGAAAGTTTCCCGACAGTTTTTAATTGATCGCCAGACTCAGGGATTTCCAGAATATTGGCCAACTTGTTGGCCCAAGGTTTTAATCCCAGATGGTTGGAAAGCTCCATGCCAAGAATAAACGTATCTATGTCCGAGGCATCTTCTTGAAGTATTGCGGTGATATTGGCTAGCGTGCGTTCGCAAAACTCAATAGGTTTTTCCTTGCTGGCCATTATTCCCATGACGGCAAGACATTCGATCTCAATATGTTGACCAATAACTTTGCGGCACTTACTCACGACAGACATAGATTCCTGCGGCAAACCGCATACTAAGTAAGCTTTTGTCAGTTGTAAGAGTGGCAGAGGATCAGTCGGAGCGACCTCCATGGCCACTTTAAGGACCTCAATTGCCGATTCAGGCTTACCGGATTCAAGTAACGCCTGACCCATGAGAGTGTGGATAGGTGCAAATGGCTCCGAAACTTTTTCGCATTCATTAATGCAGCGATCATAATCGTTCAGGTTAAAGGCCGCAAAAGCGGCAAGGAAATGGAAAGCGGCGAGTTTGGTTTTGTCGGCCAAAGACTCCATGGCTTGCATGGCTTCTTGGCCCCGACCACTTCGGAGAGCATCTTCAACGAGCAGGCCATAAATGTCGGCAATCGATGTGCCCATTGTGCTAGCCAGCGCATCGGTGTCAAGGATGTGTTGTAGACAGGACTTTCTTGTCTCGAGAGTTTGGGCTAGGGCCCGAGCCCAAGCTAGACTTTCGCCGAGGTTTGCTTGGAATAAACCTTTGGACAGAGCAAAAAGATGAAACGCTTCAGCATCACCGAGGCTTGGAGGTGTTGGCGAAAGTTTGCGAAACCAAGTCTCAAGGTTAGGCATTGACGTGGCACGCTCGCTGTAAAGATCGTCTGCTTTCGTCACTTTTTCGGTTCCTGTGGGACAGGTTTCTTAGTTTGGCTGTGATAATGGTCTTCCCGATAGAATACCACGTTATCCACGGACTATTTTAGAGTTCTTTTGATGTCGTTTGCTTCAATCACTTCCTTAATTTAAATCATTTTCATTGGAATTCAGGAAAGTTATCTCAAATGACGCTTCTGTCGTTAATGGTGGCATTTTTTACCGGTGTTCTGTGTGGTCCATTGGTTGATGTTCCATCCTGGCTTTTTTGTGCAACGCGTATATCTGTTCCCATTTGCTTGGTTTTTGTGTGTTTGTGGTTTTATCGGTCTGCCCGGGGTTCGGGCACTATTTACGTGTCGTGGATCTGCGCGCTCGCTTGGGGGCTAGTTCATAACCCCCCGAGTCTCATGACGAGTCGTCAAAATTTCGCTGAAGTGATTTTGAGTAGCGGCTGTGGTTTGGTTGACGACGATCTGATCGTGAGACTGGGCGACCATGTTTACCGAGCCAGGGGTCGCGCAAGTCGGGGCGATGCGGTTCGAATACAGAGCCAAAGGGGGCTGATTATCAGCGTCATTCCCGCGGGAGCAGAGATTCAGGAGGCGCCCCCATTTTTTTGTCGGTACGGCTTTGTTCTGCGTTCGGCTATTGAGAGGCGTATAGAAAAACTACCGGGGGCTGTTAGGCCTTGGATGCGTGGATTTATTCTTGGAGACCAAAGCGCAGTCGATGGAAAAACGTGGGAGTCTTTTAGAAGTCTAGGCCTTCTCCATATGCTCGTGCTAAGTGGAAGTCACGTGTCAATAATCGGTGTCTTCATTGTGTTTTTTCTGCGATTTCCGTGGTGGATTTTTTATGTTCTGTGTCGCCTTGATGTTTTGACATGGATCAAAGTCAGCACGATCTCAAACCTCTGTTCGGCTTTGCTGCTGTTGTCGTACTGTGTTGCTGCAGGTTTGACTCAGTCTCTACAACGCGCTTTTTTCTGCTTCATCGTGGCCGCCATTTTTCCGATCTTTGGCATATTTAGAAAAAAATTAAGTCGGGTTTTGACGGCTCTCTGTCTTCAGGCGTTTATTTGTCCGGTTAACTTTTTATCCGTTGGTCTCATCATGTCATGGACGGGAGTTTTGGTTTTGATTGCGTTCACCGAGTCCAACTATCTAAAGCCAGTGTGGCGAATGATTCTCGAGTCTTTTTTAATTCAGTCTGTATTTTTCCTGGTCAGCCTGATCTTCTTTGGGAAAATTGGAGTTTTGGCCTTACCTGCCAATCTGATTTTTCACGCCGTATTTTCCTTGATGCTTCCATTTGACGTCATAGGTCTGCTTTTGCCGGCAGGTGTCATAGACCGCTGGTTAGTGATACTGAACGCAGGCTGTTTATCAATGATTGATTGGTTGTGGAAATTTCAGAAGAATCTTCCGGTCGATGAAATCTTTGCACCTAGGCTCGCGACATTTGCTAAGTTAGATGGCCGCATGGCCATCATCTTGATTGTGGTCGGGTTATGCATCGTTTCGTGGATTCGAGAGGTCAGTACTTCGGATGCTTAAGAGTATGACTCTTTCGTTTTTAGGCTAGCACCAGCATGATCCTTCATGACGTGCTTGTTCAAATTTTTTCTCTCCTCTAGCTTAACCATGGCAATGTAAGCACTCATGGCGCTTACCGCTCCGAAGAATAGTGAGACCAGAAAGAAAATCGGACTCCACAGAGCGCCCATGAGGAAAAACAGAACGGCTGCGACGCCAGTCACAACTGAATTTATTTGGACTTTGTCACGGTGAATGATGCCGAGTTCTCCTTTGAGGATGCCGCCATTAATACCCTCGACGAGCACGTGTTTCTCGACAGGCCGGTAAAAGTGCTTTAGGAAGCTTGTCGGTCGGTACGCGTAGGTCGCTTCCCAAAATGGAAGATGGATCAGCTGCACACCTGCAATATCTAGTTCGTGACGGCAGTCGAGCAGGTAGTCCGTATGCATGAGAGCTATGTCATAGTGATACCGTTCCACATGATTCTTGGCGCGGCGGAGTGCCTCCTCTTCGCTGATCTGACAGCCCAGAATAGGTAGTCCGTTTGAATACTTAAATTCAAAAAACTCGCGTCTATCGTAGGCGGTTTTCTCGCCCTGGGCTTCCGGTGTAAGCCTTCCCCGCGAGTAAGTTGAGTCGAGAGGAAAGCCATCCCAAACGACGTCGATAGCCTCTTTGGGTTCATGAAGGCGAGCAAGACCCCAGTTTTCGCAGACATTGGACCGGGCATTGACGGCCCATCGATAGGTTCTTCTGAAGTTTCCAGATTCACTCAAAAAGTCGGAGCCTAGACGTGAATCGATGGCTTTTTTCTGGCGTTGGACTTGGCCTTTCCAGACAGTGTGGACCTCAAGTGAGACGATCCAAAAGGGAACACTTGCTCCTCTGATGTCTAAAACCACAAATTCCTTATCCGCGACACCAGGCTTGTGGTGCAGACGTTTTAGCCACTCAAGAACCTGCTCTTTAACGCGAGTTGGATCGAGGGTATTAGGGATTATAAGGTGGTCACCGAAGGTTTCCTTGCGGCCAGTTTCCAAGTCAAAACGAAAGGATGCGGAACAAAACGGACACATCAAGATGTGATCGCGAATGTTTTGCTGGGACGGAGACCCGCAGGCCGGGCAGGTTAACTCATGCATGGAAAATCCCCCTCCATTCCATGTTATCACAACTTTTATGCTGACCGGGGCCTTGACAGCTGGACATGGGGCCTTAACTTGGGTTAAACCGCCCAGGCAGGACTTTATAGCGGTGAACGGTGCAGGCTAATTAAAAATATTTCCTTTAAATTACAAGGAGTTAGATTATGGGTAAGATTATAGGCATCGACTTAGGCACAACAAACTCGGTCGTTGCGGTCATGGAAAGCGGTCAACCTAAGGTTATTGCTAACGCTGAGGGCCATCGAACGACCCCGTCAGTGGTGGCTTACACGAAGGATGGAGACGTTTTGGTGGGGGCGGCAGCTCGTCGTCAGGCTGTGACAAATCCTTCCAAGACAGTTTACTCAGCCAAGCGCTTTATCGGCTGTAGTTACGCTGAGCGCAAAACCGAAGGCGATAAAATGCCTTACAAGGTGCTCTCTGGTAAAAACAACCAGGCAACCTTCCAGATTGACGGCAAAGAAGTTACGCCTCCTGAAATTTCAGCAAAGGTTCTAGCAAAACTTAAGCAGGCCGCCGAAGATTATCTTGGCGAAACAGTGACAGAAGCCGTCATTACTGTCCCAGCTTATTTCAATGACAGCCAGCGTCAGGCAACGAAGGACGCAGGCCGGATCGCGGGTCTCGATGTAAAACGTATTGTCAACGAGCCAACCGCGGCTGCTCTTGCTTACGGTCTTGATAAAAAGACCAACGAAAAAATCGCTGTTTATGACTTCGGTGGCGGTACGTTTGACGTTTCGATTCTTGAAGTTGGCGACGGCGTAGTAGAAGTACTGTCTACTAACGGTGACACACACCTTGGTGGTGATAACGTTGACGAACTTTTGATTGATTGGCTGACGTCCACTTTCAAGTCTGAAAGTGGCATTGATATCAGCAAAGATCCGATGGCTGTTCAGCGTCTTAAGGAAGCTGCAGAAAAGGCGAAGATAGAATTATCGTCTGCCCAGCAAACTGACATTAACCTTCCGTTCTTAACGGCAGATCAGACTGGTCCGAAGCACTTGAACGTAACTTTGACCAGATCCAAGTTTGAGCAAATGATTGCTGGAATCGTTGAAAGAACATTAGCTCCTTGTCGTCAGGCCATGAAGGATGCCGGTCTTTCAAACAATGACATCAACGAGGTCTTGCTGGTCGGTGGTTCGACAAGAATTCCTTTGGTTCAGCAAAAGGTGAAGGACTTTTTTAATAAGGAACCCAACAAATCAGTTAACCCTGACGAAGTTGTAGCTGTTGGTGCAGCCGTTCAAGCTGGTGTTCTTGCTGGTGACGTTAAAGACGTCCTCTTGATTGATGTTACGCCTCTGTCGCTTGGAATTGAGACCCTTGGCGGGGTAGCGACTCGACTCATCGAGCGCAACACGACGATTCCTACGCGCAAAAGTCAGGTATTCTCGACGGCAGCAGACAATCAGACTTCCGTTGAAGTTCACGTGTTGCAGGGTGAACGTGAAATGGCTCGTGACAACAAGTCCCTTGGCCGATTCAGCCTCGTAGACATTCCGACTGCGCCACGCGGCGTACCTCAAATTGAGGTTACATTCGATATCGATTCCAACGGCATTTTGAATGTTTCCGCAAAAGACGTTGGGACTGGTAAGGAACAGCGAATCACGATCCAAGCCGGCAGCAGAATGAGTGAAGACGAGATCAAACGAATGGTCAAAGATGCTGAGGTTCACGCTGAAGAAGACAAGAAAAAACGTCAAGTTGTTGAAGCGAGAAATCAGCTCGATAGTCTCGTATTCCAGGCAGAAAAAATGCTGCGCGAGAATGCCGACAAAGTTCCTGCTGAACTAAAAACCGAAGTGGAGAGTGCGGTCAGTGAGGCGAAGACGAAGCTTGACTCCCCAGACTACGACACTTTAGTCAAGGCGCGCGAGACGCTTGAGACGCGGGTCCATAAGATAGCCGAGACTATTTACAAGGCGGCCGGCGCATCAGCCGGTACCGCAGAAGGTGCTGGCCCTGACGCAGGCGGTCCATCCTCTGGGGCAAGCAGCAAGGACACGGTTGTCGATGCTGAGTACGAGGATGGAGGCTCCCGATAAGGGGCTTGGCTAAGGAATTAGAATTTTGGACGGCTCTGTTTATCAATCGTGGCTGACCGATCGGGGACTTAATGGCCCTATAGGTCAGCCACAAAATATTTTAGCTGCTGGATTGAACCAGAAATCTTTTGGCATTATCGTCGCCCGGTCATCCACCTCGAAAATTGATACAGAAAAGCCCCAGATTCAAAAGTTGGCTAAGGCCCTTGTGGGGGCTGATTTAGAACCTTTTTCCTGGGTTCTTTTGGACGAGAGTGGACCTCTTCCGCCGGCAGCGACGCTGAGGAGTGTTATGCCGAGCCTCTCGTCGCTAGTGGTTTTGGATGATTGCGAGTGGAATGCTGGCGATGATTTTAAAACCGCCTCTACCAAAGTGGCATCTAGGCCATTTAAGATTTTTTATGGGCCTTCTCTGTCCACTATGAACGACAGCCAGTCGGTAAAAAGTTCTTTTTGGACAGCTGTAAGAGCTTGGGTGCATTAGCCCGTTTTTTTGATGAGATGGCCTGGCCGTTGCCGTTCATTTCTTAGTTTCAACAGATCAATTTTCGTAGATTTAATCCAGTTATCGATGCGGTTTTGATGGTCGTTGGTCGCAGCGGCAGTCTCGTCTAGACGCTGTAGAAGCACCAACGCCTGAGCTGGGCTTGGTACATTCTTTAGTGCTTCAATCATGAGAGGAAGGACTTTGCGCGCCTCAGCGCCGGTCTTTAGTGATGTTTCGAGCAGTTCATAGGCAGCGTGAAACTGCCTGTCGTGAATTAGAGCGCTGGCCAGTAGTAGTTCGTTACCATGGCTGGGCTCTAGTTTAAGGATGTCTTTGTAAACCTCGCAGGCTTTATCCACCTGATGATTTCGTTTCAGAATTGAAGCTTTGGCTTTCATGAGTGATACGTCATTAGTATTTTTACGCAGGCCATCATCCAATACCTGCATGGCTTCCGGCAAGTCGCGACGCTGCTCATGTAGTTTTGCTAGCATGATACGAAGGTCGACTTGGTTTGGATGCTGGCGGATCTCATCGATAAAAAAGTTTAGCGCCGTTTTTTCATCAAACGTCGCTTTTAAAAGTTGTGCGGATAATTCCAAAGGCTTTGACCAGGTGGGATAAAATCTCCTTGCTCGTTTGAAATAAGCTAGAGCCTCTTTTGTTTTATCAAGACTTGCGCACGTTTTGCCAGCCTCGATCAGGGCGTCTTTATGTCTAGGTTCCTCTTTGAGCGCTAAGCGGTAGTGTTCTAGAGCACCAAGGAGATCCCCTTCTTCGCGCAGCAGTTTAGCCACTGATAATTGACGCTCTGACTGTTTTGGATTGATTTCAAGCTCTCGTCTGATGGATGTGATCGCCTCAGGGATCATCTTTTGCTCGATTAAAATATCCGCAAGGGCTTTGAATGTTTTAAAGTAGCTTGGGTGTGACTGCGCCAGTGTTTTTAGTAGATCTACCGCTTCGGCTGTGAGGCCAAGTTTTTTTAAAAGAAGTGCTTTGCTAAACTTTGCTCGCGGATTATCGGGGGCAAGTCTTTCGGCGGCTTCAAAACATTTCAGGGCATCTTGATTTTGCCCCACTACTGAGAGTCTATCGCCGCTGCGAAGCAGTTTAAGAAGCATAGTTGGTTCGAAATATTTTAATAGGACTCCAGTGACTTTTTTTTCGAGATCTCCGATTTGAAAAGGCTTGACCACATAGTCGTCAGCTCCGAGGTCTATGGCCTTGACGATCTCATCACGGCCCGATTCTCCCGTGACAACAATAATAGGCGCGTCGGCGCCGAAGTCCCGGTCGCGCACGTATTTGATTGTCTGAAAGCCGTCAATATTAGGCATGAATAAATCAGTTATCACTAAGTCGACGGGGGATTGATCGAGGATTTTACAAGCTTCAGCGCCGTCGGAGGCTTCCAAAATTTTCTCAAATCCCATGCCAGTTAAAATCTTACACACGGCTTTTCTTATGAGGAATTGGTCGTCGACCACGAGTGCGGTCAGATTTGATGGATTATAGCTTTTAAGAGGTTGATTCATAGCGGTCATCACCTGGGTTTTCAGTCCCTAGTATCGGATGGACCAGGTGGTATTGTAAGACCGGTATGGGATTGATATGAGCAGTCTCTACTTTTTGAAGCTCTTCAAGCTGTGTAACTACCTAAGACGATGAATGATCGCTAGGATAGTTGTGAAAATCTCAGGTAAGTACTTGCGAGGTCATTATCAGGATCTTCCAAGGACCTTGCTGCCTCCCATGCTCGTATGGCTTGATCCCGACTTCCTGATTTCCAAAAACATATGCCAAGCCAGAGGTGGGAGTCGTAGTCACTTGGTGCCACGCTGTTTTGCTTTAATAATTTATGCTACCTTGATTTAAAAGGTTGCAGAGAATCCATCTTCAACTTAATTGACCTATTTGGGGCCCCACACTTGCACAATTCGAGTAGTAGCGCTAAATACCAGGCTGGTTTCAGCCTCGTGGAGTTATTGACTGTCGTCGGGATCGTTTCTGTTTTGGCTGCAATTGTAACGCCAAAGTTGCAGATGTTTGTGGCAAAAGCAAGGCAGTCAGAAGCTCGTTCTCTAATGAAGCAAATGAACACGGCAGTGCAATCGTACTACGCGGAAAACACTCGCTTTAGCAATGACCTAGCCATAATTGGTTTTGGCTCCGGTTGTATCGACTTACGGACAGAGGCTTGTGGTGGCGGCTGGACATGTCGTCGGTATACTTGTCAGTCTAAGCATTACCCTAATTTAAGCATGGAATCACCTCCAGATATGTCTTCAGTTAATACCTGGTTTTACTCCGAGAGCTACAAAAGCTTTTGTCCTGAAGTCAATAATGATGCTTGGGCAATTACGAGCTGGGCGCCGGGAAGCTATGTTAACTGTGCTTTCAGAGGTAGTAATATATTTTGTTTTACTGACAATCAGTCTATTTTTGGCAATTATCCGGCCGGTACGACGGCGTCTCTTTGTCGTTAATTGATATAGATTCTCGGGGCGCTGGGACCGTCACCAAGTTATTGCGCCCGATTTCTATTCATTAGACTTCTTAAGATGTAGTGATTTGTACTGCTCCATGATTGAGGCTCGAGCTGCAGGGAATGACATGTTCGTATGATAACTAGAGCTGATGGATGGTGGGGCGAAGGTTTGTCCATATTCTGATGCGTAATAATATACTGGAACCACGAGAGCAAGTCCCAAAAATAAAATAACAATTACGCGCTTCCACGTGGCTAATGCTAGATATTTTGTCTTCACTTTTTGATACACGTCTTACCCTGGTTGTTGTTTCCTACATCGTTCGCTAATCTCACGACGTCATGATTAGGAGTCTGTCGCGACCTTCGGCTGTGTAATTTACGACGTGGTCGATGCTAGTTGTGAAAATCTCAGGTAAGTACTCGCGAGGTCATTATCAGGATCTTCCAAGGACCTTGCTGCCTCCCATGACCTTATGGCTTGATCTCGCATTCCTGATTTCCAAAAACATATGCCAAGCCAGAGGTGGGAGTCGTAGTCATCTGGAAACATGCGAACGGATTCTTGAAGCTCGTACATCGCGCGGTCTAGTTGAT
>CAYOEM010000027.1:0-27955 GCA_964402975.1 uncultured Polynucleobacter sp.
AGGGTGACAAAATCGCTTCTAAATAAGGGGGTGACAGAATCGCTGCGTATTTAGACCATGATATCAGATCTGACTTTCGTTTTGAGATCTTAACCAACCGTTTTTACAAGATTTTACGCTATTTACTAAGTTTTGCCGCAGAGTTCCGATACTCCCCTACGGAGGTCGTCATGCTTGCTTTAACATCGTCCATGAAAAGACTTTGGCTCATCACCACCCTGTCGGCGATTGCGTGGTCATGCAAGCCGGCCGACGGTAACTCCACCGTAAAGACGGTTGACCAGTTCGCTGGCTCAACAACACGTTATAGCTGTAAAGGCGAGCACCAAGGCAACGACGTGTACTTGCCATATATCCGAGGCATCACATCCGAGGCGAAAAAGAGTGCAATTTTGGATGCTCTTAGCGCAGTGCCAACCGAGCTGAAGGACAGGATATTACGTGGCCCTATTAAATCATTCGTCGAATTAACGAGCTCCATCGAATCCGTTTGCAAGGAATCGTCGATCATCAAAGCGAATTCAAAAAACAAGTCGACCGTTTTCGCTTGCCCAAAGATCGTTAACGGTGAGGCCATCATATACGTGGATCAAAAACCCGAAAATATCAGAGCAGGCCTCGTAAGAGGGTTAGCTTATTATGTTATCGCAATAGACAGCCAAATAGATATCAGCGCCTCATCAGCCTCACAAGTCGTGATCGGCTTCGTTCCAGATAGCGACGTCAAGACAGCAACAAGGCATCAAGCGGCCTTAGTCTTTTTAGATGAGGTGTACACTAGGCAAAAAACTCTAGCGATTTTTGAGACGATCCTTCCACGCGATGTCATTAACGCCAAGACAAAAGCTGATCGTGATGCTGCCTTCTTTAACCCATCAAAAACCAACGTTGACGATAGGGATGCATTCAGTTCGTATTTTATTGCAGAGGTTATGGACTCAATGATGTGCTCAACTGAAAGCAGAAACGCGTTTGCCGCTGCCTTCCCAAATACGTTCGCGCTGTTTAGTAAGGATGGCTTGCCTAGTGAGGAATCGAATGCCTCAGAAAGCTTCAGCCTGGCTGCCAGAGCGACGACGACCTTGCCGTCTCCTTCGAGCGTCTCAATGACTCGATCGGAGGTTTCGCAGGCAGTGACTCGAATATCTCAACAGCCGTCCTCAAGCTCAAGCCGATCGAGCTTTCCCGTCCAAGGCGCTACGAGTACTGGCCGCACCATTCTTGATGAAGACACGGGCAAGCGCTACGCGATGTATCAAAAAGGTAACGACTGGTTCTATCAAAAAGATGACGGGCGAATTCGACAAACCCCAGTTCACACTGAAATTGGAACAATGTATGACGTTAATAGTTTTGCAGCACCGCCACGAATGAGCTTGGGTTCGTTTGCCAGCCCACCAGCAGTGAGGACACCACTTTCGAGCGTTCCGTCAAACGCTCCCGCAACCTTCGGAAACTGGGCTCTGTCTAACGCAACGCAAATGGCATACAGAACAGCCGGTAACGCTGTCAGCGGTCCAATAGGTGGCTTTGTGGCGCAGACCGCTGGTCCGTCCTTGACTCGTTACGCCGCGCCAGCTTTCGGACGCTGGCTTTCCAGCGGATCTCAGCAGTCTAGTACACCGAGCTTTTTCTCCAGATTTTTAAGCTTCTTTGGCCAGTAAATAATCTGTAAATCCTCATGCAATCACGCAAGAAACCGGACTAACCTAGGACTCCGAGATATAACTGAACGTCACTACGGAAGAGTCTCCTAAACCTGGCGAGCAAACTCTGGCTGTAATCGTTGTTGTCTTCTCAATCAATAAGTCCGCCTCTTTCACTATATGACCTGACACATTCGAATCGGGACAACGAGGCTCTGCGCCGTCTAATGTGTAACTTATTGCCAAGCCGCCCGTATTGTACAAGCGAACGATAAGCGGCATTTTGTGAGACCCAGGCTCAACGGACACCTGAGGGGAATCACGGCCCACAACATCGTCTTTGATATACTTCAAACGCCACGAACCAAAGTGATTTTCGGCAACATAAACCGTACCCGGCGTCAGAACATCAGCGAACTGTTGGCCAACATAAATAGCGGAGTCATACTGCCGATCGCCGTCTATATCCAAGAAGCCCATCCATGCATCACCAGAATCACTCTGTTTGATCTCCATCGCCGGCTTAATTCTGTCCACTTTACCCATAACGATGGCACTTAATGCCGTAGATCCCTGCGACGGCAACGACTCAAAATGCAATGCGCATCTATCACCCTGACATGGAACACTAAATGCACTTAAGCCAACATTAGATAACTCTTGAAGTGGTCTCACCATTAAACCTAAAGGTTCTTTTGTAAGTCTAAGCTTGAGGGGTTGTGTTGGTTCTATTTCAAAGACACCCGGACCTGGATGATCTAAACTCGATTCAAAAAGAAGACCAGGCCCAGGGTCTTGATTCTTAAGTCTCGCAATGAAAAGGGGCATCCTCGGATAAATAAGACTGTCCTTACCGTCCAAGTCTCGCGTTAGAAATGAATAACTTACCGCTGTTTGATCTACATCAAAATTACTTTTAGATGGAATATCTTTCAAAGCTCGAAAAAATTCAGACAGCGACTTCTGAGACCGCAAACCGTTAAAGGATGCATCAACATCCAGAGCCCGATTAACCGACGAGACGGCATCTCTTCGGAGATCGCCGAGAAACCGCCTTTTCCAAGTCTGGACGCCACTAGACTCAGCGCCTGATCTGAATATTAACGGAGCAGGATCTTCATACGCAAGCTCTCGAATAGAAACATAGCCACTTGTGCTTGGCGTTGCCTTGATTTTGACAAACTTACGACCTGCATCCCAACCACCCAGATCCACCAGACTTCCGAAGGGGATGTGATCCAAGACCGCGGCGTCTGACTTTGCAGACGCAGTCACCACCGCATACGCTGACTTTACATAAGCGCTTGTTCTAGCAGGGTTGTAGCGTAGCTCTTCGGCTATCTCGCCAGCACGCTGCACTGCTGACTCAAGCACCGGCTGCTGAATCAAGGCATTGTCACTGGCGGCGACTTCAGACGGTTTTTCTTTAATATGAACGAAACGAACAGCTAAAGAAAGAACCGCGACAACCACGAACGCCACTAGCGCTTCAAGAATTAATGTCATCAAAAAACGGCCATTTATTTTTTTACTCGGCGTCATCAAACAGTCGCACCTTTCTCTCTCACATCTACCCTAAGCGCAATTTTGGTTATAACCTGATCGATCCTCTATTCTATGGACCTGCCAAGTGCCGCCAATATTGTGTCCAATAAACAAGAACTTGTAGGGCGACGCACTTGTTTGACCGCCAAAGTAAATTGCGACGTCTTGCCATGTATCCCCATTAAGATCAGCAAAAGCCCACACGAAATTTGGATCTCCCTTATGCGGCCTTGTCGTCAATGTTGCCGTCGTGGACTTTTTTATATCAATAATCATCAACTCAAGTTTTGACGAGATTGGCTGATCACCTTTAACAGAAATGCTAAAAGGGTAGCACTTTGTAGCAACATCAAGTTGTTGAAGTGAGCTGGACTGCCCACCTTGGTTTGAAGGAACTCGTCTTACCGGCAATTTTGTCTTAACAATCATGGAACCCAAAGTTGACTGATTGGTCGTCTTCGCGAGTTCAAAAAAAATCGCAGGCTTAAATGAGGATTGGCGCATCATATCCAAAACGGTCGATGGATCGGTGGGGTATATTATCTTGGAAGACGCGAGAATCATGTAGCGAAGACTTGAATTCGAAAAATCAAACGAGGCTTTTGTCGGAAGCTTATCGAGCAGTTCAAGAAAAAAACTATAATGCCGGCTCAGCTCATCTGAATTCTGCCCATAGCTTACCGAAACCACAACGTCGTTGGCCTGGAAACCCAAAGGGCCATCGGCATCAAAGACACTAAAGACCCTATCCGAAGACACGAGATCTTTACTCACGTACCCAATCTGGCCATAGGACGTCATGACCTTTAGAAAACCGGACTGATCGGGCTCGGCCAAGATCTCCAAGACATCCCCCTTAGATAACTGCCCTAAAAGTCCCCCGCCTGGCTTTGAACGAAGATTTATGACATCAGCCGCAACAAAAGCTCGTTTTGCTTTTTCATGATAAACGTACTTTTTTAAACGCCCGCTCGCGTTTAAAAACTCAAAAGACGCAGGATAATGGATCGCCTGAATATCCTGTTGCCCGTTCGATGGCTGATGCTCTGCTGACTCCAAATCTGGGTTTGGAGACCCGAGTCGCGTTTGATCAGCTTTAGAGGCCGAAACATCCGCCACGTCACCAACTGAAGAAGCTGAGCTATGATTTACCTCGTGTACGTTTGGTTTTACGACTAGAACGGCGAGCCCCATAACGCATGCCATGCCCACGATACGAAAAAAACTCAAACGAATCGGTTTTTTCTTAAATTCTTCGGGCAATGCGTTCTCTTGATTTGAATGTTCGATCATTGCGCACCAAGGTGAATGGCTAACCAGTATCCCGCCCAACACATGATAGCGCCAATGATGAGACTACCCGCACCATGAAGAACCGCATGGGAGACAAATCCATCAAACCCAAGGGCAAGCATCTCCGCAGACAAGGCAGAAAACGTTGTTAAACCGCCTAAAATACCCGTCACAATAAAGAGTCTGGTCTGATCTGAAAGCCTTGCGGATGCAGCAAGGCTGACTCCCGCTAGTAGCGCACCCACCATGTTGACGACAAAAGTGCCCATTGGCCAACCACGCTCAGGATTAAGCCATAACTGACAGAGCCAGCGAATGACGGCCCCTAACCCACTTCCAATAAATACAGCAAATAAATTAATCACTTATAATTCGCCCGTCTCTAAAGAAAACTGCTTTCGCCTCGCCGATAAAGTATCCTATCATGGCGATCCTATGGCTCTCTATTTCAAAATTGAAGGCGACAAGATCGTGTTCTTCGGGGACACCTTCAATCATAGGCCTGCCATCAAGGCGCTAGGTGCCCGTTTCAACGGCAGTGACAAGACATGGACCCTCTCGGACTCCGCTGAAATGCGTGATCGTGCCGCTCAAATAGCTAAACCCCATTCGGTGCCACCCGGCACGCCGGCCGAAAAGACTCAAGCCCCTCAGGCCTCAAAGTCTTCGAAACAATCCGCTCAACCCTTATCTATTGATCCAAGCATGGGTCTGACTATTTCTCAACTTATGCAACAGGCCGACCGTGCAATTAATCAGAGCTTTCCAACTCCAATCTGGGTCGTTGGCGAAATACAAAGCTGCGCAAGGCGAGCTGGGGGCACAATCTATCTGGATATGGCTGAAGGAAAGTCGGGAGCCCACCAAACAGCTACAGTCACGGTAAAGTGTAATGTCTGGCAAAGCACTATGACATGGCTTGAGAAAAGGCATGGGCTTGACAAAATTCAGCAGATTTTCGTTGATGGAAACCGTCTCAGAGCTCTGGTCCAGGTCAAGCTTTACAAGGACCGTGGTCAGATTTCTTTGACAATAGAGGATATTGACCCCCTATTCACGCAAGGGGCGCTTGCATTGGCGCGCGCAGAACTCCTCAAGAAGCTTAGGGCTCGGGGACTTGATCAAAAAAATAAACTATTGCCCGTTCCTTCTTTCCCGCTGCGCATAGGATTAATTACAGCTGAAGGATCAAGAGCATACTCGGATTTCTCACATCAATTAATTGATGTGGGAGGCTTTGGTGGCACTCTTATTTTTATTCCATGCACGATGCAAGGCGACCAAGTGCCTCAACGCGTCGTCGCAGCCATTGAACTTGCTGAGCAGAACTTAGCTGATATCATCGTCATTTGCCGCGGAGGCGGTAGCGCAGCAGACCTCAGATGGTTTGATGGGGAGGAAATAGCTCTAGCTATTGCCCAATCCAAGACGCCCATTATCGCTGCCATTGGGCATCACGATGACACGTGTGTGGCCGAAGAGATTTGTCACACTCGCGAGAAGACTCCAACCGCGGCGGCCGACCGTGTGCTTGACGTGTTCGCGGATACTAGGGCGACGATTAATGAGAAGGCGCACTCATTGGCCGTGTATCTTGACCGTGAGATCACAAAAATGGACCGAATTCAATCTAACCTTAAAGAGCGACTAAGCAGTGTTTTGGATGGTTTTTTTTCATCTCAATCTCAGCGCCTCTTGTTCCTGTCTGTGAGTCTTACCAGATCGTTCGAAACGTCTTTCAGCCGCCAATCAGCAGGGTTTATCTCTATGGCTGCTCAACTCAACCACAGCGCAACCAACGCCATTCAGCAACTCACGGAAGCCACCTTTTCGCTGCATCAAAAATTGACGGCCCTGGACCCGACTCCGTGGCTTAAAAGCGGCTGGACTCAGCTGATGGCGAGCGGGCGGCAGATTAATTCTGTCGAATCGATTGATCTGGGGGATACAGTGACCGCAAGGCTACTTGACGGCAGTTTGCAACTTCAAGTCAAACATAAAACACACAAACATAAAGGCTGATCCATGGCAAAACATGATCCAAAAACGAAAAGAACGTCTGACGCTGATGGTAAAACCTACCAATCTATGCTCACTGAGCTTGACGAAATTGTTAGAACCGTGGGGCAAGGGCAGCTTGATCTTGATCAAGTCGTTGAAAAAATCGAGCACGGCTACAAACTAATATCGGTCATGCGCCATCGTCTCGATCAAACAAAAGCAAAAGTTGAAGCGCTTCGCGTCGATTTTGAAAAGAGCTCACCGTCTGAATCAGCCCCCACGGCGGATCAGGACCGAAAGACCCGTGATGCGGAAGACGATGATGATTTACCTTTTTGAGTTGATACGGACGTCGTGAATAGCTATTGAGAACCATTCTCAATTAGGCTATTCTTCGCCCTGTCGTCGACATCAGAACCCCGGAAACACTAGCATTAGCAACTCAATGGATATCAGCTGCGCCCCTCAATCAATTCCCCTTCGTGTTCTCGATGTTGAGATGCAGGGTGATGGCGACGTCATTGCTCGAAGACTTATGGAATTAGGTTTTATCCATGGAGCCCTCGTTGAGGTTAGACATCATGCACCGTTCACAGCCGATCCAATCGCCGTTATGGTCAGGGGCATGGTGGTGGCTTTGAGACGTTACGAAGCAATGCGCATACGTGTGGAGGCAGAAACCAATTTTGGAAAGCCGGCCCCTCAGCAGGATCGTCCATGAGCGAGAAATCTACTCCCGTCGTAGCTCTGGCGGGGGCACCAAATGCTGGTAAGTCCGTCCTCTTTAACGCGCTGACCGGTCTTAATCAAAAAGTTGCAAACTATCCTGGCGTCACCGTCGAGAAAAAATCAGGATTATCCTCTGCTTGGAATGGTCGCAGATTTTTATTCATAGATCTGCCTGGCGTCTACAGTCTGGACCCTGTCAGTCTTGACGAGAGGGTGGCTATCGATGTTTTGCTTGGACAAGGAATCGCTTCCAAAGACAAACAACCTGATCTTGTCGTGGCCACCATTGACGCGTCTAACCTTGAAAGGACTCTTGGGCTTGCACTAGAGCTTAAAGATACCGGCATTCAGACCATTGTTGCTTTAAATATGATGGATCTGGCGCAGCGTCGCGGCCTCAAAATAAATGCCAACATTCTCGCGCGCGAGCTCGGATGCCCCGTCATACCCATGATCGCAACAAACGGTGACGGGATTTCTGCTCTCATGTCTAAAATCGATCAGTTAGTTCCTGCCAATGATCTGTCTACTGAAGGTCACGCGGGACGAAAATCTGCCGACTTCAAGGCGGTAACTTCAGACATAATCACCAAACGCTTTAACAGAGTCGATGAAATTTTAGAAAAGGCCGTATCTTCAGCGTCTAAAGTCGATCAACTCACATGGAAAATCGACAAATTTGTTTTACATCCTCTCTGGGGATCTCTACTTTTATGCGTCATTTTAATTGGGCTTTTCCAGTCTGTTTTTACATGGGCGGCACCACTAGCTGAGGGGATTGAGACAGGCATTACTGCCTTGCAGGTATATAGCCGACAACTACTGCCTGAAGGCATGTTTCGAGACCTTTGGACAGAAGGTGTCCTAGGCGGTGTTGGCAGCGTCTTGGTTTTTTTACCTCAAATTTTGATGCTATTTCTTTTCATCAACCTTCTAGAAGGCTCTGGCTATATGGCTCGAGCTGCCTTCATGCTGGACCGATTGATGTTTAAAGTGGGATTACAGGGGCGCAGCTTTGTTCCGCTTCTGAGCTCATTTGCCTGCGCCATACCGGGAATCATGGCGACTCGCACAATCCGCGACGAACGTGATCGTATAACGACGATTATGGTTGCCCCGTTAATCACCTGTAGTGCGCGCTTGCCCGTTTACACACTACTCGTCGGAGCGTTCGTACCACAGCGCCCCGGACCACTCAGCATTGGCCTTCAAGCATGGACCATGTTTGGACTCTTTTTAGCTGGGGTGGCCAGCGCATTTCTTGCTGCAAGTGTGACGAGGCTGGTTGGCCGCCGCAACCAACAGACGCCTTTTATGCTTGAGCTACCCTCTTATAGGTGGCCTCACTGGAGGTATATCGGGATGTCGCTGTGGTTGCGGGCACTGGCATTCATAAAAAGGGCTGGCACGGTGATCTTAGGTTTGAGCGTCATCCTTTGGTTTTTAAGTTCTCACCCAAAGCCACCCGAAAACGCTACCCAACCACCCATCCATTACAGTGCAGCCGCCATACTTGGCAAAACACTAGAACCCCTAGTAGCCCCTTTGGGCTTTGACTGGCGGATTGCCACAAGTCTGGTGCCTGGACTGGCGGCGCGAGAGGTTATGGTTAGTTCTCTGGCGACCGTTTTTGCAGTCGAAATGACCGATGCAGAGGCCGCAAGCACAAAAACCCTGCAAGACAAACTCAGGGACACATGGCCTCCCGCAACAGCTTATGCACTGATCGCTTGGTACGTGTTTGCCCCACAATGTATCGCTACCATCGCAACGGCGCGCCGGGAAACTGCTAGCTGGCGATGGCCACTGCTCCTTATCGCTTACACGCTATCCCTTGCTTGGCTGGCGGCGTTTGTCACATTTAGACTCTTCAGTTAGAATGTAGGAAATGCATGTCTTTGACACGCAAGGGCTAATGGGACTCCACAACACTAACGGAGCCCCGTCATCGGGAGGTTTTTAAGAATGCCTTTAAATCGTGTAAGCCATCGGTTGTTTTGCTTGATGCTGCCAATCAGTTTATGTGCCACGACGACACTGGCTAAACCAAATCCTGGAACGGAAAATCCAGCTACGCCTCTTCCTAAAGGCTATGATGAAAGCTTTCAGACAGGCGATATTCCAAAGCCCACCGGTCCAGATCTTGATCCGGAAAATGTCACTGAAGACGAATTAACGCCGGACAAAGCACCAGAGCTGAACCCCCTTAACGACCCTGATTTAGACCAAGAGCCAAGGGATGTTAGAGTTGGTTTATCTGCGGCGCTGACGCTTCCTCACATGCTCAATTTTGCCCTCGAGTCATTAATACGAGATAAGGCATCAGTTGCCCTAAACTATGGTAGTGTAACGAGAAGCTTGAGTAACGTTGATGTGTCTCTTAAACACTATGACGTTCGATTGCGCTGGTTCCCGTTCTCAACGTCATTTTTTGTTGGCGCGGCCCTTGGCCAGCACCAATTTACGGGCGAGCTTGATCGCAACATCAAGGAAGTGACCACAAATCAGACGGTGTCAGCGCGGGGCAAATTAGTCGCCTCGGCAAACTACGTTGCACCGCATGTGGGATGGTTCAAGGTTTGGGACAGCGGCATCCTGGTTGGGTTTGATGTCGGTTATCTGTTTCCTACCAGTCCGAAATCTAAGTTTTCTTCAACCTTTAAAAATCCTCCAGCTGGCACTGAGACTACGTTAAAAGAAACAAGTGAATACAAAAAATTACGCAGCGATCTCGAAGACGCCGCCAAGACACACGCATCAAAGCCAACGCCGTTTAGCTCGCTTCTTAGGCTAGGTTGGATTTTTTAGTCTGATTTTTGTGTGTAGGTTTCAAATGATATCTAACGCAAAAGCCACCGGTATGATCGATACCAGTGGCTTTTTTAGCTATTCATTAAAGCTTTTATCGTTTACTTCTTCGTCGCTGCAGCAATAGCCGGCGCTTTTGCTACCGCTAAAGGCTTCGTCGCGGGAACATCTGCCACGGCACCCGCTTTAGCTCCCGCGGACTCTGTGGTCGTATTACTTCTATCACCATTTCTTGTGACGCCGTAGACTTTGAGAACTTCCGCCTCAATCTTCTTCATCATGTCAGGATGAGTTTCAATAAACTCTTTGGCGTTCTCACGGCCTTGTCCAATTCTTTCGTCCTTGTAGGAGAACCATGAGCCACTTTTGGCAACAATGTCTTTAGCTACAGCCAAGTCAAGAACGTCACCGGATCGAGAAATACCCTTACCAAACATGATGTCAAACTCAGCTTGCTTGAATGGCGCTGCCATCTTGTTTTTTACGACCTTGACACGAGTCCTGTTGCCAACAATTTCTTCTTCTGACTGCTTGATGGAAGCAATTTTTCGAACGTCCAATCGTACACTGGAGTAGAACTTTAGTGCGTTTCCACCAGTTGTTGTCTCGGGATTTCCGAACATCACACCAATCTTCATACGGATTTGGTTGATAAACACGACTGAACAGTTGGAGCGAGATATTGTTCCGGTTAGCTTACGTAAGGCTTGGCTCATCAAGCGAGCTTGAAGTCCCATATGGGAATCTCCCATTTCGCCTTCGATCTCAGCCTTTGGTGTCAGTGCAGCAACCGAGTCAACCACCACCAAATCAACCGCACCAGAGCGCACCAGCATATCCACGATTTCTAAAGCCTGCTCACCAGTATCGGGCTGCGATACAAGAAGCTCATCAATATTGACGCCCAATTTTTTTGCATAAACGACGTCAAGAGCATGCTCTGCGTCAACAAAAGCAGCAACGCCGCCCGCTTTTTGAACTTCTGCGACTAAATGCAGGGTCAATGTGGTCTTACCACTGGATTCCGGTCCGTAGACTTCAACAATACGGCCCTTGGGAATTCCGCCAATGCCCAGAGCGATATCTAGCGATAATGCCCCCGTCGATACCGCTTCGATAGGGTCAGCGTGTCCGTCTTTTCCAAGACGCATGATCGATCCCTTGCCGAATTGCTTCTCGATGGCACCAACCGCCGCTTCCAGAGCTTTCGATTTTTCAGTGTTCATTGCATTTGTGTTAAGCATAAAGAACCTCCATTTTCACAGCTAATTTGGGTGGTTTTGATTGATGCGGGTGCTTCCTAGACCCTACCTTCTCTTAGTCACCGTTACAACACCATATAGACTATACCATAAATTTGTCTGGTAAAGTCAAGTGCTGGCCAAAGAACGACTCTTTACGCCATCACCATTCATTCCGATAGCAACCCCAAGTTAACAGCAACAACGGGTGCTTACATGTTTTCTCTGTCACAAAAAATTTTTCTTTGTGCTCTGATTTTGTTCAGCGCCCATGCCAATAAATTGTCCGCACAAAACGCTTCAGCAACCACTGCACAAAAGAGTGGCGACGCTGCGCCCCAAAAACTACCAAAATTTTTGTTCCTTCCGTGGCAAACACCACTCATCGACCCAGATTTACTTCGTCAGACTAAAAACGCTCGCGACCTCGTCTCAGAAAAGGTCAGGAAAGCTTTCGCACCAAATGCCCTATCTCTCGACAAAATTATCCCAAAAGACAAAGTTCCTTTCGCGTTAAATGACGATATTCAGCAAATATTCGCCGAAGAAACCCAGGTCACGGAAGACGCGATTGCCATAGTCCCCATATGGGCTCATTTTCATGACCATGAGTTTATTGGGCTCATAAAACTCGATGCTTTTCGCAACACGATCACATCAGTTTTCCACAAACTACTGCCAAAACGAAAGTTTTTGGAGGCTCTAAAAGACAAAGGTCTTGAGCGCCTGCTAACAACAGAATTTGAAACCTTGCTGCAGTCGGCCTCCACTACGACACCAAAGACCCAAGAAGACCTTGCCATTTCGGTACGCGATCAGACCCCAAGCAAGCGTCTAAACGAGATCGATCGCACAACCCTGAACTTGCTCATTACATACCGCCTGGCACAAGAGAACGGGCAACCTGTCTTTACAATTTTGAATCCGTTCGCATCAGATCTTATCTTGGCAGTTCACCGACTATTCGGCATAAAGTCGGCCTTACGAAAGGCGAACCGTCTCGTCTTTATAAAAATAGCCTACGAAAAATCCCCCTATGATCTAACGTTGCCAATCAAGCTCAATATGACAGTTCAAGTAACGGAAGCCGTCTTCGGAAAAAGTCTTCCGACAAATTGGACAGAACCTCTCACCGTGGGTGTCAAAACAGATAACACTGTTGATCTTAATTTTTCACAAAAACTAAGTGATCTGCTCAGACTTGAAAAACTGGCCCTAAAACGCGACGATTTGCCAACAGTCGTAAAAATCAAGGGGGCCTGGGCCTACGTGGATAAGGGACGGGCATGGGGTCTGCAAATGAATGATCGATTAATGGCGACGAACTCCGCGTCCAAGGTTAAAGGGCATGTGGTTGGCTATTTTGGACCTGAGATGAAACTTAAATCGCCAAGAGGCTATAACATCAGCGAAGGCGCGATTGTATTCATTCGTTCCGGGCAAAAAGTCGTCAAGGAGGGGGACGTATTCTCCTACGATCAGAAAAAAGTCCCAAGTCCCTGATCAGAAACAACATAAACACATGCACGGTACGTCAATAATCTGCTACGATAACATTCATGACGATCATCACGCTACAGTCAGGACCATCGTTCGCCGAAATTCTGCCGGCGCGTGGCGCAATCATTTCCAAACTACGTTTTGAAGATGGCGATGACGTGCTCTGGCTGTCAAAAGAATTCGACCCAAAAGCAGCGGTCTGGCCTAGTGGTGGTCTGCCATTTTTATTTCCCTTCGCTGGGCGCGTTCAACACCAAGGCGAACTTTATAAATATGCCGTCGCTGGTCACGTTTTTTCTATGCCATTACACGGATTTTCATGGGCTAGCCCGTGGGCGTTAATCTCCTCGACGAAGAATTCTGCAACTTTAAAACTCGCGAGCAGTGACCGCACAAAAGCCCTCTATCCTTTTGAATTCGAGCTTGAGATGGTTGTGACGCTAGACGAAACGTCCCTGATCGTCCAAGTAAGGATCACTCATCAACAATTTTCAAAAAATACGACGATGTCACATATGCCGGTGGCGGTGGGTTGGCACCCTTACTTTGCATTGCCTGATGCAAGCGGAAAACTCACGATAGGTGCGAAGACGGCGTTTCCCGTAACGTCGAACGGAATGGCAGGCCAGCCAAACTCCGTTCAGAGCTACCTCGGCAAAATGCCTTGGGCTTTACCCAAATCTGAACTTCAAAGCTTGATTTTAGGAGACTTGGAGCAAAACTCCGCAGAAATACAGCGAACCCGAGATACCGTTCTTTTGAAGGCGACTCCGAGTGATCTCATGAATTACGTGGTGACTTGGACGAATGAGCCTCAGTCATTTATTTGCGTGGAGCCTTGGATGTCCAAGCCCGATGCGGTCGCCGAACCCACTGGTTGCCGCTGGCTAGCCCCCGGGGAGACGCTCTCCGTGCACCTAGCCATATCAAAGGCTTAAACGCTGATTGCTGTCCTCAATTGCATCGAAATAGATGATTTTTTGACAGGTGTAAACGTTTTTGACACCCCTAGGGGGCGTCCATACCCTGAAATTATTGATAAAATCCGGAACGAGGCTTGGTCGCGAGCTTGCATGCTGTATAATAGCTTTGAGGGCTTTTTTAGGCTCTCTCAGCGGTGGCTATCGGTGTTGATTGTTGTTGCTGCTGTCAAACTAGTTGAGTCGTCCCGTTGTCGTTGAGGAACATTTTATGATCTGCATTAATCTTTTGAAACACAAGTCTTGTTTCAGCCAACCTATGTCTTTCAGAATTGTTGGAGCTTTTTTAACGGCACTCCTAGCCATATCGACAAGCAGTTGCACGTCGCTGCAGTCTTCTAAAAAAGCTGGCAACGAGGTGATTCAAGCGGGCGAAAATGCCGAAGCAAATCCTCTGGCAAACGAAGACATCCCCGAGGAACTTAAAAGCTCACTAACATTTGACCCTGCTCATACCCTTGACCCCAAGGTTGTTCAGGAGAGTGACTTCTATCAAATTAAACAAGAAATCGAGCGCAACAGAGCCGCATTAGAGGCTGCTTGGAAAGAACAAGAGGCTGCCGAAGCCCGCGTTAAAGAAGCTTTAGCAGCAGAGAAAACTCGCAAGGCTGAGCTTGCTAAACAAGAAGAGGAAGAGCGCGAACGTCAACGCTTGAAGGACGCAGAACTTTACGAAAAACAAAGCCAGATGCGCGCAAAGTACGAAGCAGATGCTGAAAAACGCGTAAAGAAAATGCCAACCATCACCCGCGACGAAGAACTTTGGAACGGCTTGGAAGACTAATTACGATACATCCTACGAGAATCAAGAACGCCCCGGTGATGTCATCGGGGCGCATTTTTTCGCCAAGAAGCAACCATGCGACGACTGCTGTTACGATCGGTTCATTTTGACAAACCAAATAAGCCTTCCCCAAATCAATTCTACGCAGAGAATGCATAAAAAGAACTCTGGCAAAAATTGGACCTAACAAGGCCGCAAGTCCACAGACAAGCCAGTCTCCTGAAGAAACGCTAAAAAACACTGATGCGCCACTTTCGGCTATGACGATCGCCGCAAATATGACACCCAGTGTCATACCACGCCAAAGCACCAGTGCCGATGGCTCGATGCGATTAGCGATAACTTTTGCGAAACACTCGGAGGCCGCAAAGCCTGCTCCACTTAAAATCACGATTCCCAGGCCATAAGAATAAACGGCTGAATCTTTAGCAGAGTATTGCAGGAGAAGATCGGTGTCTGTGTGTAGGCTCATAACGACTGAGCCGACGATGATTAACAGACTACCAAGAATGCCGATCTTTCCAATCCGCTCCTTAAATAAAAGCCAACTGGCAATCAATACGAAAACAAGTTCCGTTCGAACGGCAAACGACGCCACGCCGGTGTTAATTTGGCGAGCACCCTCCCAAAAAGCCCACAGAGCGAATGCCGAAAACGCTGACTGCCAAAACAGCGGCCACCAAAGATCTTTATGTGGCAATTGTATGCGCCAGTCGATCGTCAAGGCGCGCCATGTATACATCATGATCAAGGATAAAAAGGAAATGAGAAAGACATACAAGGCAGCCGAGAGGTGTGATGCAGCTATTTTACCAACGGCGACAGTTAGGCCTGTGCACGTTCCGCTTAAAAAGGCGAGACCGTAACCCAGCATTCTAAGATCTCACGAAACACTGTAATTCGCAGCGCATTCGTCCGAGCCACACAGGCATTGCTTTAGAATATTTAAGCCCAGCAGCGGCTGCCCACTCCACCGAAGCGGACGGTGCATGCGACAAGAGAACCACGCGACCGTTCGGCGAAAGCTGCTCAATTATGTTTTTAAAAAACCTCTCAAGCACTGGCCTTGCTTCACCTCGAGACGTCCTCATTCCAAATGGCGGATTCGTAATCACAACATCAACCGGGCCTTTGTGAAATTTGCACGCATCGTCACCATAAAATTCAATCGACTGCTCTGCTCTGGCTGCTGCTGTCTTAGCACGACTAAGTGCCTCAGGAGACGTATCCGTACCAATCAGTCTCAGGTGCGGGGCAACTTTTCCTGCAAGAATTAGTTCACTGCCAGCTCCGCAGAATGGATCATAAACGACCTCGCCAGGCTTGATATGAGCCAACAAAACGATCGCTGACGCAATCGTTGGATCACTAGCTCCCTCAATGGATGCATCACGCCAAACAAAACGGTCATCCATGTAAGCTTTCGGAACAATGACCACCATCTTACCAACAAGTTCAATCTGCCAATGGGCACTTCGTCCGTCACAGATGATGCCACATTGTTTGGCCATGAGTTTTTTGCCAAAATCCCAAACCATTGATCGGCCCACATTTGATCCACGCCCAAATCGAACACGGACGGGTCCTGTAGAGCCCATTTGAGTGGCGCTTTTAATCAACTCTGAATTGTTTGAAATCAACTGAGACAGAGCCTCGGCTGAGAGCTGATCCAACTCTCCAAGCTTGACGCCAGCGCGTCGCCACAAATGATTTGATTTTAAATCACTCCACGGAGTCCCCTTGACCAATGCAACACCTGGAGTGATTGCTTTAAAATCTTTAAATAGACCAAGCTTTCTAGCCACCTGATCTACCCCTTCCGTGAACCAAAGAACAATTGGATAGGTTTGAGAAAAGCGCTCAGGATAACAACGATCCGAGCTATTCACTGGAGCACTTAAGTCACGGGCAAGTTTTAGAAGTGCTTTATCTCGTCCAGCCTCGTGTAAGGTTGCCGTCTCTCGAGCAAGAATGCCTTGGGCAGATTGGTCCGCACTGTTACCAAGAGCGTCCATGAGTGCACGCTTTGCGCTGGGATCAGCCGCTTTTTCAAATGACATCTTAACGTGGTCTAGTAGTTGCCGACGCAATTCATCACTCATATAAGACCAAGACGATGCAATCGCCTGAGCCGCGGACTTCACCACCCTCGGATCAGCAGAACTCAGAAAACTACTGCAATCATCTAATATGTCGGTCTCAGGCGCAGCCGGGTTTGAGCTTTTAAGAGATCTAAAGACTGACTTTAAAACCGGCCTAGTTAATTCCTGGCGCCTGGCGGCATCAGCGTTTGGTAATACTTTCATTGCCAAATTTGACGCTGGTCCGTCCATTTTGCTTAATTTTTTGATGAGCCTCTCACGCAGCTCGGCGGGAAACGACGTCCATGCATCGATGAGTTGCGAAACGTCGCGCCGACCGGGAAGCCACCCTTTTGAGTCAGCCAGCACTTTAAAATCCAAACCTTTTGCTAGCTGCTTCATTTAAGCCGACCTTTAAAGTTTGCCATGTGAGTGTTGGCGATAGAGTCATCGCTAAAAATATTCAAGAGTAGGCTCGTAAATTGTTCTTTCGAATATGGGCGAGTTAAAACATCGACTCTAAATCGCCTGACTCCCAGATCTTCAAAGAACTGACGTTGGCCGGATATGGAATACGCCTTATCACCGTAAACTATCGACTTACATCCCTCATGGGCTACGTGAAAACGTTCGCCTTTTGAGTTCTCAATTTCAAGCGTTCGATAACCACACACCTTACTTGAGGGGCAGCCGTTATGAAGAGCCGTTAAGGAACATGCTTCTGCCACAAAAAGTGGCGTGTCTTTGTACAAGATCACTTCAGGGGAAACACCTTGTGGCCAAGCTCCTAGTAGTCCTGCTAGGCCACTGGAATCATCTTCAATACTGAGGGCAGCCCGCGACACCCCGAGTTCGGCTAGCTGCTTAGCTGACTCTTGATTCATCGCGTAAAGGGGAAAGTCGCTAATGACGTCATTTAATGGCAGGTTTAATCTTCGAAGTAACGCGAAGGCCCCGATATTACCAACTTCATAACTATGAAAACCAGCTAAACCCGCTGCCTTAAACCACACGTCAAGTAACGGTTCATCCCACGCCCTGACAACAGTTGGAATCGCTAGTCTTACCTTAATGCCAGAGCCGGCCTGAAACTCTTTAAGTGGAGACAGAAACATCTCTGGCTTAACGCCCGGCAGAAACATTTTCTTAGGCTCAAAGATCACTTCTGCTATGCGACTTTTAGCCGTCAATTCAGAAATCCATGGGAGATACTCCAGTCGATCGATCTTGATGCTAAATGCTACATTCGCATCAGAGCACCTAACAGCCTCGGAAACGTTTAACTCTCCCTGGGCCTTCGTCGCACGCGTGCTGTGCAGACGCGCAATACTAGACTTTAAGTCAGCTCCCAGCTGCTTCTTGAGATCTTTCAAGACACTTTTTGCGATAAAATACTCTGCATCAGTGCGAACCGCTAAGGATTCGCAATAGACGCCTTGGTCACCAAAAATCGTAAACACATCCTTAATATCAGAGACGAATTCACCCTTTTCTCTAACGGCAAGCTGGCTAAAACACTGCGATACGCCGGCAATTTGCTCGCCCGACCGAAGAACCGTCGCGTGGACGGCAACTGCACCGTCATCAAGCCTCTTCATGGAAATCGTCATCTGGACAGGAATCATGGGCCGCAGACGCTCGCCTACTGGCACGCCCGACAGTTTCTCCACTCTCGTCTTTAGGCTATTACTGCGGGATTTGTACAAGACGTCACCCACACTGAACCCTTTCGACGATACTGGCACATCAATCTCAATACGCATGCCACGCTGAGCTTCAAAAACACGGCGTCCTTTAAAGCTCATATCACGCAGTGAAAAAGCCAGTTCTCGGTTCTCATACCGCTTGGCAAGCCCCTCAAGATCACTCTGGGTGCTATCACCGTCTTGAGGTTTAGCGTGGTAGAGCTTATTGACTGGGATGATTTTAAGTCCATCGTATTTTTCAAGGTCATCTTCAAGGACGACCTCGATAGTGTGACCCTTAATTCTCTCGATCACGCCCACTCGTACACCATGGTGGGTCGGGCTATTCAGGTCAATCACGTTCTCGTGATATCGACCTTCGAAAAAGAAGCTCGTAGTTTGCCTTTGAAAGGACAGCTGCATATCTTTTCGAATAGCGGTCTCAGGTGGCAAGCTCTCTTTAGCCATTGGCGGGGCGTTATCTCTTAGTGTAGAGCGTTTAAAGTGCTCGTCTAATTTTTTTCGGTATAGCTTCACCACACTACTCACATACTGGGCGTCTTTTTTGCGGCCCTCAATTTTAAGGGCATGAACGCCGGCAAGCACCATCTGATCAAGCTTGTGGGATGTATCCAGATCCCGCATGGAGAACAAGAAACCATGTCCTGGCTCACTGACTACTTTGTAGGGCTCCCTACACGTGTAGGCGCACTCGCCGCGGTTTCCGCTGCGGCTGTCGGCCGCACCGCTAAAAAAACACAGCCCACTATAGCTGTAACAAAGACTTCCGTGGCAAAACACTTCAAGCTCAATATCCGTGGATCGACTGATGCGCTTAATTTCTTCAGCCGTGAGCTCTCGGGCTAAGACGACCCGCTTGAAACCGAGTCGTGCGGCTTCCATAGCTCCAGCCAAATTATGCACGGCAAGTTGCGTTGATGCGTGCATGCGAAGGCCCGGGAAGTGGCGTCTGATAATTCGCCCCACGCCAAGATCTTGGACGATGACAGCATCCACGCTGATGCGTTCTAAGTCCGCTAACGTCTGAATGACCTCAGTCAGCTCTTCTTCTTTTATTAAAATATTCAGAGTCACTAAAACCTTCATGCCGTAGCGGTGAGCTATCGGCACAAGGCTCTCTAAGTCCTCAATGGAAAAGTTCTCGGCGCGTGATCTGGCGTTGAATTTCTTTAGTCCGAGAAAGACAGAATCTGCACCTGAATTAAGGGCTGCAAAAAACTGCTCACGTCCGCCCACTGGGGCTAAAATTTCAGGGACGTTTTGGTCTACGGTCGCCGTGCCAAGCCCGGCACTGACGTGTCGCGAGCTAGATGATGGGTGGGTTTCGATGTCTAAATTTGTCGCCATTTATAGGGTTCCAAATATGCTCAATCGGTGGGCACCCCTTTAACATTTTTAATAAATTAGAGAAAGTATTTTATAGATTAAATAATAGTCAATAATTACGGGATGTTAATTTGCCAAGACTGCCGGTCATTCCCGCTCTGCTTCAGTTCCTGCCTAGAAATCCGATCCCCACCTTATGAAAAACGTTGCTGAAATCCAGTCCATCGCAGAATCGGGAGACCTGTCAGCTGCCCACGACGCATTAGACGGGCTCCTTGAAATGGGCCCTCGTAATGTCGAGGCATTGAAGCTTAGAGCCAGACTCTTTGAGGTCGCTGGAAAATTTCAACAAGAAGCAAAAATTTGGGACCAGATTGCCAAGGTCGATAGAGACGACTCGGATTTGTCGGAATACATTGCCAGAAGACAACAAGAAGACAGAGAAAACTTCTACTTTACAGACGCCCTTCCCGGAGGCGGCAAGCGTTTTATCGCATTCCCTCGCCGCATGGTCAGAGCAGCCGGCATTGGACTTATCGGCTGCGTCATGTTTCTAGTTCTTGCTCGACTTGCCAGCGTGTGGACGGTTCTTAATCACCCGTTTGTTATGCTATCTTCATTTGCACTTTTTGTCATCAGTCCGTGGTTTGCCATCATGGCCAGCTACCTTAAAAGCCTCCGCTACGTCTCCGTCACGAAAGACGGCCTTGAGATCGCCACCCGCTTTCGCACACATAAATTGCCTTGGTCGGACGTCGAAAACGTCGTCCTGGCCCAAGACGACCGCCATGACACATACAAGCTAACCTTGATCGTACTTGGCAAGCAGTCAGAAAGCCTAAACTTTGAACTAGACTTTAATGAGGCCACCACCCCAATTCGCGCGAGATCCTATTTTGTGCGTGAAATTATGCACACTTGGGGAGAGCCCTCCTACGCGGCTCGCCGCACCATCGACACGGGCAGCAGATCGACCATCAAAGCTTAACCGCAAAACAACCCTAAAATATCAATATTTCAGCCCATAATGCCTCAAATCACGCCTTTGTCTGGTATCTTTCATTTTTTTTTGATATCCACCCTTGACTTAAACCAGGGCGACATTAGCTTGTGGCTCGGTGTTTTCCAGTAACGTTATGTTTTCTAGTCCTTTTAATTGTTTAACGATTTTCTGAAGAGAGGAACTTGAAATGAAAATCAGACCATTACACGATCGCATCCTTGTTAAACGCATGGAAGGCGAAGCCAAAACCGCAACCGGCATCATCATCCCAGACAATGCCAAAGAAAAACCAATGGAAGGTAAAGTTGTTGCTGTTGGTAACGGCAAAGTCTTGGACAACGGCACTGTTCGTAAGCTTGAAGTAAAAGCTGGCGACCGCGTTTTGTTCAGCAAGTACTCAGGCTCCGAAGTGAAAATGGACGGCGCTGAGCACTTGATCCTCAACGAAGGCGACATCCTCGGTATCATCGAGTAATTTAACTTTAACTATATAACTAACCATCCATCAGGAGACATACCATGACAGCTAAAGTCATTAATTTCGGTGAAGATTCTCGCCGCAAGATTCTAAAAGGCGTTAACACACTTGCTGACGCTGTAAAAGTAACCCTCGGTCCAAAAGGCCGCAACGTCGTGATCGAAAAAAGCTTCGGCGCTCCTACGATCACAAAAGACGGTGTTTCCGTTGCTAAGGAAATCGAACTAGAAGACCGCTTTGAAAACATGGGCGCACAAATGGTAAAGGAAGTCGCTTCCAAGACTTCTGATATCGCTGGTGACGGTACAACAACCGCTACTGTTCTTGCACAAGCGATCTACCGTGAAGGCGCGAAACTTGTTTCAGCGTCCCACAACCCTATGGAACTTAAGCGCGGTATCGACGCTGCTGTTCAGACACTCGTTGCTGAACTAGACAAAATCAGCCGCCCAACTAAAAACCGTGATGAAATCGCTCAAGTTGGTGCCATCTCCGCTAACAACGACATGGAAATCGGCAAAATCTTGGCTGAAGCTATGGATAAAGTTGGCCGTGACGGTGTCATCACTGTTGATGAAGCTAAAGGCATGGAAACAACACTTGATTTCACAGAAGGTATGCAATTTGACCGTGGTTACCTCTCTCCATACTTTGTAACTGATGCAGAGCGCATGGAAGCTAACTACGATGACTGCTTGATCCTCATCAACGAGAAGAAAATCAGCAACATGAAAGAGCTTCTCCCAGTTCTTGAGAAAATCGCTCAAACTGGCCGTCCTTTCATGATCATCGCTGAAGACATCGACGGCGAAGCTTTGGCGACGCTTGTTGTTAACCGTCTCCGCGGCACACTAAAATGCGTTGCTGTTAAAGCTCCTGGTTTCGGCGACCGCCGCAAAGCTATGCTTGAAGACATCGCAACTCTAACTGGCGGTATGGTTGTTTCTGAAGACCTAGGCCACAAACTAGAGTCCGTTACCTTGGAAAATCTAGGCCGCGCAAAACGCGTCTCTGTCTCTAAAGACAACACGACCATCGTTGACGGCCAAGGCAACAAGGCGAAAATCGAAGCTCGCGTTAAGCAAATCCGCGCTGAGATCGAAACAACGACGTCTGACTATGACCGTGAAAAACTACAAGAGCGCCTGGCTAAACTTGTTGGCGGCGTAGCCGTTGTTAAAGTTGGCGCTGCTACTGAAACCGAGATGAAAGAGAAGAAGGCTCGCGTCGAAGACGCCCTTAACTCGACTCGCGCAGCTGTTGAAAGCGGCATCGTCCCAGGCGGCGGAACTGCTCTTCTTCGCGCTCAATCATCTCTTGATAAGCTAAAACTATCTGCTGAGCAGATGTTTGGCGTATCGATCGTTCGCCGTGCAGTTGAAGAACCTCTTCGTCAAATCGCCCTCAACGCAGGTCTAGAGCCCGCTGTTGTTGTCGACAAAGTGAAAAAACACACTGGCGGTGAAGGCTTCAACGCTTTAACAGAAGTCTACGAAGACCTCTACAAAGCTGGCGTCATCGATCCAACTAAAGTAACAAAAACCGCTCTTATCAACGCGGCATCCGTAGCAAGCTTGCTTCTGACAACTGAAGCAATGATCGCCGAGAAGCCAAAGGATAAAGAAGACGCTCCTGCAGCCGGCATGGGCGGCATGGGTGGAATGGGCGGCATGGGCGGTATGATGTAATTCAGCCGTGTCCCAATGGAGAAATCCGTAGGGACACCCCGTCAAATCCCTACTCCGACGTCGGAGTAGATGAGAGAAAAACAAAAGACCCCCGAAGCTAAAGCTTTGGGGGTTTTTGTCTTGGGTAAGAAATATTATGAATGGGATCACGGCGCCCCATTTTTAATGGATAGCGTGCGATCTTCCTCTATATAAAGGGCTGGTCAATTTTTTTTTCGCGTCGTAAAAGAAGCGGCATGATTCTCTTTTTGACCGGAGTCCATGGATGAGAGCTTTTCTTGCTGGATTAATTTTGCTTTGCCCACACATGACCCTTGCCAATGACTGGCGTAGCGTCTATCAATCCTCTGTAGAGTCGATCCCTTTTATATCTTCGGCAGGTGCAGGCTGCTCGGGCAGTCTAGTCGCAGACGACCGAGTCCTCACCGCTTGGCATTGTGTTAATTTGATCAGACCCGTGAAGGTTAAGTGGAAGAGTGGCGGAAATTCCGAGGAAAGAGACGCCGTACCAATTTACAAAGACGAAGATCATGACCTTACGATCTTAAAACTAAATTCTCCTGTGAAAAGACGGCCATTTTTGCTTGATCAATCCCCCTCGATCAAAGAGGGGCAACCCATCTGCACTATTGGTCATCCAATCTCCCGCGATACAGAAGATGATTTAGCCTTTTCCATATCCTCTGGGATCATCTCTAAAATAAACAAGAAAAATATTATAACGGATATGTCAATTAGTCCTGGTAACTCTGGCGGACCAGTGCTTACCACAGACGGTAAGCTTCTAACTGTCGTTTCAGCAAAGTATTCCGGTGCACGAATAGGAAACATCGCCGTTTTATCTCCGGCGGCAGCAACGTCCCAAGCTGTAACCGTAACAGAAAAAAAACAAACACCCTTAACCTGGATGGACGCGAAGAACACTTGGTATCTTTATATACCTTTGGGAAGCAATATATCTGGCGCAATATCAAACGACGTAGAAGCATCATCCATAAAAGAGAATTTTCAGGAATTCCACCTAGAATGGCGCGCCCGCGACAGGCTTTCTATAAGTGCCTCTTCGGGCGGTAATCGCCGCCTTAACACCTCGTCTGTAACGATAGGAGTTAACTGGCCTTTGCCGGATTTTAATTCTTTCTTGCCGTTTGAGGCCGGAGCGTTCGTCGGGCGACGCCTCTTGGAGAACACCGAGGCCAAAAAACAAAGGTATTTTTCGGTGGCTGGCGTGGAATTATCAGCTTACCGATCAATAGTTCGCGTACGCGCCGAACACTCGATCGCCGCCGATAGGACTTTATCAATCGTTACGACTTCTATAGACTTATTATCACTGTTTCAGTGACCCCATTTATCTTAAGGCTCTTAAACTCTGACGAACAATGCAATACGGCCGTATCATTAATCTATTTGTTGCTTCCCTACTATTGCACTGCGGACTATATTTAGTACTAACGAGGCTCTCAGAAGATTATTTGACTACAAATTCCACAGACCAAAAATATATTAGATTAAAGCTTACAGAGCGGACTGAGAAGGACTCGTCATCTGAATTTTTGAGACGCGGCGCCTCCGAAGTGGCGGCGAAATTTAAATCTACCGCT
This sequence comes from uncultured Polynucleobacter sp., assembly GCA_964402975.1. Taxonomy (GTDB): domain Bacteria; phylum Bdellovibrionota_B; class Oligoflexia; order Oligoflexales; family RGVZ01; genus CAMDKS01. Next base: position 24,414 of record CAYOEM010000027.1, read on the forward strand.
GACGAAAATCCCAAACACACCAATCAATCAACGAGGGGATATCAAAAGTTACTGCCTGGGCCTGGCACATTCCTGGTATCAGACAACTCCGCCGATGAGGATATTTCCAAGTCAAGGCGAGTGATCTCATTTGACGCCGGGCAACACATCCCCCTTAAAAGCATCGCCGAGGAATTGTCTGCACGAATTGATGTGCCAAAAACAGTTTTTGAACTGCGAAAAAGCGGATCAGCAGTAGCCAAAATCTCTCGGAGTCAAAGTGGTCTTTGGCAGGCACGAATTCAAGGTATAGACGCCTACAGTCGCGCTGTCCTAGAAAGGGCGTTTTCATCGATTCCAAGCAACAGTGTTGGATTAGAAAATCTCAAAAAAATAAAATACGATTACGTAGAGCTAAGCTTTAATTTTTCAACTCTGCCTACAACGGTTTTGGATAAAAAACCGCGGCTTCTAAAAATTGTTGGTAATAGAATAATGCTAGACGTGTACCACTATGAAGATCCCCCATCCGTGAAACTTGCGGCGCAAGCGATTGCGGCCGTCAACCCAACCACTCTTGGAATAAACATATTAGGACTCGGCAAGGTGGCTCTCGACTCACTTGCGACCAAAGCAGACCCACGGCAAAGCCTCGATGTGATAACACTTAGACAGTCTCCGGCATTTACCAGAGAGATATTCTCAATTCCTCTTAAGTAAAATTGCACAAGTTCAACATAAGAATCGCTTGGTTTAACTTGAATTAGAACAATCACACCAGCTTAGCAAAAGACGAGGTGCGAGGCGCGAGCCTCGGCTTTGGGTCTTTTTACGTCAGGTGAACTGAGTTTTATATTTCCAAATCTAGTCGTAATCGCCAGAAATCACCCGGAGTGGGATTATCTGCAACGTAAGTACTAAAATGTGCAATCCTCTAGGGCTCTTTGTCATACACGTACTCCGAAATCAGAGTAAATTGCAGATAAGTAAAGGTCCCCGAAGTGAGCCCTTTTTGGGTCTTTGTTTTGCCTCTTTCAAAATGATGATTTAAAGAAATGGAATGGTTCACAAATTGAACAACATTCCATCTCTTTCTTTGACATTGGATCCACCTCATGAAACACTTTTTATTAGAGCTCTACTTACAAGATACTCAATAATTTGAGGTGCTGATGAAAAATCCACGTCCGATTTTTAGCCTAACCTTTCACAGCAAGAATTTAACCCTCTTCGCTCTGCTTTTTTTGTTACCAACGCCCATAATGGCGACAGCTGATGAGCCTATTGAATTGCCGGTTAACGAAGTAAGGATATCTGGCTCGACGAAAATTTTTGTGTCCAGTCAGTCGGCTCAAACCTGTGAAAAAGTGACCCTGAATCCACAAGGAATAAATCAGGAAGATCATATGTCGAAGCGGATCTTTCCTGTGGCTTTACTTGGATGGGGCTGCGCTCCCAGCAAAACTTCCACTCTTAACAATTGGCGGGTAGATCTTCGGACAGTTGTTTATGACTTCGTCCAAAAAGATTCTGGCCAGTGGACCTTAAAATTCGCCAATAGCAAGATCGAAAAATTAGTCCGCTTCTGAACACGCCGAATAAAGGTCGCCGTGGTTTCTTCACGCCGCGTCATCACCTTTGGCAGGCGCAACAATAATATCGAGTTTGCCACCACATGCTTCAACAATCTTTCTAAGTGTTTGAAGTTCGTAACGATCATATTCTGCATTTTCATAGCGGCTGATTGCTGACGCGGTCGTCCCAACTTTCTTTGCTACCGCAGCCTGTGTCAAATTTGCTCCTAAGCGAAGCGCGGCAAGTTGCTCGCCAATTGAAATCTTGACGTACTCTTCCATGAAACCTTTTTTGAATTTTTTATCCGCGAGCTTTTTATCAAGCCATGATTTCTCTTTTGATTTTGTCTTCTTCATTTTTTCTCCCGTTTTACAAAATCTGCCTTAATCGATTCAGCTCTCTCAATTTCGCCCTTTGGAGTTTTATCGCTTTTTTTGATGAATCCGTGGGTCAAAACCAATCTCCCGCCCACAAAAAAGAAACAAAGCACCCTGCCATCATCTACTTTGAACTCAAATATCTGGTCTGATCCGGTCAAATGCTTGAACTTTCGCTCGTTAAAAATCTTCCCGTGATCACCAATCCACGCAAATAAAGCAGCAAACTTTTGCTGGACCCTCACCTTTTGATCTTCTAGCCACTCTTCCGCCGGTACCGCTCCACCTGAGCTTTGATAAAACTCAAGCTGCAGCTCCGCTCCATCGTAAACAAGCTTCGAGGTCGGCGATTGCTTCATAACGATCCTCCAACGTTCATATTAGCATATACGCTAATACGATGTCTTCAATTTTAAAAAGTCTGAAGCTCATTCGGCGCCGTCCAGATTAAATTCACAAATCAAAATCGGGACGGCATCGGGACGAATTTGATACCTCGCTATACTTCTTCACACCAAAAAAGGGGCGACCAGCCAGGTAGTGGTTAAAGATAACTACCTGTAATTACTTGCTGATACCTCTGGATACCAAACCCAAATTACATATGCCGGCATGGGCGGCATGATGTAATTTACGCAAGGTGATTTCGGAGTGTTACAACTCCGAAATCCAAAACGACACGAATTTCCGACACGATTTCGGAATTAGTGTCTCGAAAGTGCCCCAAAGCGAAAACCCAAAGACGAGGTGCGAGCCTCGGCTTTGGGTTTTTCCTTTTCAGTAAAACTGAATTCTAAAAGTCCAAATCTTAAGCTCGCCCGCCAGCAATGACTCTGAATCGATAGTTCGGCTTAAAATCAAGTTAAAGAATGAAACTATATTAATGCACGCAGATAACTTGGTGGGTGTTGTACTTGAAAATGACGTTTGTGGCGCCAAGAATTAGACTCACCGACCAAGCATTATTGGCAATATTTGAAGACGACGTTCCAGACCAAAAGTTGTGGTTAGTTTGACTGCCAATCATTATATCACCAATGGAACGGATGCCGTGGATGTAGGCTCCCATCAGTTCTTTCTGCGTTGGGAGGCGCCATCCGTTGGAGAGTCCATTATGACTCAAGTTCCAGCAGGTGTTCCAAGCTGCTGCCCAAGTCTGACCCTCTGGGCCCGATTGCACTCTGCTCCACAATAGACCCGATATCTTGCTTTGAACAGTGCAGCGATCCCTATCATCTGCGCAGCTCGATGCCTTACCCGAAACATTAGTTGTGACGTCTTTCCAGATATTGCTATCACCTGGAGTGCTTTCCACTCCGCCACAATCCGTATCATCGCTCCAGGTGCTGACAACGCTCGGGGGTAAACCCAAGTTGTTGTTGTTATAGTCGTCAATGGTATCCCAAACATCGATAGAAGTGCCGGTGATTGAAGCGCTGCCTATACCCGCAATCGATCCGTCGTAGTTAAACCGGGTGGAGTTGACTTTATTACGGCAACTCAACTTAAGTTTGCCTAATATACCGTTTATAGTGACACCAGCGCGAATGTCCCAGGGGTGGGGAGCACCTCCGTTACCAGTTGTCGAAGTCGTTGATGGAGATGTCGTGT
>CAYOEM010000028.1:0-16140 GCA_964402975.1 uncultured Polynucleobacter sp.
GCACTCATCAACAACAAGTACATTCTTGCAGCCTTTGATTGCCTTCAGAAGGCTGGCTTCTGGGAGAGGCGAGATCCAGTGAAGATCAATGACACGCGCGTTGATACCTTGCTCCGACTTCAAAACCGCTTCGGCCTGTCTTGATAGATAATAGCCATTGCCATAGGTCACGATAGCAAGGTCTGTCCCGTCACCATGAACTGAGACCTCGCCTAGTTTTATCTCCTGCCCAAGGTCTGGGTATTCAAACTGCCAAGCCCCATCTCCGTCTTTATGAAGATCTTTGGTCATGTAAAGGGCAATCGGTTCCACAAAAATAACTACCCTGCCATCCTCATGGGCAAGGCGAACACACTGCCGAAATAGCTTTACGGCGTCTGCGCCGTTTGACGGACATGCCACAACTAGACCTGGAATATCCCTGAATATGGTCAAAGAATTGTCGTTGTGAAAATGCCCCCCGAAACCTTTTTGGTAGGCAAGGCCCGCAATGCGAACCACCATGGGGTTTGTGTATTTGCCCGAGGAAAAGAAACTAAGAGTAGCAGCTTCACCGCGGATTTGATCTTCGGCGTTATGCACGTAGGCTAAGAATTGGATCTCTGGAATCGGCAAGAAGCCGTTATGGGCCATACCGATGGCATTACCCAAAATGCTTGTCTCATCAAGATGTGAGTTAAAAACTCGTTTTGGCCCAAATGTCTCAAAAAGGCCTGCTGTGACGTTATAGACACCACCTTTTTTCGCCACATCTTCCCCAAATATCATGGTATTTGGATACTGTAGTAACACGTCAGCAAGGCCCAAGTTATGCAGCTTTGCAAGGTGAAACCTTTGGCCTGGTCTAATGCGGTCTCCGAGTTTCTGCTTTCGGGCTTCAGGATCTGGAATCGGCATGGGTGGCTTTAACCCTTTGGGCGGCACAATACTTCGCATCACGTCAGCTGCGCCAGATAGCTTTGGTCTGGCGCAGGCTATCTCACCTTGAATATCGACTCTCTGGCGAATGGATTGATAAAGCTTTACCAACTCACCACTTGAGATAATTCCGTTTTCAAGCGCGATTCTAGCTGAATGTAATAGAGGATCTTGACGCTCAGTGGCTTCAATCTGCTCGGCACTTCGGTATGTGGTCTCTACGTCAGATCCGGCGTGACCCAAGAGCCTTACGGTGCGCATATGAAGGAATGTTGGCTGACGCGTACGGCGAGTGACTTCTTCGGCCTGCCGTGAGACCCGGTAACAATCCGCAAGATTTAAGCCATCACAACTTAAGTACCTGAGGCCGGCTTTAGATGAAAAGCTCTTCTCAATCCACCCGCCTGGTGTGGGAACAGAAATCCCAATACCGTTATCTTCGCAGATAAATATCAGCGGCACTGCCAGACCCTGATAGGTGCACAACGCTGCCGTGTTAAACGCAGCAAGAGCTGTGGCGTGATTAGCCGATGCATCACCGAATGAGCACAGGACGACTGCATCGTGGGGCATGGCTCCTTTTATTTTCATATCCCTTGCTCGACCCACAGAAAGCGCCGCTCCGACAGCTTTTGGCAAATGAGAGGCAATGGTGGATGTTTGAGGCGGAATATTTAATGGAACACTTCCGAAGACTTTATGGCGCCCCTCAGAGATCGGATCTTCTGAAGACGCTGCTAACGATAAAACCCCATCATAGATCGCATCCATTCCTGGAAGCTGTTTTGAACGCTGAACAAAAAAAGCGCCACTGCGGTAATGAAGAAACGCCATATCTCCCAAGGGAAATATCTTTCCATGAACGGCATTTCCCTCATGACCTGAGCTACCGATCGTGTAAAAGGTCAAGTTTCTTGCTCGAAACCGCCTCGCCGCTAGATCCAAATGCCGACTGATCATCTGTGATTCAAAAATGTCCATGAATGTAGACGCATCAAGCCCCGCCTCGCGCAGGGTTGTCGAGGAGCGGCTTTCGGGTAAATTTCCGGATTGAACCCACTGAATAAAGTTTTGATCAATCACTTCAGAACGGTTGGGATTAAACATACTCTCCTCTGACTTAGCTAAAACAGCCCTTTAAATATCAGTGAATACTGGGACATTAACCCAAAACGATCCTAAAATGCTCGCCAGAATTAACGCCCTGGCCTCAAAACACCCCCCTGAAACCTTGTCGCAACCTCTAACATCCGTCGTCAGGTGTCGATTTTTTTGACATCTAGACCAGCGTTTTATCACTTTAAGTTCAGTCATTACAGCTGGTTAAGGTCATTCTATTTTGGCCGCTTTTTTGCTTATGGTTCGATGGATTCAAAGCAAAATGGGCAGACGTACGACATCATCGACTTAAAGCCACCTAGAGGGAGACGCCGCAGATGCTAAACCTACGCGCAAAACTTAACGTGTCAAAAAACCTCGCTTTAGCAACTTTAACCGCTGCCATTCTCGCCAGTTGTGGTGCATCCCATCAAAACTCTGAAAGCACCCTACGAGACCTGCCAACAGTGGGGGGCGGCACCCTAGCCCTTCAAGATAACGGTAACAGCTCGACCGTACTCGTTCATTTATATGATGACACGGACAATCAAGTGGCCCTCTGTACGAGCCAAAAGTCAGATTGCTTGAAGCCTGATACTCAGCTCATTACCATGTCAAAAACGTCTACTTCTTACTGGCGCAGCAATTCTCCCATACCGCTTAGCGATAACCTGGTCTTACACGTTGTAAAACTTGAACCAAGTGAACGCTCGATCGCCTTATCTGCAAGACTATCATCGAATGTTTCTGGAAACGTCTTGGAGCAGCGGACATCTGACCTATCCCCTCCCGCTGACCTTCCAAAAATGCGTCCAATCCCGCGAGTCCAAGTAGCCTTTGACTATCAGGGCACTCTCTCACGCGAAAGCTCAACCATGTCTGCTATCCGCATGGTTATTCAAAATGGACCCCTAGCGCAGTCGACGCGCGTTAAAGTTAAAAGCACACTCGTCAATTTAAGAAACTCCGCTGTCAAAATAGCACTTGATCAAGATGTGGATGTTCGTGAAGGTGGTGTTATCGATTTTGCAGTGTCTGGACTTGATCCAGAGACTGTATATAGACTTGAAGGCACCACAGTATTTGACGTAAAAGATGGCGCTGTCAGCACAACCGTCGGCGGGCCAGTGAAACATCAATTTCATATCGCAACAACTGCTGATACAAAACTATCCAGCGCAAAACGGCGGGCCGTTCTCAGAGCGCTCGCAGAATCCTATGACTGGGAGTACGGAAATTATCAGTCATCGAAAGGTTATTATAACGGGAGCTGGTGTGACCGCTTTTACACTTGGGTTGTTTCCAAGGATTTTAAGGTAACCAACGCCTACTCTGCTTCGTCATTCTTTAGACAGCACCGCGCTATTCAAAACGCCTCCAAGATACCTGGTCAGGCTGCCTCGAAGAGCATGATGGCTGACATGATTCGCTACGAAGGGACAAGCGAGGGAACTCACACTTTTATGATTGTGTCTTACGACATCGCAACCAAGTCTCTTTGGACCGTAGAAGGCAACTACAATAACCGCGTCATGCGCCTTAAACGAGGCGTAAGCTCAGCGTGGAATCATGGTTTCTTGGTGGAGTCACAGGTTCGGTAAACGAAACTACTTGACAGGAGTGACTCGAAATCCGGGAGCAAATCGCTTTGGCACCGAAATGATGATGGGTGTCGAGTTCGCCTGTAAGGAATTTGCAATAGTGCCCGCCTGCATACCGGCGGTGACTGACACCCGCGAATAGACCGACCTTAGAGTCACACTCCAGCGGTCATACTTGGTGACATCCCAACGCTGAGTCACAGATGGTCCCATATTTTCCTGGTAAGGAGACGTCTTGACACAGACGCCCATGGTTAAAGATCCTTGTTTTGACAGTTCCCCAACACTCTTTGGAAAACGCATGGTCGCAGCCTCCGTTGGGGCGCCCGTAGTCGCATTGAAATCATAGGTTTTGACCGTCAGCTGAGGTGCTTGCCCAGCAGGACATGTCAGACAGCTTGAATCAAAGGTTTCCGGCGACGAGGACGTCATAATCGAGGCCTTTTTACGCAGGGCCACTGTCTCGTTGTTAAGTCTCGCGTCTTGAATAGCGACACAATCAGCTCGCAAAGGAGTTACGGTCGTGGACAATGGATTACCGTCAATATCTGAGTGCAAATAAAGAATCGACATTGTACAAGACGAGGTTGAACAACTCCAGGGAGTCGCGTTAGTAAGCCCGTCTGACCCATTGACACTCGCAACAAACAAGGGCAGCGTCTTCCCGAGGATCTGCGACGCCAACTCTGTCTCTGCCACTGAGCTTGCTTTGGTCTCGCTCTCCCACTGACGTTTCGTAAAATCTGTCAACTGGTTCATTGCAAACACGGAAACGATGCCAGTAATCGCAACACCGACCATGATCTCAGCAAGTGAGAGGCCTGCCATTTTGTTGGAGTGTAACAAACGCCGCAAAAATAAGCCTCCGATCAAGAGTTCCACCTGTCTGACTGCATGAAGAAAAATGCCATTAAGATCGCATCACGCCCCTCTTCGAGGAGATCGGAGGCCCAAAAGAGAACTTTAACGGTAGTAGCTAAATGACCAATATCACAAGATTTAATTGGTCTTCTTTACGAAAAACGCCGCCATAGCCCGCGTCTCAAATTACTAGCGCTCGTCACCAGAAAACTAGCAAATCCCAAGATGACGCCTCTGCCATCCCGGTCTGGGTTTTGTAAGATGATGGCCTCAGCCACCTAGCCGGTGCCATAGCTCAACAAAACCTGAATGAGGCAAATCTCAGGGATTTTTGGAAGGCCCTACTCTTTGACTCCGCAGCGGAGTTGATACCAGCGTCGGTCATTGCTTTTGGGCCAAGTGGGACGAAACAAATACAAGTCTCTGACTCAGCTGTGGCGACAAAGATTGGGTTATTGAACTTACGACGACAATTTACTTGTTCGTAAGGTATGCTAAAAGGGCCACGCCCTGAACTCGAGGGCGGAAAGACTTATGCTGTTCAATCAATACTCAATCAGTCGGGTGTCCCCATTTACAAAAATATAAGGTAATTAGGCGGTCCCTACTTTATTCGATCAGTAATAATAAATTCTACTATTGGTATTCGTCGTGCATTGTCCTGCGGTTTTATAGGTCCCCGACATAATTACGTAACCACATTGCACCCAATTTTTGCCTGTTTTCATATACCGGTTCATCACACTACATGATATTGAGTTCGAACCGCCCCTCAGGAAGCTGCCAACTTGGGAATTCAAGCTAATCGCATGACTTTTAGTTTCACCCTCCACAACCGATACAGCCTCAGCTCCGTTAATATAAATTATTGGATAATAATCATCTATACCCATTTTTGTCACCCTCAAGTCAATATCCTGTACATCTGCTGGAAGTGACAAATTTTTTAAATTGAAATTGTAGCGCGTATTATTTGCACCCAAAATTCTATCTGCTCCGATTGTCCAGTTACGTATAGTACAAGTGTTCAGAGCAGGCTGGATTGTCACCGACGGGCAACTAGCTGTCCCGCTGGCATTCGATAAAGAACCCGTCACCGTCGTAGTTGTATTGAGCGGACATGAAACTGTTGTCGTATATGTCGCTTGATCGGCCGGAGACATATTGGCGCCGTTCAAAGTAGCAGTTGCGATCGACCCCGAAGTAGCCCCTTTCGTCATCGTCACGTTACAGGTTGTAGACGTCGGTGTCGGGCGTGTCGCGGTCAACCCCCCGCATACTGGCGGACTAAGATTAACAACCGCAAAACCACACGAACTTCTCCGGTTATCATTACCAGTCAAGAAACCCTGGTAGCTGACTTGAGTTGCCGGGCAAGAAAATTGGGGAGACGTATAAACATTTCCGCTCCAAGTGCCACCTGTAACAACGTTAGTATCTCGTTCAATTTTGGTGATGTTCGCAGTCGTCGCAGCACTATTTTTAGTGAAACTCATGGTACAGTTCCCAGTAGTGCTTACGCGGGTTACAGATGCTCCGACGCACCATGGATTCTCTGCAATACTTAAAGAACCGGGGCAAACGTCCACTTGAGATCCTCTGACTAATTTGACCTCGTAATTTGATGACGCACCAGCTCCGCAGGGATAATTTGTCTTCTCCCACCTGTTGCCCGTCCATGTTCCGCCAGTCTGCACCTGATCATTAACAATAACGTCAACCCCGTAATGGCTATCGGGCGCTCGGTCCACGGTCACGGTGCAATCGGTCATGGAATTTGGAGTTCTACCAATCATGAAGTTATCGCAAGCAGGCACTAGTTCTGGCACTTTCACGTCCGTAGGAGTACATAATGACATAGACGGAGTTGGACAAGTACTCTGCCGAACTAGTGAAGCATTAAAATTAAATTCGTCCTGGGAACAGGCAAAATTCGAAAAAGACCAATCTCCATTGCTATCAAAAACCGGCGAGCCAAATATCTGATTTCCAGACACGCCCGAACTTACATTATCCTGAGCTAATTGAATCTCATTAACTGTACCTGGTGCAGAATCTCGACTTAACTGGATACTGCAAGTTCTCTTATCCGAGACGTCATCTCGCCTTCTGATCGAAAAGCTTCCCGGGACACATGAGACGAGATTTCTTGCAATGTCAAACTCCTGGGACTCTGTCACTTCTGTTCCATCGATGCCTTTAAGTGTGACTGCAATAGTCACGGAGTCCTCGCAGGGATCGTTCAGCTTAGCAAGAAGGGACGGAGCTGACCCGTTGATGTTTGAAATCGTCAATTCGTTTTCTTCAAATGCTTGGTTCAAAGGCAAACTAATATTTGAAGTCTCGGTCACAAGACTCTCAGTTCCGTGCATCACTTTGTAACCTGTAGCCACCCCACGTGCCGAAATCACCAAGGAAAACGGAGAGCCGATTCGGATGGGGCCGTTGTCGCCGTTAGCGATCGATGTAATATCTGGCGCAGGAGGCGGCTCAACAAGCCCCAACTCAACCATAGCTTTATTCGGCGCGCTACTCAAAACGTCGGCGCCCTTTGCAGAGGAAGCATAATTGTCTGACGTAATCAAGGCGGATGCGCAGTAGCGCCCAGTAAACGTTGCACTCGATCTTCCCGACGAATCACAGTTTCTGAACCTATAATTAACCACCGACTTGGTTCGCTTCAAGGTTGAACTACCATCGACTGTAGAATTACCAGACAGCGCTGTGCTAATGGCACCAGATGACGATCTAGAGCTGTCGTTCGTATAAACATTAACATTAGCAGAAAAAGCTTTGCCATCACCCGAGACCGTCGCATCAGCCACGCCGTTCATGTCCCAATTTGTGGCGGCTTTGGTGTTTCCAGTGAACCCAAGACTCAGGGCCATCTGTGCAGGACTTCCAGGCGCTCCCGAAACGTAGGGTTCTGGGTATAAAATTGGCCTGTTGTCAGGCACGTCGTAAGGCTTGCTGTTCAGCCACTCTCCCGATTTATTATTGGCAACATGAGGTGGAAGGCTTATCAAAGCTTTTGCAACCATTGCTGCAGAACCGGGAATTTCTTTAGACCGCTTAACGCTCTCCGCCGCCTGGTTAGCTTTGCGCTGTGCCAGTGTGCGATCAAGCATGACTTTACCACCAGCCACGGCCACCGCAGACGCTATCATGCCGACGACAAGCAGGACGTTACCCGACTCGCGAGTCCTTGGATTCCTTGAAAAGGGCATAGATAACCAGAGCTTCATATTCCACCTCTCCAATCCGGGATCGGATTCAACCTTGGCTACTTGAGGAAAACCATGCAGTATTCTGTTTTTACTGGTTTAATTGAGGGTCTATTTCTGCTCTCACGCGTGACGTAAAGCCTTAAACTATTACCTCGTCCTAAGAGCCGAATCCCTATCGGTCAAGCCTAAAGTTGAAGGAACAGCCGCCGGTCGTCCGGCTCCCGCATGTTCTGCGCTGTATATTGTTGCACTGTCGGCCCCCCATGCAACCTTCATTATCCCAAAAAACGTTTTCCCAATCAACGAAGCCCACCACGGCTCTTGTGGTACCGGCAGGCACCGGAATACATGCATTAACCGCTAGGTTTGCATTTGCCAATGTAGCTCCTGCGGCATTTAAGAAAGTAACACGCCACTGGTTGGGACAAGCCACCGGCGAATCACCGCATGCGCCAAAACCTGGAAAAACCCTTTGCAGAGCCTTCCCAGACGCCGATGTTAGCTGTAGGCCGGTCGCTCCGCTCCATTGACCTGCAAATATGTCCCGAGGATTAGCCGCGCCAGCCGAGCTACCACCCCACCAGCGCGTATTCGCCAATACACCACCTAAGGATGCCGTTGACGAGGCACCAACCGCTGGCACGTTGACGGGAGTGCAGTTCACAGATCCCCCAGCGCCATCGCTTAAGGAACCGGTGATAACAGCTCCAGTTGTCGGACAGCTAACATTTGTCCAAGTGTAAACATTACCGCTTTGCGTAATCGGGGACACAGAAGGCACGGTCCCGGTTACGGTACCAGCGCCAACTTTGGTCAATTTAACCGTGCACGTCGATGGGCTGCATGCATTACGAGTGGCTGTAAGACTTTGACAAGTCAGCGCTCCCGCCACCATCGGCGAATCACATGTGTCTGTTCCGACCGCCGAGTCAGCCCTAAACGTATGTGTCAAGGTTGTCTCGCACATCGTCGTACCCGTAAATCTATCGGGTGTTGCCGCTGATGGTCTGGACCAAGTGAAATTACTGATTGGCGTAAAATCTACACTAGTGCCCGAGCGCTTAGATAAGGTCGGTGGTCTAACCCCCAGTCCTTGTACAGTTATGGTGCATTGATTTGTGTTACCAACACGCTGCGCGGCGACGTCACACGTGCCGCTGTATGACTCGGTCTCTGCCGAGATCAAGTATACTCCCGATTCTTTCATGACCGTCTTACTGTTGTCGCTACGATTAACCTTACTCATGTTCACCTGACTGTACATCTGCCAGGTAACCTTAATACCAGCACCGGCACCCCTAGTGTTTTGGCAGGTGATTGCTTCATCGGTCGCAAGATCCACAGGCACGATCAATAACTCCAAAAGCCGACGCTCTATAAATGTGGAACCAGTAGGATTCATTTCCATACAAAATTTCATGTAATGGCCGCTATTCAGCGCAGCTGGACCCACCGGATTTGAACAATCAACAGTCGTTCCAGAAACAATTTCCGCTGTCTTTGTGAGACTGAGAGTTGTATCACTCGATAAAGGAACACTTGCAAACGCCTTTTCAACCTCAGTGGCGCCCGTACTACTCCATCTTGCGCCCGAACAATCATCAAGCACAAACTCTTTGACCCTCACAGTCAACGCATCAAGTGCCGCTTGCTGAATTTTGTTAGACGAAAGCTTAAGCTCCGCAAATTTTTGAGCACGACTTGAATCGACAACGACGTTGGACATCACAACTGCCGTAATGCCAAGAAGACCGACCCCAACGATCACGCCTGGTAGGGAAAAACCTGATATGTTACCGAATGTTTGTCTCATCACTAATTGCACCTTCCAGGTAGGTCAATATTCACAAGGAACAAAAACCACACGTCCATATGAACGTTCGTCATATCAATCGTAAAAATTAACAGAATAGATATATCAGTCCAATATTATTGGCTTTTTATGATTCTGAAAGCCCTTATCTTCTAGCATAATATCCTAAATTTTCCGGGAATTTAGGCGTGGCATTTGCTAGTATCATGCCTTACAAAAACGGAGGGCAATAAAGCTTATGCAACAGTACTTAAACCCAAACGAAAAGGGTTCACCGGTTCAATTCAAAACCCGATATAGTAACTTCATCGGCGGAGAATGGGTTCCACCAAAATCTGGCAAGTACTTTGAAAATGTAACGCCCGTGACAGGAAAAGTATTTTGTGAAATTGCACGCTCAGACTATCAAGATATCGAGCTTGCCTTGGACGCGGCACACCGTGCAAAAGCCACTTGGGGGAAAACATCCACCACGGAGCGAAGCAATATTCTCCTAAAAATTGCTGATAGAATGGAGCAAAACCTTGAAAAACTTGCGGTCGCTGAAACCTGGGACAACGGTAAGCCCATCAGAGAAACTAAGGCTGCCGACATTCCACTAGCGATCGATCACTTCCGTTACTTTGCATCATGCATCAGAGCTCAAGAAGGCAGCATCGGAGAAATCGATCACAACACGGTGGCCTACCACTACCATGAACCGCTCGGGGTTGTGGGACAAATCATTCCATGGAACTTCCCGCTACTTATGGCTGCCTGGAAAGTAGCGCCTGCTCTAGCCGCTGGCAATTGCGTTGTCTTAAAGCCAGCTGAGCAAACACCAGCCGGCATCTTAGTATTTGCCGAACTTATCCAAGACCTCTTGCCCCCGGGAGCACTAAATATCGTCAACGGTTTTGGTCTAGAAGCAGGAAAACCGCTGGCCAGTAGTAAACGCATCTCGAAAATTGCATTTACCGGTGAAACAAGTACCGGCAAACTGATCATGCAGTATGCATCTGAGAATTTAATTCCGGTCACACTCGAACTCGGTGGAAAATCACCAAATATTTTCTTTGCCGATATCATGCAAAAAGACGACGACTACTTTGATAAGGCGCTTGAGGGTTTTACCATGTTTGCGCTTAATCAAGGCGAAGTTTGCACCTGCCCGTCGCGAGCTTTGGTACAAGAATCGATATATAAAGACTTTATTGCACGAGCTATCGAGCGCGTTAAAAAAGTTAAGCAGGGTCACCCGCTTGACGAGTCCACCATGATTGGAGCTCAAGCCTCTCAAGAACAGGTCGAAAAAATACTTAGCTACATGGATATCGGCCGCAAAGAGGGCGCAGAATGTCTCATCGGAGGTGGCAGGTCAAACCTAGGCGGAGAGCTTTCTACCGGCTATTACGTCGAGCCAACAGTGTTCAAGGGTCATAATAAAATGCGCATTTTCCAGGAGGAGATATTCGGCCCAGTCTTGTCCGTTACAACCTTTAAAGATGAAGCCGAGGCCCTTCACATTGCAAACGACACCCTCTATGGACTTGGTGCCGGCGTCTGGACAAGAGACATGAATACGGCATACCGCATGGGGCGAGCCATTGAGGCTGGAAGAGTTTGGACCAACTGTTACCACGCCTACCCTGCTCACGCCACGTTTGGTGGCTATAAACAATCCGGAATTGGTCGCGAAACCCACAAAATGATGCTCGATCATTATCAGCAGGTTAAAAATGTTCTTGTAAGTTATAGCCCGAAAAAACTGGGATTTTTTTAATGACAAAACCGATCAACAGCGTTTTGCAAAGTATGATCATTGCCGTTATCCTGACCGCAACCCCAGTGGTCTCGGCAGGGCGTGACGTTCATCAACCAAAGCCTGCATCAATCGATGCCACGAATACGTTACCGCCTGGCGACCTTGCCAGGGGCTTGAGCAAAAGCCTTGATGTTGCAGTATTTGCGGGTGGTTGCTTCTGGGGTATGGAGGAGATCATCCGTAAACTACCAGGGGTAAAAGAAACTCAAGTTGGCTATACAGGTGGACAGACGTCAAACCCAAGCTATAAAGAGGTCTCCTTGGGTACAACGGGCCACGCTGAATCGGTTCAACTCATCTTTGACCCAAAGATTATTTCCTACGAGCAACTTCTAAGTTTTTTCTTTCGAATGCATGATCCCACCACCCTCAATCAGCAAGGTAATGATAAAGGAACACAGTACCGCTCCGTTATTTTCTACTACGGCCCAAATCAAGCCCAAACGGCAAGAACCGTTCGCTCAAAATTTGATTTGACCAAAAAATGGAAAAAACCAATCGTCACCGAAATTGTAGCGGCGCAGCCTTTTTGGAAAGCAGAACCCGAGCATCAGGACTATCTGCAAAAACATCCCAATGGATACACCTGTCACTATCTACGAGCCGAGTAACTCAGTGTTTTTGCTAAAAGCCCTTCATCTCGAGTATCATTTTTGCTTTCCGCTCGTGGAGCGAAGACTCTAGCCCTGCCGGATAAGAATGGGGATTTAAGATCCTCTTAATGCTCTCATTCAAGCGTGAAAGCTCCTTGCGACAACGTTGACGGCCTTTATGAACGCCGCCGCCATCATAGACGCGCCTGCCATCTACGATAATCGGCCGCAACAAATCTTCATATGGCGTCCCTTTGGGTATTTTCTTACGGCGAGTTATATCAGCAGGATCAACGATCGTGACATCTCCGCCCGATGGCGGTGACAACTCATCAAAAATCATATCGGCTGCGTATTCACCATTGACCATAAAACGTCTAATCTGCTGCTTACCAGGCGTTGTAATCTTTGACATCTGATCAGATACTTTAAGTTTATACTGCCAAGCTTCTGATTCAGAGTCTCTAATAGCAACAAGTTTATAAACCCCACCAAGCGCTGGATGATCGTACGCGGTAACGAGCCTAGTTCCAACACCCCAGACCGATATTTTCGCACCTGCACTTTTAAGATTTGCAATTTGGATTTCGTCCAAATCATTTGACCCAACAATCACAGTCGTCTCAAAACCAGCCTCATCAAGCAGCTTACGCGCCTCATTGGAAAGATAACCTAAGTCACCGCTGTCTAGTCTGATGCCGTAAAGTTTGTGCCCATTAGCTTTTAGCCAATGTCCAGCTTTGATAGCATTTCTAACACCATCAATTGTATTGTATGTGTCTACTAGAAAAATCGAATTCCCGGGCATTGCCCTAGCAAATTTCGTAAAAGCCTCCAGTTCAGAATCAAAACTCATCACCCAACTATGGGCATGGGTACCTCCCGCTGGAATATCATAGACGTAGCTCGCTAAAAGATTACTTGTGCCATCTACACCACCTAAAAAGGCAGCTCGAGATGCCGTCAAACCTCCATCAACACCTTGAGCTCGTCTGAGCCCAAACTCGAGTACCCGATCCCCTTGGGCCGCCAAACAGACCCGCGCCGCTTTAGTTGCAATAAGAGTCGGAAAATTTATCAAATTCAATAACGCAGTTTCCAAAAGCTGGCACTGAAGCAGGGGGCCTGTCACTCTGACCAATGGCTCGTGAGGAAACACCAAACGCCCCTCCTCAACCGCGTCGATTGACACGCGAAATGGCGTTGATTTTAAATGATGAATAAACCCATCACAAACTATGGGGGCCCCGTCGATACCCTTCAAATGTGCAATAAATTCTAGATCCTCGTCACTCCACAAAAAACCATCAACATAGTCAATCAATGCCTCAAGACCAGCCGCGATAGCAAAACCGCTGCCGAATGGGAGCTGCCTAAAAAACATCTGGAACATCGCTTGTTTGTTGTGAACACCCGTCTTCCAGTAACCATAGGCCATAGTGATCTGGTAAAGATCTGTCAAAAGCGCAAGAGATGGCTTATAAATACTCCGTATATTATTTAGGCTCATCGACACACCTCAATTTAAGTGACTCCACCCACCCCGACGCACCTGAGGAATGTAAAATACTGACCCACGGACGACGTGCATTACTGGTAGCAAGCACTGGTGAGGCTGTTTGAATTTCACGAATCACTTCCGACTCAACATGAGGCTGCAAATGAATTTTTGCATCTGATGCAACTATCGCGCACCAATGCCCCCGGTAATAACTTGAAAACCATCCGAGGCTTAAAGAAGCCATGACGATCAATGCTAGAACTCCAATTCCAAAACCAAGCCTTCGCCCAAACCGGGAATTTAAAAACGACTGCCTTGTTTTCGAGAGACGAACGACAACAATAATCGCAAAGAGCAACAATAGTAACGTTATAGAACTAATGAATTGAAACGGGACAGGTGCAATAACTTCGGCCATCTCGACTAAAGCGGTTTCCAAACCATGAGAACCCAAATCAAGCGTCGACTGATCGAGGTTGGCGCGAGCCAACGCCTCTTGTATAGCTTTCTGGGAACTTTGATCCCTATACTTTCTTGGAATAGCCAAAAGGACGGCCAATGCCGAGGAAGGATTATTTTCTTGGAGGTATGCCAGCCCGAGATTATATAAAATCTGACTGGTTGCTTCACCTTCCGCCAAAGCTTGTTCGCCAAGAGTCCGGATTTGACCCCAATCACTCGCATCAATAGCGTGGTTTATCGATTGATGTAACTCAGCACTCTGCATCAGCTCCCTTTTTCATACAATAATCAATAAGATGATTTATATCGTACCTTAATTGATCTGTAATGCACTCCACATCACGAAAGCCATACTGCAATCGATCACTAACCTCGAGGACTCTTTTAAGGCTATCTAAAATTGATTGATCGACACCGATCTTTTTTGCAGCTGAAATAAGATCCGATGACGTCATCGCATTTGGTTGCTGACCCGGCGTCGTAAAAACGTACTTCATGAGGTCGAGGGTACCTTTAAGAACCGTTAAGTCACCACCTTGCAAATCCCTCCTAAGCATCTCACATCGCGAAAGAATTGTCGCTCCGGTTGATTTTTTCTTGGCTTTCGGCAAGACAAACTTCCGAAACAACAACCATGCCAAAATCAATAAAACAGCCAGCAACTCAAAGGCCAGCATCATCGGATTAAGCCACCAAGAGCTTGGCTCTAACGATGTTTCATCCAATCGCTTTGGCGCTATAGGAGCAAAATTATCGGTACTTTGAATTGGTTGCTGATTGGCGTCGTTTGGCTTTGTTTCAGGGGAAACCTGAGCCATTTTTGCAACAACTGTCCCTTCTTTTACCGTGATCAAGCCAAGCTTAGTTGAAAGCTCCTCATAACGCTCGGTAAAGGGATTGAAAGCTGCGAGATTGACAGAACCAAGATCTAGACTTCCCGACTGCTGCGGTACAACTGCAAACTTAAACCGTTTAGTTGAGACCAATCCAGCTCCCGGCTCAACTTTCTCATTTAAATCAGGCTTATCGTCGTAAACCCTGGCTCCAGCTACCGCCAGCTTTAATTCCCTCATTCTATCCAGAGCACCTTGACCCGATAATTCAACGGTAACAGTAATGGTATCGCCTGCTGCTATTTCGCGCCCCGAGACATTCGACTTTAAAGAAAATGCGCCCACTACATCAAAGAAATTGGCAGGCTTTGGATCTGGCAAAGGCCTAACATTCAAAGTCGTGGGCTCAGAGACGAGCTTGCGAGACACCTCTTCACCTAAATTAAACATGCCATGCTGGAAAAGATCAAAAACGCTATGTGGACCTCTGCGGTTTGAACGTTTGTTGTCCTGTATCCAAGACGCATTTATACTAAATTGAGGCACCGTTAGTGTGCCAGGTTTCAAAGGGACAAGAACTTCATCCATCTCCACCGTCTCATAATTGGCCCCATCCCTAACTACAGATTTATTTCTTTGTCCCTCAACTGGAATGACCCTCCAATTTGGCGATGGATCGCGCGCCGGTGTCGCGCCCGTCAATCGTGTGCGCGTTAGAAGTCGGCCCGTGGACCTTACAGCTTCGCCTTCATAGAGGCTAGCCTTGGAAAGGTCTCGCTCGACGAAAACAAGTTTCTTCTGGTCTTGCGTCACTCCGCTTTTCTGCCCTCCACCAGCAGATCCTACCTGAACAGAAATAGGCAATGTCTTTTCATCACGTCCATCAATCTTTGCAACAAACGACGGTATTGATAACGCACCTTGCCGCAGGGGACGCGCTTGGAACGTGTACTGTATCTCCTTTGTGATTGAACCATTAACTATCGAAATATTCGTGCTCTCACCTGTTTTCGCAAATTCAAAATCCGGAGAATCCGGCAACTTCAGGGCCTCTCCTAATGAACCTTGAATCGTTATCGTTAACCAAAACGGCTCTTCCATTGACGTCTGGTGCCTGTCGACCTCAGCCGTCAGAGAACCCCCAAGAGCGGTTAGCGAAGCGAAAAAACAGCCCAAAGCTATGGACATAAAAAACTTCAATTCAAACCTCCTCCCAGTTATACGGTCACCAATCGTTGCCAGACTTTTGTTGTGGTACGCCACCACCGCGATAAATAGGAGCAACACGTCGAGGCTCTTCAGGAACGCTTCGGAGCAACCGTTCAGCTTCGGATTTTTCGAGGTCTTGTGGCTGTTCTGAGTTCTGTTGTTCTGACTTCTGTTGTTCTGACTTCTGTTGTTCTGACTTCTGTTGTTCTGACTTCTGTTG
>CAYOEM010000028.1:16240-27852 GCA_964402975.1 uncultured Polynucleobacter sp.
ACTTCTGTTGTTCTGACTTCTGTTGTTCTGACTTCTGTTGTTCTGACTTCTGTTGTTCTGACTTCTGTTGCTCTGACTTCTGTTGTTCTGACTTCTGTTGTTCTGACTTCTGTTGCTCTGACTTCTGTTGCTCTGACTTCTGTTGCTCTGACTTCTGTTGCTCTGACTTCTGTTGCTCTGACTTCTGCTTGTTCTCGTCCCCTGACAGATACTTCTTGGCCCATGCAAGATTATCTCTTACTTGTTGATCTTGAACGTTCATACGAAGCGCCTCTTCATACGCTTTAACGGCCTCTTCATATCGACCCTGTCTCGCCAAGACATTGCCAAGGTTATAAAAGGATCGGCGAGCAACTTCACGATCGGCACTATTTAGTAACGACCGAAAAGCCTTTTCGGAATCATCACTCGACCTTCCTTCATAAGCGTCTACAGCACGATTATACTCATCACGATCTGACGCCTCAACGCTCGTCGGCCATACAAAACCAAAGAAAACCAAAAGAATGATCGCAGCACTGGATCTCTTCGTGTCGACCAAAAAAAGATCGATCAACAGCAACAATAAAGCCAATACCCCTGACCACTGATAGCGGTCAAACCATTCACGTTCTTTTATGACTTTTTGATCTTTCACAATACCGGCATTTCTGAAAACCGATTGGTAAACCTCAGCAACCGACACTTCTCGGCCGGCTCCATTCACAAAGTGACCTCCCGTTTTCTCCGCCAAAAACCGAAGACCTTTATCATCTAATTTACTGATGACAACACGCCCTTGATCGTCCTTAAGCAGCCCTCCACCCTTGTTGGGAACCGGCGCCCCTGCTTCCGTCCCCATTGCAACCGATATGACCTTAGCCTGACTGCGTTGAACCTCTCCAATGGCTTTATCCAAATCACCTTGCTGACTTTCACCATCACTCAGTAAAACGATCAACTTACCTAATCCGGAATCAGCATTTTGCCCACCGGCTCCAAGAGCTCGTAACGACTCTCTCAGTGCCTCCGCAAGGTCAGTCCCACCAATAGGCACAAGCTCCGGATCCAAATCAACTAAAAACGTGCGTATAGCCTCATGGTCAAACGTCAGGGGGCACTGCACATAAGCGGCTCCGGCAAATAGCACAAGACCCACTCGGTCCCCTGGAGCCGCTTCTAACAGCTCTATAACCATTCGCCTCGCTCGCTCAAGCCTGGAAGGCTGAAGATCCTGAGAAAGCATACTTTTAGAAACATCGATCGCAACGACGATATCCATGCCGTTTTGTTGAATTTCATTAAGTCTCCATCCAAGCCTCGGACCAGCCATGGAAATAACGAAGGCTGCTATGGACAAAATGATTAGCCACAACTTCAGTGCAGCTCCCCAATAATCAAATAGAAAAACCTTAAAATCTCCAGCCGAGTGTTGCAGCGCATCAAGTCGTAAGCGCTTGCGCCTGTCCCCCAACATCAGCAAAATATAGACAACAGGTAAAACAAGCAGTAGAGCGAGCCATCGCGACTCATTCCATGAAAAAATTGTTCCAAATAGATTCATCAGAACGTCAAATCCTCATCCTCGCGTAACTCACGTCGGAATTCGTCTGTACGGCGTTAGTCGCCAAAGAACCTCAAACAAGATAAACGCCAACGCAAAAATAATCAGTACGGGGTATACGTCTCGCCCACGTCGACGTTGATGCTGCTTGTGTCGAACCTTTTCAAGTTGATCGATGTCCTTATAGACGTTCTGAAGAGCGCCGGCGTCAGTCGCACGATAGTATTTGCCACCGGTAGCGTCAGAGATACCGCGCAGCGTTTTTTCGTCAATATCAGCTTGAATGTGAAATACTCGCCCATTCTGCACGATCGGCACAACACCTTCACTACCAACGCCGATTGTATGGACCCGGATCCCAAAAGCCTTAGCCGCATTGGCGGCGGCCATCGGATCAATTCGGCCAGAGTTGTTTGCACCGTCAGTTAACAAAACAACCACCCGACCCTTGCCGGGCGTCGCCTTAAGACGTTTTACAGCTGCACCTAAACCATCTCCAATCGCTGTTCCATCTCCGACAACACCAATTTCTATACGTGATAAAAATTCCGCTAACATCTCGTGATCAAGCGTCAAAGGAGCCTGTGTGTATGCACCACTCCCGAAAACGACCATCCCAATCCGGTCGTCAGGCCGAGCGGAAATAAACTCTGAAATTACCGTTTTTATCACTTCTAATCGATCAGGTCTCTGACCTGATACTTCAAAATCGCGCGCACGCATGCTACCTGACGTGTCAATCGCCAGCATAATATCAATGCCATCATTGGAACGATCAATCGGTAGTGAACCAATTTGTGGGCGAGACAATGCCGCGATTGCCAGGAGGATCGCAAGGCTGCGACAGAGCCACCCCGCATGACTAAAAATCGGACCACCAAGAGAACGTAAACCCGGAACCATCAAGCGAACGTGGGCGATCGGATGAAACCGACGACCTCGTCTGTCTTGAAACCATGGGATAAATGCCAAAGGAATGGCCAGAAGCCACAAGGGTGATTGAATGCTCAGGGCACCTAGCGTTAGACTAGAATTGAATAATAAATCATTCAAAAATCTTAACCCCACTGCTGACAGATTCCCCACTATCGGCTCTTTCAAGATCAGCCTCAGTCAAAATCTTTACAAATGCTCTAACTTTTGCCAGCAGAACCGACGCGTGATTAATACTACTGATTCTTCCGGCAAACGTGATTTCGTCAAGGCCTAACAATAAATCGAAGATTTCATCTTTAAACTCTCGCGACAAAGACTTATCACCAATCTCCAACAAACTATAAATCTCCTGAGTCGTCCGCTCGGCCACCGGCAACCCCGTTCGCAATTCAACAGCCCGTCTGAGGATGACGCTTAACGCACTTGAAAACCGAGCCCAATCAGCTAACCGATCATTTTCAGTGCTGTGACTTTCTAAAGGCAAAGCCACTTGATCAATCTGGTTCAAAAGTCCAGGCCCTTCAATCAAAGCTGGCACACCGGTCGTCGAGCCAGTCCTCCTCCCGGAATCTTTGATTTTCTTCAAAAACTGGTTCAAAACTATAATCAGCGCGACACATAGAAGAACAAAAACCCCTACGCCTATCACCATGCTCGGGGTTAGGATTGGGTCTGCCTTCAAAACTCCCTTCAGTCCATGGGGAGGGCTCGAAAATACCTCCTTCGCGTCTTTAGGTTGATTGTCTGACGGTAATGTGTCGGTCATTAGACCCACCTGCGTCGGTTTATTTTTTTGTGACGTCTGAGGTAATTGACCAACGGATCAACGACCTCGCTTCCTGGTTCGACCTTGAAAAAATCCGCCCCCCACCCTCTGACAGCCTCTTCAACAGTCGCCTGCCAGGAAGTCTTGCGATCGTCAACCAACCGGATAACGCCGCTATCGGATGTGTTTACAATTGATGTCTCACCCGACTCAGCGTCCTGATAGGCAACAACACCACTTCCACCGGAGGCCGATAGACCGTCCAGAGGACTATGATTCATCAGAACACACGTCAAGTCGTGCTGACTCGCGACCAATTCCAAAGCCTGAAGCCGATCAGTTGTTAAAAAGTCAGAAATCAGAAAACAAACGCATCGTCTCTTCAGAGTTCTTGTAAGATGCTCTGCCGCGAATCCAATATTTGTTGCCCGGGACTCAGCCCGCCACGTCAAAAGTTCTTTAATGATTCTCCAAATATGCGCCTGCCCTTTTTTGGGGGGTAAAAACAATTCGACCTTTTCTCCGAAAAGCATTAAACCGACTCGGTCGTTACTTCGAATCGCCAGCCACGCTAGAATGGCTGCCAACTCGGCCGCAAGAGCGCGCCTGGACTTGCCTTCGCCAAGGCCCATAGACGCGCTAACGTCCACCATCAACATAATAGTCAATTCTCTCTCTTCGCGAAAAACCTTTACAAAGGGCTGGCCCATGCGCGCAGTTACATTCCAATCAATGCCACGCACATCATCGCCGGGCACGTACTCGCGAACTTCATGGAACTCCATCCCTCTGCCATGAAATGCGCTTGCGTATTCACCCGCCATAAGGTCATTGGCCAAGTGCCTACCACGAAGAGTCAACGTTTTTATTTTAGCCAGTACTTCAGCCGATAGCATCGGAAACGCCACCCTATGGAACTTCGACCCGGTCCAATATTTTTTGAATAATCACATCTGCACCGACCTGCTCTGCTTCGGCGGCATAGCTGAGAGCGATTCGATGACGAAGCACATCTAAGGCAACGTCTTTTATATCTTGTGGCGTCACAAAGTTTCGCCCAAGCAGCGCCGCATTCACTCGTCCCGCTTTTTCTAGATATAAACTGGCTCGTGGACTCGCGCCCACACTGATCCATGGCTGAATCTCTGAGAGTCGGTATCGAATAGGCTCTCTGGTGGCAAATACAATATTGACAATGTACTGGTGGATCTTTTCCGAAACGTTAATGGTCGTCATCAACTGCCGACCCTCAATGACATCAGAGCGCGAAAGAACAGGGCTGACTGCTTTATTCAGAATTCCCTGACCTGATCTTTTCAGCATTTCAATCTCATCGCTTTCTGTGCCGTAGTTAACTTTAACTTTGAACATAAAACGATCGACTTGAGCCTCAGGCAGGGGGTACGTTCCCTCTTGCTCGATTGGATTTTGGGTGGCCATTACGAGAAAAGGTTGTTCCAAATGAAACGTTTCGCCACTAATCGTGACCTGACGCTCCTGCATGGCTTCTAATAATGCCGACTGAACCTTCGCCGGCGCGCGATTTATCTCGTCGGCTAACACAAGGTTAGCAAACAAGGGGCCCTTACGAGTGTTAAACGTGCCTTGCCTTGGGTCATAAATTTGGGTGCCAACAATATCTGCGGGCAATAGATCAGGGGTAAATTGGATCCGGTTAAACTTTAGTCCGGTCAACTCGGCGATCGTCTTTATCGCTGTCGTTTTTGCCAGACCTGGTAGACCCTCAAGCAAGATGTGCCCGTCCGCTAACAAGGCCATAACGAGACGACGCCCCAAGCCTGCTTGGCCGACGACTTTATTTCCGAAACCAGCTAACGTTTGGTCGATCTTAGCAGCGAAAACCTCTAAAGTAACGGCCATAAACCACCTCCTAAACCCCTAAAAACAAAAGATAAACTTAGGAGTAGAGTTTATAAAAGCCGTTAGATTTATCAAGATGCAATCGGAGGTGCGGCCACGTATACGCCAAGTTTTGGCCTTAGCTGCTCGATTTGTAGTCGCAGTGCAGAGACACCATCGGCCTCGCGCCAGGTTATCGCCATAAGCCATAGGCGCTCAGTCACGAGATCGGCCTTTGATCTCACCATCTTTGCCCAAGCCAGCTGAGGTTCCTCGATCAAAAGCTGATGCATGAACCGTAACGCTCGCCTCTCTTGCCGACTCCACACGAGTGCATCGATCCAAAGCGCGGCAAATTGAATATCAACTTTCTTCAACTGGTGTGTTTGAAAAATCTCTATGATCAAGGGATCACTCTTATCCTCAAAAGCCTCGTAAAAGAACGATAATAAATCAGCCCATCGACCAGAGGAAATAAGCTCCTTGACCAAGAGCCGACACGCTGGAGCATCACTTGGTCGAGGCATTATCACGCTGCGAAGAGACTCGGCCGCACTCGACCGTGTCACTTGGTGAGCACTCTCCCGCTCCATTCTTTCGTGAAAAGCTTTAGAATGATTGGATGGCTCTTTCTTAGGAATTGCCTCTGGAATACCCGCGCCAGGCGCGGCGGCTGAGGCCCTCGCAACCGAAGCGATCGGATCAACATCCACCACGTCCCTTTTCCCAACTTTTTCTTGGCGCTCTACAACCTGACTCTGAGGCGGCGTATAGTTTACCTCTGGCTGTACTTGGCGCTCGGCCGCAGGCACTTTTGCCACATCGGGGTTAACACCAGTTGATTCAAGCGAAAATGAGGGCGATTCGACTTGATTGACGCCGGACGTTTCATGGTCACTGTTATCTGCGGGTTTTTGACTCGTTTTGGTTTGAGCGCCATCTGCGAAATCTACACCAGCATTCCCCGCTAGGGCTGCCACAATTGCCCGCTGAATACTATCGCGAGCGCTTTCGTGCTCGAAGGTCCCTGCTGGGTGGATCGTTAATCGCTTCAAATCCTCACGAACGGCAATAGCCTTAGACTTTTTACCTAACGCTTCAAGAGCCGTCGCCACGACTTTGAGACTTTCGGGCTGCAATCGATCCTGCTTGAAAAGTCCCCAAGCAATATCGATGGCTTTAACTGGTGCTTCTGTCGCAAGGATTTGTGCTAATTGTATCATCGCATCAACTCGCTCATCCGACGTGAGCTCAAGCGACAACGACACAAATCTATCCACCAAACGTTGATCGCCTGGTGTAGCTTTAATTAGCTCTAGTAATTTTTTAAGACCTGGAACCATTCGAGCAAAACCTCTCTCGTTTCAAGATCGGTTTCGGCCGGAACTTAGACGCGGATTAAAAGAAGCACTCGGCAAATTCTGCCGATCAACAAAATACTTTCTGATTACGAACACTTGAAGGATTACTAAACACCAAATTCCTGCAAAAACTTGGTTGAAACTTGTCCCTCAATGAACCGCTTGTCATCAAGCACTCTTAGATGAAACGGAATATTTGTCCTGATGCCGTCCACTTTCATTTCTCTTAGGGCACGACGCATTCTAGCTAGACACTCATCACGGTCACGACCCCACGTGATTAATTTTGCCACCATCGAGTCATAGAGAGCAGGAACGGTAAAACCTGAATACAGCATCCCGTCCACGCGAACACCGGGGCCGCCTGGCTCATGATAGCCCGTTACTTTGCCCGGCCAGGGAGCAAACGTCGTGGGATCTTCTGCATTGATTCGACATTCCAAAGCGTGCCCGCGCAGTTCAATTTTCGCCGGATCAAAAGAAAGTTTGTGGCCACGAGCTATGTTAATTTGCTCTTTGATTAGATCTACGCTCGTAATCATCTCAGTAACCGGATGCTCGACCTGGGCTCTCGTGTTGACTTCCATGAAGTAAAAACGACCATCTTCATCCATTAGAAATTCAACGGTACCTAGACTCTGGTAGCCAACAGCTTTGGCCAGCCTAACGGCCGTGTCCCCGATCTCTTTGCGACGGGCAGGCGTCATGACGGGACACGGAGCCTCCTCTAGAAGCTTTTGATGGCGACGCTGAATCGAACAGTCACGCTCGCCCAAATGGGTTGCGTTACCATGTTCATCCGCTACCAACTGCACTTCAACGTGCCGCGGTCTCTCACAGTAGCGCTCGATGAAAACGTCGGGGTTACCAAAGCCAACTTCGGCTTCGCTGCGAGCCAAATCAAACTGCTTTGAAAGTTCATCGTTGGACCGGACAATTTTCATGCCACGCCCACCGCCGCCGGCTGCGGCTTTGATAATTAACGGAAATCCAATCTCTTTAGCTAGTTTCTCGGCCTCAGCCAGAGATTTTACGGCGCCTGCACTCCCGGGCAGCATTGGAACCCCGGCCTTCTCTGCGAATGCGCGCGCCTCAACTTTGTTGCCAAGAGCCTGAATATGTTCCGACTTGGGACCAATAAACTTAACCCCATACTTTTCACAGATCTCAGCAAACTTGGCATTCTCTGATAAAAACCCATAGCCTGGGTGAATAGCATCTACGCCAGCAATTTCTGCGGCACTCATGATTGCTGGAATTGAAAGGTAGCTTTTTGGGCTTGGACCCGGCCCTATACAAATACTTTCGTCTGCAATACGGGTGTGCAAGGCATCACGGTCCGCAACACTATGCACTGCAACGGTGCGCAATCCGAGCTCTTGACAGGCCCGGATGACTCGCACCGCAATTTCGCCCCGATTTGCAATCAAAACTTTTTTCATGAAAAAGGACCTTACTCAATGACAAATAGTGCTTGCTCAAACTCAACTGGCTGACCGTTTTCGATCAAAATCTCACGAATAACACCATCTCGGTCCGCTTCGATTTCGTTCATAAGCTTCATCGCCTCGACAATACAAAGGGTCTGACCTTTCTTAACGCGAGTGCCGATATCAACAAACGGGTCAGAACCAGGGCTTGAAGATCTGTAAAATGTACCTACGAAAGGACTTTTCACAATATGACCATTGGCAAATCCTTTAGCCGTTCCTGCGGCGGTCTCGGACTTGGCTGCAGGCGGCGGAGGGGCTGCAGACGCACTAACTTGTGGCATGCCTTGAGCCATCATCGGCGCGGTCATCATAGACATCGACGGCATGATCCCTCCGCTCATGGGAGCCTGCATCGTCACTTCAATCTTTTGATCTTTTGACTCAATTTTCACGTGATTGAAACCCTGCTTACGCATCAGCTCCATCAACTGCTCGACATTTTTAAAATCCATGTTTCACCTGCGTCACTTGGTTAATTAATTTTGAACTTTCGAGAGATAGTCGTTCGTCCTGGTATCGATTCGCAGAATGTCTCCCTCTTTAATATGAAATGGGACCTGGACAACGAGCCCCGTCTCCAATTTAGCGGGCTTACCGCCGCCCCCCGACGTGTCTCCCTTGATGTTTGGCTGAGTTTCCACAACTTTAAGATCAACGTGATTATCCACTTCAACTGCAACCGCGCGACCGCGGAAGAATGTGACCTTAGCATTGCCATTTTCAACGATATAAAATTTTGCGTCCCCCACTTCCTCTGAGGAGAGGCTAAATTGCTCGTAATTTGAAACATCCATAAACGTCCAGCGGTCGCCGTCGTTGTAGAGATACTGCATCTCCCTTGTCTCGACGTCGGGCACGTTCACTTTATCTCCGGATTTGAACGTCACTTCGACGACCTGACCGGTTTCCAAATTTTTAAGACGAGTCCGAACAAAAGCGTTTCCCTTTCCTGGGCTGACGTGTTGGAACTCCACGATTGACCATGCTTTGTCGTTATATTCGATCTTGAGACCCTTACGAAAATCCTGAGTTGAGTACATCGCGCTTCCTCTAAAACTTAATTGGCATGCTGGGCTGATCCGACAAGGTACATCAATTATTGGCGTTATTGCAAGCTCAACACTTTTACGAAAGGGTCTCGAAGAAGGATTTGTCCATAATTTGAGCAGGCCGCATGACTGCTCTTCAAACATTGTTTCAGGGCTTGCGCTTCTCTACGGGGCGCAGCCTGGAGTGACTTTGTGACAACGCTGGTGTGCTCTGAGGACTTCGACCGAGGCTAAGATCACGGATCGTCTTGTGACGTATGATCCGAAGTAGCTCGCCACGAAAATTCGGCAGACGGGCATAACGCTCACGCTGGATGCCCTGACCTGGTACTTTTATATCCTTGCCCCCGGTCGCATGTATAATATCGGCAACACCCGCCTCATGCACTGTCTCAACAACGACAACATGGCCCCTGTAAACAAGCATGTCACCCGGCAGAATTTTTTCTAAATCCATTGGCACAGGAACTAGCGAGTATTTTTTAATAAGGGCTTCGGCACTAAGATCCAACATTTGCGTCGACGTCAGGTAGGGAAAACCTAAACCAGCGCGTGAGAATACGAGCTGCACAAAGTGGGAACAATCCAAGCTACAATTCTGGCATGTGGGGCACTCACTAAATCGTTGCTTAGGTGCTGGACGCTTTTTCTCCAAGCAACTGTTGCATTCGTCACAGGTGCCAGCATCTCCAACCTTACTACCGCCGTACACGTAGGAAATGGAGAGGTTTTCCAGCATATCATCACCGGCCTCGCGGATTCGACGCTGGTAATCGTCCAGCTGGCCCGCAAGGGCGTGGGAATGGAAGATAAGTGCCAATAAAATCAATATGTTGCTAAAATTTATGCGCATTACTTCGATTAACCGTCATGAATGGGTACAAGCTTCCGATATAATAAACGATTCTGTAAGTTTCGGCCAGCACTCGCCCGTGTTACGAGGAGGCGGTTGGCTCTAGTTGTCGCATGTTAGGAGTTTTTTCTGACGGAAGGTCCTGAAAAAAATATAGAGACGACCACATATGCGCCGCTGTCCGACACCACGCCCGTCAGCAGTACATCTGAGTTAGGCTCAAGCGACAGCGATCAGATGACTGGTCGTCACCGGCTATTGTTCACCTTCAACCATATTCGAGCAGCCCTCATCATAGAGTTTACAATCCTTACGATTGCCGGATTTGTATCGTGGTCGTTTTGGCACAATTGGTGCCCCAGTGGGGTCGAACAGTGTATAGGAACGACTACATTGGCTCCAGCCCATTACCTTGCTCTCTCCTTCGTTCGCCCTCTGCTACTCACGCCCCACGTATTTGCCACCTACGTAGCCGCCAGAACCTTCAACGAAGAACTAGCCATACTTTTGGCTGCAATCGGCAGTACGCTGTCAACAATTCCCGTTTATGGACTCATGTTTATCCTTGGAAGGACTATGGTTGTTCCATGGATGAGTCGCAATCTTCCATCAACGCTGCGTTTCATACGAACACAAGACTACAAGTTAATCTTCGCAGCCCGACTCATACCGGTTTTTCCATTTGATTTGGTGAGCTTCTTTGCTGGCGCTTTTAATCTCAAACCGGCACGAGTTCTTTTCTTCACTTTTGTTGGTATTTTGCCGGAGTGTATTTTCCT
Source organism: uncultured Polynucleobacter sp. (assembly GCA_964402975.1). Classification (GTDB taxonomy): domain Bacteria; phylum Bdellovibrionota_B; class Oligoflexia; order Oligoflexales; family RGVZ01; genus CAMDKS01. The sequence continues at coordinate 26,881 of CAYOEM010000028.1, forward strand.
GGTTTACATGTCTTCGCCGAAAGTGACGCTTCTCGGTTGGACCGTGAACGCTATTGGATTGACGGCGGGCTTGATACTGGCACCTTTGCTTGTTTTTGAATGGTACAGTCGCAAGCAGGGACGAAGCATGGTTTCAATGCTCACGGCTGCCTACAAAGAAATCATGGCAGAGGCGACTCTAAACAACCAAATTGTGCGGCGAAACAAGACCATCGATCCAAATCGCACGCCGGTACTACTTGTCTATGGTTTTTTCTCATCACAAAGATCTTTGAATGTTTTGGAACGCCAGCTCGTGGCAGCCGGATTCGACGTGTTCAGCTTTAACTTAGGTGGCCTATTTGGAACATTCTTCACCCAGGGGATCATGGAAAGTGCAAATTTTATCGATTACAAGCTGAAGCGACAAATGGATCGCCACGGTTTCAAAAAAATTCACATAGTGGCCCATTCAAAAGGCACGTTAGTCAGCTTATGGTGGTTACTAAAACTTGGCGGTAGCAAATACTGCGATAAACTAATCGCGATGGCTCCACCTTGCGGCGGAAGCCCCTATACGTACCTAGCCTTAATCACACCTTTGGCTTTTTTCTGGAGGGACATCTGGCAGATGAGGCCGGGTAGTAGCTTCCTTAAATATCTGCGCGACAGCGATGTTCCCGACAACTTAAAAATTCATATCCTGTATAGCGACAGCGACTCGGTATCAAGAGGGCGACTTGGTATATTCGTGCCTCGATCTGGACATAAAAACATCACCAGTATAGCGATGAACGATCTCAACCATTTTGATTTTATTATTCGCCGAGAACCCATCAAGGAAGTCATCAAAATTCTCTCAGGAACCCAAGAGACCGCTCACCTCTTAGACGTCGAAGAGCTGACCCCATTGGACAAACTTAGCGGGGACGCCGACTCTTAAAACTGCCCCCGTTAATTGTTCCTAGCCGCATTCCAATTGTTACCGGCTCT
>CAYOEM010000029.1:0-27615 GCA_964402975.1 uncultured Polynucleobacter sp.
GGCGCGTACGCCGTCGGATTGAGCAAGTCGGAGCAATTAAGTGGGCCAGTTTATAGCTGTTAAGGCCTTAATGCTGGGATAGAAACGGAAGCTCACTGACGTCTGGATTAGTTTCTGCGCTGGATTTATTTCCCAGGAAAGGGTTTTTTTCACTGCTCGACAGAAGGCGGGCAAGCGCGGTCGAGCCTAGCCCTTTTAAGTCCAACACTCGGTAATCAGAAATATTGAATTTGCCGCGAAGTAGTTTTGTCATTTCGTCACTAACGATGATTTCCCCTGGCTCCGCTACATGTTGTAGACGGCTTGTTAAATTCACGGTTTCGCCCCAAATATCAAAGCTGATGCGTTTTCCACTTATGACACCGCCGACAACTGGTCCAGAGTGGATGCCGACTCTTATTTGAAAATCCGTATTGAAATGCTTGTTGAACGATGTGAGGACCTTCATGAGCTGTAGGGCGAAATATGCCATACGTTGAGCGTGGTCTTTGCTGGTGACCGGGCAACCAGCAGCCGCCATGTAGGCGTCACCAATTGTCTTTATTTTTTCCACGCCATGCTGATCAGCCAGGCGATCAAAACGATGAAATAATTCGTGCAAGATGGTGACGAGTTGCTTAGGGTCCATGGTAGTTGTAATTTGAGTGAAGTTAGCCAAGTCAGCGAGCAAGACCGTCACAGATTGGTAGCTCCGAGCTAGGTTTGATCCGCCTTTTAGTCGGAGTTCGTTACCAATTGTTTGTGGAAAGACTCGCTGAACGAGAGAGTCCAGGATATCGCGGTCGCGCTGAGAGGCTCGATGAAACTTGTACTGCAGTCGTGATGTGATCGAACCATGCAGACACATGGCGATTCCTGCAATATTTGCGATTATCAGGTGAATGAATAAAGCAAACACTCCTTCTGATGGAAGGTGTGGGTTATTGGTTCGCCCCGTTAATATGACGGCTGATGTGCCTAATCCCGCGATCAGAGCTCCCGAAAAAGTAATGGTTTCGAAGGCGTAAAAAAGAATAACTAGAAGAATGAGCAAGGGGTAAGCCTGGAGCATCGTGTCCCTTGTGTCGAGGGACAGAATCGTGAATCTGGTAACGAAATAAGCTATGACAGTTGGGATTATCGGGGTTAGGTACACGGCGATCATGCGAAGTCGACCGACTGACTTAAGGCTAACAAGAGAAAAAATCAGGTATAGTTGGATAAATAGGACTAGAGTTAACTGCATGGGCCTGGATTGGTTGCTGGCATTAACAGAGAAAAAGACGATCCAAAGAGCGAGACTTCCAGCAATAATTGCAAATTTTAAGGGGCCGGCAATAAGTCGCATTTGGTGAAGGCGGTAATCAGTCTCCATAGCATCATCGAGTGGTTTGATGCTTTTTTTTAAATTGTGAGTAATTTTTGAGATAAAGTTCATGCCTGCTCATCCAGCAAAAATGCCCGAATAGCCTTAAGTTTATCAGAAATGCCATAGCATAACAAAACCGACCAGCCGGGGACTTCAGCCTGAAGCTGCCTTACTCTTTCTTTTTGGGGATCCGGACGGTTAGGTTTTTTTTTGGGGGGGGTCTATTTTATCCTGAGATTTAAAATGAGTGGATCGAGGGGGTCCTTGCTATGATCCAGACGCCCTGCTAGTTGACTTAAGTCGCGTCTTGTCGAGGAAAATGGCTCGAACGTTGCACCTTGACCGTCGAGGGATTCAACTGCTGCTTGGATCGCCTTTAGGGCACGCTGTCGTCGTGATTCAAATGTAGAGTCGTCAACCAAATCAATATCTGACTCTCGTAGCTCCATGTAACTTCGAAGACCAAAATGATCAGATGGTGTGACACCGTTGACGCCATGCAAGTTGATGAATGTATCGCGATGTTTGACAGCATGATATTGCCCGCGGCGGGACCAAATGTAATCCAGCACACCCTTGTGGCCTGGCCAATGATGAACATTGTGTTCGCAGTAGGTGCAGGTATCAGGAGCATACCGTCCGTTGTTAACAACGTAAGCATCCGTAATCTGTGTAACGCTTTGTAGAAGATTATATTCCACTGAACCAGGTTGGAAGTTAAAATCGCCAGTAATGATTATCGGATTTTGTAACATGTAATATTTGAAAAACGTCTCCAAGATCTGAACAGTCTGAGCAATCCTCACGCGCTGACTAGTTGGATGTAAGTGGACGTTCATAAGGCGTATTTTTTGGTCTTCATTTTGCCGCATCGTGACCGTGCTTGATCCGATGCCCTTGATGACACCCAGAAACTCTCTTACGTTATCAAGAAGTCCATCAGTGTTAACCTGGAATGGCACAAACCTTTGCTCAGATAAAACCTCGGTCGTAAACGTAGCGAGTCCTGATTGTCCCATTTGCGGCTTTTGCACATCGTCAAATCTTACGCCCGACAGACTGGACATACTCTGAGCTAAACCGTCCAAGACCCAATTGTGGTGAGTATCGCTCCAAACTTCCTGCATTTGAACGATGCCACAAGGCGACGCTCTGAGCTCATCGCCGAGTGCGGCCGTTCTTTTTTCCAGGTCACGTGAGTAGGCTGGACCATATGCGTTGAACGTTTGAATGCAGATGGTGTCGCTATCTGCTTTTAATAGAGGTGACCAAGCCCAACCGGATAGCACAACGAGGACGACAATGGTTACCGTCATGTTAGATTTAAAAAGAGATTTTGAGTGGTAATTCGGCATGGCAACTGGACCCAACAGGATGTACTCTAAATCTTAACGGCGGTATTTTAACATTATTTTATTAAAAATATCAACAATATTATAGATTATAGGGTTTATATTAATATCATGAATTTTCCAGTATTTAGCTATCCTGTGAAGATCCTTGAACATCACCTAGACGCCTATGGTCATGTCAATAATGTCGCCTACATCGCGCTTTTTGAGGAGGCCAGGTGGGACATGATCACAGCCAAGGGGTGTGGCTTGGACCACGTGCGATCCTCAAATGTCGGGCCGGTTGTGCTCGAGATCCAGTGCAAATTTCGAAGAGAACTCCGCCTTCGGCAGGACGTAATAATCCGAAGCGTTATGCAGTCGTGGCGAGGAAAGATTGGGGTGATGCGTCAGTCGATTGAAGATCGTGACGGGACGTTATTCTGCGAGGCTCTCATAACCATGGGTTTTTTTGATCTTGGTACGAGACGTCTTGTTCCTCCGAGCTCCGACTGGTGCCGAGCCCTCGGCATCTCAAGCTAATTGTTGACGCCAATAAATCCAGGCAGCTCGCTGGCGGCAGGCGTCTTAGCAAGGTTGATAGCGTCTTCCAAAGCGCCCTCGTAATTTTCAAGAACTTTGGTTTTTTCAATTCGTGTTCGATAAAAATTGGCCCAGTAAAACTCCTGGAACAAAACGTCCAATTTTTTATTGGCGCCGCGATCTTGAGCGTCCTCGGCAAGGGTTCTGTACGGGTCATCCACTAGTTCATTCAGACTTGTGGGTAAATGCAGTGGGCTTTGCGGACCAAGCCCGCTTTCATCGTAAAGCCAAACCATTTTTTCACGAATTAGTTTGTCCCAGAATTCCGCCATGGGTAGGTCCGAGTAATCGGCAACAATTTTTACGGGAAACCTCGGTTCCCCGGCTTCCTGTAGGGCCTTTGCCCTGTGATGGCCATCCACAAGGTAAAAGATATCCTCGGGTCCCTTGATAGCTGTGCCATGCTTCAGCGGCGTTGCCATACGACCGCCCTCGGCCGAGTTCTTTTCCGACTCAATTTTGGACTTTTTTCGTGCGACATCCCGAAAACCTACACAAAACTGGGTGGGGCGTAGATGGCTTAAATCAGCATTACAAAGATCACCGGCAGAGGTCTTTTCGGAACAATCTTCCAAGTTTTTCGAAGCGCTGACTTTGGGCCCGGATACCAGTGGATCTTGAGGAGATGGGGGGGGCTTTGAGTCGTGCGTACACGACGTCAGAAGCAAAATAAATCCGGTGATACTTAAGTGGCGATGCAGAGTTCGCAAAACACGGCGGCACATAAAAAAAACCTCCGCTCTGAAAAGATCAATTACTGGTAAAACGTTGTCACGACGCACGCTCGTCAGCAAGAAGAATCAGAAAGCGCCAAAAAATAAGCATTTTTTGTGCAATGCGCGCGCATTTGGACTCTGCTTTTACTAAACTATCACGTTGCTGCTGTGGCGAGGGGGTGATAGTCTAAACGTTGGTTATAACGAACGTTTCTAGTGTCTGGAGTCACCATGCCTGAGCGCTCAATTGTCATCACTGCTGCCTTGCCTTATGCCAATGGTGACCTCCATATCGGGCACATGCTCGAACACCTTATTTGTGATTTCTGGACGAGATTTCAGAAAATGCGGGGCCACGACGCGCTGTTCCTTTGTGCGGACGACACCCACGGCACACCAATTATGATTGCAGCGCGAAAACAAAATATTAGTCCTGAAGAGTTAATCGATAAGATATGGCATCGCCACGTTCAGGATTTCAAAGATTTTGAAATCCATCATGACCACTACTCGTCAACCAACTCGACGACGAACCGCCAGATGGCCGAGTTTTGCTTTGAAAGTTTAAAAAGGGCTAACGTGGTTGACATCAAACCCATGCGTCAGCTCTATTGCGGGCACGATAAAATGTTTCTACCAGATCGTTTTGTCAAAGGTTCGTGTCCGAAATGCGGAGCGGCCGATCAGTATGGGGATAATTGTGAAGTTTGTAGCGCTACGTATGACCCCCTTGATTTACGCAGTCCCGCATGCTCCCTGTGCGGTAGTTCGCCTAGCCCCAAAGATACCGAGCACTTATTTGTACGTTTGGACGACTACCGAGAATTTCTGAAGCAATGGGTGCCCGGGCATGTTCAGACGGAAATTTCAAACAAACTAAACGAGTGGTTGGCTGGAGAGTTGAAGCCGTGGTGCATTTCGCGTGACGAACCTTATTTTGGTTTTGAAATTCCCGGCCATCCAAAAAAATACTTTTATGTATGGATGGATGCTCCTATTGGCTACATTTCTGCCACCAAAGAGTACTGCGATAAGAATGGCAAGCAGTTGTCTCAGTATTGGCAGAATCCAAAAGCGGAAATTTACCATTGCATAGGCAAAGATATTGTTTACTTTCACACGCTGTTTTGGCCGGCCATATTAAAAAGCTCAGGATTTAACACCCCGAAGCAAGTTATGGTACATGGCTTTTTAACAGTGAACGGCGTCAAGATGAGTAAGTCGCGGGGCACGTTCATCATGGCAAGAAACTATCTAAAGTTCTTAGATCCGTCATTTTTCCGTTACTACATGGCATGTAAGATCAACGACGGGATCGACGATGTCGATTTTAGTTTGGATGATTTTACGCAGCGCGTAAACTCTGATTTGATCGGCAAAATTACGAATATAGCATCGCGTTCTGCACAAATGCTTGCACGCTTAGATAACAAAATTGGCGACATGGCTGACGATGGTGCGCGCCTGGTGAAAATGGCTCAAAGCAAGTCGGGCGAGATAGCTGGGCATTATGAGAATCGCGACTTTGCGAGAGCTATGGTGGTTATACGAGAGATCGCCGACGCCGCAAATAAATTCTTTGATGACTATGAGCCTTGGAAGCTTGTTAAGTCGGATGAGCAAAAAACTAAGCAAGTTCTGTCCGCTACTTTGAATGTTTTTCGAATTTTAAGCATCTATTTAAAGCCGGTGCTGCCGTCATATGTCCTCAAGGTGGAGTCGTTATTTTGTGAAAAGCCCTATTCATGGGAGTCAGCTGGCGTCACACTGCGCGATCATCCATTGGGGGTATTCCAGCATTTGCTTCAGCGGGTAGATCCTAAGAAGGTTGAAGAGATGATTGAACATCAAAAAGCGGAATCAGCGCAAGCTGCTCCACAAAAAGAAACGCCGGCTAAGAATGAAAATTCATCCGGACACGGTGAGATTGAAATCACGGATTTTCAAAAGATAGATCTTAGAGTCGCTCGAATTGAGGCCGCATCTTGTGTTGAGGGCGCTGACAAACTTCTGCAGTTGACGCTCGATTTGGGCGGCGAAAAAAGGCATGTATTCAGTGGTATTCGTCAGGCGTATAAACCTGAAGACTTGGTGGGACGACTGACGGTGGTTGTTGCAAATTTAAAGCCCCGAAAAATGAAGTTCGGCGTGAGCGAGGGTATGGTTTTAGCTGCAGGTCCTGGGGGTAGGGATATTTTCTTGCTCAGTCCCGACTCTGGAGCCGTCCCTGGACAAAAGGTCACGTGACAAATCAAGGCGACAAACCAAGTCCAAGCGATAAGATTGAAGGCCTCGCAGTTGTTCTAGTCCGGCCTGGGTCTGCCGAGCAGGTCGGCTATGCTGCCCGATTAATGTCCGCTTATGGTGTGGAGAGTGGGGCCCTCGTGGCCCCCAGATGTGACATGAATAGCTTGGAAGCCAGACATGCTGCGTCAGGGCAGGGGGTCATGCGTCTAGCGACCATGCAGACATTTAGTCGACTTCAGGATGCCGTCAAAACTGCAAAACACGTCATTTCTGTGGACCGGCCGGTGCCGGGTAAGGATGAGATCACTCTATTAGATCTAGTTCCATTAGTTGCGCAGTCTGATGTCGCACTTGTGTGGTTTTCTGATCATGAGGTGAGTTCAGCGCAGGAGGGTGTCCTGATTACGCATAATTTACATTTGCCGATGGCTAAACTCGGACCACGTCTTCCAACTAGTCACTCTGTGGGGATTTGTCTATCACGGATTTTCGAGGACCTAAGAACCAGAGATTGATTTAGTCTCCGCCAGGCGTTCTAAGCGTTGGCAGTATCGATCAAGCAAAGAAATCGCGGTCATCCGCGTTAGTCGGGTTGAATCAAATCGAAGACTCACACTTAGGCGACCTGCATAATAATTGATAGCAAATGATGCGCTGGTGCGGGGTCGGACGGGTGGTAAAAGCTCGTACTCTTCAAGGCGTAGCGGTCCGACCGCCAGTTTTCCGCTTGCGTCGGCCAATGGGGATTTCGAAAGATTGGCGCCCAAATTTGTAAGAACAGCGGTTGCTGAGCAATATGGCAGGTCCATAAATATTTTGATCGCTAGCGGAATCTTGCCGCAAAATCCCATGAATCGGGCGAGAGTAATCCCCATTCGATTTTGTTTAATATCTCGCGTCTCGTTAACAATGCCAGTTAGCAAATTCCGGCCGGCGATGTCTTTGTGGCTTTTGTGCAGAAAAACCATGCTGACGATATTGAGGCAGGACTGTCTTGCGTCCTGCTCGGTCCTTAGGGATGTTGCGAGAGCGATGCGGATCTTGTTGCGAAGACGTCCAAGTGATTTATTCCAAGTGCTTAGCGTGTGAAATAATTCGTACATTAGTAAGTCGTTCACAGTTACTTGTAGGGATCTTGATGTGAGTCGTATATTTTGCAGTTTATCAGAACTCAAAACACGACGCTCCGAGGCGAATAAATCCGCACATCGCGTTAGTTCGCCTGTTTGAGTCGACGGACAAGCTAGTGGTTGCGCGAGGTATTTAAAGTAATTAAACGCACGCTCCAAGTCTTTGAATAGTCTATTTTTCCAGTCGGACTTTGTTAGCCAAAAGTTTCCGCGAGAACTGAATAACGTGGGATCAATTGGCCTGAGCACATGGTCGGCGATGCCGCTCAACTTTGCATAATGGATCAAAAGTTCTTCAATGAAAAGCAACATTCCCACGCCATCGCAAACGCAGTGATGAAACTGGGCGATCAACTCGGTTCTGGCTTCATCCGCTTTTTGCTTAGACTTGGAATTATCGCGAACTAAAAATCGAAGCCCGATTTCTTTTTTTAAGTCGATGTGAGTCGGGTGAGTGGTTGAGGGTATGGCGTCATCAAGTGACGTCCATGTAATAACAGGCAACGTTAGGATTGGTTCTTCTACCCATTTTATCTGTGATGTTCGCGCCCCCGCTTCGCCAGAGAGCTTCATTTGGAACATGCGATTACGCTTGAGTGTTTGACTTAAGGCTGAGACGAAGTGTTCCCTTTGGAAATGACCGCTAAACCAAAAACGCATCTGTACAACCATAGAATGCGTCGGACGATCATCGGCGTACATGTAGTGCTCGAATGCCACCATGGGGTGAATGGTCTCATTGCTGGTTTGTTTTCCCATAGGATGCGTCATTTTGTGCACGACCCCTGATTAGCCTCAATTTTAATGAAGTTAGTATTTTATTCCCAAGATCCACAAGTGTCCATTAACTATCGTTATTTTGATGCGGAGTCATATGCTTGGCTTTTTGGCATGGTTCTGGCTATTTCCGAGTCAGAGTTTCTTGCTGGGCCATATTTTGGAGGTTTCATGAAGGTTATTCAAGCCATGACAAGGAATGTCATTTGTATAAAAGAGGACGATACGTTACAGAGGGCTTACGACCTCATGCTTGAGTGGGAGATTCGCCATCTACCGGTAACCTCTGATGGTAAACTCGTAGGAATCTTGAGTGACCGGGATGTTTTGCCATATCTATCAAGACGCGAATTGGGTCAGGTTCCGGAAATTCCTATATTTGAGATTATGACGCGAAATGTTCTTACGGTTTCTCCGTCAGACACAATTTGGCACGTGGCTAATCTTATGAGTGTGAACAAGATTGACGGTTTACCCGTTACCGAAGATCCTGATCAGCGACTTGTCGGATTGATCACGTCCATGGACTTGGTTGATCTTTTGCGGGAGAGGGAAGTTCTCGACCTCTCCCAAGCGATCCCTTGGACATACCGTCTTCAGAGCCCAAATCTTGGGTCGACGTAGCCATAAGTATATTTACACTGAGTGCGATTCACTTCAATGGGGCTTGTCGTGGAGTTTTACCGGCCTCGATTTCTTGCTGACGCGGATATTTATCATCTCCACGCAAACGCTAAAGCCCATGGCGAAGTATATGTATCCCTTTGGTATATGGAAGCCTGAGGCCTCGCCGACCAAAACTAGACCAATCATGAGTAGGAAACTCAGAGCCAATATTTTTATTGTTGGATGCTCATCAACGAATTGAGCAATGGCACCGCTCGCCATTAGCATGACAATTAAGGCGATCACATTTGCAGCCACCATGATACCAAGATGCTGAGTCATTCCAACAGCCGTTATAACGCTGTCGATCGAGAAAACAAGGTCAATAAGCATAACTTGAATAATGACGCCCCGAAATGTGGCATGTTTGGAGCCACCTCCAGCTTCCGCATGCTCAGGACCTTCAAGCTTATGGTGAATTTCTTTTGTAGCCTTGAATAGAAGAAATAAACCTCCAGCCAGCAAAATAATTGACTTTCCGGTTATATCCACCCCTAGAAATGACGCCATAGGCGTTGTGAGGCTTGCAATCCATGAAATGACCGAAAGTAACATTAGTCTCGTGACTAATGCTCCCATGAGTCCCACCTTTCGCGCAGAATCTCTTTGTTCTTTGGGCAGTTTTCCGGCCAGAATGGAGATAAAAATGATGTTATCAATACCTAGCACAACTTCAAGCGCCGTCAGTGTCGCAAGACTTACTAGATTTTCTCCGCTGAAAATTATGCTGGTCAGGTGTTCCATGGGTTCTCCACTCCAGTTAAAGAAACGTCAGGCCCCTAAAATGATATCTCTTCGCCCTGATCACTTAGTGCTGCGATTAGAAATCGATGGTCGCCCGTGTGATTTGCGAAATCAAGATAGGGCCAAAGCACTTGCTTCGGTCGAAAGCCAACAGCCATGCCGCAAGCTTGCAGCATCAAACGGTCATTTGCGCCATCACCCACAGCGATAGTGTTCGAAATGTCAATCGCAAGTGAGGTGCACCAATTGATCACGGCCTGTTTTTTTCCGTTTGCGTCGATGATATCACCTTCAACATGGCCTTGCATAAAATCCCCGTCCCAAGCAAATCGGTTTGATTTAAAGTCTTTAAAGGAAAGCTTTCGGGCCACAGGTTCTGCGAACTCCAGAAAGCCACCTGTGACCAAAAAAATATGAATACTCCGCTTGTTACACCAGTCTGAGAGAGTCTGCATTCCCTCGCACACCGTTGGTTTCACGTTTTCCAGCTGCGATTTGCGGAGGCCGGCCAATATTTTAAGTCGGACGCGTAAAGATTCAGAAAAATCCATTTGTCCCGACATCGCGACATTCGTAATGGCCTCGATTTCGGCTTCCTTCCCAGCGAGCTTTGCAATTTCAACCAAAGATTCCTCCTGAATAACAGTCGCATCCATATCAAAAAATATGGCTGCGGGATGAATGACCAGTTTCGGTATAACGCCGGCACTTTCGCCAGTGCGGATCTCATGTCTTGCAAAATGAATATGCTCATCGGTTGGCTGTTCGATTCGCCAAAACAATTTATTATTTACATTAAATGAATTCATCCCGTGATGCTTTAGTTTTTCGCGGGAAACGACGGCGTCGCTCAGGATGACTCGCGCGATGGAATTCATCCGACTTTATTCAGAATAAAAGGTAGCCAAGAATTCACTAATTCCCGGTGGGCTTCTTCCAAAAGATCGATCCAAGAAGGCCGGCGTGGGCTTTTTAACAAACGCATCCCCGCCTCCTCTGGCATCATATCAGCTTTTCTGCGGTTGCATGGGTGACAAGCCGCGACAACGTTCTCCCACATTGTCGTGCCACCGCGGCACCTCGGTTTTACGTGATCAATCGTAACAGACTGATGGTTCATCCTGTTGCCGCAGTATTGGCAAGTATATTGGTCGCGAAGAAGAATGTTGCGCCTCGTGCATCTCGAATTCATGGTTCGACGAAACGTTCTCACATATCGCTTGAGTCGAACGACAGACGGTAGTTTAAAAATTCGACTGACGGATCTGACGACCTCATCATATTCAGCAAGGACTTCCGCTTTTGCTGTGACCACCAAGCACATAGCTTTTTCCCACGTAACTAAGTGGATAGGCTCATAAGCTGCATTTAAAACCAGAGTGCGCATATCAGGGCCTTGGAAAATTGGTCGCTCCTCCCATTGTAGCATAATTAACAGGCCCATAGGATGATCTGTAAGGAATTTTAGCTGTTTTAAGATTATTTTATGTAGTTTTTATGAGTTGTCAGTACTTTTGACTTTGTAGTGATTTGGAACTGCATTTCGAGGTAACTGGGCATCTTCTGCCGGGTTTAGCAAATCTTTGTTTTGACCGACATCCTCCCATTGCTAGACAGAGGATTTGCGATGATCTTTAATCGTTTTAAAGCTGCGGCATGGAAACTTAACCTTACGGAAGCATTTCGGCGCCTATATACCGAAGAGTATTCGTCCTCTGACGAAAAGTATTTTGTAAATCTTGCTATGGAACGTCGGCGCCGGGTAAGCGGTGATATCGCGATTAGGCTGGGGGTGATCTACAACCTGATTGTGCCACTAGCCAGTCAATTCGTGGCACCCGGAGAATTGCTGCCTGTGATCACCTCATTTCATTTGACGATGCTGGTTTTGACGCTGCCGATGTTTCTTCCTTTTTTCTCTTTCAAGCCGATCGTTGACAAGGTTGGAAGACGATATGTCCTGCCCATAATCATTCTTCTACCTCCGGTTTTTTATGCCTTCGTTGCGGCTACTAAATCCCCAACGTTTCCTGAACCTAGACATACGATTCTTATTAATCATATTTATACTGTGAGCATTCTGATCTTGCTGATTCATCCTGGAGATCGTTGGCAACGATTTTTATCCATGATTTTTCTGGCGGGTGTCGCTTACGCGGCTTTTTATCGACATCCTGTAGGAAATGCCATATCGATATTCGCGTTTTTAGTGTTCTTGATTGCATATATGAATACTATTTGGCTTGAAAACCAGAACCTTGCCGTTGCAAAACGCGAGTTTGCGCTGATGATTCAGGCGGCTCCGGCGAAAATTGTTCGCCAAGCATCGCTGTCTAATGACGATTTGGGTCATGCGTTTGCTCCCACACAGCGTCACTGCGTTTGTATTAGTTCTGACTGGCGCGGGTATCAAGCAATTTCAGCGTCAATATCTCCAGAGCAGCTCGCAGAGGCTCTTGGTTCCTACTATGAGATGGTTGATCGCTTGTTAGCTGAAACGTTTAAAGATGGTAATTATTATTCAGACTGGATTGCTGATGAGTTGTTTGTTGTAGTTTTCGCGAAAGATACTGCTGAAGAGAAAATTCTTATCAACGCAGCACTCGCATTTGCCAGTGATTTGGTTATAAGAAAACAGGATTTCGTAAATAAAAACGGCCTTGAAATTAGTATCGATATCGGTGTGTCAAGCGGACTATCCCTGATTGGGATGATGGGACCGCCAGGACACCGAAAAGCGACAGCTTTAGGCGATGTCCCTGGACAGGCACGACGTTTTCAGATGGCCGGCAAATATTTGCGGTCCAAATTTAAAGAGAGCGACCGCGTTATATTTGGCGCTAACTCCCTCATGCAAATTACTGAGCCGTTTGATATCAAACAATTCGATTTGGGCAGCGATGAGAAGGTTCGAGATTTGGGGGATCGTGCTTTGTTTTATATGGAGCCAGCATTATCAGCCATTAAGCAGGCTGTTTGACATCGTTTTTGCAATTAGATGCTCTCAAAAAAGCGAAATTTTCTCCGGCTCGCAAACCGCTCTGATTTGTGATTTTGAGGCTAATTTCTTTACATGCTCCACCATGGCCATCATTGCCGGTCTATCACCGTGATTGATGAAGATGTGGCTCGGCATTTTTGTCATACGGCCTAGCCAGCTAGTAATATCCCGCCAATCGCCATGGGCTGATAATGAGGCGATCGTCGCGATCTCAGCCTCTATTGGGAATTCGACGTGGTGAATTCTTAGTTTGGTTAGATTGTTGGGTCGATCTTGCAGTGTTCGGCCCTTGGTGCCTTCTGCCTGGTATCCGCAAAAAAGTATGGTGTTTTCTGGGTGCGGCAAGCGCGCCTTTAGATGATGCAGTATGCGACCGCCATTTAACATGCCGGCAGCCGATATGACGATCATAGGGCCGTTTCGCATGCAAGCCATCAGGGATTCATCACTTGATATTGTGGTCTCAAATTTAGCGGGCAAGAATCTCGACTCTGGACTCTCGGCTGAGAACGCTAGTCCTTCTTTATGGTCCTCTGGATGGTCCAAGAAAACCTTGGTCGCGACTTTAGACATCGGACTATCGAGTAGAACGGGGACTTTTGGTATCAGACCAGCATCCTCGGCAAGCCTGATAATGTAGAGTACTTCCTGCGCCCGGCCAACGGCAAAGGCAGGAACGACGAGTACACCGCCTCTTTTGAACGTTCGTGAAGCCACGTCGGAAAACTCGTGAACCACATCGTTTCTTACGTGCAAGCGGTCTCCGTAAGTTGATTCGAGGACTAAGACATCAGTTTCACTGATGGGATCAGGAGGTCGAATGGTCAGGCTTCTTTCGTGGCCAAGATCCCCGCTAAATGTAAGAATTTTGGTGCCATTCGGATGTGCTAATGAAAACTGAACTATGGATGCGCCAATGATGTGGCCTGCGTTGACAAACCTCACGCTGACGTCTTGAGCGAGTTGAATCCATTGATTTCGCATCAGTGGTTTGATGTGTTTTAGTACAATTTCAACATCGTCTTCCGTAAAGAGAGGCAATGCGGGTTTGTGGTTTGAGTATCCAGTTTTATTTGCATAGTTTGCAAACTCGGATTCAAGGTAGGCCGCATCTCTTAGCATAACGGGTAGAAGGTCGGCGGTGCCTTCACTGCAATATATTGGGCCACGCCAGCCTTGCCTGAAAAATCGTGGTAAGAAGCCAGAATGGTCGAGGTGGGCATGAGTCAGTATGACTGCATGCACAGTTTTCTCAGGCATAAGCAGGGGGTCCCAGTTTTTTTGTCGAATATCTTTGGGACCTTGAAATAAGCCACAATCAACGAGTACCTGGTAGCCGTCAAAGCGGACAAGTGTGCGACTTCCCGTGACGCCACCCGCAGCACCCAAAAACTCAAGATTGAACGTCATTTAAACCGTTCCATTCGGTGTATCACTACTCATCTCTTCACTAGATTTCGCAGATCATCAAGATTCGCCTGTACATCGTCGGGGATGTTTGTTCCCCCTGAGCCAGAATACTCCATGAGTATTTGTTGTTCGAGTGCATCTAATGCCTTTAACGCAGTTTTCGATTTTGGGTTCGCTCTTACCGAGGCTTCGAGATAGTAATCAGTCTGGGTCAGCCATGTGGAGCGCCCGATAAGGGATTCGGTTATGCCCAGTAAATAATAAGCTTGTGCCGTATTTTCGGCCGATATTTTCTTGCTCTGCATATAAGTATTCAGCATTCCGCTGGCGACTATAAAATCCACGAGTGCAGTTCTATCCATGGGGTATTCCATGGACATTCTAGCGCTTTGCACAATCTTATTGGCGCGAGATAGCTCCCCACCGCTTTTTGAAAGCTCGGGAGCCAATTTTTTAAGTGACGACATCCAAGATGCGACTTCTCGAGCCATGAAGGTGGGTATGTCGGTGCGCTTACCCAATCCGTCAAGAGCCATAATTGCTCGCTTTGGGTCTTTCTTTACTCGAATGACGACCTTTAAATATTCGGGAAGTGTGTCCATAGCGAAAAGTTCATTAGGTTTTGGCCAGGTCTTAAACATTTCTTCCCAGGTTCCAAGTGCGTCATCAAACTGGCGCAGAGCAACTTGTAATCGCGCCTTTTCTGGGGGTGAGAGTTTGTTGATACTAACGTCTTTGAAGAAGTGATCCATTCTAGGTGCGTGACCTGGATCAGGTAACTTCATGTGGCAGCTCACACAGTTTTCTGAGACCTGCTGGAGAAGATACCTGGATTCTGCGAGAGCGCCTTTGTCATACCAAGTGTAAATATCTTTTATGTCACGGGACATGGATTTTGCAATAAATCCGTAACTAGCTTCGAGTTTTTTAGTGTGTTCTACCAGTGCGTTTGTGCCATCTCGCATATTGCGTAGATCTGCAAGGATGCGGTCTCTATTCTTAGGATCGGAGAATTCTTTATTGCTCATGCTAAGGGGTAGAACGTTAGTGAGGCTAGAAAATATCTGAGCCATGATACTGCGAGTTGCGGCTTGTTGATTATCTGTGGGTGTCGACGACGATCTTGCATATTGCGCGAAGCCAGCAGAAGAGATGAGCGTGATAATTATAGCGCAAAATGGTGTTGAAAAAGTTCTTGGGTAACGTTTTGACATGCGAAAAGCTCCTGCCCGTTGTTTAAATAAACCAATTCATTATAGCATAAATCTGGTATCACGAGGCGTATTCGGTCAAATCATGACAGAACTAGTAAGGATTTGTTGAAATTTTGAAGCAGATTGCGGCAAAAGATGCGCAAAAGGATTCTTTTTTTTGTCGTTATGCAAATTAATGTGAATGCCTGATTTTCTGATATAAATTGCATTGGATTAGAGTCGTGGTAAATTGATGGGAGACTATTAAGGGAGGTAGACATGTCAGCATATGTTGTTTGGATGGATTCCGGTCACGCAAAAGTTTTTCACCTTAAAGGCGGAGATGTGTCGGTGACTAAAGCAGTTAAGCATGAGCACGATCATCATACTGCTAATAAGAATGATTCAAAGCATAAGGATAATCCAAAGTTTTTCCAAGACGTCGCCGATCACCTGAAGGGTTTTTCTGACCGTGTGTTATTGGTTGGTCCTGGCGTGTCCAAGAATCATTTTGTGACCTATCTGGAAAAGCACCATCAAAGTGATTTGGCGCAGCGCATTGTTGGTACTGAAACCATGGATCATCCAACTGATTCTCAGATCATCGCATACGCGCGCAAGTATTTCCCGACCGGAGTGGTGTGAAATTTTTTGAGGGAGAAGTCTTATGCTGGATCTTTCGAGCGTAAAAGTAGCCGACGTCATGACAAAATCACCGAGATGCATTGAGCCGCATCAGCCCGCCAAGTTAGCTTGGCAGTGGATGGATGAGTTGAAAATCAGACACTTGCCGGTCAGAGAGTCGGGTAAGATTGTGGGCATCGTGAGTGAACGTGATCTGGGTCTTCTCGCATCGCCAGCGAGGGCGGGACGGGAAGGGACATCGCAAACGGTAGAGGATGCAATGATATCCGGTGTCTTGACCGTTTTTGATTCAGACAGTGTGAAAAGTGTCGCTACAACGATGTTGAGTCATAGAGTTGGGTCAGCCGTGGTCGTCGGATCCGACGGAAGTGTCCTCGGTATTTTTACCGATTCTGATGCTCTTAGGATTTTGAGTGGTCAACTTTAGCGTGCATCTCGATCAGCTTTGAGATGAATACTGCGATCTCGGCTTTGCTACGGAGATTGTGCGAGGTTCCAGGGGTCGGCTCTGCCAGGAATGCGGTTGCCTTGTGGTCGCGGTCGCTTACGGCGGTCAACTCGTTTGCTATCAGAGCAGTTAATTTATATTTTGAAATATACGCATCGGCCAGCGTTCTGGCGCGCGCGTCACTCAGACCGACTTCAAGTTTGAAGCCTATTTTTGCCCCGCTTCTAATCGTGACCTGATCGATGATCTTGGGGGTGGGCTTGAATGTTATCGTAAGGTTGTCATGCCCGGATTTTAGCTTGCCCATGGTTTTTTCTGAGGGTTCATAATCTAAAACCGAGGCGCAGAATATGCCGCCGCAAAGACCGGAGCTTTCTGCTGTCTTGCATTCTTTGAGCATTTCGGTCGTGGTCGTGACGTGGCGAAGTATGCTTGCGGTTCGCGGCTTATTTTCGCAGGGGCCGCACACAATGTGGGTCCGGAATCCTTGCCGGAATAACTCTTCTCCTATCATGGATCCAAGCTTTCCCGAGGAATAGTTAGAAATATAACGCACGTCGTCAATATAGCCGCGCGTGGTTCCCATGGTCAGAAGCACCGGATGGCTCGGTCTAGTTACGGCATTGATGATGTGTGCCACATGATCTGCAAGAACTTCCGGTTCAGGAAATTTTTGCTTGCCTTCTTCTTCGCGAGCACTGAGGCGGTGGACGTTCGTCCATGAGCATATTTTTTGTAGATGTTCTTGCATGGCTGGAGCCGCTCGCAGGCTATCGTGCATCGCGGGAAGAAGCATGACGGGTTTATGTTGACCAAGAGCCGATGCAACAAGTGCGGTGCAATGGGAGTCAGTCATGCCGCGGGCAATTTTGGCTAGGATATTTGACGATGCGGGAGCTACCACAACACAATCACCGGATGCTATGTGGCTTGTGCTACCAGCAAATCCCAAGACAGGGTCTTTTCCTGCCGCCCATGCCAATGCCATCGGAGTTATAAACTGAGCTCCACCTTGGGAGAGCCAGACCGTGACGTCAGCACCGAGTCTGCGCATAGAGCGAATAAAACGAACTGACTCCACCGCTGCGATAGAACCAGACACGACTAAATCAACACGCTTTCCAAGAAGCGCGTCGGACGTGGGCGTTACGTGCAGGTCATGGACAGTGTCTGTCATGTTCAGCCATGTGCGTATTGAGGAGCACCTAGTATTTACTTCAAGATGCTCAATTGGGATGTTGATTCCCGAGTTTATTTGCTCTTGGACTTGACTGCAGCGGCGGCTTGAGCCTTCTCATTCGCATTTGGCTTGTTTAGAGGCAAGCTCGGAGCGGTGGTTCCTTTGCGACGAACGGCATTTTTTCTGTCGGCGCCAAGCTTCGAAGCTTTGCGTTCACGAATATTTGTTAATTTACGAGTTTTAGAGGCCATGACGTGAGGTCCTTTCTGTTCTTAACCGGCCGGCAAAGTATGTCAAAAGGAGCTGAATTTCAAGCTAAAATCAGGTCGCGGGACTTAGGATTAAGTGAGTGTTTCCAGGATATAATAGCAAGGCATGGCCTCAGAGGGGCTGACCTTCTGCATTCCCGTGGTAACGGGCCTAAATCCGTACCGTATGAACAGCTTTCGCGCGTGCTCCATTTGTGGCGTGGTTTCCAAGTAAAGCCTCTGATATCCATGCTTTTTTGACTCTTCGAGGCATCGCTTTAACAGGCGAGCGCCTACACCGTGCCCTCGCCACTCTGGTAGCACTACAAGGTCGCGTATCTCTCCTAGACCCTCGCATGGTGAGAGGCCATGAAGTGGGCCTAGTCCCGCTCCACCAATGATCAGGCCGTCAAGGCGTTTATCTTTGGCCACGATAAATGTTGAGCTGGCGCCGCTGTAGGCTGTTTGAAAGTTATCAAGGCGTCGAAATGTGCCGGCAAGCACGGTCCCTGCTTCCTCGTATGTACCGATACCTCGGCGTACCATGTCGGTAACCGTTTGTTGGTCGTGAAAATTTATGGGTTCGATAACGACATCTTCAACTGTCATCATCCCCAAAGCGGCTACGTTCAAACCTATATTTTGACTTGATTCATTTTGCATCAAGTAAATGACATCCCGTTCAGTGAATGATTCACGTTTTAACCACTCGAAAAACACGTTTCTGAACATGCGTTTGAGTTTCGAGGTTGGCGAATCTATATGACTTGCTAAGGCTTTGCCAGCGGTAAATTGAGGTTTCGAGACCGACTATAAATGATCAAAATAATTAGCATCTTAGATCCCCCGCGGAGGTATGTGAGAGAGTGCCGGTGCTTTGTTTGTGAACACTTGCGGCGCTATTGGTCGCACAGTTTACTTTCAGTTAGTTTTTGCCCCGTGCGATTTTGACGGCTTTGAGTGGACCGGTTTGGCGTGATGTTCGTCGGTCTCAGCATTGGCGTGGTGATCAACATCAACCACAGCCGGCCGTAGTTCCGATTCGGTTTCTTTGGTAGAGTGACTTTTTCCAGCGTGATGTCCTTCATTATCTGCAGCTTCATGGTCGGTCTCGGTGTGTTCTTCCGCGCGAACCGAAGCATGATGACTGGTGGAGGCTTTAGATGAGAGATGTTTGAGCGCCTCAAAAGACCCTAAGAAAAATGTGCCACTTAAACCAAAAGCAATCGGCCATGCGATCATCTGCTTCACTGAGGTAGGAATCATAAAAACCCTCCCGCGTCCCTGTTATGCAACCAGATTCTTGTCGATCACCCTTAACTCGGGTCCTTCTCGCCGGACTTTATGTAAAACTAAATTTATTTTATAATGTCGCGACTTCTTTGCTTTTTATGGGCATTCTGGAGGCGGCGCCTCCATGTTTGGCACCATGGCCCCTGTGCTTGCATTCATGATGACCGTAGCGCTAGCGCCGCAGGCTTCACCGTAGATAGCGTACCAGGGGTAGCTCCACATATCAGGGTGCAGATGACGGTATACCTTCACGCCCTGACTGTATTTAAATGTTTTGTAACGCTGTTGGCTGATAGTGATAGCTTGCTTGATGGAGACACGTATTTTGTCGAATGTGCCGATCTCCCCCATGGGCGTACTTTCCATCAAATGGCCGCCAATTTCTCTGAATTTCTTGAGCTCTGTGCTGATGAGAAAACCACACGGGCCATTCATGGGCATAGGCTTTGCGGTGACAACTGGATAGCCGTCATTGTTATTGTCGCCCTTGTCAGCGAAATAATAGACTTCTACAGCCATGCCCGCACACGCGGCGTCGGTACCAGGTTCTTTGAGCATCAGAGCCCATAATTGCTTGTCTTTAAGTTCATCGTTCACCACGTTTTTCAAGTGGGACTTCAGCGCGGCAACGTCGTAATCTTTCACTGGCATCGCTGTGACCATTCCATCAGCCATGACCTGACCAGCTGATGTGAGATTTGCCTCTTTAGGGGTGGTTTTACATCCGGTCATTGCCACGGTTGTAAAAAGCCAAATGATCCCGACTCGTGAGGCAAAGGCATTTTTACGTGCATTGAATTTCATGGCGAACGATCTCCTTAAAATCTTTTAGCTTGAACGACTCTTTGCGCGCGTTACGGGAGAGCCCATAAGCAGGCAGATCGACTGACATATCGGATGGAATCATGGTGAGTTTGAAGGGAGGCCGGGGCAAACTTGTGACCCCAGATCTGCTAAACCCCAAATATTGCTTGATGTATCAGCTTTTTAGGGTACACTGCCAACCTGGATTTTTGACCCCCGCTGGGAGGAACGTGATGTTTTTTGAAGGTTTTCGCATGAGTATTTGGAAACAATTCTACCGTAAAATGTCTAGCCGCCTTTCATGTGGCTTAGTCTTCACTCTCTTGTCTCTTACAGCAGTAGAGACCGCCCGCGCAGCTGATGTGACATTTTTGTCGGGCATCTATCAGAAATCCAGTGCGAAGGTGGATGGCTCCTCAAAGGGCTCAACAAGCACGGTCAGTCTAGGAGGTCGTTTCTCAGATGACTTAACGACGGAGACGGCCTGGGTCGCAGAGGGTGATCTAAGATTGATAAGTTACTCGGTCACTGGCGGTGGTCCAACTCCTGATAATGCACTGGGATTGAAAATTGGCGGCGGTTCTCGTTTTTACTTCAAGCCGATCGTTGAGGCGGTAGTTCCCTACGCTACGGGTATTGTAACGCTCCGCAGTGAAAAAAGCGTTCAGTGGCTTGCCAGCGGTTACAAGGAAACCACAAAAAGTGGCCTCTATTATGGAGCTAACGCGGGTATTCGAGCTGGTCTCGGCGGTAATTTCTTTGTCGAGCTAGAGTTTGATTTCTTCGAGAGCCCCTTGTTTGCGGTGACCAAGACCGAAACGGTATCCACAAATGCAGGTGTGACGGCCACGAGCAAGGATGAAACCACGGAGACGTCGCTTTTCGCAAAGTCTTCTGTGAAGTTTGATGAAGCCAAGGTGGGTATAGGTATGCTGCTCTGAAGTTTTTAACGGCCTCCCAGGGTAAAAATTAAAACCGTAATTTTATATTTAAAAAGGGATCATAAGTATGCGTAAGAATCGTCCGCCGAGAAATCGTAAAAAAACCGCTAAGTATCGCGCCAAAAAGAAAATAGCCCGCCGTCGCAAGGTTATTAAGAGCGTTCCTGGCAAACGTGCTGGTTTGACGACGCGTCGTGGTTACAAAAAGTAAAAAATATTAATTTTTATTAGACCACTTTTGGATGTCGGAAATTTTCGAGCGAGTTGTGCCTAGCAGCATAACTCGCTCGTGCCGTGATAGTTAAATCAGCTGCTTTTGAGGCTCTTTGCATGAAAATAGGAATCTGCACAGGTGGGGGAGACTGCCCCGGGCTTAACGCCGTGATTCGTGCAGTGACTCGTCACGCAATTTTAAACCACGGCATGGAGGTTCTTGGCATTGAATGCAGCATCAATGGGCTTTTGAGCGATCCTCCGGCCGTAAGACCTTTAAATTTACGAGATGTCGCTGGTATCATCGATTTGGGCGGTACGATCTTAGGTACGTCCAATAAGGGTAGTCCTTTTAAGGATCCTGCTTCTGGTGATGCTGCGAAGAAAAAAGCATTTGAGACTTGGAAAAAGCTTGGACTGGATTGCCTGCTTGTTGTGGGTGGTGATGGCACTCAAAGAATGGCGTTGCAGCTGCATGATGCTGGCATGCCCATCATAGGTATCCCTAAGACCATCGATAATGATTACGAGGCCACGGACATATCCATTGGCTTTATGACCGCCGTCGATGTGGCGTCAGAAGCGATTTCGCGACTGCACTCTACAGCTGAGGCGCACAGTCGTGTGATGGTTGCTGAAGTTATGGGGCGAGACGCAGGATTTATTGCGCTTCATGCCGGCATCGCGTCCGCGGCAAACGTCATTTTAATTCCGGAAATTCCTTTTGATTTTGACGTGATCGTCAAGGCCATGGAGAATCGTAGAAAACGAGGTCGAAATTTTTCAGTCATTGTAGTAGCTGAGGGTGCCCGGGAGATCGGAAAAGAGCCGGCTTTTAGGTCATCTGCAAGTGGCACCCTGCACCTGGGGGGCATAGCCGATGAAGTAGCTCGGCAACTACATGAGCGAACGGGTATGGATTCGAGAGTGACGGTGCTCGGCCACATTCAGCGCGGCGGATCTCCGGGAACGGTGGACCGTATACTGGCCACGGCCTTTGGGGTTCACGCTGTGGATATCGCGGCACAGAAAAAATATGGTCGAGTGGTTGGATATCGTCAGGGTAAAATTTCTGACCTTGGATATGATGAATTCACCGAGGGGACGCGCGCCATTACGCTCACGAATCCATACTTGCATGCGGCTGAGTCAATTGGAATCTGTCTTGGGCGCTAAAGACCCAAATAGTTTTTCTAAATTATGGTTTTTTTGGTTTTTGTGGCTCGAGAGCCAACGCTTTGATGATGTTCTCATAGGCCGGCGGAAATGGCTCATGACTCGATATAAATACCACACGTTTGGTGTGCGGATTACCACTGAATGCGTGAATGTATTCGTAGTTGACGCCGTCGAATGCAGCTGGAGTAAGGTGCCCCAGTTTTTCAGCAGCATCAAATGCAGGCTTGCTATTCATAAATTGTTCTCGAGAGATTTCTAATTCTTTGCACTTCTCTTGCCCTTGATCAATCAGACAGAATTTAAATTGATCCTTATTGCCAAGGCGGGATTTTATAACCCACCTTTGTCCGTTGTGACCCATGGGTCCATCTGAAAAAAGGGCCCATCCTTCAGCTTTCGGACCTGCTTTTGCCAACTGTCGGGCGAACTCTTCTTGAAAGCCCAATTGCACCTTGCCTGGCTCTGACGACTTCAGTTGCTTGGATTCCGCTTTTTTACCTGGGGCGTTATTTTTTGCGACCAATCCTGAACCCTCTTGGGGAGTCATGCTCGCAGATGCTGTCGTGACATCAGTGGCGATCGGCTCTGCTGGCGAAGCACCCTGTAATGAAGAGCAAGACAACGTTTCTAGAGTCAAAAGAAGAGGGAGAAGCGTTATCAAATTGCCGAATTTACTGATGCGTACCATGGTGGAGTCCTCGATAATATTTTTATTTGTCGCTGCAGAACTTAATGCTCTTTATGATCCGGGGAAGCTGTGAATTATCTGACTCGATATCCACATATCGAAACTTTTTCATCCAAGCAGATTTTGCATACTCCATGTCAGCCTGAAAGCGGCAGTCTTCCTTGTTGGTCGTTCGATTGCGCGCGCAGACTGGAATCATGCCCGCAACCGTTGTCGAGCCTTTCAAGTTTGGTTCAGGTTCCAAAGTCCATTGGCATTTTTTCTTACCTTCAGGGTCACAACCCGTGATAAAAAATACTAACACCGCTGTTAGGCCGATCCCAATCAATCTATTTGGGCGCTTGGGTTGCAATACGAGTTCCTCTCTCCTGAGCAATCGGATATATTATGCCAAATAAAGGCAAATAGATCGAGCCATTGTCCAAATTATTGGATATTTGCGATGATGAGTCTTTGAGGCGAGTTTTAACAGTTGAGTGATATATTCCCAAAAGTTGATGAGTATTTATCGCGTTTTGAGCGACTGTCCAAAGCTGTCGCCGCCAGATACCGAGTGGAAGGCGTGGCAGCCCAAGCGTTTGTGATTCACCCAAGCACGACAACGGTGGGAGGGCGAAATTCCAAGCCATCTAAGGACGTGGCAATAACTATTAGCGCAATGATCCATGGTGTGGAGGTTGCGGGGCTTGCCGTGCTTGTGGAGCTCTTGGAACTCGTAACAAGGGGTGATTTCATTATTAAGGCGCCCGTTGGTATAGCGCTAGGGAATATCAAAGCCGCATTGGCCGGCGTGAGGTTTGTGGAGCGAGATCTCAATCGATCGTTCGGCCGAGATTCGGCAATGCTACTTGAGGAGAAGCGAGCCGATGAGCTTGAGAGGTTGTTCACAAGGTCAGCTTATCTATTAGACATACATCAAGTTAAGCTCAAAATTGATCGACCGTTCTGGATATTCCCCTATACAAAACCTGGGTTTCAATTCGCTCGTGCTGTGGCGCCGAATGTATCAGTCATCACGCATTGGGGTCGAGGCTTTTCCCAAGATGGTCAGTGTAGTGATGAGTGGGTCAACGGCCAGGGGGGCGCCGGGGTCACCATTGAGTTGGGACAAAACGGTTTTGATCCAGTACAAATCGAGCATGGGGTGCGCGTCTGTTCAAGGGCAATCAGTCTATCGACCACAGGGACTTTGGGAGATGCTGTCCCCAAAGAAGTCTCAGTTCAAACCGCTCCGATCTACACATGGGGTGAAATCATCCCATACCCGAAGACCGGACAACCAGTCTTGAATCCGGGTTGGCATAATTTTAGGTCTGTCAAAGCAGGTGAAGTCTTGGGACTGTTCAATGGTTCTGAGATAAAAGCCAGCGTCTCCGGTCCCGTGCTCTTTCCCAAATATCCTGATCCAAAACCAGACGGCACTTACGGTGATACGCCACCGGCAGCCGAGCTCGTCAGGATTCTTCGTGAAATCACCGAAACCGAGCTACCTAATTGGGGACCCTAATTGGGGACACCCGACTGATTGAGTATTGATTATACAGAGGCTGCGGATCGGATGAACCAATCTATAAACGTATTCGCCACAGCATTTTTAGGGTCCGCATCATCACTTGTGGTCGTACTAGGCGCAATCGGCCTAGTCCTGCAGTTTCTTCGTCCTAGGTCGACCTTGGATGGCGTAGCAAAATTTTATCTAGTTATCGCTATTCTTGCTGCACTGGTGAGTCTAAATGTCTGGTGGCCCATGTTGTGGCTTGCGGGAATTATTTGGTTGATACTCGTCCTGGGCGGCTTGGCTTTAGTGGTAAAATCTCGTCGAACTGCGCCTCAGTTTTTAAAAATTTATTCCGAGTCGGGACGGCCTATCCGTCTGCTTTTTTTTGTGTTGCTTATCGTGTTACTGACCGATGCCCTTGCTGCCGGTCTTCCAGTTTATCGTTACGACCAGTGGTCCTATAGTCTGATTGTCAGCAAGTGGGTCGCTCAACTGGGGACGCTTGCGCCCCCCGTCACGGATGATCACATATTTTTTACTGGAGTCTTTGAGTATTTAGGGCTCTTGGCCAGAGTCCTAAGCGGCAGTGATGCATTTCAACAAGGCTTTCAGAATTCATTGTCATTTTGGCTAGTGGCTTTGCCGGCAGCTGTTCTTAGTTTTGAATCAAAAAATATATCTCTAAAGCATGTAACCACGGCACTAGCTTTCATGGCCATTGTTGTATTTGGTACGGGGGATCACCAAGGCCTTGTCAACGCAAAGCCTGATTTTGTTAACATGATGATCGCATGTTGTTTAATGCTTTCATTGTTTAGGCGTGATTCTGAGCAAAAGATTGCACCAGAGTTGATCGGTGCGTTGTACGTTATCGGACTGGCATTCAAGTTCACATGGGTTCATTTCATCCTGGCCTCCGCCCCCGTGATCATCGGAGATTTAATCGTTGGTTCACGTAGATCTAACATACCGCTTCCTTCGACTCTCAAGGATTTAGCCCGTATGTGTTGGGGGGCCGCGTTAGCCCTGCCAATCTTGAGCCCCGTCCTCATCAAAAATTTCTTGGTTTTTGCAAATCCGCTCCATCCCGCACAGACACCACTAGCATCGAGTGTTATTTGGAATGACCGCATGGCTGCATACTGGAAACAGGTAATGGATAAACCTGATAGTGTCTCTGGTTTCATTGAAAACCTTCTGACTACTATAAATTTAATCCCAGTTCGGTTCCAAGTCACGTTGCCAGTGATTATTGTGCTTTCATTTGCGTTTCTGTGGCAAGGCAGATCTACAGTTCAGCAAAGATCGGGTCTTGTGAGAGGTTGGGCTCTTGTTTTAGTTTTATTGCTTTACGTCATCACATGGGGATTTTTTTATACCGGCAAAACCTCTGATCGATTTGTGTCCCCGCTGCACGGGATGATGTTAGCGTTCATTCTTGTAATTTGGTCTCGGGTGACGTTCAACGCGCTATTGATATCGTTGACTGTCACTCCTGCGTTGTTGGTTAGTCAGTTTGAAGTCAGCTTATATGAAATCAGCTTGTCATTTTCTAGAAATACCGCCGAGTTTCACGATGCTTTCAAAAATTCTCCCGCTGCTGGCAATAAGTATTTGCGTGCTATTGCGAGTCATCGTGCGTCAAACTATCCTGACGCCAGATTTAACCAGTCAGTTCTTATGTCGGATTTCTTCTATTCCTACTATGGAGCAAGCCAGAACTACCCGGCTAATGCTGCCATTGCGTGGTGGACTCTATCGTCTAACGGCATAGATCCAGATCAGGGGTGCGCCAAGGATCTATTCAAAAAACGCGATATCCGTTATGTCCTCGCCATCGTTGACCCTAGGCTTTCGTCCTGGCCAGCGGCGGTATCTCGAATGGCTGAGTCCATGACGGAGATCCCAATCGAGCGTGGCAAGCTATGGTATGTGCCTGACTTTGAACAATTGAAATGTAAGCATCCAGATAAGTAAAAAGAAGTTGCTGCGCCGTTGCCACGGTTTAAATGTCGATGCTAGTATATACACGTCGCAGTCTTCTGATCGCTGAGAGCATTTCGGATCAATGATGCGTTAACTGCACTTATCTGAGAATGCAAAAATTGGCGATGTTTTGACGGTAAATTAATACTCAATCAGTCGGGCGTCCCCATTTCCAAAATTAATACTCAATCAGTCGGGCGTCCCCATTTCCCCATTTCCATTTTCCCGTAAGAAACGTTCACAAACTGCTCATCGTCTAAGATATAAGTGACACTTACGCCACTTTGACCCGCCGCCAACTGGCAAACCACTAACCGGACGAGCACCAGCAGAGTACTGGATCCCATGGGCTGAGTTGTTACGCAAAACAGTGGGTGTCGATCCAGAAATATGCACCTGCGGCGCAAGAATGATTGTCGATGATGCGATCACCGATGGCGAAAAGATTGCTGAGACTCTGGCAAGGCTCGGCATTGAGTCCACAGGCCCACCCAAGAGGCGCCAATCAACGGGTGAACTTGATTATCTGTATGATGTCTGAATGCTGGTGGCTTGCGGTACTGGTGAAGATTTGGTGCGGCCTAATGGCCGTCTACCGGCGACAAGAGCTAAGTTTTTAGGCGAAGGAGATCAGGATGGGGTCGATATTTTTGGTGAGTTTGTGGGTGTATGGTGGGTAGAATAACATCTCGACTGTGAAAGAGTGGAGACAAGATGTCCGGAAACCGATGATATTGTTATTATTTTGCCCGGCGCCCCCGGGATCACTTTCCTTACTCTTCAATTTTATCTCGGATCTCGATTGTTTCTTTGTTTCTAGCTGTAATATCGATGGCATCATTAACGATACGAATAAGCCATCGACGAACCCAGTTTTGGTAGCCATCTTTCCATTTTTGGCGATTATCAGACCAAGCGCCATAGCGCTGCCAGGTTCCGTTGCTGTAGCACTCTGAGTCCGCGTTTTCTCTGGAGCCTCGGCGAGCTTCAGCTTGTTCAATACCCTGCTTTAATATCAAAACCCAACTATGATCACAGCTACCCTCCAGGTAAAGGCCCAAGAATGCCAGTTGACCATCATCATACACCCGCGCAACGAGCCCATCACGAGGGGGCTCTTCGCCCTGCTGTAGTATCACCACGTCCTCAGGAAACTGAATTTTTTCTGGCGTTAACCAAACTAGCGTTGTTTTTGCGCCCACGTTTTCGTCCTCCTAGTTCCAGTATAATTACAAAAAAATACTTTTTAGGGGGCGGCAATTGGGGCCCTTCTACCTTAATTGGGACCCCCCGCCGAATTGAGAGTGGATAAACAAGAATTTTCTT
>CAYOEM010000030.1:0-26483 GCA_964402975.1 uncultured Polynucleobacter sp.
GAACTGCCGTTCGTGTTGGTGGCACGAAGGATCCTGACATAGGAGCTATATCCAAACTGAGTCCTACTCACGTCATCTTGAATCGCGAAGAAAATCGTGATGTGGATATTAGTGCTCTAGGCGCTGAATTCAGCACAATCGTCACATTCCCAAAGAAACCTACTGATGTCCCGGACATGATTAGTCAGTTAGGTAAATATCTTGGCGTTCAAGACGTCGCTAGAAATTTAGAGCGGGATATTCGCAGCAAAATTGAGCGGATCAGCGATGTCGACGCCTGGTGTAAGTTGTTGGGCAAACGCTTTCTTTACATGATTTGGCGAGATCCATGGATGACGGTTGGTCAAGATACATACATATCAAACTTTTTAGAGCTATTAGGGCTTGAGAATGCCTGGCGTGGCTCTGAGAGGTATCCGACGATCGATCTTTCAGTTGTCTCGCGTTTTGATGTTGATGTTATTTTGCTCTCTTCCGAGCCATGGGCGTTTCGAAAACGAGACGCTGAACACATACGCGACGTTATTGGCACGAGCTGCCCGAAGATTTACTGGATAGATGGAAAAGCGTTTAGTTGGTACGGATCAATCACGTCTGAGGTTTTGAACGCTATTAGCGATGATCCGATGCAGAGCGGATTAATAAAGCAACTCTAGCTGGCCTTCTTCGCAAATTCTTGAATTTTCGAGTGCGCGTTCGTTGCGGCGTCAATCGAGCTCTTATCGACAAACTTTATAAGGTTCGCGGGTTTTGCTGTCATGGCGTCTCGAATCTTCTTCGGATTTTTAAGACAAGAAATAAGCTCTTTCATTGAGTTTCTGAGGTCGATTCCGCGACAGATGTAATCGTTTAATTCATCAATACCGAAAGGCTTAGCTAGAAAACCGTCAGCTGTTTTAACTATTTCGGCTTGTTCATCCGACATGGGCTCGCCGCTGATTAAAAGAATGGGGATACTCGGATTTTGTTTGCGAATTTTCCGCATCAACTCAAGGCCGTCAATCTTAGGCATTCGCACATCAGTTAAAACAAGGTCGATTTCACGCTCCTTCATGGTATCAAGAGCTGCCTTTGCACTTTCTACCACTACGACTCGCGAGAAGAATTTATTCAGGTGAATTTTGAAAAACTTGAGCAATGTGCTGTCGTCATCAACGATCAATACATTGCTTTCGCGATCGTAAGCGCGTTTGGTTGGCGACGTTGTGCTGTTTGGAACTTGTGCCATCTTGGTACTCCCTTACACGGGCTTTCTAGCCATTATATTACAAATTCCGTATTTCTTCGATAGCGGCCTTGGCCGTTGTCTTAAGGCTTGCGCTGGCTCGGTCTGATTGGAGAACTTCGTTGTAGTAACGAAGGGCTAACCCCTCGTCTTTCAAGTTATCTCGAAGTAAAATTGCCAAATTAAAACGTGCTTGTGGATTGTCATGATCTAGGTCTAATACTCGGAGAAGTTTCTCCTTGGCGCTGGCATAGCGACCTGATTTTCGTAAACTAACCGCTAGTCCGATGAGAGCGTCAGTATTTGCAGGATCTGCATCCAAGGCCCTTTTATAGTCGGCCTCTGCCATCGAAGCCTCACTCGCCGCTAGATATAGATTCGCGCGGTTAACGAGTGCGGGCGCATATGAATCATTTAATGCAATGGCTCGGTTGTAATGACCGCGCGCTGCAGCCGCTTTGCCCTGACGCTCCGCCAAGAGGCCAAGAATATTATACAAGGAGGGATGATCGCCGCCTCGATCCAGTGCCTGCTCCACGATAAAGTTTGCAACGCTGTCCTTGCCATCTTTTAGATAGCTGAATGCTAGTGCAGCATATCCAGGGAGAAACGTGCGATCCTTCCCAACGAGATCACTTAAAATTGGGTGTGCCTTGGCGCGATCGTCGT
Source organism: uncultured Polynucleobacter sp. (assembly GCA_964402975.1). Lineage (GTDB taxonomy): Bacteria > Bdellovibrionota_B > Oligoflexia > Oligoflexales > RGVZ01 > CAMDKS01. The sequence goes on from CAYOEM010000030.1 coordinate 1,895, forward strand.
TTGTAAGATGATTCATGGCAAGTGTGTACCGGTATCTGAAGACCAATGACTCGTCGGGGGATTCTTGACTATTTATGATCGTGCGAGCGTCCGCCAGAACGTCAAAAGCTGCGGATGTGTTGCGCTGCTTTTGCAGCGTATTGGCTAGGTCGAGCAACACGTCAACGTTCTTAGGCTCAAGCCGCAGGGCCTTGCGAAGGCTGATTTCGGCCGCTTCAGTAAGTCCGAGAGCGAGCTCGTTGCGACCCTTTTTGACGATGTCGTCAAATGCTTGGCTGTTCCCTAGTTGTTTTATTGTGACCTGAAGCGCCGGTCGTTCCTTGGATGTTGGGGGGCCTTTGAATGTCTTTTGCCAGTTAAAAACGGCTTGAGCTGAAACAGGGCGCTCCGGATCCGCAAGTTTCGAAGACTGGCCTGATCTGCTGTTTTTTGCGAGATCCATGCTCTTGCTATCATCGCGTTGATTGGTTGTCGCGCAACTATAAGATAAAAAGACAGCTGTAAGGAAGAATACGCTTCGCATATCTAATGACTCCATTGTACAGGTGACTCGGTGCTGGAGGCCGTCGAGAGTTGATCGACCTTCGAGGATAAGTCCGCATTTTTAGATCCACCGCTTGGATTGCCAGTTAAAGCAAGTGCGCTGCGGCTGATCCATTCGTTTCTACTGTAGATGGCTGGGCTGCGTTGTTTAGCAAGCAAATTGTTACCGTGATATTTTTGTGCCAAATCACGCAGACGAGTCACGTTTTGATTGAATCGGGTTTGATTGCGAAGACTGGTGGGCTCGCCAGTTCTCGTGGGTATTGAAGTGATCTCATCCGAAAAGTCTGCCGCGGCTTGGGCTACTAAAAACCGTGCTTTCGGGCTGACGTCTGCCTGCTCGAGGCTAGCAACTTTATCAAAGCGACTCGCTAGTTCGCTAAATAGTACGCTTTTCTTTTCAACTTTAGTCGCAACATTAGTTGTTGATCCATCGATGCGAATATCCTTGAAGGCTTTAAGCGCGTGTTCACCGAGAAGCATATTGGCCTCGGCTGCTAATCGCTTATATGCTGGCCCTAACTCAGCCCTTGAACGTTCAATTTGCTTCGCCAAGGTATCAAGGTCGTCTACGGCAACCTGTTTGTCTCCAGATTGGTAACGGATTTGAGCGACAAGAAGCTCGGCTCCAAGTTTATCTGAGGTTGTCTTGGAGCTTGCTCGACGACGCTCGGCTACCGCCATGGCCTGCTTCATCTGCCCAGCTAACGAATACATGTTGATGGCGTTTTGAAGGGAGGAAAGTCGACCACTACGATTTTTTTCTAATTGCGCTCGTAGTTCTGAAGCTCGACCAGCAAGCCCATAGTTGTTATCAGCCAAGGCGAGCTTTTCAGCTCTCTCGAGAGCCGCCGACGCCCGCACGTGGTTTGGATGCTTTTCTGCAACCTGAATGTACGCTTTCACTGCTTCCGCAAAACGGAGCTGATACTCGTGCGCCCTCGCCAGGAGGTATGTCATGTCCCCACCAAAGCGCTTGTGCTTTGTTTTCAAATAATTTTCAGCACTCGCCTGAGCGCGTCCCCAATTACCCGAAATTGCTAGAAAATAAGCACCATCCCGCCACATTTGGTCCCGGTTTGGGATGTCCTCAAAATCACTAACCACCTGCAAGAGCAGCGTGCCTGCATCCTCGCTTGATCCTTTTTTTGCTAGCCGAGTTGATTCGTCTGAAGCAGCCGAATAGACGACGCCAAGAAGTTCTTTTCGGAGGGTGCCGTAGGAATTGCTGTTTGGTTCGAGTTTTAAGAAATTAGAAGCGGTCTCGATAACCTCAGGGGCTGATCCCGAGCGTATTTTGACGAAAACCAAGCCGCGAATGGCAATAGCGCGTTGTCCACTAGAAGGGTTTGAAAGAAGCGCGCGCTGCCAAAAACGACTCGCCTCAGTAAATCTATTCTGATCTCGGTTGGCGCCCGCAGCGACCAGTAGCAAATCCACCGACCTTGACTGATTCGGGAACCTATTGGCATGGTCTTCTGCTGCCGCCTCTAGCTGGTTCAATTTGGAGATAAGGCGCTGATTATCAGTGAGGCTTGTCTTTCGCTGAACTGAAGCCTCAAACTCAGACCTCCAAAGTTTCTCAAACGTGAGGGCTCGCTGATAGTAGGCATTTATTAGAACGTCTTCAGGTGTCTTTAGTGCTGTCACAAGCTCGGTATAAAGCCGTTCAGCCTCCGGGTAATTTCCTGCAAAGAATTCGCTGTTAGCTATATTAAGACGTAAACTTGGCGCTTTTTCCGAGTTCGGTTGATCATCTAAGAGAATGCGGTAATGGCTCGCAGCCATGCTGAACTTCTTTGGGTTGTTTGAAGCCATGCCATCTTGGTAGTAAGCGGTAGCCACAAACTCCGCCGCATTCCTGGCGAGATCTTCCATGCTTTTGGTTAATAAACTATTCTCGCCGTGGCGAAGCCGCCACAGTGATTTTGTGGGTAGAAGAAGGCTAAGTTTTTCTAGTGCTTCAACTTTAGCCAGGGGTCTACCAGCTTTGTCGTCAGCAGTAGCTTTGAGGCGAAGGATTTCCGGAAATTCCTGGGAATTTGAGAACTGTGTAACGGCGATAACGCCGACATCAGAGGCTTTCTCATATAATTTCGCATCGATATACTGTGACATGAGCGCAATTGATGCACGCGGGCCGACTGGCTGAAAGTTTCTATTCGAGAGCAACGTTCTGGTTTGAGCATCATTATTTTTCGCAAATAGAGCATAAGCCGTTAGATCTCCGAGATCATGGACCATCTTGTCGCGTTGAGGACCAGCCTTTGCAAGATTATCCCTGGCAAGAGCGGTTCGGATCGCGTCTAAAGTTTCGTTGTACTCGTTTGCCTTAAATGAGGCCCATGCCAACCGGTAGCCAATCCGGATGTCGTCGATCCCTTGATCTTGCGCATCCAACTTCGTGAGAATATCACGTGCATTATGGTAGTATTTGACCGCTTTTTCTGGGGAGGCTTTATCAAATTCAATGTCGCCAATCACGAGATTTGCGTGCAGCGCAAATCGATTGATGCCGCTCTCGGCTAGTTTCTGCCAGATTGGGTATGCATCTTTCTTGTCGCCATTTGTCTCCAGCAACATGGCTTTTAGATATAATGCGTCGGATATCTTCGGAAAATTTGCGTGTCCCCGCTCAACGTCATCAAGCGTCGAAATGGCGAGCTTGGTTGCGGAGTTATCGGTATCTTTTCCATTCTCGTGTATTAAAAACGACTTTTCAGCATACATCTGAGCAAGATTAAGCAAAACATATGGGCGAACGCTAGTATCGGGCGCCTTCTCCAGGGTCTCGTGATATCGCTTAATGGCCTTTTCGATTGTGCTTAAACGGTTATCGAGGGCGTCTTTTTCAGATTTGCTGTAGTTACGCTCAAGCGTTTCACGTGCGCTCTGATATTCAGTCACGGCAGCCTGCTTTCTTTGGCGTTCGTAGACCTGGAAAGCGTCCCAGAAACGTTTGTATGCTGATATTGCCTCAGGATCGGGGATATCGCCGTTTATCTGGGCCTGGGCGTTAGCGCTAAAGTGGTGGGGCGTCGTCATGCCAAATACAGACATTGCCAGTATGAAGCACATTATTGATGACGCGTGTTCGTTCAAGCGGTTCCGCATCACTTAGATCTCCTTTGATTGTAGTCTCTAATATCATCAGAGAGAATCTGTTTTTCTAATTCATGTTTTCTGCGCCCCGCATCTTGAGCGTTGGTTGAATCGGCATACTTTAGATACTCGAGATCTCCCGTCCACTTCAGCTGCTTTCCCATACGCTGCCCTATCGCATAGTCAAATTGTGAGATTATCGAGGGTAAACGCTCACCCGCATAGGCCTCTAGTATGGACCGTAAACTGTCAACGTCAGCCAAAAGCTGCAGTTTTGTTCGTTCAGACGTTGAAAGGTTCGTTAAGACAGCCCACAAGTCATCACGGGCCCTCTTTCTTAGGTCTAATATCCCCAATTTTATCGCACTGGCCGTGTAGTCCCATTCAGCTCTTGCCATGCGCGAGTCAGAATCATCAAGTTTTTCAGACGTGCTAGATCTGGACGGCGAATACGCTGCTAGTAAGGTCATATCCTCCCCGAGTAGCTCGTGATAGGCCTCAAAAATCGATAGTGAATCTGTCAATTCACTTTGATCAACAAGGTTTTCCGCCCTCGCTGCTTGGAGCGATCTTAGTGTGTTTAGCATGTCTTGTCGGGTGGCGTTGATTCTTTCATTGATATTCGGAATATCAGGGTCTTTTTCCGAGATCATGCCGGTTGCAGCGCTTTTGCCTGCGATGACGTCGAGCCGCTCCCAGTTTTTTGCCAGCTTTGTTAGTTGCTCGGCCGGCGGGGCCCAGGTTGCCCAGCGATACAACTGACGTCGTAATTGCTCGTACTTTCCAAATAGAGATATCCGTCTTTTTTCATTTGCATCGAGTTTTTGTCTGTCCAAATCAGTCAGTTGATCTGCGATTCGTGCACGGTCAATGTAAATGAGTTTTGCGCCAGCTTGAAGTGTTTCGTCAGCCAGTGCGTCGTATTGTGTGAGCTGGTTTGCTAAGGCTGGCTTGAATTGTCTCAGATCACTTGATGCTAGCGCGAAGATTAAACGACGCTCGAGAGCATCAATTTCAGAAATCCTTTCATTTAAATCATCCAACTGCCGAAACGTGGCAGAAATATCATCAAGATCTTGTACGGGAGTCACATGTCCGCGCGTTAGGTTCGTAAGTCGCTCAGCGTCTTCTTTATTGAGTCCTGGACCTTGGAAATTATTTTTCAGCTCAGTTCGAATAGTCGTCAGTAACTGTCGCGTTTTTTCTATTCCTGATTTTGCAGCGTCAAGATTTCCAGATTTTAACTCAAGCCAGCTTATCAGAGATGTCACCTGTAAGGCGTCCTGATGGTTTTGGTACTTTGACAGCCATTTCTGCGAGGATTTCAGGGCGTCGTCTGGTTTATTCTGCTGTATCAGTACGAATATTTTCTCTAGATTTGCCTCTCGGTGACTGTCGGATGCATCGTTAATGCTTTCGTAATTCTTAATAGCGAGGCTTGGCTTTTGTTGCTTGAGTTCAACACGGGCCAGAGCTAAATGGGCCATATCTTTGATGTTGGTGCTAATGGCCTCAATTTTAATGACTTCTTCGAGCTGTTCTGCAGCGGCCTGCCAATTTTGCTCATGAATGCTCATCAGAGCCTTGAAGTATTTGGAGCGTGCCTTCGTGTCAAGAGACGAAGCCTGCGAATCGGCCGAGTCGAGCCAGGACCATGCAAGAGCCGTTTGGCCTATGTTGGAGCCCGCAACACCCGAGAAATATTTCATTTGATCAGCCACTTCTATCGGGCGATTAGTAGCGACAATTGAAGAGAGAAATTGTGAGAGCTCAGCATTCGGCGCTCGTGTTTTTTTAGTTGCGAGGCGGACGAGGCGACCGAACACCTCTGTTAGGTCTTGCTGGTGCTGTTGATTTGAGGTCGATAGAGTTGCCAAGTAATTTAAATACATTTTGGCGGCATTCGTTGGCTGCCCAATTTCTTCAAACGCTCGCCCAAGCATAAATTGCGCTTTAAGCCATGTTTTATGATCAGGTTTTTGTGTGAGGTCTAGAAATCGTTTCGCTTCAGCTATGGCCACCTTCCAGTTGCCTGCCTTAAAGTTTCGCTCAGCGATTTCAAATGTTTTTTGAGCCTCTAAAACCTGCGCCCCAAGTCCAGGTTCGGTTACCGTCTTTGGCAGGGCGTTTAGGACGCTTCGGATATCCTTCATTCTAGCTTTGATTGCTTTCAGTTCTGTGTCGCTGTCACTGATGGTGACTGATTCACTCGCTATGGATGTTTGTGAATATATGATCGCGGCCAAGTGGGAGGCTATGATCATAACAATAAATTTTGATAGCACGACGTTCATCGCATCTCACTCTCAATTAAGCGTGCTATTGGTTTTGGGTTTTCTGTATCTGAATTTGATATTTCAAGGACAATTTGTTGGCGCTTTTTACCCTCAGGCACTGAAAACCTGAAGGATTGATCCAGATTCTTATGCTCTGATGTTGGTAGCTTCATGCCGTCAACAGAAAGCGGGACTAAGATAACCGAAAGATCGACTTGATGATCACCAGGGCGTAGCGGCCCATGGAACAGCGTGGTCGATTGCGACGGCATCCATAACCCCGACGGGTCGTGGCGGTTGTAGAGCGAATTACCGTCAAGACTGGCTCGGAGGTCTCTGATAAGAAATTTTGAAGTTTCTGATGGTCTTATTTCGATAGCCACAAGATTATCGGTCACTGACGCGTCATAAACGTTTGCGCGAAGACGCCGTAAATCCGACTCAAGAATTTCGATTCTATTATCGTATTCGCTAATTTTCGATTGAATATCTTTAAAGGTTTTTTGTCCCGTAGCAGCTTTTGGGGTCGTAGGTGGGCTTTGGGGCATCAAGTCCCGTGCTTTCTTGGATCCTGCGGGTGCTTTCTTTAATGACGTTTCGCTCGTTGCGGCAGGTCCGAGATTATCGCCGTCTGCCATCTTCTTCTCGAGATGATCGAGAATGTTTTCAAGATCATCCGAGGCTGAAGTTTCGGCAGCTGGCGCGTTTTTGGCGTCATGATTTTGCGCTAGCAACGTCCACGGCATGAGGAGTACGGGAAATATGGCAATTGATTTCAGCAAAATATTTCGCATATCACCGCCTTGTTAATCGTTGGACTGGTCGGATTGTTGTGTTTGAGGCAAGGCGCCGTCGGATAATCTGACCTTCAGCCTTTGGTAGCCTGATCTCGTATTGCTTGGGCAACGGGGTGCTAACGCCCCTTGTTAAAGCCACATTTGTTAGGCAAGGGTTGTGTTTAGCAATTGTGTCAGTAGGCAGGCGAGTTAGTTGCGATATTTCTCTAACTGACATCGGTCTTGTAAGGGTTATAACATCAATAGATTGCTGATTTTTCCTGGCTGTCACTAGCCCAGTGCGCGTAACGGCATCGTAGGTATTCACGGCCGCTAGAAACTCTGCATAAAAATTCTTACTCGCAAACCCAAACGACGGTGATTTGTAGTTGGAAATTATGCTGCCGAGTTGACCCGTTTTTAATTCCCGCATGGCCTTACTCATGCCTCCACGACCATGGTTATATGCAGTCACGGCAAGTGGCCAGGCACCCAGTTCTTTGTAGTTTGTCAGAAATAGCTGAGCGGCACCGTGTGTCGCTTTGTAGGGATTGTTACGCTCATCGATTAGTTGACCTACGTACATATAGTCACGCGCAGTGTCTGGCATGAATTGCCAAAGACCCGAGGCGCCGACTTTACTTCTGGCGTTCAGATTGAACATTGATTCGACGAAGGGCAGACGAGTTAATTTTAGCGGGAGGCCGTACTTACGGAACGTCTCTTCCATGTATGGAATATATTCCTGAGCCCGGTTCGCTGCCGCAATAAACGTGTCGGCAAGACCGCCTTGACCCCGAAATCTTATATTGCCGGAATATAGCCTTGCGAGCATCTGTGGTTCACGGCTATAGACCTCGAAGAGTCGCTGTTCTATGGCGCCAAATTTGAGTGCCTCGTCTTTTAGTTTGCTGAATCGCTCGACGGCGATGTTGTAGCGATCGATATATTTCTTAACCAGCTCGGTTTCGTCGCTATCTTCAACGGATGTCACTTTGCCGTCACTTGTGATGTATCTGTCAAAATCGATGACATCGATCATGGCGATCGGGTCGTCGACATCGTGAATGACAACACTATTAGACTTATACTTTTGAAATACTGCTTCCCAAAATCTGACTTGGCGGCGAACAACTGGATCCGAAGGGAATTCCTGCTCCGGACTGGGCTTTCGAGGTTTTGAAGAAAAACTGTTAACTTTAATCGCGGCCGAGGCGATCTGAAATGGCGATGACACTGTGAGCGCAAGCATGCCCGCACATAGACCCAAGTGCAAAGTTTTACTGATTATGGCGTTCATACTGGCCTCAAAACGAAGTTTGGTATCCACTTGTCGAAATCTTGACTGCCTCTAAATAAAGCACTCACAGCCCGAAGGGGATCTTAAATTTCAGGACGCGCTGCTATGATTTTACCCCCCGTTTGTGGGGGAACCAAATGCCGGAAGGGCGTCAAAACGTTGACGGGCTTGGGATAGGCGTGCTACTTTTGGCATCTTCTGGAACTTTTTGGTTTTTATCAAATTCAAATAGTTCCAGAAAAGTCGGGCTGTAGCGCAGCTTGGTAGCGCGTACGCTTGGGGTGCGTGAGGTCGTGGGTTCGAATCCCGCCAGCCCGACCATCTTTGACAATAAGCAAACCAAAAACCTCTCCATCCCGGTTTGTCTGGGAAATTGGTAAACTGGAAGAGGATTGATTGGTTTGGAATGGGATAACTGCAAGCCCCGGATGTTGAATCCGAGGGCTTTTTGTTTTTCTGGTTTAGGTTCTTATCGCAAGATTCATTTCACGTCAGGCAATGTCAGTCGCGGCCCTCGCCACAAAGAAAGATATTTTCGCATATATGGGACTCGTTGCCTTCCTTGGGTGTCTAGGCGAGGTAGATAAATCCATGGGACATGTGGGTGCCTGTGATGATTTAAATCCCATTCTCCGTGAAGTAGTATCAAGGTCATCAAGCGATTATGTTTGAGATTATCTGTTCCCTCAATTAAATGCCGCGATGTAAATGCATGAGAAATGTAGATGCGAGTCGACCAGTTGAATCCAAATGTGCAATAGAGAATCAATGTAGGTTCCCAGTGCAATGTGCCAGTATAAAACGCAACTACAAATATCGAGGTAATAATAAGAGCCTCAATTTGGATGTGCCGAGTTTTTACCACGTCCAAATCACGCGCTAAATGAGCCGACGTTCGAGCTGTGGAAAAGGGCGCCATTTTTACCACAAACGGAAATAAGGCAAAGATCATTGAGCCTAAAGCAGACCCTACCCAAAATAGGCCGGTCATGATGCTATACCACTGAGCGCGTTTGAGCCAAAGATTGTCATCTTGATAGTAAAGATCGAACATCTCTGTATCGGTTCGATTGCGCTCATGGTGGCTGTAGTGTGTTGTCGCAGTTAAAGAAAATGGGAGTGGAAACAGCGCAGCCACACATACTCCAAGGAGGTAGTTCAATTGCGGGTTCCTATGAAGTTTTTTATGTACCGCTTCATGAATAAGCGCGTAATTCGTCAGCATCAAATATGAAAAAAGTATTGCGCACCCCAAAACTATCAGAGGGCGCTCGCGATAGTGGGTAGCAAGAAGTAAAATTGAAATATTGCCCGTAACAATGCCTAGGACCAATACCGTGTTGAGCGCAGATGGTATTTTAAATCGATCACCCATTACTGCCCCAAAGAATCCGTCTCAAAGTTTGTAATTCATCAATAACTCCGGTAGTTTACTTTATCATAGAATTGATGCAAAATGGTGACGACTCCAGTTTTAATCTTTTAGAATTATTGATGTGGATTAAGCCGCATGGATGCAGTGAAAGAGTGTGTCGGATGGCCGCAGTCCTGGTATTTTATAGGGCGTTCTAAGGATTTTGGCACTCAACCCAAAGCAGTAACGCTTGGAAAAAAGCGACTGCTCGTTGTAAGAGATCAAGGACGACGAATACATGCGCTTAGTGCATATTGCTCCCACATGGGGGCTGATCTTTCATTTGGCCGATTTGATGCCCAAAAAATTATATGTCCAATGCACGGCTGGTCTTATGACCTTTTCGGTAATTGCGTCCATGCTCCCGACTGTTCAGAATTCCCAAGATTTGCCCGACAAAAAATATATCCCGTGACTGAAGTTCATGGAGTAGTGGCCGTATTTGACCGTCATGAAGCAGAATTCCCTTTTCCTTTTTTTGACGGAGAGGATCCTAGCTCTTTTGCCGCAGCTCGACCACTTCACTACCATGGTGAAGCACCATGGTTTTGGGTTGCTGCAAACGGCTTCGATGTAAGACACTTTCGGGTCGTACATGGAAGACATCTGATTGAGCAGCCAATGGTTACCCAAACTCATCCGGATATGCTTCGGGTACAATATCGTTTCGCGATTGAAGGTAGGTCAATCAGCGACCGAATCTTGAAAAAATTGGCAGGTTGCGAAGCGAATTTAACGTTCACAACTTGGCGGGGTAACATCATTCTTGCGGAAGCAGACTTCGCCGGTAAAGTAACGAGTCGTATCCTGAGCTTCGTAACACCAGTATCGCCGCTTCATTGTACCGTTGATATGATCCCACTACAAAAAAGGTTTAGAGGAGTGGGTCCGTTGTCCGACCTTGCTACTTCGGTCTCTCTTATACTGCGGCGTTGTCTGACAAAAAGCTTCTTTCGCGAGGAAGCTAAAACCCTCAGGAACCTAGGAAACACCCCAATTGTTTTAACTCCAGAGGACGCCATTTTAGCTCAGTATTTCAGATGGCTAAAGAGTGTTCTGCCAAAAGAAAATTTTCGGGGGCCATGAAATGGCTAAGTCAATCTTTGGCGCTGCGCCTACAGACGAGTTTGCTCTCGTTCTAAAAGCTAGACGCTTGGCTGTCGACTTCTGCGGCAAGGTGCCGGCAACAATCGAGTTGCGGGAGTTGGCAAAAGAACATGGCAATGACCTTGCGGCGGCTGTTTTCAATGAATGTGTTCGTCAGACAGAACCTCATTCATCATTTATTCGTAATATCGATACCATGAACATCGATGCACCACTAAATAATAAAAAACGTGAACCAATCCAGCTCGTCCTTGTTCCGGCTCTTGGATATAAAAAGTACCGTTTCGCCGGAGGCGATGGTGGAATGGTGACCGAAGTAGCAAGTATGCTGGGGATGACCACAACACTTGTGCAGACATCTTGTCGGGCCACTATTAAAGAAAACTCTCGCATAGTTGCGGAAACGTTGGATAATCTTCCACATCAGGGGCCCATTATAATCGCGTCTATAAGCAAGGCGGCTCTTGAAGTTCGCAGGTTGTTTGACGTGCATCCGGACCTTGTGCGAGAAAAACGTGTTGTTGCCTGGCTTTCGATATGTGGAATGCCAAATGGGGCAAGTGTCGTTGAACGACTTAGAGATTATTTTAACGTGCCTCTATTTCGGCTTTCAGCAATGTTGGCTGGAATGCCGATTGAGCTCGTTCGGCAAATGTGTCGGGATCATGAAATGTGGCATCGCGGGCTAAAAATCCCAAATGATATTTTGGTCATCAATGTTGTTGCCATCCCATTGCTGTGGCACATGCAAAGGTCAGGTATCATCCGTCGATATCATTTGATTGGTGATTGGGGCCCTAATGATGGAGCCGTGCTCATTGGAGATTCTCCCGCCCTGCCGGGACTTATTTATCCGGTTTGGGGTGCAGATCATTATATGCGGGTTCCTGGAACGAGCTTCTTGATTCATAAAATTCTCCGTCATGTACTGAACATAGCGGCTAAATGAGAGCCATTTCGAAGCATGGCTTAGAATCCAAATCAGCTTGAATTTGTATGTTTCCAACCGCAGGCGCATTTCGAGAATGAACCGCATAAAGAGTTGCGGGGGTAGAATGTATGAGGAAAATTGAGCGCAATATTTTCGCAAAGTTCGATTTTTCGTCATCGCAGAATGAAAGAATCGCGCCTAATTGATTAGCTCGCATTTGATGCCAGGCGTGGGTGATGAGGGCACTACCGACGATCAACTGATCGTTTATTGGTAGATGCCGGTCAAACTCAAGATGTGTAGCATACGCCAAATTAACTGCATTTGCAGAGTCGGTTAATGGCGTTTGACTAAACAGATTTTGCATTGTTTTTAGGCCACTTAAAACCGATGGCATGCGTTCAACGATTAATCCTTTGGTGTGTGGATGGATCCATATGGCCAGTGTTCCGATAATTTTTCCTGAAGGGTTCTTAGCAAGTAGGAAGTTTGTATGGTTGAAATTCTCCCAACTTGTGAGTCGGCGATTCCATTCTCCATCTCGAAAAAGGAAGCCGTAAGGTCTATTGCGATTTTGTTCATCCAGAAAGGAAATCAAGGCTTCGATATCGTCCGCTACGGCAGACTTTACCAGAGGCCCTCGCATCTTTTTAAAAAAATATGTAGGCTGTTTTGCCACAATCATAGCGATTTGGTAGCGATAAATTGCCTCATAACGAAATAATCCATGTCGGTTATTTACCAAACCTGCCGATGCTTGCCGATTATCATCAAGCACTGCTGTGATATAGTGGCTGCATCGCTCAGTTTCCTTAATCTGATCTGACATCGACAAGAATTCACCTAAAAACCGCCGCCAGGATGTTATAGCTTCTCGCGTTGGTAAAACCCGAAGATCACCCAGATAGCCAATGCGGGCTTTCCGGCTCCCAATGACGCCGTCTCGGAATGAAACCGAACCTATCCCATTGATATCTCCATCTTTTGATTCTCCGTAGAAAACAAATGAACGATCACCCTGCGCTTTTAATAGGCTAAAAAAATTAGGTCTCCGCCGGTATGAAAGAGTTAGGAGGCCACCCCTCACTTTCACACTCTCATAAAATTTCAAAAGCCGTTCGTTGTCCGTGTTATTAGCCAATCGGACATAGGGGTGCTGAGTTAAAAATTCATTTAAATCCAAATTTCTGCCTCGTGCGAGATTTTATAGTTGCGCCACTCATTGGAACCTTTGACTCCGTAAATCCGAAGTTTCTCAATCTCATTGTGCATCTTGTCGGCTGTTGTTGACGTAAAGATAGCCGCGCCACAACGCTGTATATTGTCGCGCTGAGCTGCAAGAATTCGAACGTCTTGCTTAATCACTGCAGCCGTATACGCCTTTAAAATAGGCTTTAATAATGGCGTCATGATGCCAATTCGAAATAAAAATTCCGTGAACAGAACGGTCTTACCTTTCGTAACCGGAGTACATTGGCTCGTGATAAGCATCGCGGAGGTTTGACCGAACCAGTACTCTACATGCGTAATATTCGGCATATAGAAGTGATCTTTATGAATCATCGATGCTCCGAATGGATTGATCGCTCGACTGAAGAAGCCAATTTTGTCGGCGTCTTGGCGATAATCGCATTCAACATGTCCGCTCTCAACCTTTATTGCCATAGGGACCTGGATGCCACGCGGACGTCGGAACAATCCTCGATGCACATAAAGAGAATGTGGCACGTCTGTGAAGTTTTGGACTAATGCTAAGACATCACCCTCAAATTCAAATGATTGCCGATAATGAACCCAACCAAGGCCCTTTTGTCGCGGGAATCGCCAGGGAGGTTTTGTCTGTGAAAGATCGGGGGGGCGATCTCCCATCCAAACCCATACGTAACCGTCTTGTTCGAAACAGGGTCTCGCTGAAAGCTGAAAACTATGAGTGCAGCGAGTTGATGGTATTTCAATAACGCGTCCCTGAGCACCGTAGACCCACCCATGATAAGGACAGGCGACGCCTCCAGCTACCATTCTTCCTTCAGAAAGTTTCGCGGCACGATGAAGGCAGCGATCGGGTATGCATGTCACTTCTCCCGACGCTAATCGGTACAAAACCAACGGGATATCATAGATCATTCGACCGATCGGCCGGCTGCTAGTCAGATCATCGCTGGCACAGGCGATATACCAGTTATCTATAAGAGCACCATCTCTTTTGCGAAGTTCACTCGCTAGCTCCTTCATTGTTTAGCCTCCTTCAAAGCAAGCTCAAAGGCTGATTCGCTCTCGCACTGTACCAACGGTTCCGGCTTCACGTCTCCTTCGATCATACCCCGATTGCGACCAAGCAATGCGAGAAATTTTGAAACGCTACGACAAATTACACCCCGGACCGAACCAAGTTGATTAAGTTCGCGCGCCAACCGGTAGTGATGAAACTCCAAAAGGCGCTCCTCGGCGAAGTTCGCTAGCATTTCGGAAGTAAAGTCCATCGGACCTGGCTCGCATTCACTTACGATAGCATAGTAAGGTCGCACGGTTGACTTGACTGCTATGATGACCGAGATGCTTGTGGTAAATCTAGAAGCCAAATCGCGAATGATTTTTGCTGCCGCTTCGTTATCTATTTTTTCACCTACTAAATCGACACCGCCTATTCGACCTTTGAACTCAAATGTAGGACAGTTTTTTAAAAAATCAGTGACGAGAAGTTCATCGTTGAGAGCATACCTCAGAAGACCACTAGAAGTAGAGATGATGGGTTGCACCAGCTGGCCGCGTTCTAAGCGCCATGGATGCAATATTTTCTTGGTGCTTTGGCATCGAAATTCGAAAAAGTGGCTGTTTAGCGCAAGCGGAAAAAGCCCTTGAAAGGGGATTGTTACAACCCCCTCCGTTGTCCACAGACCTTTTCCATCGATAATAGAGTGAGGTAATAATTTGGAAAGAGAGGGTATGTATGCTGCCGACGCACTCGTGGTCCAACAACTTACTACCGAAAGATCTGGCCAGAGTTCCCTGAAAAAAGTTTCAGGCTGTAGACCGTTCCAAGCGCGTAGCAAGTCGGCTGAGCGAGGATTCGTGGGGCAGGTGATTCCTCTTAAACCGTCTGAGTAAGATGGCCATTGACCAAGTGCTAATGCTGCTGCAACTCGACTCCTCTCCACGGTCAATTTTTCCAGCATATTAAGCACAAAAGTCGGGCTCCAAACGGATATAAGGGACAAGTCACGGGATGCAGCTAGGAAGCAAATAGTGGCAAACATTGCGGCATCACAGGTTTCCGCTCTCTGAACAGAATCGGGAACCGCCATCACTTGTCTTTGCAGCGCTCGCTTAAGGATTGGAAGAAATGATGTATCATCAGTAGAGGTAACGCTTTTGCGCAATTCATCTGGAAGCCAGGAAAGCGACCAGTAATGACTTCCTCTCCTAAGACCCGGGTAATGTAAGTAGGCATCTGCAAGCCATGGGGCAATCGCAGCTTGCAGCTCCTGCAAAAAATATTTGGTGTAAGGAATCCACTTTCTTGCAGAGGTCGATCCACTGGTGGGTTGATACCGGAGCACACGCGTTGAGATCAGAGGCTTCTGACTGGTGCGCTGTTCGTTAATCAACTCTTCCACTTCTTCGTATGTGATTAAGGGGATACTTTGAGTAAACGTTTTTGTGTCCCACGTTTTGTGGATTCCGAGACGCTGTCCGTAAGCTGTACTCTGCGAGTGCCCAATAACTCGACACAAGGCCCTCCGCTGAGCGCCCTCGACATCATCTAGTGCGTTAATATAACTTCGATAACCCGACTGATTTGAAAGATTACCAAGTCTGTGAATGATAAATTGCAATGACACGCTACCTCTTTTGGTTTAGAGTTGATCATTACGCGAGGCGTAATTTTATTGAGAATACCATATATTTATCCCGGATATGTATGAGTCGAGCGCGGGTTAGCTTGGAGCTTGTCCATCAAATTCATCCAAAAACTCGGGCGGAAATGTACCGCTTATTTGAGACTTACTACCAAAACGCCACTGAACAAGCCTTCCAAGCAGACCTCGCGGACAAAGACCTAGCTTTATTGGTTCGCTCATCAGATTCCGGAGCCATCGTTGGTTTTACGACGATTCTCCGGCAGAAAATTTTTGCGCCGGACGGTAGTCCGGCAACAGCGGTATTTTCTGGCGATACTGTAATGGATAAGGAGTTCTGGGGGTCGAAAATTCTTCAGTGGGAGTTCACTCGTTACCTCCTAAGTCTAAAATTGAGCGCGCCACATCGCCGTCTTTATTGGATGCTCATGAGCAAAGGTTTCAAGACCTACCTGATGATTCGACGCAACTGCCCCCGGACATTTCCAGGGCATGACTTAAAAGACGACTGTGACCTTCGCATTATTCGCGACATATTTTATTCCCAACGGTATCGATCCGCCTTTGATCCCCGATCAGGACTGGTGCGGTTTGCTGAGCCACGTGGAGCGATCGCGTCCGCTTATGCCGACGTTGACCCAAGTTCTCTTGCTGATCTAGATATTAATCATTTCTTCAAACTTAATCCGCACTATCGGACTGGCGTGGAGTTAGCGTGCGTTGCTGAAGTTCGACTTCGTGATTTTCCCGTTGCGCTCACGAAATATCTTGGCAAGGCAGCCACGCGAATTATTGCTGGTGGGTCCGGGCTGCGAAAGGCAGAGTGAATGTTCATCAAAGCTTGGACTATCGCTTGGAGGAATGTGTTGCGTCATCGACGACGAAGCGTGGCAACGCTAGCCGCGATGATACTGGGTATTGGGATTGTGATCTCTGTAAGGGGTCTCATGAACTCTACCCAACAAGCGGAACGCGATAGCGTAATTCTTGGGCGATATGGAGCCCTGCAAATTTTTGCCAAAGGTTATCGCTCAGGAATGAAGGCGAGACCACTCGCGAAAACTATTGATGATTCTGCAGATCTACGTTCAAAGATAATGTCAGTTCAGGGGGTGCGTGGCGTTGCTCCACGGCTTAATTTTGTCGGCGCTTTTCGTGGAGAAACGGGAAAGTTACATTATTCATCTGTAATTGCTCTTGATCCCATAAGCGAGGAGTTGGTCTCACCAAAACTTTTTCAATGGGTAACGGCTGGAAACTTTTTCACCGATACTGCATCAAATTCATTTCTGACAACTAGAACCGATCTCGACAAGCTTGGGTCAACTTATAAATTATCAGCCGTAACCAACAAGACTCCTAGTCAAACACAAAATCTCAAGTTGGATGGGCGTATCAATAAGGCGATCCCTGGTGAGAGCGATATTGCAATCATGCCACTGACTACTGCTCAGAAAACATTAAGAATGCATGGGGAATTGACCTCATACGTGGTCAGTGTTTCAGATCAAGATCAGCTACCGGTGATCAAAGATAGGCTTGCCAGCGTGCTCGGTGAGAAATATGAAGTCGCTGCTTGGTGGGATTTATTTCCTTTTATAGACGATCTGCAAAAAGTCGGACGCAGTTTCTTCGATATAGTCACGATGGTCTTTTTAATCATTCTGCTAGTGGCTGTTGCGAATACTCTATTGTCCAGAGTGATGGAGCGGAGGGCTGAGATCGGCACTATGTCGGCCACAGGAATATCCGCACACTTTATCTTGCTGATGTTCACGCTGGAAGGGGTCTTTTTGGCGTTGATAGGCGCATCCGCTGGTGCGATTGTCGGAATTGTCGGCGTTGTCCTAATGCACATAATCGGCGTTCCGTTCAGCCTGCCAGGCGGTGAAGCCACGTTTGTGCTAAGGCCAACAATCTTCCCCGAGCAAATTTTCAAAGTGATCCTTTGGGCTATAGCTGGCAGTCTAGTGGCATCAATATGGCCTGCGTTAAAAGGTGCTCGATTAAAGCCTATGGATGCGCTGCGGGATGTCTCATGAAATTATTCAAACTAGCTATCCGCAACCTAAGTCGCAATCGCCGTAGGACATCTTTGGCGCTGCTAACTATTGCGATAGGCATCGCCTCCGTCATTTGTTTGAATGGATTCGTTGAGGGATTTCTGAAAATCATGGTCGAAAGTCAGGTTAGGTCAAGACTAGGTGATCTCCAAATCAGTCATAAAAATCCAGACAAACAAATACTGCGAGAAAACAATCCGAAGATAAAGGACTTAAAGTTAGTTCCAGGGATTAAAGCAATAAGCCCGCGCTTTCGGTTTATGGCTCAAGCTAGCAGAGATGATATTGAAATGCCAGTCGCGGTAATTGGGGTTGTACCTTCGTCTGAGAATCAGGTCTGCTCTCAAGCGAACCAAGAAATAGAAATCGGTGGCGAAAGTTTGCAAGATAGCGACGAACATCAGCTCTTAATTTCCAGCGATCTTCTGGAAAGTTTAGGATTCGAGAATAAATCCGAGGTTGTTGGCAAAGAGCTTCACGTTGTAGCTGATCCAAATAGCTGGGCCAATGCTTTTAAAATTAAGGGAATTCAGAAATCTCTCTTCGCATTTGACAGTCAAGGGTTTCTAATAATCCCGTTGAATTCTGCTCAAGAAATTGCGGGTGAAAAGGGTGGCGTCACAGAATTCGCCGTACGTATTGCTGATGATTTTGGTCATCAAGAGGTGAAAAGGCGGGTCATTCAGGAACTTGGCGCCGAGTTTTCCGTCAAAGATTGGCGTGAAGTTCAACCGTTTCTTAATGAGGCGGTTGGACGGAGCCAAGTAGTTCTCGGTGCAATCTGTGTTGTCCTTCTGTTCATCGTGGCTTTTGGTATAGCTAACACTATGCAAATGAATGTTCATGAACGAACGCGTGAAATCGGGACTCTAGCAGCGGTCGGATTTTCCTCCAGTCAGATTGCAATTTTATTTCTGCTTGAGGCCTTTTCTTTAGGACTATTGGGCGCCATTTTGGGCATTATCTTTGGTGCGATCACAATTCTGGGGTTCCGTGAAATCGGAATCGACTTGCCAAAACTTGTCGCTATCGGAGTAAAGACACTCCGACCGGAATGGCCGATCAGCGCGGTCATTCCTACGATCGTGGCTACTTTAACGGCGTCTTTGTTGGCTGGCATCGCTCCGGCGCTCCATGCTGCACGGCTCAACCCAATTACGACGTTACGTCAGACATAATTTTTTGTAAGGGGTGTTGTATCAAGCAAGATTTTATAAAACTTGAGAATATCAGCAAAGTCTATGAGCTCGGCAAAACTAAGGTAAACGCCTTGCGCGGAATCAACCTGGCAATAGCCGACGGTGAGTTTATCGCTATCACTGGCGTATCGGGGTCCGGAAAAAGCACATTGCTTCACATTCTTGGGTGTCTCGATACACCAACTTCGGGCTCATATTGGTTGAGGGGAAACAAGGTTTGCGCAGAGACTCAAAAATTGTCGGCGCTCCGAGCCCAGCATATCGGGTTTGTATTTCAAAATTTCAACCTGGTGCCAGTGCTTAACGTTATCGAGAATATCGAACTACCAGGGCTAGCTCTCAAAACTACCGAAAGCAGCCGCGAATTTCGTGAACGCGCTTGCTCGCTTGCAAATCAAGTGGGCTTGGGTGATTTTCTTCGTCATAGGCCGGACGAACTTTCTGGGGGGCAGCGTCAGCGGGTTGCTATTGCGAGGGCATTAATCAATAAGCCACAGCTGGTGATTGCTGATGAGCCCACTGCTAATCTTGATAGTGAGACAAGCGATCAAGTGCTGGACCTCATGTCCGCCCTAAATCGAGACTATAAGATGACATTCATCTTCGCGACACATGACGACCGTCTGCGCCGTAGAGCAAAACGGATTATTTCTGTTAAGGATGGTCGTATTGAGGAGGGTTGAGTTCTGAGCATTTATGAAATTGTTTCATTCCTCGTGTTATAAACTAATCGAATAACGGCGTGTTAGTCTCTAGCAGCTATTGCTTGGGTAATGGCGTATTCATCTTTGTATAGAGGCATCTCCAATTGACGTACCATGCTTTTAATAGCGGATGGGTTCGCGGTGTGTCGTGATTTGTGGGGCTAAGTTATGCCATCAACAAATGATTTAGTTAGACTCAACTTGATTGTTCACCATTACTGCCATTTGTATAAGTGATCTGATTCCCATGATTATTCCTCCTCGAGGTTTAACGGTTTATCTTTATGGCGTTCCACTATGGAGCGTACGAGTGAATGTTCCCAGGGCGTTGCCCTTCGGTTTTTAAGACCAAGACCATTTAAATGAGCCGCAATGGCTGAATAGGACTTCCCTCTGGTCCAAAGTTCCATGATGGAATGGACAATCTCTATCTCTCTGGCGTCCATGATGAGTCGCCCTCGAAGGTTGCGGTATCCAAAGGGAGTGTTCCCAGAGTGAAGCTTCGGTGGCGCTGAAGATTCGGACAGATGGCTTTCTACCGATTGCCGGAGGGAAACGCCGGCTTCTAAAAGTGTCTTTCTGATGAAGCTTTTTGACTTGTTTAGCTGCCTTGAAATTTGGGCTAAAGAGAGGCCGGAAGCATAGAATTCGACTGCGCTTGAGGAAATTCCCACTTTGGATAGTGAAGTGAGCTCAATGTAATAGTGTGGTTGGAGCTGTTCGTAGTTTGTTGGACAAACCCGACCATTTTCTACCGGCATCCTAGATGTTATCGCGTCATCCTGAGGCGTAGCCGAAGGATCCCTCTCTTTTCTCAGCATTTTGCCGTCATTCTGAGCGCAGCGAAGAATCCTGTCTTCAATCCAACCAACCTGTTTTAACCTATCAAAATAACTAGGACGGATTTCGGGTTCGAAATCGAAACTTTTCCAACCATTTCTCGAAATTTCTGAGGCGATGCTGCCACTTGCAACCAATGTTAAGTGTCAGAGCTCTCTGTCATGTTTAGCGAGTATTGGGCTCACCTGCGCGTTCGACCTTTTAAATAATGGTAATTATTCGATTTTTACCATTATTAAAAAAGGGTTTAAGATTGACGCAGGTTATACCGATCTCCTTTCAGGTTGAAATTAGGAGGGCCGTTATCCTCTGACTTCAGGGGATTAAATGGGAGATTGAGTATGCGATTTATTCGACTGTTAACGACCTTTATGACAGTGATGCTAGGCGGTCATCTTGTATCTTCATGTGGTAATGTTAGCCCGACGTCATCAGGTGTTGGCGTAGGGTCGAGCGGACCGACATCTGCAATTGAATTGTCCGGCTCGATTTCAGATGAGGCTCCAGTTGATTTTGTGCAGTCGTCGAATTCTCTAAGTGTGGGTCAAGTTAATTTAACGGACGCTACGTCCTACGTAGTCAAAGCCTTTTCGATCGAGCCTAGGGGTTCAAAGAAAGAAATATTTACGGGTTCTTTTGCCGAGCCAAAATTTAGTTTTAAATCAACTGTTGCACGGCAGTATATGTTAATTGAAATCACCAGATTACCTGATGGCGGGCAATTTGGTGCCGTGTTGCCACCACCAACGAGCAGTAAACAAGCGTCTCTTGTTGTGGACGGTGCGACCACCATTGCGGCTAAAATGGCCTCTTTAATAGCAAGCAAAGCTGAAAGCGGTGATCAAGGGGCTCAACAAGCTCTTACTAGTGGCAGTGTGTCAGTAGCTGATCTTTTGATGGTGGCTCAAAGTGTTCGCACCACTGCTATTGAACAGAAAGAACAAAAAAAAGGTTCGCCTATTGATCTTTCAAGTCTTGCAGATAATTTAATTTCAAAATCAAATGAATTGATCAGAAAACTAACTACTGAAGGTCAGTCAAGTGCAGTAGTGGCAGAAAAGCTGTCTGAAGCATCTTACAAGACAATTTATGGAGACGATGCCAAAGTGGCATCTGCCGGTATTTTGGCGTACCGCGTTAATCCAGATCTCGGCAGCAGTGACGCAGCAAAGACTACTATCGCTTATGAAGCCATTAAGGCTTCCGTTTCTGATAGCACGAAGCCACTAGATGAAGCATTTCGGGCAGAGTCTATGGCCTACAGAACTGCCCCAAGCGCAGCGGCAGCCGTAGCAGCCAAGACTACGGTGGCCAGTGACTTCAAGAAGGTTTTCAGTTCATGCATGTCATCACCATCGAGCTGTGCTCAGACGAGCTATACGCCTCCACAAATTCAGGCATCAGATCTAAAAGTGCCCGGTGCCCCCACGTCAGTCATAGGAATTGCCGGCGACGCGCAGGTTTCTCTTACTTGGAGTGCACCTGCAAGTAATGGCGGGGCTACGATTAAAGATTATATAGTTCAGTACCAATCTGTGAGCAAAGTGGGGAACTCTTGGACGACGTTTAGTGACGGTACATCGACTTTAACGAGCGTCACTGTCACAGGTCTTACTAATGGTACTGGTTACCTGTTTAGGGTAGCAGCCACAAACTCGTCAGGCACTGGGAGTTATAGCGCAAGTAGTCCCAGTGTTGCGCCTGCAACAACCCCCGGCGCACCCACATTACTCGCTGGAACTGCTGGCGATTCTCAAGTAGCACTTACCTGGGCTGCGCCAGCAAGCAATGGCGGAGCTTCGATTATCGATTACGAAGTTCAGTATTCGTATGACGATGGAATCAGTTGGACGACGTTTCTACGCTCGGCATCTAACGCAGCTAGCACGAATGTCACCGGTCTTACGCCTGGTATACCTTTTATTTTTAGAGTAGCAGCCATAAATTCTGTTGGCACAGGAAGTTATAGCAGTAATAGCGCAAGCGTGACGCCAGTCACAATTCCATACGCCCCCACGTGGGTCCGTGCGGTCCCAGGTGACACTCAAGTTGAACTCACTTGGTATGAGCCGGGATTCAACGGCGGAGCTACGATTAATGATTATGTGATTCAGTATTCGTCTAATGGCGGATACAATTGGACGACTTTTAGTGACGGCATATCGACCTCAAGGAGTGCTACTGTTACCGGACTAACGAACGGAACTACTTACGTGTTCAGGGTGTCAGCTGTTAACTCCCTTGGCAAAGGAAGCTACAGTAGTAATAGTGTGGGTGTGACGCCTCCTGGCTGGAGCGAAGTGACGGTAGGAAGCGAGATCACCATGCGGGATAATTTTACAGGTCTTTGGTGGAGTAATTATCGTGGTTCCATGACCTGGTCTACGGCAAATTCCCACTGTGAAAGTTTATCCTATAACAACCACAGTGACTGGAGACTTCCAAGCCGAGACGAGCTTCTCAATGCATATTGGAGCGAGATCAGCTTGCAATGGCGAACGGGCTGGATAACTGATTTTGAAAAATATTTCTGGTCCGGGTCCAAGGTTTCCGGGTACGATTATGTTTCGATTTTTTTCCTAGGATCCCGCGGCGGTGGCGGCGAACAAAGCATTTATGACCCAAGCAGTCGCAATGTTGTCTGTGTAAGGTGGCCCTCGCCAACCCCCGAAGCTCCCACATCAGTCCTTGGATTGATCGCGGGTGCCACCCAAGTAATACTCACTTGGACTGCGCCAGAAAGCAATGGCGGAGCTTCGATTACTGACTATGTGGTTCAATACAAAGCTGAAAGTGCAGAGGGAGAAGCTTGGACCACATTCCCAGACGGTGAATCAACGTTACCGAGTACAATAGTGACAGGGCTAACTAGTGGCACAAGGTATGTGTTTAGGGTAGCGGCCTCTAACTCTAATGGCTCAGGATTGTATAGCAGAATTAGTCCGAGTGTGGAACTTCCTATACCAATTCTACCGGGGACCGGCTGGACTACGGTGCGGGAACAATGGGTACCTAAAGGAGCTACTTTAGTAAACGATATAGTCTACAAGCGTGACAATGTCACACACCTTAATTGGGCAGATTGTGGCGAGACAAATACTTGGTTTCCAGGCCCATTCGTGGTCGCTACCTCAAACGATTGGAGGCTCCCTACAGAAGAGGAGCTTTTGGTTGCCTATAATCACGGGATTGGATTGCAGTGGCAGGGAGATAGTTGGAATAATTATTTCAAGCAATATTTCTGGTCTGAGTCCACGATTTCCGGCAATGATTCTGCCAAGATCGTCTACCTAGACACTCTTAATCCCGACCAAGCGCGAACGCAGTTATTGAGAACTAGTGCAGGGGCATACTTTCCAAAGCTTTGTGTACGATGGACTGCGCCAATACCCGAAGCTCCCATATCAGTTACAGGGTCTGCGGGTGACGCGCAAGTGACGCTCACCTGGACTGCGCGCAGTCCAGGTGCGTACGAGGTTGATTATTATAACGTGATTAATGATTATATAGTTCAGTACAAAACCGCAAGCGCAGGAGAAGATGCTTGGACGACATTCATAGACGGAAAATCAGCCGCAACGAGTGCAACCGTTACAGGATTGACGAATGGCAGGATGTATGTTTTTAGGGTAGCAGCCGTAAACGGTCGTGGCGTTGGGAGCTATAGCAGTAGTAGTCCAAGTATGATGCCTCAAGTTTTACCAACGACTGGCTGGAGTGCCGTGACGGTTGGGGGCGAAATCGCGATACGTGATAATCTTACAAAACTTTGGTGGAGTAATAGCCGATTTGATCGGTCGTTTGATAAGGCAGCCTCGCACTGCACAGCTTTATCATATAATGGTCGAAGTGACTGGAGAACTCCTAGCAAAGAGGAGCTTTTGGTCGCCTACAACAATGGAATCAGACTGCAAGCAAGCGAAGATTGGATAACCACTTTCAATTTTACCTATAGCAATTTCTGGTCTAATTCCAACACTAATTGTAATAATCTTGGTTGGTGTAACGCGTGGACCGTTAACCTATCTAATGGCTTCACCAACAGCGCACTCAAGGGGTACGAAAACGCAGTTATATGTGTGGCGCCCTGAGGCTCGGCTAATACCGAGCTTGGCTCGGGCTTTTATTTGATTATTTTTTTATTTAATAGGTGCAGCAGGTGGGTAACATTTTAAGCTAGTAAAAAAGATCTCTGAGAGCTAATCGATCATCTCTATAGAAAAGATTGTTTAAGAGTGCGGCGAAGAGGGTTGATGTCGCCATTTGCTCCTTTAGATAGATCCCTCTGGAAAACAAATCAACACCTCAATTTTTAGTAGGTGCGACCAGCTACGAGCATTGAGGCAGTAAATAAATTTTTTGAGTGACCCTGAATGGTGCCGTGATCGCATAGATTGAGTCTCTCAGCAAATATACCCGCTCCCACCTCGACGCCTCAGACTCTTCCAAAAGCACGAGCTGGGCTTTCCTGACTTCT
>CAYOEM010000031.1:0-18997 GCA_964402975.1 uncultured Polynucleobacter sp.
CTCCGTACGTGCCACTGCCAGCTAAGACGTTTGTAGCCAAAGGTAAGGTGAGAGTACCGTTGCTGCCAGTGCCACTCACACCATACTGAGTTCCGGTGAGAACTTTACCCACGGCAGGCAAAGTCACGTTACCAGAAACCCCCGCCACGCTCTGACCAGATAAGATCTTAGATGCTGCGCCGGTTTTCTGAGCCGCAGGGAAATCAGCCGTCGCCACGCATCCTGTTCCCCCATCCGCTGCACAGTCGGCTGGCTTCAGTGTGGCTGATCCAGAGACACCCACAATGTTGGTGCCCGTAGCAATCGTAGATCCCGAAGGCTGATTCGAGGTGCCTGTGTAGTAGCCTGCACCAGGGAAGGCCGTCGTTAAATCCCACGACCCTCTTGAAACAATCGAGCCCACCACACCCGATATCGTAAGACTACTTAGCATCTTCGTCGGATCGATTGAATTATAGTTAATGGCTTTAAGCGGCTGACTCATTACACTGTAGGCTGGAATAAAACAGTTGGAGCCATCGGCTGAACATGCGGAAATGGAACCAGAAACTCCCACCACTGAAAAGTCACTGAGCATTTTATCTGGATTAGCCGCAATCCTCGCAAAATCCACGGCCGGAAAGTTACTGTTAGCCACACAGTTAGTTTGGCTTTCACTAGTACAAATTGCAGGAACTCCAGCACCAGGATCGAGCGATCCTGTCACTGTGTTATTCAAGCCAAATGTCACATTGAGTCGAACATCACCTGATGACGGCAAGTGAACAGCTCCGCTCACACCACCAACGGTTTGACCTTGAATAATTTTTGCAGCGGCACCAGTCGTTGCTGCTGCAGTGAAGTTTGCTGTTGTCACACAACCTATTCCACCATCTGTGGAGCAGTCGTTAGGTTTTAAAATTGCGCTACCACCAACACCAAACAAAGTGCCCGTATATGTGCTAGTGGCTGGTGTATTGGTAACGCCCGTGTAGTATCCTGACCCAGGAAATGGCGCCGTCAAGTTCCATGATCCTTTCGATGTAATCGCCCCGGTAACACCTGATACGGTTAGGGAATTAAGCATCTTGCTACTGTCGATCGTCGAAACGTCGATGGCTTTCTTGGTCTGCATGCCAGGAATCGAGTAAGTCGGCAAAAAGCAGTTAGACCCATCCGCCGCACACGCTGTTCCTGCAAAATAAGTACCAGTGGCTACACACGACTGCTGTCCATTGGAAGAACATGCATCCGGCGACGGTGTAATGTTACCGATAACACCCGCAATATTGACGCCAGACTTAATATTACTTGGCGAGAGGTTCGTTAAATCTGCAGATTTAAACGTTTCAGTTGTAACGCAACCGACGGCTCCATTTTCTGAGCAAGCTGCGATCGGTGTAGTGACCGAACAATCCTTGGTACCGGTCCTTGTATCGCCGTTACGATCTATATATCGCTGGTCACTACAAACAGTTGATCCGTCACCGACAACGATTGGCAACTGATTATTCCCTTGATCGGCGATGAGATTGAACTTAGTGATTTCGATTCGGGCTGATCCTTTTGTGAGAGTCATATCTTTCACTCCAAGTCCCGCGCCGGCAGGCATCACAAAAGATGCGTTTCTGCTGTCGCTGACTGAGACAGGAACCTCCACGACATCGCCATTTAAAAGCATGAGCGATACATTTAAATTTTTTTCTTCATAAAAGTTGGTGCCAGCTAGACGGACTACCTCGTCCGGCTTTGCGGCAATCGGTGTAATTTTTGTTATCGTCGTGACTTCACTTCCAGCGCGACTTGCTTGAATTTTGTTATGCGCCGAGTCGCATGCCGGCAGCGGAAGGAGCGCAGCAAAAAAAAGAAGAGTGCGAATCACGTGCGTGATTTTTCGTTGGTTGATATTTTGAGCGCAATCTAGTCGCCTCATGCCCGAACTTTTAACTCCATGATATGTTAAATGCTTTCGGCATAAATGCGTTCAAACTTTAGGCTTTCGGCCGAGCTACAACCAGCTAAAATGATTAATGTTAATTTCTGATAATGCGGGCTTACAAGTCCACTCCGACGCTTGAATTCTAACTCTCAGAGCGGACATACGGCACTGGCCGTCGGGGCTAGCGCCGATTAATCAATACTCAATCAGTCGGGTGTCCCCATTTAGCGGCCGTTGAAGGCTAGGACTGCTGTGCCCAGGAGTGTGAGGCATGGATCTGCGTGGACGCTTGGGTCGGGCCACAGTTGTCTTAGCATTTCAGAAAAGCCGCCTGTCAAGTGCACGTGAACGGCGCTCACGTCAACGCCGCAATGCTTGGCTAATTTTGCTCGCTCTTGTTGAAGAAATGACAAGGTCATTTGGACCGCACCATGGGTCATGGCGTCGCGGCTAACAGAGGGCCACTTGTCTTGCACAAGAGCTTTAATGGCGTCTGATAGGTCTAGATTTTTTGGTAAGTTGCGTCCCCGCATCGAGACAGCATCAAGCGAGGTTTGCAGTCCTGCGACGATATATCCACCAAGATGGTGACCATTGTCGTCAATGACGTCGACTGTTGTGGCTGTGCCTAACGAGACAATCATGGCTGGAACTTTGGCCCCACCGACTCGACTCAAGTAAAAAAACGCCTCCATGGAAGCGAAACGGTCCATGCCTATCGCATTCAAATCGTATTTCGAGTGCAGCAAACCCACAGGCTGCCTTTGCACATCGCGCACAGTGATGCCATAGGCGGAAGCCGTGCGTTTGAGTTGCTCTAAGCCCTCCGGATTCACGGATATGGCATGAATCAATGACGGCTTATACGCTCCGGTAAAACTACCTAAAAATTTTTCAATGGCTGCCTCACCGGCGGCGACAGTTTCGATCTGGATTCTGTCCTTGTTGTCAGCCACTGCAAGTTTAGTGACGGAATTGCCGACGTCAGCGACTAATGCTTTACCGTTTTTTGCGAGTGACCATGAATATTCGTTTGCCACTGAGTTCACCATAATAAGTTCTGGATCTGACGAAGATCTAACCGCACGCTCCAGTCGCAATTGTCCTGCCCCATCGACGCCGCGATCAAAATACTTATCTAAATCTAATTTCGCGTTTATATCGGTAGCTGTCGAGTTCTTTGATTTTAACCATTCGTGCCCTGACTTAATAGCAAATCTCTGCCAGCACGCCAAAATATCATGTAAATGTTCTCTTTTGAGAGAATCCAAGATACTTTCCGTCAGGGCCTCGGCCGTGGCTTTTGCAGATCCGTTAGCATGCGGACCGGTAGTCAAGCATCCTGGTACATAGTCCCAAAAGTCTTCTGGGTGCACCTGAGGGCAATCAGATAGATTGATGCCAATGCCAATGACAACACCACGCAATTCAGAGCCTTCATAGGTCGCTTCACAAAGAATGCCACCAATTTTTTTGCCGTCAAGAAACAGGTCGTTTGGCCATTTGATACAAATCGAGAGACCAAATTTGGACTCTATCCACTCTGCGACTAGCGTCCCTGACACGATGGGTAGAAGGGCTTGCAACTTCGTATCAACATAACCAGGCGGAATAGCGATACTTAGATGAAGATTACCATTTTTGCTCACCCATGATCGCCCTAACCGCCCCGCGCCGGCCGTCTGTGTCGCAGCAGCCAGTGCTAGAGGCCTAGAGACGCCGTCTTTTGTTCGATCCTTCAGAACCTTGGACGTCGACTCACAGGATTCAAGCCACTCAAGTATCGGCATATTTGACATGCAGGTTATTACTTATCAAACAGCATGGAGAGATCTGACCATCTCGCAGAATGTATGGTAGATCCGGTCGAGATGAAGTCCACACCCGTTTCAGCAATCTGACGCACCGTATCCAGCTTAACGCCGCCAGATGCCTCAGTCTTGGCTCGCCCCTTAATGGTCCGAACCGCCATACTCATCTCAGCAATCGACATATTATCAAGCATGACAATATCGGCCCCGGCATCAATAGCTTCTTGCACCTCATTAAGATTGGTGACTTCCACCTCAATTTTAAGTGTGGGTGGTAATGATTCAAGGAGACGAGAAACCGCAGGCTTAATCCCGCCAGCCGCTCGAATATGATTCTCTTTGACAATGACGCCATCACAAAGTCCTACTCGGTGATTACGCGCACCACCAGTGACGGTGGCAGCCTTTTCGATGAGGCGCATGCCCGGAGTTGTTTTTCTTGTGTCAAGCAGCTGACATTTGGTGCCCGAGAGCTGATCCACAAAGGCTCGGGTGGCAGTGGCAATACCACACATTCTACCAAGAAAATTAAGTGCCACACGCTCTGACTTGAGAATCGATCGCGCATTACCTGTGATTTCAAGCATGACGGTCTTACCTTCGACCCTCGAACCGTTTTTGACCAACTGCTGAACCTTGAGTGAGGGATCCACACGCCTAAAGACTTCCATTGCAACATCGACGCCTGAAACGACGATATCTTCTCTGGTGATGATTCTGGCCTTAGACTCTTTGTCCTTCGGCACACAAAGGTCTGTGGTCCAATCCCCGTAACCCCAGTCTTCCTCAAGGGCTCGATTGATGATGGGCTCTAGTTGGATCCGGTGAAGCTCATGCATGACAGGTCTCCCATGGCTTTTGCATGGGAGGCACTATACCAAGGACATGAGCCTTGAGCCATCATTGATCCACTAGAAATCTAGCTTTTTCTTCCGCAAGCCGTCGCAGTTCAGCCGTCAAAGCCTCGCGGGCCACATGTTTAAAGTGCTCTAAACAATAACGCTCGACGGCCCGGTCAACCAATGGCGGCAATTCATTGAGCACAAACGCCTCCACTGCAGCCGACATGCCGGACACACGACTTTGGTTTACATGCTGCTCTGCTGTAGGCGGTGCGCGGTCTACAACTTTTGACACCTGTTCTCGCAGCGGAGACGTCACACTAGGGGTTTTTGGTAATTCTTGGGAATTCAGCTCAAAGGCTGGTCGACCTTTACGATCGGGCTCTATTTGGGGCTGAGGGGGAACAGTCGGCGGGGGAAAACTCTCGCTTAAATCAAACGATGAAATCGCACCGTACGGACTGGCATCCGGGATAGGCTGCGGCATTGATTGAGATATCATGGCCGGATCGTTCAAAATTCCTCCGGGGGGATGCATATTCCAGCTAGGCGCAGCAACATCCTTCCCTACAGGCATCTTAGCCGTGCTTTCAAGATTTGGAGTCTCCACTTTCAGATTCGGCGCTAGCTCGCTGACGAGGCGCGTCAAATCACCGGGGGGAAAAGGCTTTTTCATAATATGCTGAATGCCTGCCGATCGCAGATCTGCGTCCCTGACAACGTCGTAACTTCCAATTAACACGATAATCGGGACTCGACCCGAATGTTCGAGTAGTTTAATAAAATCATTTGCTGTCGAGACACCGGGTAAGCCGGCACCAGCGATGATTAAATCGACGGGCCCCGTCTCTACGGCTCTCATTGCTTCCGTCATCGAACTGACTGAGCGAATGTCATTAGGAATCGAAGACAATCCGATTCGAATAACTTTTTGAATCGTTGAACTGTCGTCAGCCACCAAAATTCGGCAGACCATACCGCGCCTTCCCCCAAACAAGAGCCGACTGGGCTCCATGATGATTATACCATACGGTCGGGGGGTCCCAAAACCAAAGGCTACCCTGCAAGAGGGCGCTGGCTTGGCAACCTGGTCAGAGCAAAATTAAGACGCGGATCGGATATTCTGAAGACGGCTGTTAATGACACCTATTACGACAGCTCTTAGCTGCTCCCTAGCCTGCTTTAAAGCCTCAATGATAAGAGTATAGTCGTCTTTTGTGAAGTGGGTGGAGGCGCCACTGTTCATGTTACGAAAGCACTTAACTCGCAAATTTTCGAGGTAAACGATCTTGCTCTCGTAAAGGCGTTTTAGGGTGTCATGATCTAGCCCATCAGAGGCTATCGGCTTAAGAAGGTCAGTCATAATTTCTCGGTAGGTCTCGTAGTCAGTCTGGGGCTTATGACTCATTTTTCAGCGCCTTCCTTTGCGTTGCCAGCCTAGCAGCCATCTACCAGACCATGACGGTTTATCGGCTCAAATTTGACTGACTTAAACCAAGGATTTACGGGCAACTTGTAGACATGACAAAAATTCTGCCTTATTTGCCTAAAGACCAAACTAGCGCGCCGACCGAGACCCCCGCATAGGCTCCTCTTAAAAATCATTTTCGAGAATTTTAGAAACATTTAAATATCTAATATTATTGGTTTTTAAAGAAAAAATAGCCTAGACCTTGAATGGATTGGGACGTCTCATCGTTCTCTAGGCACCAATCCCCCCACTCGCCTTATGGCGTCATAGGCGTAAAGGGCCTATAATTTTGAAACAGCCCATGGAGACTTGATGGATAAGGAACGGATAAAGTCCAATATCAGCGCCGAGGACGACTCAAATCAGCGACTTGGCAATATGTCACTCACTGAAATTGGCGAGCGTCTTTTTCACTGGCGTGATTACTCCGCAATACCAGCTATGCTGCTTCTCTTGTTAGTCGCTCGTCCTACTGCAAGAACAGCGACGATCGGCACGTTATTAATTGTCGTGGGAGCAGTGGCTAGAATTTATACGGTGGCATTTATGGGCGAATCGCCAAAAGACAATGTGGGGGGTGACTTCCTCATCACGACAGGGCCTTTTGCCATGATTCGAAACCCGCTCTACTTGGCGAATTTGGTTATTACTGCAGGAGTTATTTTTTACGCGGGTAGCTTGTGGCTGGGCACACCTCTTCTACTCTTTTTTGCGTTTCAGTATCACTGCATAACGAAATACGAAGAAAGCTCACTACTCGCCAAATTCGGAGATGAGTACCAACGCTACATGGACCGGGTCCCGCCTTGGGTTCCCTTAAAGACCCCAATAGCAGACGATTTCCCGGTTCCCCCAAGTCTCTCGTCGGCACTCGTAGCAGAAAAACGGGCGATTGCATTCGTGGCAACAATATTGTTTCTATTGATGCTAGCCGCTCACTGATTTTTTGACTTCAAAGGAGATTCGTATGACCTCAAAAAATCCATCGCCGGACATGTTAAAAGTTATCCGTATATTCCAAGGATTGACCCCCGATGATCTGTCAAAACTTGCCACGATTATGACGTACGAAAAACGACCGACAGCGTCGCAATTGGTAAGAGAGGCTCAAAAGGCTTCCGAAGTGTTTTTTATCATCAATGGTAGAGTCCGCATAGAGATGGCGCGTCTTCAAGAAGGCTCGCCCGAGCTTCTCACAACGCTCGGATCAGGCGACACCGTTGGAGAGCTCGCCCTGGCGCGAAACGGCCGCCGCACGGCCTCAGCCCTCACCCAAATGGATAGCGAACTCTGCGTTTGTGATGCGAACGAACTAAACTCCGTCTTCGACAAACACCCAGAGATTGGATTAAGAGTCTTTAGAAACCTAACCAACGTCATCGCCGACCGTCTCGGTGACATGAATTTCATGGTTAGAAATACATCTAAATGATCTTGCTCATACATTATCATCGGGAGCCTTGATGAGACTCTGCATACTGCTTCTTTACGTCATGGCCTCTTTTTCAAGCTGTATGCACTTGGTTCAAGCCTTTGGCTTATTGCCACAACGGCCTGAAATAGACCTAAGGGATGTCAGCGTCAAGTCGGTCTCTTTTTCAGGCATCGATTTGGACGTGGTCATTGATCTGACCAACAAAGACGTGAGGCAGCTTTTTATAGCTCAACTAGATTTTGAACTATGGATGAATGAGTCAGCTGTTGCTCGAGGGCAGATACCCGAAGCATTGGATATTGCGCCTCAAGCATCTCGAACAATTGGCATACCAATAAAGCTTAAACCCTCCGCGGCGCTGGCAGGCATCGCAAAATCTCTTGATGGCAAGGTTCCTGATGCGAAAATCATTGGGAGTGTCACCTTTAACACCGTTCTTGGATCCCTAACCGTGCCTTTTGAACGTGAAATTATGAAGGCTGAGAAAAAACAGGGGAAAAGCAAAAATAAAATTGAATCTGACGAGACGGACTATCAACCCGAGTACTAATACTGTTGGCGACAGAGTCAGTCGTTACATCTGTGACTTCGTAATATTCGCAAGTGCTTTGACCCATCTGGGGTCGCTATTGACACACGGAATAAGTAAGAAATCTTCCCCGCCGAGCGCCGTCCAATCCTCACGCGCCCTCATCCCGATCTCTTCAATCGTTTCGAGACAATCCGACACAAATGACGGCACTGTCACAGCTAAACGCCTGACGCCATTCTTATAGAGATCCGACAAAATCATATCTGTGAACGGCTGTATCCAAGGCGTTCTGCCCAATCGACTTTGAAAAGAAACCGTGTAGGATCCCTCTGAAAGTCCAAGCTTTTGTGCGAGCGATCTTGAGGTGGCAAAGGCCTGAGCCCGGTAACAAAACCGATTGTGAGCGCCTAAGCTTTTGCAGCAGTCGGGTTTTGCCAAACAATGGTCTTTTGTTGTGGCCTTGACGTGACTTTCGGGAAGGCCGTGGTAACTCATCAGCACATGATCTGCCTTGAACGATGCAAGTTTTTCTCGGGCGATATCAGCCTGAGCCGCTAAAAAACCTTCATTGTCATAAAAGTCACCAACAAATCTGACAGCTGGTATGACTGCCCGTTTTGCCAAAATAGATTGCACGCGTTCTATGGCCGTGCCCGTAGCAGAGCTGCTGTACTGCGGATAAAGAGGCACGACTATCAAGCGCTCGCAAAGATGCTCATCGAGTAACTCGCGGATGACCGACTCAATCGGAGGATTACCGTAGCGCATGGCAAGCCTAACGACAAAGCTAGGCCCCATTTCCTGTTGCAAGGACGATGCGAGAGATTTCCCGTTCACCAAAAGCGGCGAGCCATCTTTTGTCCAAATTGACTTATATGCATGAGCTGACTTTGGACCTCGAAACGGCGCAATAATAAGATGAACAAGTAACCAGCGAATCAGCGCGGGCACCGTAAGAACTCGTCCGTCTGTCAAAAACTCTCTGAGGTATTTGCGTACGGATGAAACGTCTGGGCTATCCGGCGTACCGACATTAATCAGCAAAACTCCAGTGCGCATGGACGTTAAGGTAGATTTGTGAGCCATTAGTGCAGTGTTCCTGGAGTGATTCTGTCCAACAAGTTAATCATCATTTGAACACCTTGACCGTTACCTCCGGTGTCACCCAGAGCCCCATTACCTCGGTCTGTCCAACAGTAGAGGTCAAAATGCAGCCATGGAATTTGATTTTTTACAAACCTTTGCAAAAACAACGCCGCCGAAATTGCTCCGCCAA
Organism: uncultured Polynucleobacter sp.; assembly: GCA_964402975.1. GTDB lineage: Bacteria > Bdellovibrionota_B > Oligoflexia > Oligoflexales > RGVZ01 > CAMDKS01. The sequence continues at coordinate 9,286 of CAYOEM010000031.1, forward strand.
ATCCTGAGTCCGATGCATTCGACAAATCGGCAAATGAACTCTTTAGCTGGGATTTATAATTATCCCAAAGAGGAATACGCCATGCCGGGTCTCCCGCTTGCTGACCAGAACTTAACGCTAGGTCACCCAGAGCGTCATGGTTAGCAAACATGCCGGCTATCTCCGTGCCAACGGCGACTCGCATCGCGCCCGTCAGCGTTGAAAGGTCGATCAGTGCTGCGGGGGCCGTTTCTGCTGGTCTGTTGGTGGCAACATCCATGACGTCGGCCATGACCAGTCGACCTTCGGCATCTGTATTGTGTATCTCAACACTAAGACCGTTTCTGGCTGTTAAAACATCACCGGGCCTAAATGCATGGGCATCCACCGCATTTTCTGCCAACGCTAAATACAAATCAGCCGCCACATCGGATCCTGACTCCGACAACCAATGGGCAATCCCCATGACACTGGCACTACCACCCATGTCTTTCTTCATAAGTCGCATACCGCTAGCAGGCTTAATATCAAGTCCACCGGTATCAAACGTCACCCCTTTGCCAAGAAAAGCAAGGGGCTTGGTCAGTCTGGTCTTTCCCTTTGGCCGGTACTTAATGTGAACCATGTGGGATCTGTGAACCGCACCCTGGCCAACACCGTAGTGCAGGTGCATCTTTTCTTTTAGTAGCCGCTCGGGCCCCCAAACATCTACGCTTACGCCTGGAACGCCCTTAAACCATTTGACGACAAACTCTGAGTAGCTCGCAGGATTGAGTTTGGCGGCATCGAGGTTGACCAAATGCCTAGCAAGATTTACCGACTCGCCAATCTGCCGAGATACTTTAATCTGCTGTTTAGATGCTCCGAACGCCGTCATTTTGAAGTGAGGATGAAGAGGCTTCGACTTCACTGTGGTATTAAATCTGTAACAGGCAAGCTCCAGCCCTACGAGAGCTCCGCTAATTTCATCATCAGTACAATCATGAAAGAATATACCCAAGTGTTTCACGCCGTGAGTATCTTTGAGCGAGTGCCAGAGAGCGCCAACACGGTCACGCATCTGAGCATACTGGCTTTGATCCAATAATCCGTAGTGATGTGATTTACGTTTACCGCGTCCGGTCGCTGCCTGGCTTTGAGCTTTTCTCGGTCTTAAGATCCAAAGGGGAGCGCGCCTCGTCTGGAGAAATAACGAATCAATATTGCGATTGTCGACGAACGATCTCTGCCAATGCTCAAGATTATCCCTAAGGATTTCAGTCTCTTTTTTAATATAATCAGGACCTGATGTCCCAAAGATGTGACACTCGCCGTCCACACTAGAGCCTGCAGGGGCAAATAGTCTAGGTGAGCTTTCCTGAACATGAGACAGCAGGCCGATACCCCGTTTAAATCCGAAAATATCGTTTTCTGTGGATGGCTGGACGGATGACGCCCTGACATTTTTGGCTTCAATGGGCTTTCTCGGACGAGCGCTTGACCTAGGCTTTGCTCTGGCTGAGGATTTTACTGATTTTTTCGACTTTATTGTTGCCATATTTACCCACCAAATAAGGGTTTGCTCTTAATCGGGACCATCGTTTAAAAAGAGGGCCTTATCATGCAATAATTTTGCCCTTTGGTCACCCATTTAGCCCACACGTCCTGACACTTAGACGACTGAATGTATAGGAAATTTTGGGTCTTGCCTTTACCTCGGACGTCAGTATATAGACAGCTTTGCAGCCATATAACGGTGGGAATTCCAAGCAACCACCTCGAGACGCTAAAATACCGGAGAGCCCATGCCAAAGGTTACGATAAAGACAGATAACAAAACCATTGAAGTTAAGGATGGTTATCCTCTTATTGACATGTGCGAAGACCACGACACCTCCATACTCTTCGGCTGCCGGGATGGTGCCTGCGGAGCATGCATGATTCGCGTGCTTGAAGGTGAGCAATTTATCAGCAAAATGCAAGATAACGAGCGTGACTTCCTGGAGACCATGGCGGCCACCCCCAATGAACGTCTTGCTTGTCAGTGCAAAGTAACTGGCGGAGACATTGTGATCGAAGTCTCTGAGTAAACCTCAGTTATGACGTCAAAAGTTCCAGCCTTCCCTTCCAAAAAAAATGCCGCTGCCCGGCAGCTGTCAGCGCGCGCCGACGAGATATTAACTCGCCTTAAACAACTGAACCCGAACCCACACTGCGAACTATACTACGAGACACCCTTTCAGCTACTACTGAGCGTCGTTCTCTCGGCTCAGGCCACAGACAAAAGCGTCAATGCTGCCATGACGGATCTCTACAAGAACGGACTAACACCTGATCACGTCTTGGCGCTTGGTGAAAAAGGTTTCTTAGAGAAAATAAGACGCATTGGCCTAGCCCCGACCAAAGCCAAAAACTCGGTCAAGCTCTCTCAAATCATCAAACAAAAATTCAGCGGAAAGATCCCCACCACGCGCGAGGATTTGGAGTCTTTGCCTGGGGTTGGACGAAAAACGGCTAATGTTATTCTTGGTGAGATATTTAAAGAGCCCACTTTGGCAGTGGACACCCATGTTTTTAGGGTCACGAAACGTCTGGGCTTACACAAATGCACAAGCCCTGAAAAAGCCGAACAAAAGCTTCTAGCTGTTATCAATCCTGCATGGCTACCAATGGCCCATCATTGGTTTATCCTTCATGGCCGATATACGTGCACCGCAAGATCTCCCCAATGTGACAGGTGTAGTGTCAATGACCTCTGCACTAGCAAGGACAAAGTTAAAGAACCACAAAAACTAAAAACAAAGAGGTCGAAATGAAGTATTTATTCTTTATTTTTTTGTTGTGGACGACCTCAGCCAGAGCCGAACTAGCAAACAATATCCCGGAATATACAAGGGATCTGATTCGATCTATCCAAAGTGGCGGCGAAGCTTGCGGCCTAAGATTCGAAACCGCTCCTCCCAATCTGCCCACGCCGGCCGATTACGTCGTACTTAACAGGTCTGGGTTCATCATTGCTCACATCTTAGACCGCGGAGGCGGCTTTGCTGTAAAACACCCTCGTGGTGGAAACGTACACTGGATTGAGTATTCATGGGAGTACTTTAAAGTGGCAACACCGCAAGGCACCGTAGCCCACGCCAACCGTTATACGACTGGCCAAGGCTGGCAGTATAACTATTACTGCCGAAGTGTGATGGTCAATCCTGTGCAATTTGATCAATGCGTCCTGCAAGGCTTTACCCAGATTGTCACCCAGAGGCTTTGTGCCGCGGGCTAGCTAATACCTACGCTGCAATTCATCCAACACGCGATGCAATTTTGCTATCAAGACCCATTTTCCATGCGTCTGCGGGTAGATAAGCATCAAGCGTAGCGGCAACAACCCGCAATAAAAGCCAACCAAGAATAGGCTTAACTTTCAAGGCGTTTTGATCGTTTTCAATGAGGCCGAGACCTTGCATCTCAGACCAAGTTTCGCCAAGACCTGCAAAATGCTGATCAAAGTTAAACCCGAAGCGCTCCTTGAACTCTAATTTGTCAATCTCACGGTAGCAGTAAACCTGATTAATCAACCAGCGTCGTAGCTTATCCTCGTCTGACATGATGTGGGCCTTCACGGCTAGAGCTTGACCTTGATCCAATTTATTGGACCACTGCTGAAATTGAGGATCATTTTGAAAAAAAATATCTCCAAAGTCTGAAATTGCCGACGGCCCAACGCCCAAGATGGGTATATCTGCACCAGTCGAAATCCCTTGAAATGACCTACGAAGGGTTTTCTCGCGCATCGCAGTTGCAAGCTCGTCCGTATCTCTTGCAAAGTGATCAAGACCAATAAACCGCCATCCCCTCTCGCCAAATGAATCAATCGCTTGAAGAAAAAAATCAAGAATTGAGTCATCATCTGGCATGTCTGTTTCATGAAAAGAGCGCTGCAATTTGAAAATATTTGGCAAGAGCGCCAGCCGATAGAATGCAATACGATCGGGCTGCAACTCAATCACCTGGGACAACGTTCTCCGCATGCTCTCCATGTTTTGTTTTGGCAGACCATAAATCAAATCGAAGTTAACACTCTCAAAACCCAACTCACGGCAGTGATTCACTATTTTTCGAACCACGTCCACTGGTTGATGCCTCTGAATGGCTTTTTGAACGGCCGGGTCGAAGTCTTGAACTCCGAGGCTTACCCTATTGAACCCTAAACTGCGAAGAATACTTAGATGGTCATAACTCGTGAATCGCGGATCGACTTCCACACTCACTTCAGCGTCACCTGTAATATGACAAACCTCTGATATTGACGTCCATAAGCGCTCAATCTGAACGGGGTTGAGCCATGTCGGGGTGCCACCACCCCAGTGTAGCTGCTCAACGTTAAACCGAGAATTGCTTTGGGCGTTTTTGATGCGCCGAAGCTCACTTTCGATACCCGCGAGATAGCGCTCCGCCATCGATTCCGCGTCCTGATGCCTGTGGCCCACGATCAGTTTGTTACAACCGCAATAAGCGCATGCCATCTCACAAAACGGCACATGGACATAGAAACCAACACCGTCATTTGACCGGGAAATCTGATTAAGACGAGCATCGATAAGCTCATCATTGATAGAGCTGTTCCAATGAGGAACAGAAGGATATGACGTATGTCGTGGTAGACTAAGACGACTAAAACGATGATAAATATCACGCCGAAAATCACTGTTACCTAAAAATCTTGGCTTTACCGGATGAGAGATCATAGGCATTCCTAGCCTGGGCCAAGAAGCGGCACGGAAACCGATTCTTGTGTCTGTCGATGTTTTATTTCTAGCGATTTGTTTACGAGGTCTGGCTTAAACGTTGCTATCACCGACAGACTAATCTCGCCAAACCCAGGAACTTCAGTACCGCACAACGCACAAAGTAGTGTTACCCCTTCCTCAAAATTTGAATCAAAGTCTAATCTGGCGGGTGCATACGAGTTGTTATTGATATGAATGATCAGCATATTCCCAAAACGCCCATCAGGCATCTGAGTGTAGACAGGCCCCGGGGCGCGCGCGACATTGAGACTGACATGTCCACGAGTACCAATCCGGACCGCAAGCGCCACCGCCAAAAGAATCATGGCCACAGCAAAAGCTAGAACCTTCGCCCGCCGCCACAGAGGAGTTGGCTGAACTCCTGCCAATTCAGCTTGTGTTGCCACACGGATGAGGCCCGTCGGACGGCCGATATTAGTCATGATCATGTCACATGCATCCACACACCGCGCACAGCGAATACACTCAAGCTGAAGGCCCTCTCGGATATCGATTCCGGTGGGACAGACCCTTACGCATAATTCACAATCGATGCAATCTCCCTTGGATTTAACGTTACCTTTTTTTAAATTTACACCTCGTCCACGAGGCTCACCTCGATTGAAATCGTATGCGACGGTCGGTGTATCATTATCAATCATCACAGATTGAAATCTTGCGTATGGACAAACAAAGGCGCAAAACTGCTCCCTAAACCACGCGAGATCCGCATAAAATAGACCCATCACAGTCGCCATTGCAGCGAACGGGCCAGGGTGATTAGTTGGAGAACTCATGATAAAAGTCATGATTTTCTCAGGCCCGAAGAAAAATGCTAGAAATGTGTTTGCCACGATAGCGGCTACAACAAGAAATAATGCGTGCTTTAAGAGCTTTCGCCCCATAACGACGGGTGTCATGGGAAGAGAATCCAAGCGGCGTCGCCGATGCGCAGGCCCCTCAGTCAGCTCCTCAATGGGTCTTATGACCCATTCAACAAATACGGTTTGAGGACAACCGTATGCACACCAAAGACGGCCTTTAATAGACGTGACGAATAATAGAAACAAAGCAGCGACACCGAGAACTGGCGCTACAAAGGCTGCGTCACGAAGATGAAACACTAAACCTAAAAAATATGCCTTCTTCTCTAAGACATCGAGCCTGATAAAAGGGGTGCCATTCCAAGACAGCCATGGAACGATCAAATAAAATATAATGAGAGCGAAAGCTGCTTTACGTCTTAATGACGCTTTAGGACCACTACGGCGATCGGGATACAGCCAGCGACGACGACCACTGGAATCCATAGTTCCGACCGCAGCCGATCTGCCCACCAAGTTATCTTCATGAGATGACGTCATAAAAAGCTGTCACCCTATAACATTTTACTCTTGATTCCCCTGAGGTGCCTTGCCGTTGGGAGGATTGGACCCCTTCAGGCTTAATACATAAGCAGTCAGCTGTCGAACTTTCTGCTCACCTAAAATCCCACCCCAAGCCGGCATTCCCTTTTCTACGACGCCCCCCAAAATAACCCCGTAGATTTTGTCGGGCGCACCGCCATGCAACCAGTAGTTATCTGTTAGATTCGGACCAATAATTCCCTCGCCTGATGGGCCGTGGCATGGCCCGCAGTTAGCCGAGTAAGTAGATTTGCCATTGGCGATGGACGTTGAGTTTCCGATCATCGCATTCAAGTCTGTTGGCTCATTGCTATCACCGCCACCCGCCGGTGCTTGAAAGGTCAACTTTAGGCTTTGTTCATACTCACTGTGAATCGATGGCCCTCCTGCCAGGTGCAAGTAAACCATGTAAAGCAATCCAAAAATCGATGTAAACATAAATAGACCGATCCACCAGCTTGGTAAGCTGTTGTCCAGCTCCTGGATCCCATCGGCTTCGTAGGGTCTGATCGGTGCTGACTCTTTATCTGATGTCATATATTGCGCTCCCCTAAAAAGGACTTAAAATCAATCTTCCAACGCTCTTCGCCCTATTTCTTCGGTAACGGAATTATCTCTCTTGCCGTACATTCGAATTGCTAAAAAAACAAAACACGCAACAAACAAAATAAGTACACTCGACTGAATCGCCACAATTGACGATGACGTTACCGAAATCAGATTGGAAAGACCTTTCATTACAGTTTTCCCTCCCCTACCTTGTCAGACGATGTGCCGCTGGACGCAGACTGGTTTTTGATAGCCGCCTTCCCGTCAACACCTAGTCTTTGCATGTAAGCAATCAAAGCAGTTAATTCAGATTCAGGATCTAACATGACTTTTTCAGATGTGAGGCCTTCAGAAATTTTTCTGGCTTGGGACATGTAAGCCTCAGCGGCTGAATCAACTTCCTCTTTAGAGTATGGAACCCCAAGAGACGTCATCACTTCTAGCTTGTTTTTGACACTCGGGACGTCCACCTTATTTACCGCAAGCCATGGGTAATTAGGCATTATGGAGCCAGGAGACGTATCACGGGGATTCAGCATATGACGGTAATGCCAAAAGTCCGGATATTTGCCACCAAGCCTCTGTAAATCGGGACCAGTCCGTTTTGATCCAAACTGAAACGGATGATCGTACACAGATTCGCCTCCACGCGTAAATTCCCCATATCGAATCGTCTCTTCTCTAACGGGGCGGATCATCTGACTATGACAGTTATAGCAACCTTCTTTTATGTAAACATCCCTCCCCTGCAGCTCAAGTGGAGAATAGGGCTTAACTTCAGCCATGGTCGGAACGTTAGACTTAATCATAAATACTGGTACAAACTCAACAATCCCACCGATGACGATTGCGATAGCAATTAGTATATTAAAAGCAAAACCATTATGTTCCAGCCTTTCATGGAATGTTTTAGGCTGTGTCACATGCCTTTCTGGAACAAACCTAACAGTCTCGTCTGTTGCTTTAGCCCCTACCGCCGTCTTCAACACGTTGTAAAAACATAGCACCATGCCAAGAAGATAAATGGTTCCGCCTATGAGACGAATCCAATAAAGCGACTTACTTGCAACGATGCTCTCAATAAACTGCGGATAGGTCAAAAGTCCGTCTGGACCAGTAGACAACCACATAAGACCTTGGGTGATTCCTGCGACATACATGCTTGTCACATAAAGAATAAGACCGACTATGAATAGCCAAAAGTGAAGATTCACCATCGACTTGCTGTAAATCTCTCGACCGAAAAGCCTGGGTACAAGCCAGTAGGTCATCCCAAAAATCATACCACCCAACCAACCGAGCGCCCCACCATGCACGTGTGCAATCGTATAGTCCGTGTAATGGGTCATAAGGTTAACGCTCTTGATCGACATAATCGGACCCTCAAGGGTCGCCATGCCGTAGAACGTCAAAGCCACAACGAAAAACTTCAGAATCGGGTCGACGCGAACTTTATGCCAGGCGCCATTTAGAGTTAACAAACCGTTGAGCATTCCACCCCAACTTGGAGCGATCAGCATAAGCGAAAACACCATTCCAAGGCTTTGCGCCCATTCCGGCAACGATGAATAAAGTAGATGGTGTGGACCAGTCCAGATGTAGATAAAGACGAGAGACCAAAAGTGAATGATCGACAGGCGGTACGAGAATACTGGTCGACCAGACGCCTTTGGCAAAAAGTAATACATCATGCCAAGAAATGGTGTGGTCAAAAGAAAACCAACAGCATTGTGACCATACCACCATTGTACTAAGCCGTCTTGTACGCCAGCAAACACTGAATAACTTTTTGAGAGTGAGACGGGAATTGCAAGAGAGTTGACCACATGCAACATAGCGATTGTCAAAATTGAACCTAGATAAAACCAAAGAGCTACGTAAATATGTTCAACTCTGCGAACCTTTAGAGTCATCAGCACGTTAATGGTCATCAGAACCCAAACCAGCGCAATAGCGATATCAACCGGCCATTCAAGTTCTGCATATTCTTTTCCTTGGGTTAGACCCAACGGTATCGTTATGGCAGCAGCTACGATAATTAACTGCCAACCCCAGAAATGAATCCAACTTAACGTATCGCTCCACATACGCGTTTTAAGGAGCCTTTGCATGGAGTAATACATTCCCGCGAAAAACCCGTTTGCTGAAAACGCAAATATGACGGCATTGGTGTGCAAAGGTCTCATGCGGCCAAACGTCAGCCAGCTGGTATTGAGATTTGACGGCCAAAACGCAAGCTGTAGCGCAGCCAAAGCGCCTACCAGCATCCCAACGACACCCCACAGTAGAGTTGCGAGGAGAAAATATCTCGCAAGTTTGTCATCATAGGTAATGTTAATTTCTGTCCCTTGCCGTTGACTCGTCATAATTTCCTCCAAGAAAACTAAGAATCTCTTTTGCGAGACGCATTCTCAAAATCTTCAAAGACCAAGCGCTCTGCGGGTGTTTTTAAGTCCGAGAACTGCCCCTTTTTTGCCGCCCATATAAAACAAACCAACGCCGAGCCAGCCAAACACAGGCTAATCGGTATCAGAACAAATAACGCTTCCATTTCTATTCCTGAGAAAACTAAGCAGACGCTAAACGGGACTCTTCCGAACTATCCAGCTGGTTGACAAATAGGTAATTGTCAAACTACTGATGGGCATCAGAATGGCAGCCACCACCGGACTCACCATCCCACGCGCTGCGAGATATAAACCAAATAGATTATAAATCGTCGCAACGCAAAAAGACAACCTTATACGAGCACGAACAGCGCCTGCATATTTCATCGCCAGCTCGACGAGAGAAATATCAGGCCGCAACAAACACACGTCTGCACGTTTCATTGCACTTGTCGATGAACTGTCCACGGCTATCGATATGTCAGCCTGTGCCATTGCACCGGTGTCATTGAGCCCATTGCCTATCATGGCAACCGACTGTTGTTGCGATGCTTTTCGAATAAATAAAAGTTTTGAAGAAGGCGTTGCCTCACCATGGGCTTCCGACACCTCAAACGACAGCTCA
>CAYOEM010000031.1:19097-25554 GCA_964402975.1 uncultured Polynucleobacter sp.
CTCAAACGACAGCTCACGCGCTGCCAGCAAGGTTTTTAGAGATGAATCCCCGCTTAGAAGATCAACCTTTCGCCCGGAAATCTTGAGAAAATCAATCAACTCTTTTGCGTGTGGTCGAATAATGTCAGTCATGGTTACCCACGCAACAACTTGACCAGAGAGTGAAACCATCGTGACAGCTGACGCAAGATTTTCCTGACTAAAGTTCTCAAGATTATCTTTCATAAACTTTACAGAACCAATCAAGATTTCTTCCTCTTCAAACCTAACGATCATGCCCGACGATGATTTTTCGATAACAGAATCCGGCAATACATCGGTTCTAAAACCAAGATCACGGCAATAGGTGGCAATTGCTTTTGGTACATGATGACTGGACAATTGATCTAGCACTGCTAGCTGACCGAGCAAGTTTGTCTTAACGTCGTCACCCACGTGACTCGCCCACTGTATTTGTTTAACCCGTGTATCACCCTCAGTGAGCGTCCCAGTTTTGTCAAACACCAGATGTTTCACGCCTGAGAGCACTTCAAGCGCTCTCTGTGATTTGAACAAAATACCGTCTTCGAGTGATCTGCGCATGGCCGTACCAAAAACCAGCGGAACACCAATAGCGAATGTACATGGACACGCCACTAGCATCATCGCAACGACCCTACTCACAGCAGCCTGAGGGTCGGCGGGAGCAACGATTAAAGCAACGCCGGTAGCAGCTATAACTACGACGGTGAATAGCCCCCACGCCGCACGGTCGCTCCACTGGTGGTAGCGACCTTTTTCATTCATCACACGCTCAATGGATCTAGCCAAGGACTCCGTATAGCTCTCAGCGCCATCTTGATCGGCAATCACTTCAACTGGTGTATCACCATTAATAACACCTGCCGGCAGGGTCTCCCCCCGTGCGGCCTGACGCCATCCCGCTTCACCCTTTAGCTGCTCAAAGCTAATAGTCGCGCACTCACTAGAACAAATGCCCCTCAAAAGAAGCATTTCGCCTGGTAAAATACGCAAACGTTCACCTTTTTTTACGCTATTAGCCCTCTTAGGCACCCATATCGCGCCAGCAATCTCGCCTTGCTGAACAAGCGTCCAGCCGTCATTTGGATTTAAAAGTGCCGCGATTTTTGACTGGTTTCGGCGAATAACGTTCCGCTGTATGAGCCGTCCCGTCATTACAAATGCAATGATGGCTGTAATACTGTCGTAGTAAACATCCCCATTACCACTAATTGTGCTCACACTTGACCAGAAAAACGCAGCCACCAGGCCGACCGTTATCGGAGCATCAATACTTGGAGAGCGATACTTTACAGTTCTCCAGCTATTCACAAAAAATTCTCGGCCAGGCCAAAGCATAGCTAATAAGGTCATTGAAAAAGACAGCCAGCGCAGCAAGGATTGAAGGCTCGAGTTTAGCCCTTCTCGACCAGCGAAATATTCTGCTACAGCAAACGACATGACATTGAGCATAATAAAAAGCCCGACACCAACCTTGATAACCTCAGAGTTATCTCCCTCGAGGGCACCTGAACGACTTGGAGCAACTCGGTAGCCTAGACTCTCAATAAACTCGACGACAGCTGATAATTTTACGAAGGAGTCATTAAAATTGATCTGAGTTATGCCGGTTGTTTGGTTAATACTTATTGAAATCACTTGGTTTTCGGTTGAAGCTGATTTAAATCGTCGAACAAGTCCATTTTGAATAAGCCATACACACGCATAACAAGTGATGCCGTCAATCATAAGATCGGCCGTCTTATCGTTCGACCTATCGACCTGTTCTGCAGACGAGTGCTCGCTTGGCTTATCTATGCCACAACCTAATTTGACAAACGAAGACTGGAAATCTACGGAGTCATACAAACTATAATCTACTGCACGTCTAGTAACGGGCTGTTGTTTCTTGCCGATGAGCGCCGCAGCATGCATGTCATAAAACGTCTGAAGCCCAAGTCCTAAAATCATCCGATGGGCCGACTCGCACCCAAGACAGCAAAAATCAATCAAAGCGCTTTCGCTACTAGCTGACTTATTATTGACTACTTGTTTACTTTGCTTGGATACCAAGCTGAACGGTACTTGGCAATGCTTGCACTTTTTTTGTATTCTCTCCATACCGTCAACCGACGATGCTACGAACGCGGCCTTATCTGGAGTCAACGAATGCACGATCACAGTCATATTGAGCACCTTCTGATGGATGCGGAGACGATCGGTTGGGCCGTTTTTTTATCAATAACTTGGTTTAGCTTTACCATGTCCTGGCACTGCGCTGCTATGTGTGGACCCTTAGCTTGCGCGAAGTTTACTGGAAAAAATCCTGGAGTTAGAAACACAACGTACATGGCTTTATCCTACAATCTGGGAAGGATTTTGTCATACACCACTTTAGGGGCAGTAATCGGCTGGATCTCACAAAGCGCTCAAAGTTTTGTTTCTGAACACATGCCGCGAATCGGGGTCTCTCTAAGTTTTATTTTTGCTTTAATTCTTGCATTTCAGGGACTAAGACTTGTTCGAGGCATGAAGCCAACCTCCGGCCCAGCATGGATGGGAAGGCTTTCTGAAAGTTTACTGCCTTTGTCAACAAACAATCCCTCCACAGTTCTTCAGCCTTTCGTGTTCGGGGTTGTCACTGTGTTTTTACCATGCATGACGCTAACAGCCGCGCTTGCAGCCGCGGCGATGGTTGCGGAGCCGCTGCAGTCGGCACTGGTCTTAGCTGGCTTCTCACTCGGCACCCTGCCTGTTATGCTGATCGTTCCAACTGCATCGTCCAGTCTTGTTGGCCTAGCAGGGCAAGGACGAATTGTAGGCCTGAAAACAAGCCATTTACAAAAAATTGGTGGAGTCTTTCTATTAACAGTTAGCGGTCTCACCTTTCTCAGGTCGTTTCATTGATAGTGGCTTTTGGAGCTGAGCACTCACGAACCCGCCAAGGGTTCACCTCTAATCATTTTTGCTGCAAGCTCAACGGCGCTGATGGGCCGATACTTAGATAAAGCCCCCCGTAGGGTCCACGACAGAAAAGGTGCCACGATTATCCCAAATTTCTCCATGGGACGAGACTCACTGCGGCTCCCCAGTAGCAGAGACGGTCTATAAATCTCGAGCCGCTTGAATCCGAGAGCAATTAAATCCCTTTCGGTTTGACCCTTAACTCTGAGGTAAAAGTTGGATGAATTTGCATCACTACCAACTGATGTAACAACGACAACTCGACCCACACCACCAGCCCTCGCGCGAGCTGCGAGATCAAGCACCAAGTCATGATCCACGGCCGCGAAAGCGCCCTGGCTCCCCGCTTTTTTTATTGTCGTGCCGAGTACACAGTAAAATTCATCCCCTACAATCGTGTCCTGCCCTATAGGAAGCGCGCGGATCAGCAATTTATCGGATGATGGCAAAACAGCGTGGGCGGCGGCAGGATCTCTAACCAAAGCGATAACAGCAGCATAATCTTTGTTGGAGCAAAGCTGACGAACTAGCTCTTGACCCACCAGCCCGGTAGATCCGGCAACAACGGCAACCATTCCGCCCATAGACGCCCCCTAAAAAAGTCGATAACTCAACTCAACAAAAACTACAGTCACACCAAAAGATCAACTCATGTTTTATTGTAACGCTAAAGGCGCTATAATCGAAGTCGAGCCCTACTCATGGAGACACTCGACACGTGAAGTCAACAATGCGAAAAAATTTAAGACGCACGATCCCCATCCAGCGGTTCATGTGGCTTATGAAGAGGCCCGTCTTCTGGCAATTAACAATTCTCGTACACAGCTTATTATTTTGCTCCGCTGGACTTTTTTATTGGCTTGAATCGGACTCAAATACCTCTCTAAAATCTTTTCAAGATGCGCTTTATTGGGCCGTCACGACAGCCACCACGGTAGGTTACGGCGATATAACGACTCAAACGTCTCCAGGTAAATGGCTATCAATGGCACTCATGGTACTCGGTACACTTTTTAGTGCGCTCTATACTGCGCTTTTTGCCGCAGCACTTATGAAGCCAGAGCTTGACCATATTGAACACGAGATCATTCAAGAGGAATTGAAGGTCGAAAGTCTTAGCCGCAAGGTGCAGTCATTAAACGATCGGGATGCATGAGGAGAATTTTATTATGTCAACCAGCTCAAAACTCATACTTATCTTGCTTTTAATTTCTTCATCAGCATTCGCTACACCAAGGCAATCAGACTCTACCCACAAGTCAACGTCTATTTTCGGCAAGGCAACTCTTATAAAAGATGTTGCACCAGTACCCATCAAGATGTGGACCAGCAGCGAGGGAGGACGAAAGCAGGAAAACGTTCGTGAAAACGTCGACATCGGAGGCCTTTATTTTGACGGCCTTCTTGCTTACGACATTCAATACGAGAAAACCCTCCAATTCAGAGGGTTAAAACTAAGAGATCTAGTATCTCAGTATAAGCCGCTACCACCCGATATTGATTACATTCTACTCCACTCAAAGCTGGGCATGATTATCCCTGTATCTATTAAAGCTCTTCGAGAAGACACAGAGGTATTTATTGCGCTGGCAATACGTGATGATTCTAAAAAAAGCTGGGGAGCCAATTTCCCATCAAGTGTATACTCTCAGCCCGGTCAAAAAGATCAGATAGCTGTGTCTTTTTCAGGCAACAAAATGGTGGTTGGTAAAAATTGGCGACATACCGATTTTGCCATAACACCATGGAGGTTTTTTGACAGTCTTGAGGGAGTCGAGTTTATATCGACAATTGACTACTACAAAGCGTTAGTTCCGACAGGTGAAAGCACTGCTGGCGCTGGCCGTTCCGTTTATATGCGGAGGTGTCAGTATTGTCACGGAGTCGGTGAATTTGGCGCAAAGTATGCCCCAAATTTTGCACAACTGCTCCCGGATGAACAAAAAAAAGCAGTTGATATGATCATGAAAAAAGTACTCCCACCTGACACAAAAGACTCTTTGGATGCGAAACTTTCATCATCAGGAAAAATGCCAAAACAAAAAGATTTTACGAAAAGTGAAGCTGCTGACTTGGTGCGGTGGATCTCCGCTTGGAAGAAGAAATAGCTTAAGCCCTGGAAAAACCGCTACATGCGTGCTATCTCTATAGCATGCGAACCATCTATGTCAGCTTTGGATGCCTTTTTGTCCTCATCGGAGCCATCGGGATCATCACGCCTTTGCTACCGACGACACCCTTTCTTCTTTTGGCGGCTGCCTGCTTCGCAAGAGGCTCAGAAAGATTTCACCAATGGCTTATGACGCACCCAACTTTATCCAAGCCAATTATTGACTGGCAAAAAAACGGCGTCATCCGGCGGCCTGCAAAGATTTTGGCGACTATATTGATTGGACTAAATCTTGCATTTCCGATCTTCATTATTAATTCGGTAACTAGCTTTATGAAAGTCGCCATCGTAGCCATAGGACTTTCAGTATTAGCATTTATATGGACAAGACCATCCTCCACAAAGGATATCAAAACGTCTTAAACAGCTTATAAAGCACTTCTGCGCAAAGGTCGCTTGACGACAAAGTATATTTATAGATATATTCGAGAATATACTCGCTGCATTGGAGTGCATCATGGGCAAACCTCTTACCATTCAAGATTCAGATGACAAGAAAATAGATGAACTGAAGGACTACTTTCAAGCCGCAAGCAAAATTGCAGTGGTTCGAATGGCACTCGAATTACTTGACCAGGAGCGGATTCGACAGCAAAAGTCAAAGCAGTGGTCGCGGGCTGTAAAGGCGGTTAGAAAATCAAGTGCGGATACCAACAAAGATTTTCGCAAAGCCTCCAATGTCGGCAAAAAAGTGTCATGAAGTTTTTGCAGTGGCATTTATATATTGTGGACTTGGAACCACGTGTTGGCAGTAAACCGGGAAAGCAACGACCTGCTGTGATTGTTCAACCATCCGAGTTTGCGCGAGCGGGATTGGAATCCTCGGTTATTCTGCCGATAACGTCTGACACAACCGACGAAGATGCTTGGCCACTTCGAATCAGACTACCGAGAGGTGTGTGCGGACTCACCAGAGATAGTGACGTTATGGTAGATCAAATCATCGCTTGGGATCATCAACTTTTCAAAAAAGACCTAGGACTTGTCCCGGACGTCTTCACAAAACAAATCAAAGAAGCCCTACGAGAGTTTCTTGATATCTAAAAAAAATCCTATTCCGCTTGAGCATGCTCTTTAGAAACTATTTTTGACTTAACAAGTCTCAATACAGCCTCAACAATCGACTCTTTGCTCGGCAGGGTGACCGTAGCTGTCAAACCAAGTGGGATGAAGCTATCCTTAGCGGCTTCTACTGTGATTTTTGGCAATGGTGACATTTTTTCGACCATGAGTGACACAATTTGCTCACTCAAAGAACCCGTCTTTCTGCACTCATCAACAACAAGTACATTCTTGCAGCCTTTGATTGCCTTCAGAAGGCTG
>CAYOEM010000032.1:0-24597 GCA_964402975.1 uncultured Polynucleobacter sp.
TACACTCCGGTAACGAATCACCCTTCAAAAGAATTCTAACGTCGTTTAGTTGCTCCGTATTGACGCTGGCGGTTCTTGTCGAGTCCTGCGCTGCTTGCTGTTTCTCCGTAGCAACGGTCGGTTCCTGCTGAGCACAGTTCGGCAGAAACGCTGCCGCCAGAACGACCAATCGCATCACAAGATCTTTTAGTCGAGCCTTGGCCTGTAACGACGTTGTATGCATCCCAGAACCCCCTTTAGAGGGGATCGTTCGGTGGGCTATAGGTTTGCCTTTAATTTTTTTTTTATAGAACGGAAATCATTAGTCTTTTGCGGTTCAGGGCCAAATTGAGTCATTCCAGATTTTACCTCGCCCGGTAAAACCGTGGTAACCCTTGAAACGGATTGAGTGAAAGTTGAGTAGGAAGCTTAGTTCATGAAATAAATAGTTATTTCCCAAAGTTTATAGATACTCCGATTCTAGAAAATAAAATCAAAATCGCAGTATTTTTAGCCTGCACAAAACGATTAAGGACGGACTGCAAACCGTGCCGTGACCTCGACGGACACATCCTCGGCCTTGGCCTGAACCGAAGGAGTGGGTACATTTGCGTCGCCCTCTAGCCCTGCAGCTGCCATAGCCCTTACACCTAGGGAGCCTGGGCCACCATGAGCCCTACTACCGTATCCCATGTTCTCAGTCACTTGTAATAGCTCCCCGACCTTGACGCCGCCTCCTGCCGCAAGGCGGGCCGCCTTAGCAACTGCATTCTGCGTAGCTGTTTCGAGACAAGCCTCACGCTCGACTTTCATCTTTTCAGGTGACACAAACGTCCCGAGGTTGCCGACGCGCTCGGCGCCAGCGCTGCTTGCAGCCCCTATGATCTCGCCCAGCCTGGTAATATCTGAAGTTTCAAAGCGAGTCGCCATAGTTGCTCGAAATCCCTTCTTGATCCATTTGTCGCTCTTGTACTCTCGCTCTTCCTCAACTGAATACGCTTCAGTTTCAGGGGCAAAATCAGGCAAGTTTAGCGCCTTGACGGCTGCCTTCACTTTTTCATGGGCTTCAATCACCTTCGTCGAGGCTTCTTTTGGTGTTGGATGCACTGCCGTGGAGACAACCGTGACAGCACCGCGATCCTGAAGAACCTTGCGCAGACATTGGCCGCCGACAAAAATGCCGGATGAATCGGAGGACGCTACGGCTGGCGCAGGAGTGGCCAACTGCCTAGTACAAGCACTCGCGCAGATTAAAGTAGACAGCAGTGCTCCAGTTCCAACTATTTTAATCATATAGCGTCTTCTCCGTGTTTGTAAAAAATGATTACGTCTATTTATATCTTCAAATACTGCCGCCTAATTTGCTACAGACAAAATGGGCGGCATCGGGCACCCAAGGGAGTCTGAGATCACGCGGATAAGTTCGAGTTCAATGATCGTAGTTTTTCGATCGTGACTGATACAGGTGCAAAAACCCCGCAACATTCTTTGGGCCTCTGAAAATCCTGCCTTGGCGAGGATATCAAGCGCGGCATCAAGATTCTTCGGACTGCACTCACTAACCGAGCGCAGAGGTAACCGACGACCATTCATCTCGTAGGCATCCCATCCGGCGCGGTAACAATCAGCTGCGTGATCCCCGCCAAAATGCGCAAGAGCTGAAAGAATTTCCGCAAAAGCACTCCGGACACTTTCTTTAGTGAGTCTTGGTGATGGCGTGTTTGGCCCCACTGCAAGGATGCGCCCTGTAATATAGCGCTGTAAGGCAAACTCAAATATGGTCCAGCCGGAGTCCGCCTCAATCAGATCGTTGACGAGCTTTGTGAAGTTGGATTTTTGCTGATTAGAAAGTTGCCCAATCGCAGGAGATGCGAGACATACGAGTGGCAGTCGCGCCTCAGACTTGACACTTTTAATTTTTGGTAAGAGCAAAATAACACCGTCAATTAATCCTTGCGGACCAGCACTTTGAATCATTTGTTTTTGCTTTTCTAAAACGTCCTCAGCCGAATGAGCTATCAAAAGACCACAAATGACCGCCATGGCTCCCATCGGATCTCTCGCTTCATCTTGTATGTCTTCATCAATTTCAGAAAGTATTCGATTCGCTTGTTGTACGTGCTCTTCAGCGGGATTACCAACATGACTCAATGCGTCCGTTGGTTTTTTTGAAAAACTCTCAGCTGCAGCCTTGGCGATTTTATGTGCCGAGGCTTGACTCGAGTCCCTCCCACCAAAAGCCGCTACAGCCGTAACCAGTCGCCCAGTTGTTCCACCGCCCGCCAGCTTAAATAGACGGCGATCTACCACGTCAGCCTCGGTATACTCGACCTTCTTTGTGGTCTCGAATTTACCCGTAAATTTACTGTCAATTCGGCGAATGCGCTCATCCAGGGGTGGATGAGTTGCGAACCAATCCCTGCCAAGACCTTCCGCAAAAAACATGTGACATGCTTCTTTAGCGCGGACTGTTTCTACGGTTGATTTGTCCATCCAACCGCCGATGCGCTTCAGAGCATCAGCAATCGCACCAGGGTTTCTTGTAAACTGCACAGCCGATGCGTCCGCCAAAAACTCGCGCTGCCTAGATACCGCGGCCTGTATTAATCTTGCAAATAATACACCGATATATCCAATCACCATTAACAACACACCCATTGCAAGAATCATCAACATCGCTTGACCAGAGTCCTTGGACCTCCTGCTTGAGCGGCCACCAAGATTACTGATCAGCTCGTAACCAATCATGGCAAGGAGCATGATGCCATGCAAAAGGCCCATCATACGAAGGTTCATCCGCATATCGCCGTTTAAGATATGACTAAACTCGTGGGCAACGACCGCCTGGAGTTCGTCCCTCTTCAAGGCTTCAACACATCCTCGAGTGACACCTATCACAGCATTCTGAGGCGTTGTACCTGCGGCAAAAGCGTTGATGCCACCCTCATCAGCCAAAAGATAAACTTCCGGTACAGGAGTACCAGAGGCAATAGCCATTTCCTCCACAACGTTCAAGAGAACTCGTTCCCGCAAATTTCTGGTGTTTGGCGGTATCTTCTGACCCCCAAGCTGCTCGGCGACAACTGCTCCGTTGTCCGAAAGTCGAAGGATTTCATAGACACTTCCAGCGGCGATGATAACCACGACCACACCAGCAACACTGAAGAAAATACTAGGATCCCAGGTCAGCACAGAAAAAGAGTGGCCTTTATCCGTTACCGAAAGCGACAAAACTGCCATAAATGCCAGATAGACCGCAACTATAATGGCGATCACTGCTGCAATAAAGTACGCAATAAGCCACTTAGTGTTGCGCCGCGCGATATCTTGATGAGCAAAAAAATTCACAGCCAACTCACGATGTGATCGCTGATAACTTTAAAACTTAACCTTCACGGGCTCGCGCTGCTCGGCTTCTTTTAGCTCAAACAATGCTGCAGTCTGAAATCGCCACATTCCAGCGATGATATTATTTGGGAACACCTCAGTCGACGTATTGTACTCGGTTACAGCATCATTAAATGCCTGACGAGCAAAGGAAATCTTATTTTCCGTACTCGTTAATTCTTCTTGAATGGATAGCATATTGCTATTGGCCTTGAGGTCGGGATAGGCCTCGGTTAAACCCAAGAATCGATTGACTGACCCAGCAAGGGCGAGCTCTGCGGTCGATAAACCCTGCATAGCTGATGCCTCGCCTGGATCTGAAGCTGCTCGTTGGGATGCCGCAAGTGCTGTATTTCGCGCCTTAATCACAGCCTCAAGGGTTTCTTTTTCATGTTTCATGTAACCTTTGGCCGTCTCAACCAAATTCGGGATCAAATCGTAGCGCCTCTTAAGCTGGACGTCGATTTGCGAAAACGCATTTTTGAAACGGTTTCGAAGAGTGACTAGATTGTTATAAATGCCAACGACATAGAACGTGAGAAGTAATATCACACCAACTGCAATCAAGAGCCCCATAACACCACCGCTCAACATAAGACTTCATCTCCTAAAATTCAGGGCAAATTAGGCCCAATCATCTGAGCCAATATGATACCCGTCATGTCAGAATTTATCAAATCACTGCCAAAACCGTAGACGTGACTAAAATACCACTCTAAAAAACCTTTTTATACCGGTGACAGTACGGCGTCTCACCGCGGCGCTCGTAGTAGTCTCGGTGGTACTCCTCGCCGGGCCAGAAGGTTTCAGCTGCTCGCAATTTGGTGGCAACCTCAAAACCTTTTGAGTTGAGTACTTTAAGCAGCCCCTCGGCCGCCTGTTTTTCTTGATCATTGCCGTAAAAGAGAACTGAGAGATACTGCGAACCGCGGTCTGGACCCTGGCCATCAGCCTGCGTGAAGTCGTGAGTCTCAAAAAACACTTTCACTAGAGTCTGAAAGTCCACAATTTTGGGGTCATAGGTCACCTGCACGCACTCCACGTGTCCGGTTTTCCCAGAGCACACAGCCTCATAAGTGGGGTTTTGAGTTTGGCCACCAGAGTATCCAACCATTGTTTTTATGACGCCTGGAACTCTGGCTAGAAAATACTCGGTTCCCCAAAAACAACCACTGGCAAACACGGCCTGTCGGTAATCCGCCGACTCTTTAGGTACAAATTTAACGCTGACGCTATTGACACAATGACGCGTATTTTTTGCCGTGTACTGCTCGCCTTGAAAAACATGCCCAAGGTGACCTTTGCAGGATGTGCACGTGATTTCGGTTCTTCGTCCGTCAGCGTCCGGAGTCCTGGTCACAGCTCCCGGGATTTCTTCATCAAAACTCGGCCAGCCGCACCCAGAATCAAATTTGTCACCACTGCGGTACAAGGGGACTCCGCATTGTTTGCAGTGATAAGTCCCTTCTTGTTTAAAATGAGTGTATAGGCCGGTGTTGGGCCGCTCGGTACCCTTGTCGATCAATACATACTTTTCAAATTCAGTTAGTTTTTTGGGATCACTTTGCTTCATTATGTTCACCCCTGGGTTGATTTTTCTCTCAGATCCTGAGAGTACCGCACTTCCCTTCGAAAACTAAACATTTTAATCGCGCAATACCCTAAAATCTATGGGCAAATAAGGACTCCAAGCGCGAATTGGCCGGCATGGCCCTAGTGAGGCAGATTGTGATAGAATGAGAAGGTCTTTCTCTTTTAAATTGGGAGTTAACCTCATGAAACGCACACTGACGATGATCTTATCGACTGCTTTTATTTTAAACTTCACCTCGTGTAAAACGACTGAGAAGCCTGAGGCTAGCCTAACAGCAGCTCGAAGCGAACAAGGCACTGGCGACGAGGTTTTTGGATGCTACAAAATAAAAAGCATCAGTTCCGCGTCCAGCCAAGAGGCTGTTTCTAATCTTAGGGCAAAGGCCTCGAAACTTTGCATAAACAAGAAACCCGTGACATTAAGCATCTCTGATTCAAGCAACAAAGAACTACTAAACTGGAAGTTTACTGGTCTTGACCCCATGAATTGCCCAAGCTGTTACAACTTTAAAGGCGGCAATGAATATTCTGCAAATATCAAGCGCACGATAGTCCCTACAATATTTGATATGACACTTGATACGCGTGGTTTTGGCGGCAGCGTTACACTTCGTCTGGAACAGATAATTAACAACGCTGCTACCAGCGCAGCTGAATCCAGCCAATTCAACATCATCAAATGTGGCGATCACTGGCGAAAAGTTTACGGAGTGATGGCTACTAGCTCTAAACCAGCTGCTATTAAGCTATCCGGCGACTCGATACAGACAACCGTGGTTATTCCTGCAAAAGTTTCTCGCAAAAGTGGTGAAATCGTATTTGAAGCAACAGACCGTTCGGGCGCTATGCTACGGATCATCACCGAGTCAGGAAAATTCTACGGAGCTTTCCGTGATTCAAAAACCAACGACGAGTCTGACCTTGGTCAGTGCTATGCCGACGTGGTTGAGCCAGGACCCCTAAACTAACCCTGGCCAAACTCTCTAACGTTTAGTCCAAGACACCCGTATCAGGGTCATCAACGTCGCCACTGCAACCAAGCCAGGAATAACATGCAGCAGCCCAAGAGACCCTGGGACGCTCAAAATCCAAGCTGCCACCATGGCGGCAGCTTGAAGAGCACTTCCAATAAATGTCACTTTGATTGTCGGGTCTATGGGGCTACTCGAAAGGCGGCCACGACGACTTTCCCCTTCAAAAGCCATAACCAGGCAACCGAGTGACAAAAATATAATCATGGTAATGATATTTGTAACGACGTAAGCCCGAGCCAATAAATCTCGTAGCAACCCATCCTCCCTTACAAATATCCCTCCGACTAGCCCCACAAACAGCGGACTAAGCGTGAATGCTGCCACTAGCAGCAATTTGCGGTCCGTGCCACGAATGAACTTGGCGAAACTGTTGGCGATCGACATGCCCTAGAATTCCTCTCGCTGACGATTTATTGGTAGGCTAGCTAACCTACCATAATCTCAAGACAAATACAGCTATCGATTGAACAAAAATAAGGCGCATGGTATCCCGCCCTCCTGGGTCATTTTTCCACGGAGTAACCAACCATGAAGTCATTTTTTACCACAGTCCTCTTTATGATGTTTTTCTCCTCTGGTGTTTACGCTCAAACCGGTGACACAAATACGGTTATCCAGATCGCCCGCGGAGATAAGCTTGTTTTAAAGAAAGATCTTTTTCTTCCAGCTAACACCGACCATATAAGTTTTGACGTAGTGAGGGACTCAGGTTACCTCGCGACAGGCTGCGCGCTTATATTGAAGCCATCGCAAAACGCTCGAAAAATACCCCAGCAAGGTGAGCTGATTTTCTCTGGAGAAAACAAACAGCACGTCAGTAAAAACGAATTTGGTAATACCGACTACCGGTACACCGCAATGTTCACCGACTCCAAGTCGGTCGCCGCGCTTGAGTGTTACGGCACAACATTAAGTGCCTACGGTTATAAATCTCTCTACGTTTCGGGCATGAAAGCTAATCTGAAGGACACGTTTGACTTCGTTCCGACCGAGCCAGAAATCACAAACTAATTAAACTTTCTTTGCTGGTTCACCAGGTTTTTTCTGATTTGGCAGCTCACAGTAAGGGCTATCTGCACATGCGTAGATATCCGCGCTGCGTCGGGGCAGATACGGCCTGATACGAACAAACAACTGATAGCCGAGATTTAGAAAAAATCTCACGAAGCTGTAACGAGCGATCTTCGCAAGCAGCCAATAACCGGGTAGCGTCGTCCAGATAGCAATAAATGCATCGACCTCAGTTGCAAGTGTGCCATCAGCTCGCTTGACGTGCATGACACGGTGCACCGCTTTAGGATCGACGCCGTGAGCGACCGGGTCAAATTGAGGAGCACAGATATCTACGAAATTAATGAGATCTGCCCCACGAGACCTTCGGTAGTGTTCAATCTCGCGAGAGCAGAGAACGCAAAGCCCATCATAGTAGACTGTTACCTTTGCACTATTCATTGATGCCCCCACTTTCCCGGCGGATCGATTGAAACTGGTCAATTCTGCTCCTTTTGAACGCGAACTGCAAGACCGGTCGACTCTTTGGCGAGCTTTGTTAAGGATCTTGGAAGCATTTTTTGAATGGACTTTTCAAGGGCCTCTGTCGCTGGCCTCTTCAACTGCTCCCTTCGAAACATCAATCCAATATCTCTAGCGGGCATGGGTTCTTCAAAGGATATCACATTGACGTCTTCTTCCTCGCCAATCGCAAGGTGGGGAATCAATGTATAACCAACTCCTTGGCGTACTAACTGCTTCAAGGTTTCCACAGAGCCACTCTCAAATCGAACGTTAGACAATGCTGGCTTTCGACCCTTAATCTGACATGCTTGTAGAACCTGCCCACGTAGGCAATGGCCCTCTTCTAGTAGCCAGAGATCTCGGCCATCGATATCACCGGCAGTAACTTTCTTCAATTTTGCAAGGTGGTGAGATTTATTTGCGTAGAGATAAAATGGCTCTCGGTAAAGAAATCTGGTCGCGAAGTTTACGCCCTCTACAGGAATCGCAAGAATACCAACATCAATACTTTCCCTCGTCAAACTCTCGGTGATCTGCGCGGTCGTCATTTCACGAACGTCGATTTTTAACTTCTGATGTGCCTTTGAAAAATCTTCAAGAAACAAAGGCACTAAATATGGAGCGACCGTCGGAATCACGCCAATCGTAAGATCACCTGCCACCTCACTTGCGGCCCCCGAGGCGATCGCCGAAATTTTTCGAAACTCAGCGACGACCACTCTTGCTTGGGCAAGGACAGCCAACCCTTCAATCGTTGGAACAATGGGCTGCGCAGACCTATCAAATAAAATGACGCCGATCTCATCTTCAAGCTTGGCTAACTGTGCCGACAGCGTCGGCTGCGTCACGTGACACGCCTTGGCGGCACGGGCGAAATGCCGGTGAGTATCTACGGCGATCGCGTATTCTAGCTGACTTAAAGACGGCATTTATCTAGTCCTTACAGCAGTTTATAGTTATATAGATTAAATCTATCATTACATTATTTTAATCAATTTTATAAATAATGCAAATAGGGCGATAAGCATTTCAAACGGAGGGAGGAAAGGCCATGGTGGCTTGTTCTCTGATCCCAAAGACCTAAAAAAGAGGTGACATATGTTAGGCGTCGGCAAAAAGTTTCCATCATTTAGTATGAAAGCTGTGGTTAGCAACGATCCAAAAACGGGAATTATAGACTACTCCAGCGAAAGCCTTAAGGGTAAATGGGCTGTGATTTTCTTCTACCCAAAAGACTTCACGTTTGTTTGTCCAACCGAAATCAAAGCGTTTGGCGACCTCAACAAAGAATTTAACAGCCGCGAGGCTCAAGTTCTCACCGCGAGTACAGACAACGAGTTCGTTCATCTTGCATGGCGAAGCCAAAAAGAGGAGCTGAAAACTCTACCGTTTCCGATGCTATCAGATATTAAACGCGAGCTTTCAACCTCACTAGGAATCATCGATGAAGCCGAAGGCGTCGCACAGAGAGCGACCTACGTGGTGGACCCAAACGGCATCATTCGCCACGTTTCGGTCAATGATTTATCGGTTGGACGTAATCCAAAAGAGATTTTGCGAGTCTTAGATGCCTTGCAAACTGATGAGCTCTGCCCTTGCAATTGGCAGCCTGGCGAAAAAACCTTGGGCTAAACAACAGATACCTAACAGAAAGGAGTCTTAGTCATGAGCCTTGAACAATTCCGAGATAGCCTCGGGGATTTTGCAAGAGACACGAAAATCAACCTAGGAACTGTTTTAACCGAGGAAGGGGCGCCCGGTCTCACTCTCAGCCAAATCAAAGGCACGGCGCTCGCGTGCGCGTATGCTACCGGCTCTGCCGCCCTACGGGAATCCTTAGAAGTAGAGTTTAAAGACAGCATTTCACCAGAAGAGGTCGCGGCGGCAAAAGCTGCGGCCTCGATCATGGCCATGAACAATGTCTACTATCGATTCATTCACATGCTAGAAGACGAGGAAGTTGGAAAACTACCCGCAAAACTTAGGATGCAAGTGATTGGCAAATCTGGAATCGACAAGACAACGTTTGAAATCTACTGCCTAGCCGTCTCTGCTATCGCAGGCTGTCAAAACTGTGTGAAGTCCCATGCGCATGAGCTGAAAAAAGCTGGACTGCCATCCGAAGCTATCCAATCAGCGGCCAGAATCGCTGCCGTCATCAATGCGGCAGCATCATCCCACCGGCTATCATAGCCGCTGGGACGTTGCCGGCATAACAACCAGCAACGGATGGCGAAAAACGACGCTTTTGGATGAAAATCGCCATGGATCACGGCGACTTAGAAAGCCGCATCGAATCATTAAAGGCAAAGCTCGTTTACGCTAAGTGCAAATGGCCCTAATAAGTATCCATAATCGCATACTTTCTGCCGTTTAGTTTAGCGAGGAAACCAATTGGTCGATAACAGTTCATGGATTTTCGAAAACATATTTTACTTTTATCCACTTTGAGTTGCTGTGCGCCACCGCCCTCTCAGCAAGCCTCTCAATTATGCAAAAAGCAAACAGTTGCGGATCAGAGTTCGCTAAACATTGAGGGCGGAACGGAAACCTCTGATTATCCAAGTGTGGTATTAATTGTTTCAGAAATGTCCGGGACGATTCAGCAATGCACTGGCACGATCGTTGGTCACAACGTCGTAATTACTGCCGCTCATTGTATGACGGCGACTCCCGAATCCACCTATGTTCTGCAGCCAACCTCACCATGGACTATCGGAATGCTACAGGCCTCAAAAAGAACTGCTGTCAAACCAACAACAATCCTTGTTAACCAATCCCCAAATACCAAGACTACTGATATTAACGGAGTGGATAGTGATTTCGCAGTTCTAATTTTTGCAAATAACACCTTTACTCAAAGTGACGTCTCTATACCAAGCCTTTTCAAGCTCCCAAAGCCGCAACGATTCTCGGACGCTGTCATGGTGGGCTTCGGTCTTAAGTCCGCTTCAGATGATGGGCGGTTCTCGATAAAACGATCGGCTCCCAACAAGATTGAGAATTTACTTGAGGAGGTTCTTGGAATCATACAAGTTTATGCGCGTGCGCTTGACCCCACCACTGGCAAACCGACCGGGCCCGTCATATATGGAATGACGCATGTTGGAGATTCGGGTGGACCTCTGTTAATTAAAAATAGCAACAACCTCGAGATCGTAGGTATTCTCTCCAAGAGTATTACCCCTGGCCAAGCTGTTGAGCGGTATGCTGTCTACGTTAGCCTATATAATGCCAAGAGCCTAAAGCTCCTCGATGATGCCATCAAAAAAGGAGCTATTTTTAATAAGTCACCTAGATCCGATGAAAATAAATCTACGGCAGCCACACCCTCAAAATCTTCACAGAAAAAATGCGTGCATTAGCTTGAAATTAATTCAGCGTACGGAGAGCACTTCGACTATTGCGTATTGAGCTTATAGCTCTTTTTAATCCGTTCAATCTCAGCGGGAAAGCCACGAGCCGTGACCATAGTCCCATCGTCGTCATGTGTTTCAGACAACACACGCATAACTGAGTGAATTTCCGCGAGAGCCGCGGACTTGGCGTAGGGAATCTCAAAAGAGACCTCGATCATCTTCTTTTCAAAATGCTGAACGCAAATATCACGCAGCTTCTTAACACTGGCCGGATTGATAGTGCTAAGGAAAATAGCCTCTGGGAATTCGCGCCTGAGTGCTGCTTTTTCAAGCTCGGATAGACGGTCTTCCTTATTAAGAATCAAAAGATTATCTACGGACGTGGCACCGATCTCTCCGAGCACCGTCTTGGTCGTCTCGAGTTGAGAACGAAAGCTTGGATCCGATGCATCAACCACATAAAGCAGCAGTGATGCGTCCAGAGCCTCATCCAATGTGGATCTAAAGCTTGCCACAAGGTCATGGGGTAGCTTTTTAATGAAACCCACGGTGTCCGAAACCAGAATTTTCGGCTTTGTCTCGGGATATATCGTGCGGACCGTTGTATCGAGTGTCGCAAATAGCTTATCTGCGACTAAAACCTCGCTACCTGTCAACGCTCGCATCAAAGAACTCTTCCCAGCATTCGTATAGCCGACGAGCGCAAGTTTCATATGCTCGCTGCGCCTTTCGCGGCGAAGAGCCTCTTCCTTGTGGATGCGCTCAATATCCTCTCGAAGTTCTGCGATACGGTCGCGAATTCGTCGCCTATCAAGCTCGTGCTGGGTCTCTCCTGCACCCTTAGCTCCAATACCACCACCCTGCCGGTCACCGCCACCCGTAGCCCTGATCCGCGGCGTGAGGTACGTCAACCGCGCAATCTCTACCTGGGCCTTAGCGGCAGGCGTTTTGGCGTGTCTGTGAAAAATCTCTACAATGACGCCAGTACGGTCCATCACTTCAGCGTCTAGGGCATCTTCTAGATTCTTAGATTGGGTCGGAGTTAGTTCGTTATCAAAAACCACATAGTCTGCATGGTCAATTGGACGTTTCGGCCCGCCGCCTTCGTCCGAGTCGTCGTGATCAAGAGAGTTATCATCGTCTGCAGAAGCCTCTGATTCTTCGTTAACCCCAACTTGACTTGTATGCTTGGTAAAACCAGGGACCACACCACTTCCACCGGTCCAGCGAGAAATATCTTTAAGCTTTCCTTCACCGACGACACTTGATGCGGCCAGTGACTTTCGTTTTTGCGACACCGTAGCGACGACGTTTAGCCCAAGAGTCTTGACGAGGCGCGCTAGCTCATCAATTGATGAACGGTGCTCGAGATCTGTAACCCCGGGTAGCTGCACAGACACTAGGATGGCATTGGGTTTTTTATTTGATGAACCTGATTTTGATTTTAGCATCGAGACAATAAACCTAATAAGTCCTTATGGATGTCTTCGCCCCGGCGGACGACCACCACGCTGAGGGTCACCACGCCGACCGTGGCGGCTTGGGCGTGGTCCACGCTGCTGCCTCGGCGGCACAGGCGCGTTGGCGCCCGCGGTGAAGGGATGATCTAAAACGACGGGAACTTTTTTGCGAGTGATTTTTTCCACATGTGCCAAATACTTCTGTTCTTCAAGATCACAGAATGACAGAGCGACCCCACGGGCTTCAGCTCGACCAGTCCGACCGATTCGGTGTACGTAGGTTTCGGGCTCATTGGGCATCTCAAAATTAATGACATGGGATATATCATCAATATCGATACCACGGGCTGCGATATCACTTGCCACCAATATCCTGACTTTGCCACTGCGAAATCCCTCGAGAGCTCGCTGCCGAGCCGACTGGGACTTATTGCCGTGGATCGCAGCCGCTTTGATTCCAGAATCCATCAAGAATTTTTCTAGCTTATTGGCGTTATGTTTTGTTCGAGTAAACACCAAGGCCCTTGTCACCGACTCGGTATCAAGAACATGTAGCAGCAGATCTTTTTTATCAGCTCGGCCGACAAAATAAGCCCTTTGCTGAACTTGCTCACTCGTCGATGAAACGGGAGCCACTTCCACCTTAACTGGATCACGCAGAATCGAATCGATCAATCCTTTGACTTCTTTTGGAATGGTCGCCGAGAATAGTAGATTTTGCCTTTTTTGCGGCAGGACTTTGAGGATGCGTTTAATATCGTGGATAAACCCCATATCGAGCATCCGGTCGGCCTCATCGAGTACAAGTACGGAGATGCCTCGAAAATGAACCGCGCCCCTTTCCATGAGATCAATGAGTCGACCGGGAGTAGCGACTAGGATATCGACCCCGCGCCTGAGACTGCTGATCTGTGGTTCAAGGCCAACCCCTCCAAAAACAACCGCCGATTTTAACGGAAGATTTCGACCGTAAGATTTAAAGCTCTCGCCAATCTGCAGGGCAAGCTCTCTGGTCGGCGCCAGCACCAATACTCGCACATCCTTAGACCTAGGAGGCTCAGCCGAGAGACGCTGAAGAATGGGCAACGCAAACGCAGCCGTTTTTCCGGTTCCGGTTTGCGCACATCCCAGTAGATCTCGCCCAGCTAGAACCGGCGGGATTGCCTGCTGCTGGATAGGACTTGGGGATTCATAACCTTCCGCTTTAACAGCTCTTAGGATTGGATCGATAAGTTTTAGTTGTTCAAACGACATACCAGAGGCTTTCGCCGCACTGGGAGTTTTCGTCACGGGATGACTGGGGGGCGTTGCTTTTTCTGGGGATGGGGTGCTGCTGTTAGATTTTGTTAGTTTCTGAATAAATTTAAGTACCACTGGATTCCTTTTTGGTTGTTGTCTGCAATATTGTAGCTTAGAAAGCATGGTGCCGAAGACATTTCAGGCGGCAGAGATCGCAAGACTGGAGCTCAGGGTTTAACAGAAAATCCAGCACTTTCACAGCTTTAAACGTAAGTATCCGCCGTAACAGAGAGTTTTGATGCGTATTTGGATTGATAATGATGGCTGCCCGGCGATTGTAAGAGATCTAGTATTCGCTGCCGCCCAGAGACGCTCGATCCCAGTGGTAGTTGTGGGAAACTCCCAGCCAAGAATTCCTCAGGGAGCCCTATTTTCTGCTATTCGCGTTCATGGGGGATTTGATGCCGCCGATGATCACATCGCCAATGAAGTGGGAGCGGGGGATCTCGTCATCACATCTGACGTTCCACTGGCTTCGCGCATCGTAGCTAAGGGTGCCAATGGCCTAAGCGCTCAAGGCACGGTCTACGACCCTAGATCTATCGGCGATCTGTTAGCCACCCGTAACCTGATGCAAGAACTCCGCAGCGGAAACATGACTGGAATGCCGTCTGGCGGCGGCCCACCACCATTTGACGCCAAGGCTAAAAAGAGATTTGCCGATGCCCTCGACCGACTCGTAGCAAAGATGACCTAGAACGCGAGATTACCCACTACACCGGTCAGCGCCATACTCTCGGCACTCGCCATTTGGATAGCGCGACACACAGTGAGCGCTACAAACCGGACTTACACCACAGTAGTCTTTGCCATAAGCTCGGCAGCTACCATCAGGATACCTCGCGTCACACTTCTCCACGCAAGTCAGAGGCCGTCTTCCGCAAAGATCAGGACCATATTCTCGACACTCGCCATTTGGATAGCGGGACACACAGTGCTGCGTACATTGAGGATCAACGCCGCAATAGTCGGCATCATATTGTCTGCAATCACCATTTGGGTATCTCGCCGCACAGCGGGTTACGCAAGTCTCGGGTCGCGCGACACAGCGACCTGACACACATCTCTGATCAACGAGACAATCGAAATCACCGCGACACATATTAGGCTGCCCCGACCTACAATCACTTAATACGCGACTATAAACATCACGGTAGGCTAAGCGAGCTTGCTGATCCGCAAGCTCCTCACATGACTGGGCGTAAGCATTGGATTGAGACATCGCACCGAAGAACGTGACTATTAAAAACAAAATGATTTGCCGATAGCGCATTTTAAAGATCCTCCCGGGTTTCCGAAAAGCTTTGGACTACCAGAGCATCATCACACGAAGATTCCTACGGTTCAATACGTCAAGTTGGCGTGAGTCATCTTGCTTGTGGAGGATTTATTTTTTACTTCCGTGTATGAGATCAAAGGACTCTGGCCACCGTCCGTCGTAAACATGTTTGGCATAGTCGATCGCCAGATCTGCTCGACCAGATTTCGTTGAAATTTCTTCATCGAAGTAACCAAGTATGAAGTCTTCAGCCTCATCCCAGCGCTTTCCAAGAATCGCCGCGACTTGACCGAGCGGCAAGGTCCGAATTAAATCATTTAAAATCTGGGGCCAATGCACCGGGGTAACCCGCTTACTCTGGGATCGCAAGGTATTAATCTCTTCAATACACGCATCACCGAGTAGCATCAGTAGTTCTTTTTGAGTTTTAACAGTGCGCTTTGGCCAGTGGGGAGAGTGAAAAGGCCGCGTTGATTCGAGTGCCCAATGCAGAGGGCCTCCTCTGCCGCGCTGCATCCAGGCATCCTGACCAATAAACATATAAATCTGCTGATCAGACTTAGACGAGCCGCCCCCATCTGCTAATGTCTCGTCTAGGTCAATATCGCCTAAACGAATTACCTTGTAGCGTTTAAGATCACTCAAGGCACTGTTGTTAAGTGAGCCTGTAAGCGCACCAACGCCATGCTTTAAAAGAACCTTCACCCCATCAACCCAGCCGCACCCCACGGCATAATACATCGCCGTAAAGCAGTGACCATGATCGTGCTCATCTGGATCAGATATTCTCGGAGCCCAGGCGCAGGCTATATCAAGCTTTGCACCTGCCTTGATCAAAAGTTCTAAGATATCAATATTTGCGACTTCAATGGCAAGTCCGACGGCTGTCGTGCCCCCAGGTCCACCCGCATCAACATCAACGCCTCGAGCTAAGATTTTCTGAACGGTCGCGACATCATTTGATTGTATCGCGTAAAAAAGGGCAGATATTTTCATCCATTCGGGGGCATCTTTTGATGTTATAGCCTCGCCCAGTTCTTTTTTGGCCGTAACCCTCAAAAGTTTTACGATCCTCTCAGCGTTACCCCTGCCAACTCCCAAAAAGTCTTGAACATGTTTTTGCCGCTCACGCTTAACAGCGATACTGCGCGTGATATTTTGGCTCAATTCCGAAAATGTGGGCTTTTTTATCCACAGCACATCGCCACAAAAGTGTTTCAATTCCGCAGCGGTCAATAAACGGTCGCCCTCGTTGCGCTGTAAAACTTGCAACTCGTCAAACTGCGCTTGAAGCTCTATCACAGCTTTGGTTAAGTCGTTATCTTCCCGCAGTCTATCTTCATCAGTGCGCCCTCCATAAACTTCGGGAGGATAATGATACTCAGGCCGTCCTACGCCAATTCTATCTGGATACGTATCAACAAAAATATGAAGAATATGGGGCTCATGTCTTGGCATGCGGTGGACAACAAATGTTGCCCTCCACGTACCGGTGGAACCATCTGGAAACTGAATGTAGCGCGTTACGTGGGCGCCGTGTTTAATAAGTTCAGCCACAGCAAAATCATCTTGATTTAAACACGCGATACTCAAAGCAGTGTAGAAATCATAATAGAATTCGGCGGCAGAATCGTTATACATTGTTGGCTCTACGTAGTCTTCTTTGATCAAAATATCATTGATACCGACCGATGAGTTCAAAACGGCGCTAACAAAATCCTGACCACGCAACTCTTTAAGAGACTTTACTAGTTTTGTGTGATGGTTGAGCCGAGGTGGCTCACCATCCCTATTCATGAAGCTGGAATAATTCTGGCCTGTGACGTCAGCCGTCATGTCAATTAGCCTTATCAAGTTCCTGCATGCGCTTTTGCATTTTGAGTTGAGCGGCTTCTAGAGCTTTCGCCATACCAGTAGGATCATTTGCTTTCTCTTTCTGGATTCGAGCCACATCAGCTTGAAAGTCCTGCGTAATCCGTGCGGATTTCTGTTCCCGAGCCGTCTGATCTTGCTGATTTTTCTTGTCTCTAGCTTCGTCAGCTTTTTTTTGTTTTGCCGCCTCTGCTCGCTCAATGGTCTCATCGGTATCTTTTTTTGCTTGTTTCTTCTGGTCATCCGTTAAAAGTTTTATGCCCAAGCCCTTTCGAAGGGCCTCATGAGTCACTGAGTCAACCTTCTCTTTATCACTCCAACCCCAATTAATGGCCAAACCGTCGGCATCGGCAAGAGGAATGCTCAACGTAAATATCCCACCAGCCACTACCGCTGTGATAGCACCCTCCTCTTTCGTAATAAATGCAACGGTCTTTACCTTGTTTCGAACTTTTGCAGCATCCTCCGCACAAGCCTTCTCTAGAGAGTCCTTCACAAACTTTCCGATAGCTTCCTTTCCATCGTCAAGATTCACAGGATCATCAGGCCAGGCCTTGGAGTAATCAAATCGCACATCAAATCGACATGCTTTTTTGACTTCTTCTTGTAGTTCACGCTCAATATTTTTGCGTATATGTCGACCTTTTTTGGCGAGAACGGTCGTTGATGTGCCAAGCACTAATACGGTTACTAAAAACTTAATAAACATATTTTCCCCCGCGGCTTATTTAGAATAGCTGTAGCAAGATCGCTTTATATCATAATATTCTTTTGATTTCGGATTAACACGTGATTGATCGGCTTGATAGGAGGCTTCCTCCTTAAGACGCCAGGTGCCAGCATCCTTAAGATAAACCTGCACCTTTCTAGCACGACCGTCTTGGTACTCTATCTTTAACTTACACGCCTCCTTATTCGCTTTGGCAAAATACTCTTCACTCACACCTTCTCGTCGACCATCTTTAAATCTTTCAAGGCTTACCAGGTCTCCGTCCCTGCCCCAGTTTTTCACCTCACCGTTGGGTACTAGCGTATAGTAAGACTCGTAGGATCCGGCCCAGTATTGATTGGCTTTAACATAACAAGTACCCTCGGACTCTTTCTTGCCGTCATCATAAAACTCTTCAAATGTGCCATGAAGCTTCTTATCAACAGGCTTGCCGCTCCATTTATAGTGGATCTTCGTTTTACCGTTTTGATAAAAAACTTTGGTCTCCCTCACCAGACCATTCTCGTAAATCTCCTCTGCCGCCAGGTTTCCGTTTTCTTTGAAGAAATAACGCTGTGGCCCATGACTTTGTCCGGCTGCGTTGACTCTTACTTCCGAACGCTTCTTACCGTTCTCAAAGTAATCGGTTTCTACGCCGACACTCGTCGCCGTCGCTGCAGTTTTGGTTTTTTGCTTGACGCCACTTTGTGATACCTGCTCTGACGATAAGGGCTTTCCATCTTTATAGGTTAGCGTCTTGAAGGGTTTGCCATGGCTATACAATGTGACAGCCTCAGCTTTTCCTGCAAAACCGCACCAGGCCTTTTGCTTATCGTTGATAACTACCGGCGAACACTCTAGACCTACGAGCAGCCCTTGCTCATCAAACTCAATGCGACTTTTTTGATTTTTATCTTTATCGTTGATGACAAAATGTGATTGGAGTTTTCCACTCGGAAAGTAAGTCTTCTCTGATATAGCGTCGCCATGCTGATAAATGGCTTCTTTGCTCAGCTTCCCTTTTTCATAGAACTTACAAAGACCGTGGTAGTTATTATTCTTGGGGTCATTGTCAAAACTGATGTCGGACTTAATGAGTCCATCTTCATACCGCTTTTCGTTGAAAATCTTCCCACCTTTTATTTCAACGACGCGCGCGAGTTTCTTTGTGTCCGGATCCTTACATTCTACCGTCCCGTTTCGAACGTAAGCCGTAACGTCATGGCCAATACTTTTGTTTTTAAAAAAACAATCTAGCGGTTGCGCCGTAGCGTATCCAGCACACATCAATAGACTCACCACGCCAAAGCTAGAGGGATAAAAAAACGAACGTCGTATATCAATCACAATGATCTCCAAATGAATTTTCTTGGTTCTAAGATGATATCCTGACTGACGCTCGTGTCAAAGCCAGGCGGTCTCTAAATTGGTTCCTGAGTGTGCGCTAAGGATTTGGTCTACTTGCTTGAATTAAGTTAAGGTATTAAGGCGTCATCTCCGGTATTTGTTTAGATTTTCTCGTAAAAAAAGGTCTTTAAGCGATGGAGTTACAGCT
This sequence comes from uncultured Polynucleobacter sp., assembly GCA_964402975.1. GTDB lineage: Bacteria > Bdellovibrionota_B > Oligoflexia > Oligoflexales > RGVZ01 > CAMDKS01. Next base: position 19,042 of record CAYOEM010000032.1, read on the forward strand.
GTCACCTGATCAAACCCTGTTAGTTCTGGGTATATTGTTTGCTGTAGCCGTCGGCTTTCTAATCCCACGAAAGCCGGCTGAAGACTTTATCGAGCGGGTCCTTCAAGATGAGCATAACCCTAACAAATATAGGCTACCCGTCGGCGTAATTTTACTCGCGCTTATTGTCGGGCTTGATTCAGAATACAGTTATGGGGTGATTGGACTTTTAATTGGATTTGCTATCAACTTTGGACTTTTCGTTTTTTGGCGCTGAGCTCTAGTATCGCCTGAGAAATGCCTATATTTTTACTTGGTTTCTTGCCTGTACTCGTCGCCGTGGGATACAAATTGTAAAATAACAGTGGATGTTAAGTCTGCTCATTCATGATCGCGCCAATCAAACGGACACATTCATCACAAATCAAAGCACCCCGCCGACCAGGCACCATCATTTTTGACTGCTTTGATGTTTTTGAGCAAAAAGAACATACCAGCTGATTTTGAGCCCCGCGTATGATGACAGTTATCCAACGGCATTGCCATTGCTGCAACGTTTCCTCAGGTTCTCCGAATTCATCCCGTTGTCTTTCGACGGTAAATGATAGATTTTCGACGCGGCAAACGCCGGCCAAACTTTCCTGCTCTGCGTTGTCTATGCGCCACCCTTTAACTTGACCATCTGACATAAGGCGAAGACTTTTTAGCCGACCATCCTGAGACCAATCAACTTGCAGTCCATCACTCATTGAAATCGGATTTACTGGCTCGTCGAAGTCTAGAGATCTTAAAAGTTCATCAAACTCGATCTTTGTCATATCCCACCCGCGAATTGCACCAGCCAGCGCCCCAAGATCGTCAAGTTGACAACGGAAATACAAAACACTAAGTGGCACGACCCTATTATCGCCTAGGCTTTTCTATAAATCAATCGTCGAAGAGTTTGAGATCTGGTTTGGGTTCGACATTAAACCAGCACGTCTTGTTTTTCTGACCTTGGACAGGCTCTCCAAGATTTTTTGTACGTGCGTCATATCGTAATTCCTTGGCCACAGGCTTAATGCCTTCTTTTAGTAACTCACCTTTTCCGATCGCTTTCCCTGTACCTGTTGAGATTGTCTTTTTTAGCACCAATGAGATGGCATAATTGGGCGCCACGCCTGACCATTTCCAATTTCCTTCACGCAGATACAGAAGTTCGGATATACACCCGTCTTTGGGTTGGCATTCCAAATCAGGATAATCAGTCACTGTAAATGAGCCATTCGACCACAAATTGAGCTCTCTGTGATAATAACGAGCATTACACGGCTGCCACACCCAGTCCTCTCTTATTTGGGGATAAGTATTTCCCGTTGCCTGTCCTGCTAATTCATTCCGAATTTTATTAAAATTTTGCCGATTGCGCAGATTTTTGAGGTCTGGATCACCATTATGGCCGCTTGCCAACACGTGCGAGAATGTGACAAGGGAGTCGCTCAGTTTTTTAGAATCATCTAGAGCACCACCCATCGCGGCTCGTAGTTCCGATTCCTGGTGGGCAAGACCTAAAAGCATAACCACGTAAAAACTTTTTTGTGCCGCGGATCTTGTCGTCCAATGGGAGCCGATTGCTCCAATTAATTTTGCAAGAAATGATTTCACAGACTTACTTCCTTCCATAGCTCAAAAATTGCTCTAGCGGCACGTCGTTCAAAATAGTTAGACGACGTATGGTAGTATGGTAGTATCATACTATCTAGGCCAGCAATCCATAGGAATCCTAGCATATCCGCCCGTCACCTGCGATCGGTGCTGAGACTTTCTCAGAAAAAAAGGTCTTTAAGCGATGGAATTACAGCTGTCACCTGATCAAACCCTGTTAGTTCTGGGTATATTGTTTGCTGTAGCGGTCGGCTTTCTAATCCCACGAAAGCCGGCTGAAGACTTTATCGAGTGGGTTCTTAAAGATATGGAGCAGAGCCCTCGCAGATACAGGCTACGATATGTAGCTCCATGGGGCATGATTTTATTGGCACTTATTATCGGGCTTGATTCAGAATATAGTTATGGAGTCATTGGACTTTTACTTGGGTTTGCTATCAACTTTGGCATATTTATCCTCTGGCGTTGACCGCGCCTTTGTCTGCCTTGAACCCCCTACTCCGACGTTGTGGTTTAGATTCTTTACAATAAGCTAATCCCCGCAAGCCTTGTCGGTTTGCGGGGATTTTTCATCTGCAATCGAAACCTAGAACCTAGCAGCTATTTAACCACCAAACTTCGGAATAGCTGTGAATGCCGTCGCCAGTTTTCCGCAGAAATTAGGAACAAGGGTCCTAAGATCGACGTTATCTGCGGTGCTTCCTAGAACTGTGCTACTGCTTGACCCCACAGAGTAAGACCCTAATGCTTTGGAGCCAAGTGAGACTAGTTCCAAGGAACTTTGAAGGCTACTGCAGCTAGATAAATCTACACTAGAAAGATTGGATGCGCTGAAACATGCGTGGTAGAGCGTTCCAGCTGATGTTCCTTGCCCTGACTGTACCTGCACATAAAGGTAATCTTTGCTGCTTTTTGCGTGAACCTGCTGGGCCCCGATTCCGTGTCCACCCGCCGTAAACTCCAACGTACCGGCCGTCACGTTGGCCTTATAATGAAGAAGTGCAGTGGATCCCGTAAAGTTATCGGTCTTGCCCTGATAGACGACCACCATGTAGCCGTCAACAACACGATCTAGGTTACTGGTGCCTGAAATTTTCGCCATGGTCATCACACACGAATCACTTCCATCAAGATCTTTCGTCGCACCGTCGACCAGGTACCAATCGTTGTCTTTTTTGCCAAACATAATCGTCAGACCGGGATTCATTGTTTCTTGGCACTGACCAAATAGTGGAAAGGTCGTAACACCTGACGCGGCTGGAACGGAAAATGTGCTGGAAACATCAACCGCGGCACTGCTCAAGCAACTTGGAACTTTTTCCATCTCCGATACGCGGCGGTCATACTCACCCATGCGGCGATCTACACTTTTCACAAGCTCAAGCATGTTGGTGGGGCCTGGTGAGAACAATCGCTCTTTGACCGTATTCATGATTGTTGTTTTCGTGGTGGAATCGCTTGGCTCCGTTGGAGCAGCAAGTCCCATGTAGTTTTTTGGTGTTGGGCTAACGTTCAAATCTGACGCCAAGGCAAATAGATTCACCGCACCAGTTCCGGCCGAGTTCACAAGGCTGCTAGGCGTAACTAGAGCCGTTGGGGGATAAACCTGCGGGGCCCCTGTGGATTCTCCACTTCCTTTGTCTTCCTTCTTGCCACAGCCAGAAACGGCTAATAGGCTTCCCGCGATGATGACGGCACGTTGAACCTGAACTTTTAAAAACATAAGGCACCCCTTGCTTAAATTTTAAACAAAACATGTCTAAACACGTCCAATTGTATTGTGCAAAAGGTAACTGCGTCAAATAGACGCCAGCTTTTAAAACTCTTAATTCATTTTTGAGAAACGCTGATCAGTCGTGTAAACTCGATCGGTTCCCATAAGTTTGTCACCATATTGTCTAAGTTTTCATAAGCAAAGGAATGCATCATGAAACTATCAAGTCGTCGAAAGTTGGCCTTAGTTGGCACCTGTCTGATCGCTGGCGCCCTCACCTGGAGCGCATGCGGCAAAAAGAAAAGTAAAGATTCATCGGAAGAATCTTCTGGCATGACGCCAGCCTATCCGCTAGGTCTGTCAATTTCAGTGGCTCCACAGAGTAGCTCCACCACTCTCGCAGATGAGACTGAGCGTGAGCGTCCCCTAAAAGAGAAAAAAGAAGAAGCCGAGAACATGCTGAAAGGTCGTGCCGATACCTGTATGCCGAAAGCCATTAGAGTGCAGCGCAGACCAAACAATGATGAGACGTGCTATCAGTTCGATCAGGACATGGCCGTCGGTGGTCAATTTGGAACTGCGAATGGACTGGCAAAGAAAACCGGCAACACATCAGAAGCTTGTATGGTCTCATTCGCACGCGAAGAAGCTAAACAAGTTTCAGCCATTGTCGACGAAACTCTGGGCATGATTCAAATGATGCTTTGCCAAGCTAACAAAGCTGGGCAGGGACTTCCTGCCAATGACGGTGACGTCTTAGACTTTAAACCTAATATGGAAGCAGCTGCCGCTGCTGGTGGCAAAACCATGCCGCTCACTAAAGCTCAAATTACTAAATCTGGAAGCAACTACGTGAGTGAGGTCACAGCCCAATTTCCGTTGCCAGGTAAAACTGAGCTCGCAACTAGAACTATGAAGTTAACGCACAACCCAAATGGCGATAATTCCGCATATAAGGGCGTGCTCAATATCACCATGGATAAGACATTTGGAAATGATGCTAATTACAATCAAGTGATGTCGATTCAGTATGCTAAGGTCGATGGCAAAGTCGTTTATGAACTCCGCATGGCCAACGTCGAGACAGCATCGAAGGGTATTGCCTTTGATACGAATGGTGTTGTGAATTTTGGCCCTGCGACTGACAACAAAATGACCGCCTACAAGTACGTGGCGTTTGACATGAATCCGGATAGTGGTGAGGGCAATATGTCCTACTGGCATAACCCTGGACCGGGAATGGGCGAAGCGGCTCGCGGATTTGTGTTCAATATTTCTGCTGATTCAGCCGGCCTTTTGAAAGGCTGTGCGTCCTCAGGCGCTATCAGAGACACAAGTATCCGAAAAGCACTGCAGAATAGCTTAACTATGACTCCTAACGGTTTTTATCACCCATCCCAGAGTTCATCGCCCTTAGCCGCTCCAAGCGTTGACTCGGCCGATGCTGGTTTGGCCACAACTTGGACTTCAGGAAACAACCATGGCCCCATCATCGCCCGCCAATGCTTTAAGCAGGCCTCGACTGGCGTTTACGGAATTGATGCTGACTCCATGGCTCGCGAGGGAACGGCTGGCTACGAGTTGATTGATTTCGGCGGACCAGCAGATCGTAAAGCTCTGTTGCCGACGCCTCCTGACGTGACAAGGGCTAAGCAGTAATCGAGATTACGTGGCAGATAGAAAACCCGGGGCCAATGTGCTCCGGGTTTTTTATTTAACGCTCGAACCTAACAATCATCTACTTTCATCTTTTGATTTCATGAGCCGCAAAAACATAAAAATCAAACCATAAACAACGCCGAGTGCCGCAAGCCAAGGTATCCAACCAATAAACGCCAATGCAAAGCTTTTGATCGTGTTGCCAAGGCTGATCACCGAATCTTTGACGGCAATTTTTGCAAGCATCAGAAAACTAAGCTTACCTTGTGGTTTGTAGCCAGGAATCTCGGTGAAGCTTACATCAATAGTTGCCAGGGATGTCTTGTTCTTGAGAAAATTCAGGCGGCCTTGAATTTGTTCGACTTCTCCTCGAACACGGGACAGCTCACGTTCAACTGCCAAAATATCTGCAAGTTTCCCGGTGGAATCTTTTAGGTGTTTGATGAGGCGCTCTTCCTCAAGTCTCTTTGTCTTTAGCCTTGCCTCCACGTCGTAGTATTCTTCGGAAACATCATCCGTATTCATAGATTGCCGAATCAGATCACCCAACGCACCGATTT
>CAYOEM010000033.1:0-24185 GCA_964402975.1 uncultured Polynucleobacter sp.
TGGTGGAGCCGGCGGGAATCGAACCCGCGTCCATACACGCGTCGGAAAAAGCACTACATGTTTAGTCTTATGATTTATCCTCTTGTCTTACGCGCCCATAGACAGGCTCATCTGACCGCAGCCTGATTGTCGTCATGCCCAACTCTCCAGACGGAAGAGCGTGACACCAAGCCACATCGATTGCGCCATCCCCCAAAGCCGTGGCCGCTTTGAGTTCGACGGCAGCTTAATTAAGCTGCGAGTGCGTATTCGTTGCCGAATAAGCGTTGGCACGCCTTTAATAACCGGGTGACGTTCCCACCCCGGACATGCGCCTTGACTCGACGACCGTGCATGTCGAAACCATGACGGCCCCTCAGCCAGGGAAACGGTTTACTATAATGGAGAATAACCCGTCCTACAACCCAATTGGCTGAAAAATCAGGCATTAATTTTTATACAAAAGAAAAAAGGCGGACCCTTTTTAAGGAGCCCGCACGATTCACAAATAACGAACGGCAATCTGAGTGAGCGATTGTAACGGTTTATCTGCCCGCGGAGTACATGCCGTAGAGCTTACCTTCATCCTCTTGCCCCAGGGCAGATACGACTTGGTAACCATTTCGAGTACCTGCGCCTCCGGTCAGAGACATGGCACTTCCGTGGTCACTCTCATCAACAAGACCGCCAGCACCCCCACCGCCAAGTAGTGGTCCGACCATACCCATCAAACCTTGAAGCATCTGGCAGCTTGAAGCAGACAGTGCGAAGGCGAAGACTGCCGCGTGAAATAATTTTAGGTTACCGATTTTCATAAAAGTCTCCTCGTCTTTAGTGTGACTGCTTGCTGATTACTTGACTCGTTTTTTGAAAGCTTCTACGTCAGAGGAACTTGGACTTAGAATCAATGTGCTCATGTCGTCTCTGCTAGACTTCGAACAATCCAGTCGACCCTTAAATCCTGATGTCTTTGTACTCGAAGCAACGGCGAAGCCTGCAAATTTTCCATCCACGTAAACTGCCGCGCCTGTGTCGTAGTTAGCTCCGTCTTTTGAGGGACAAAGTCCAGAGCCAGTGACTTCCCAAAGTTGACTTGCAACCTCAGAGTTTGATCCGATCAACTTGCGAAGCGGGGTCTGTTCTGCTTCAGACCTATTGAGCACTTCGATGTCTGCAAAGTTTCGCTTCATGACGCTTGGTAGGGCCGGAGCGAGTTGGAAGTCAGACTTCCTGGAGCCTGCAACCATATTCTCACCAAAACCAACAATGACGCCTTTGATGTTTGCCGGCTCAGCACGTTCTTCGGCTGTCATTAGTTTTGGAACTCTCATCGATTGAATCGCTGGATGAGCGTTCTTTGGAACAGCCATAATAATGTAGCTTGTGTTGGCGTTACGAAGATTTTGCCCTCCCGCCATCAGTGGGCTAGGAAGGAAAATCTTTGAAGCGATATCATCGACTTGACCAGATATTCTAGAATCAACTGAGCCAACTTTTTCGGCTTTTACACCGATTGTGACCATGGAATAAGAACGACCATTCGAGTCTTCCATAAAGCCACCCTTGTTTGTCTTGGCTCCTGGTAGGGTGATGGAGCTTTCTCCATTATTGAGGAAGATTTTGACGTCGACAGTTTTCAAGATGGGTAGCGCCGCTTGACCATCACTATTGGGCTGCATAACGTCTGCTAGTGATAGGAATAATGCATAAGAGTTGGCAAGTCCGACATCGGCGATAGTACCCACGTTTCTCATTATATGGTTACGACCAGCGAAATCCTTGGCATCAAGCTCCACATATACAGTGCCTGGATACTTAGCCGCCTCGCCTGAGCCGTCTATTGTACCGCCTGCCACTTTAAGTCCGGCTGTGTCACCAATATTACAGGCACTCAGCATCAGGGCAGACGCGGAGAGAAGGGCCAACAGGGACCTCCTGACCTTGCTCTCATTATTAATAGTGTTGTTACTCATAAAGTCCCCTTCTTTCTAACCGTTAAGGTTGCCCAAATGATGGCCCCTCCTAAGTAAAAAAGTTATCGGTGTAGTTTATGGGGGATTTAAGATAAATCTTTAACGTTATGAAATTATTGGCATATTCTGGGCTATTTCGTCTTTGAGCTGACGTCGTCCTCTTGGCTGAGGAACTTGTGGAAGCGCTGCTTTGTAGATGCGGCAGCTCTCGCCAGACTGACGTTGACGACCGATGTGAGCATTTCCGTGAGAATAGCGGCTTTGATGTCGCTCAGGTGCTCCCAGCTTATGCCGGCCTTGTTGCCAGAAATTAAAACCCGCCGTACTCGACCCGACACGCGCATGATATCTGCCTGGCCCTTTAAGAATTGACTAACAGGAAAATGGACGACAAGTTGATCTTTTAGTGTGAAGCGATGCCCCGCGGCATCGCAAGATATAAGGGCGCCGTGTAAGCTAAAATCGATTATCTCACCCGAGAATTTATGTTCGCCGCTCTCAAGTATCTGAAACGTCACGGGGATGTTTGTTTTAAATCGTCTTGCTCGCCTTTGGTTTCGATTTTCAACGCCGGATTTGATTCTTGCAAATAGTGCGTGCCGTGGCATGTCTGAGATGGAAAGATAATCATCCACCTCATGCCAAAGATTAAGCTGAGATTGATATTCGGCAATGAGCGCAGCCGGATTTTTCGTAAAAAATAAGCTCGGTAGCGGCCCATCAGTTTTTTGTTCTTTCATAAATCGGACGCTGGATAACGTTTTTGATCGTTCTGCTAGTTCGTCGTCGATCAGAATAAGTACGATATTCTTGGAGGCGAATTTAACCAGCTCATCGGTGGATTCGACGACAATGAGGTTCAACTGGGGATGCTGGGACTCAAAAAACTTTTTGATAGAGCTAGCCAACTCTACGTCAAGATTTGGTCCCGGTGCCAAAACGACAAAGCTTCGCCGCTTTTTTTTGGGAGCTTGTAGAAATTCGGACATCAACGGAGACGACTTTGGTTTGTCACTGGGATCTTGCTCGCCCGAAATAGCGCCTTGATTGTTTGCTTCAGATGACATGTCGCTCGTCTCCAGTGAGATTACAATCTAACGGAACTTTCATCATGTTTGATTAGGAATGGCTTTCGAGAGAAAGTTGCCGCTTTGTTGATCTCTGCGGCCCGCTCGTTGTTGTTTGTGTGCGCCAAGCCTTTTAAGAAGGTGTCCCACGACTGCTCGAGTGTCGTCATGCTGGTAACATCTAGTGACGCCTCCGCCAGCTTCTGCTTAGTCAAAAGTGTCGCGTATTGAAGGGTGGCCTCGGCGATAGGATCAAGTTTTTGCACGGATAAAGCCTTCATCAGCCTGACATTGTCTGAGTCCAGTTCTTTCAGGTTCTCAATCAGGTCTTTATCGTTGTTCAGAGCTGGCAGGGTTTCAGCGCGGATGCGGTTAATGTTGATACTGATGATGTTTACCACTGATAAGGGCGCGTGCTCTAAAGCAAGAGATAACGCATCATAGAGCGAAGCCAAAGCTAAACCCTTTTCATCCAAGGCGAGGTGTGCGTCCGCTCTCTCTTGCAGTATAAGAATGCGAGTTGGATGATCCTCGAACTTATTTAGATCGAGATCGCGAAGTGATTGCCTTGGGTTGTTTTCTAGGCGGTGCTTTCTTGCTAATTCAATTTTCTCCGACTCTGGTGTTTTGGGCATCAATTTTGCCAGAAGATCAGACATTGACGAGATTTTTGAGGCATCGCGGGCAGGTCGTACGGTTTTTTCCCCAAGAAGCCGCCAAGCATTTTTAGCTGGACTTATTGTTGACAATTTTGCAGTTGCTTTACCTTTTCGCGTGCTTAAAACGATCGCTTTCAGGTTCAAATCGTCGCGCACGATGTCCAGCACATCTCCTGTCTGGACGGTCTCCGTATCAATCGATACCTGTAGTTGGTTTCCATCCACTCGTTCGATAAATCCATAGCTCGATTGGCGCTTTTTGATGCTGTCTAATAGGGTCGACACGGCCGCCTCTAGTGCGCTTTCAGAATGCGGAATGTGATTTATCTGCTCGGACATCACCAGACCTGTTGATGGCTCAAACGCGGTGAGAGTCAGCGTAAGTCCTTTGGGTGAGCCCTCTAAAATAGGAATAATGCCAATGAAGTTGGCGTCAGCTGCCTTGGACGAGAAATCGATGGATCGTGTGCGCTTACCAGCTGTCTCTTTGATGAGGGTGCCAATGACGGCGTCTAGGATCTGATGACCTAATTTTATGTCATTATTTTTGAAAACGTGCACATCAGAAATCTTATAGTCGAACGTCTCATTTTTCTGGCCTGCGAGTTTGATTTTTATAACCTCACTAAATTCACTAAATTCACCTGCATCGATGGCTGTAGCCTCCCCAGGTGGTGTAAATTTCAGATCAACGTGGCGTTTTGCGGGTATTGGAATTGTTGCGTAACCGTTATTGTCCGACGTGCCGAGATGGGTATTACCATCGTAGATCTTGACTGAATCATAGGGTAACTCCGTCTTTAGACTTACAGACATCAACCGAATGTCGAGAGAGGTTCCTGGAGCTAACTTTAACCTCACATTTTGATTTTCAACTGCCATTAAGCTTTTAGATGTACTTTCGAATCCCGATTTTCGCACGAGCAAAGTACCGGGTGTTCGGCTATTTGCTAGCGCTTGAATAACGCATCGACCTCGATCGTTTGTAGTGCATTGGTGCTCATGCAGGTTAGCTTCCGACCAGATGACTGTGGCACCAGCTAAAGCCGTATGTCCACTGAAGGCGTGTGCTGTAAACATAATTGTGGGCGGGTTCGATGTAATCGATTTCGATATTGACCGTTCGGTGAAGTCGGCAGTCGTGACGAGCAGTAGGGGTAAGTTGAAGCGGTCATCGCTAGGCAGATCTGACGACCTTGCAGTCGATAGACCTTTGACCTCTGGTGTTGTCACAGTTACAGCACTTGCAAAACCATTTTTTTTTGGTTTTGGTGCAAGGTACATGGTCGCTTGCACTTGAATATCGTTCGGGGAGCCTGGTTGAACATTAAATCTCATTGTGTGGGGTGAATAGTAGTACGTAGGATCATCGTAGGAGACGTTTACTAAGTGCTCCGTCTCAGGGGAGAGATACATAAGATCGGTAAATGTTCCAAACGCATTGGTTTCACCGACATCACTGCCATCGATTGTTACTTTGGCCAGTGCAACGGGTGAGCCATCTAATCGTTTTGCGGAGACATTAAGACGAGTTTCCGCGTTTTCCTGACGGCACGCGTGGCATAGCGGCGCTAAAATTAGTACCAGCAATGTTTTTCTGAAAAAGGTCATTGTTTGATCGCCCCACAACGCCAGAATACGGTTTACGGCCTAAAGCTTACTGTCAGCCTCTGGAGTATCTGCAACGTTTGTTGTGGCCACCTGATCAACCGGGATCTCCACTTTCTGCTCGTTGCTACCTTTAATATCTGTGTAATGAATGGTGAGCTTTGCGAGTTTCCATGTGGCACCACCAGGGATTTTGAAGTCGAACTCTTTGTTTTTGAACTTAAGGATACTGAAGCGGTAGGCGCTGCGAGCCGACAAAATATCGCCGGATTTAGTGTCGATTTTTGTGTGATCCGGAGCCACCAGAGGTTTGGTGGTGCCAGATTCGTTAATAATCATAGCCACAGCCCAAATAAACCCCTCTGCGCGCTGAGAGGTTTTGTTTTTCATGCTGAAATTCAGAGCAATCTTCGCATCTGTCTTCGATAGTTTTGCAGCCGAGATGTCAAGGTCGGCTGATCCCAAGGGAGACGATTTATCTGGAGACTGGTCAGAATGTTTTGCTGATACAGGAGTGGTGATAGCTGTAGTGACTGTTGCTGTGGGTTTTAATTTATTTCCTACTGGCAACGCAACAGATGACGTGGTTGGCTCCGGTTTCGTCGTGGCAACGAGATCAGTAGGTGTTTTCTCAGGTCGTTTCTCGTCGTGCTTCCCGAATTCAGAGGGCGCACCTTCGGCTAAAGGGTTGTTCGAGGGGAGCTGCGCAGCCTCCGAGTAGTAGCTGTTTGACGATTCTGGCGGGTAGGCCTGCTCAAATACTTTTTCGCTTTTGATTTGGTAGTCGAAGATGGTTGTTAACGCATTTTCCAAGCGTTGGCGTGTTTTGACGGACTGAGAGTTGAGCTGGGCGATCCAAAACCCGCTTGTAATAGCCCAGATGCCGACTAGGGCAAGGCCAGCAACTGCCAGTCGAGCGTGGGTCAGGTTGACTCGAATCGTGTGGCTGCGGGCTGACTCGACAAAATATACGATATTTAAATAACGAGTTCTTTCGCCAGGTGACGGCTTTTTGGGCGCACGTCGCATCGGGCAACCTCTCAAGATTAATGAATATTTATGTATACTGCTGCCTATATTCTACGTCTGCCCGGTGGGCCGCGCAACTAAATGTGAACAAAAATAAGGCAAGGCGTGATTTGGTCAATACTCGCAGAAGGGTATTTTTTTTAGTAGATTCGGGCTTTTAAGCTAATAATGTTTACCTGGAGTGGGCTTGTCATTAACTGTCGGAATCATCAGAACGTCGAGCATCGGAGATGTAGTTCTTTCGACAGCATGCCTGGATTCTTTATTTGCTGCTGCGCCTGATGCTCGGGTCATTTGGGTGGGGCGGCAACCTACACTGTCTCTTTTGAAAGCGGCTTGGCCATCTATCTCGGCAGTGCAGCTGCCTTCCCGTTCCAGTCGCCAACAGTTTTCCAACGTCAGAGACGTGCTGGCTAGTTGCGATGTGATCGTTGACTTGCAAAATAGCTTTTTGACGAGGCGTTTGGCTGCGCGACTACGAGGAGTGGGTAAAACGGTAGTCACGGCAAAGAAGCTGAAGTTATTCCGGCTGGCTCTGGTAATTAAGGCCTTTGCTCGAGGGCGACTCCTACAGTTGCCATCTTCAATCAGGCTTGTCCCAAAATATCAGTATCAGATGATGTTGGACGCATTAAGCGAAGGACTTGCGACTCGTGGTATCAAGCTGGCCGAGAAAAGGGTCATGAGCCGACCGAGGCTTACGGTGCAATCAGCTATCACGGACGATAATTTGTTGTGGCGCGACATGCGGTTTGGCCGCTGGCTGGCCGTGGCTCCCGGAGCATCCCATCAACCAAAGCGGGCTCCCACCGAGATATTTCGGGATGTTTTGACCCATTTATCCGATCTGCTAGCAGGCGAGCGCATTGGTTTGGGGCTTGTTTTTATTGGGTCGTCGGAGGATCGTGCTGCAGCTAACCAATTGATCGACAGTCTTGCATGGGATGGGCCGCTACTCAATCTTGCTGGTAAGTTAACGTTAGAACAATCCGCATCAGTTCTAGCCGCATCAAAGGCACTATTGAGTAACGATAGCGGACTTGCCCATATTTCGGAAGCCGTCGGAGTTCCGGCCGCGGTACTTTTTGGTCCAACTGTAGAAGTGTTCGGCTTTCCTCCTTGGCGGCTTGAAAGCCGAGTGTACTCGGCTCAGATTGGGTGCCGGCCTTGTAGCCGTCACGGCAAGAAGGCGTGCCGTTATGGAGATTACCTGTGTTTTCACGGCATCGACACCCGCACTGTCTCGAAAGATCTCGCAAAAATAATTGGTGGTTTGCCGTGAAAAGTCGTTACGTTGCTATGTTATTTGTTGTGATATGGTCGCTATTCGTTCGCTGTCTAGCGAGACCATTATCTTACTTGTTGGCATTGGTGAGCGACCGGGTCCGTGATCAGCTGCAGGGGCGTCCCCGAGCGAAGGACGTGGCCATAGAGCTTGCTACGCTGCGGCGAAAATTTGATGATTGCGTAGTCTTCTTTTGCAGTTCAGCTGGAGAATACGAGCAAGCAAAGCCTGTGATCGACCGGTTGTCAGCTAATTCAAATGTGCTTTGCCATGTGATTTTCTTTAGTGTCAGCGGTACTAAATTTGTGCGTGCGCGTAAAGATAAAGTCTCTTGGACTTTGTCGCCGATGGATGACGTATTTGAATGGGGAACGATTTACGCTGCTCTTCGGCCGTCGGTAACGGTCATAGTGCGCCATGAGTTGTGGCCGGCCTTTCTTTGGGCGGCTTCCGAATGGAGTAAAATCGTGGTCATTAACGCAGTTGTTCCCGCTCTTCTGGGCCGACAGTCCCAACTGCGAGAGAGCCTTAATCTTTTGGCAAAAGCATGGCTTCTTAGATTCGTTGATGTGGTCTGTGTGGTTTCAAAAAAAGATCAAGATTTCTTTCTTGGTCGCTTGAGACTTTCCTCGGATAAAATCGTGATCACCGGGGACACCAAATATGATCGAGTGCTCGAGCGAGCAACCGAGTCCGAGAAACAGGCAGATAAGCTTCGAGAGATTTTCAGACAAACATGGCAACCTGCTGGTGCAGAACTGACTCTGATAGCCGGAAGCATTCATCTACCAGATGTTGATTTGCTACTTGATGCGCTCAATGATTCCCGAATGGACCGCGTTAAAGTAATCGTGGTACCTCACGACGTTTCCTCGGGTAACGTGGCAAAAATTTTCGATATGATTAAAACCCGCGGCCAAACAGTAGAAATGTTTAGCGAGATCAAAGCGGGTGAATTTAAGTTTTCCGGTATTCACCCAAGGTTCATTATTGTTGATGAGTTGGGCTATCTGTTTGATCTATATGCGGTAGCAGATTTTTCTTGGGTCGGCGGAGCCGTCCACGACAAAGTCCATAATGTGTTGGAGCCGTGTGCTTGGGGAGTTCCCGTTAGCTGCGGATCAAGAATGGAAAACAGTCAGGAGGCTTTGGATATGCGTGGTAAAGATTTACTACTTAGCTCGAATGATCCTCAGGACCTCCGCGATGGATGGCAACGCGTACTTCAATCAATTAAAACGCAAGGGGTGCTAACAAGACAATTCGCACAAGCCATGGGCGGAGCTTCCGAACGCGTAGTGAAGGCCGCATTCCAAACTCAGCATGGGGTTCTAAAACGTGATTGAAAAGCAGATTATTGTTAATCACTGTAGATCAGAAACTCGCATCGCCGTGCTCGAGAAGGAGAAAGTGGCAGAGCTTTTCATTGAAAGACACTCCGAACGCGGCCTAGTCGGTAACATATATAGCGCAAACATTCTCCGTGTTCTGCCGGGCATGCAGTCAGCTTTCGTAGATATTGGCGAAATGCGGAGCGGTTTTTTGTACGTGAACGATGTTCTGACGGACGAATTTTTGCAAAAAAGCAGGGATTTCTTGGCGAATTCGACAGAGGATATGAGCCAAGAAGAGATTCAAAGCAAAATTGCTTGGACTAAATCACCCATCGAGACCTCGCTGAGAGAGAGCCAAAGAGTCCTCGTGCAAGTCACGAAAGAGCCATTGGGTAACAAAGGCGCTCGCCTCACAATGTTCGTAACGTTGCCCGGGCGATATCTGGTACTTTCACCATATTTCGGACATATTGGAGTTTCTAAAAAAATTGAAAGCGAACAGGAGCGCGAGCGACTGCGCTCGATTGTCGCGCAACTAAAGCCCGAGGGTATGGCTGTCATCGTTCGAACCGCGGCTCAGGGTGTGCCCGCGTCGGTGCTTACGCGTGAGCTGGAATTTCTGCTGGATCGATGGAATGAATTACAGGAGCGCGCATCGCACTCCCGGGGCCCATCGCTTTTACATCGTGACTTGGAGCTGACACACCGCGTTATTCGCGAGCTTTATAGCGATGATGTCGCAAAGATTGTGATCGACGATGAAAAATTAGGTGAGAAGGTTCGCCGATTTTTGGCGACAATGGCCACTGATGCGGATTCGAAAGTTGAAATCTACGAAGATCCGGAGCCGATCTTTGACGTGTACGGAATCGAGATGGATATCGGTCGAGCGCTCAGTCGCAAGGTGGACCTGCCGAGTGGTGGATATGTCATCATTGATCAAACAGAGGCCTTGGCTGCTTTTGACGTAAACACAGGCCGATATGTCGGTAAAACGAACGCCGCTGAAACGGTTTTGAGGACTAATCTCGAGGCGGTCAAGAAAATCGTTTCCCAGCTGCGGATTCGCAATATTGGCGGGATTATTGTCTTGGATTTTATTGACATGGAAGCGGCGGAAGATCGAGAGAAAGTCTTCAATTCGTTAATGGAAGAGCTCAAGTTTGATCGCGCAAAGACAAATGTGCTTAAAATCAGCGAGTTCGGGCTGGTTCAGATGACGCGCAAGAGAACCAGTGATTCCCTCCAGCATTTACTTTTGGAGGATTGTCCACTTTGCGAGGGTCGAGGGAAGGTTAAGAGTGTTGTTTCTGAAGCTCATGATCTGCTTCGAGAAATTGTACGTATACACAATCAGACGGGTCGAACCCTTCTGCAAGTGCGCGTTCGAGATGACATCAGAGACTGGATTTTGGAGGAGGAGCGGGATTGGTTTCAGGAGATCGTCGATCGCTGGGGCCTAACCGTTAATTTTAAAGCGGGTGATCTGACGGGTGCGGCTCTCAAAGAAGCCTCTTTTGAGGTCAATGCCGAGTGATAGTTTGGAATATTGCCGCGGTCATGGTTTTGCAAAAATTCGAACAACTAGCCATCTGGTTTCGCCTCGGGAGGCGCTATCAGTCACAAGATCGCTGATGACGTCTCTGCCTAAAAGACCTCTCACACCGGGTGCAAGCGAAGCTAGCTTCCAGCTGCGGCCATCTTCCGAAACGACTGCGTAAGTGTCTTTCTCAACTTTTTTCAGCGTTCCAATAATGGCTGGTCGACCGTTTGCAATGTCGTGAATTTTCAGCGATTGCGCAAACAGGCATTTTTCGCTCTTTTTAGGAATAGGCTTCATGACGCCGGTTACTGTGATAATGGCCCCAGGTAGTTGCGCGACAACGTAGCGTTGGCCACCCTCACATAGGTGGATTGTGTTTGTACCGGATGTTAGAAAAATGGAGGTTCTTCTTTCGGAGGGGCTACCTGAGTTTTTAACAAGACCACGAACCTCGACATCGGCGCGAAGTGTGGGGGTAAAGCATAGAAATAGCCATGCTGCGAGGCAAACCTCAACAGTGCTCAGTCGGCGGAATCTAAAATGACTCATGTTATGGGGCTACCGTCCCGCGAATGTTATAGGTATGTCGCGGGTCGTTGGGCCTGGGCCCATGGTGTCTTCGGGTTCCATAGCAGCTGAGGCGCCCGATGAATTTGGTGGAGTGCTAACTGAAATCTCAGATTCGTCATTATTTGGTTCGATATTTATTAGGCTAGCACCAGGTGGATTCTCGCTTGTAGCAGACTCGCCTTCTGGAGGATTCTCCCCGGAAATTAGCTCAGGATTGCCGGCCTTATCGACAAGCCTTTTGGTTGGTTTGTCTTCAAGGTTATTCAGTGCATCTTTGGCCTCATCGAAACCTTGCAATCCGACGCTGCTTATATCTTTTATTTCGACTTTTCCTACTTCAGTGAAGAATGATCCACCCTCGGACTGTAAGTCGATGCCGGTTACCTTTACTTTCGTTTTGATGGGTACGCTGACATCTTGGCCGTCAGTCGTCTTTCCTACAAGCGCGAAATTGTAAATTCCTGGGTTCGCGGCAGAGCCATCCTTGAGTTTGCCAGACCACTTTATATTGTGCTCGCCTGGCATCAGATTCCCGAGAGTGTCCTCGCTAACAATTTTTCCCGATGCATCCCTGACTTCAATTGTTGCGCTGGCTAGCGGTTGATCAATTTGGAAGGTGCTTTTTGTCAGTTTATTCTTGTCCCACTTTAAAAGGCCGTTGGCGAGGTCGACCTCTTTGCCCACATAATTGACCATGCTGACGGCCCGGTCAGTGCTTTGGCCTTTGAGCATGGATTCCAGGGTCTTATTTAGGTTCATCATTTGCTCAAGGCTGTTGAACTGCGCCATTTGCGCAGACATTTGAGTCGCATCCTGCGGGTTCAGTGGATCCTGCGACTGCATTTGAGCTATAAACAATTTCATAAAGTCATCTTTGCCCAGCGTATTTTTCGGCGTTCGCTGTGGATTTGATTTGTCGGCGAGCATTTTTCGGAACTCTTCATCCGTCTTTGCGGCGCTAAGGTCCCCAGATTTCTTAGCCATGCGCTCTCGAGCGACATCGGCGTTGGAGTTTTGCAATAATTTATGAAACTCGACCTGATCAGGGTTTTTTTCTGCGCCAGCGGCGGCCTCGGATGGGTTATACGTACGGTTGCCGCCACTGTTAAGTGGTGCGATTCGCGACTGCAACTTTCCGCTCATGCTCATAGAGACCACTCCCAATGTTTTGAACGTTTAGTTCAAGCATCAATTAGTCTGGATTCACGAGAAATGCGTACGGGCGAAGCGAGTTTGGTTGCTATCTATAATTCTGATCCGGATATCAGACTCTCACTTCAAGGCGTGATCCAGATGTCGAGCGCTGCGCGACGTTGTTCCACTTTCCGACCGAAGACGGCGAGGAATTGAAGCGATCGCTTGCGCGAGGATTGTAAGAGTTTCTAAACGATTGAACGTATTCTTTCATGTCGTTATAGCTAGCTCTTTGATCCTGTGCGCCTTGCCCGAAGTGCTGGCCGCCTTGGCCCGCGAAGTTGCGCGATGAGGACTCTCCGGCTTTTCCAACCTCAAGACCACGTAGGTTGAGGCCTTGTTGGGTTAAGCCGTCCCGCAATCCCGCGACTTCTCTGGTAATTATATCACGCGCCTGGTCAGATCCCGTAATGATACGAACATCTAGTTGATTGTTGTTTAGATTAATTGCGACATCAACCTTACCAATTCCGGGGGCTTCGACATCCATGCGCATCGAGCCACCGCCATTTTTAAACATGATTTCCGCTTGTCCCAGAATTCTCTGTGCTAGAGACTCGCGGGGTTGGTTGGCTGTCGGAGCCGCCAATTTGCTGCTAAACGAGACCGATGAGTCTTTGGCTGGTGAGGCTTTCGTGTCCAAAGATGTAGCGATATCGCTAAGACTTTCACGTCCGCTTTCGTCGAATTGGCTTCCGCTGTCTCGGAAATTCTGCTCGAGATTTGCTAGCGGCACCCCGAAAGATGCTTCGGCTGCCGTATTGACGTTCTCGGTCACTTCGGCGAATTCAAGATGAGGCATCTTGAGTTGTTCCATGTCGCTTAGGTCACTAACCGACAGAGTGATCTCGTTAGATTCTGGTTTTGCCTGATCGGGCTGTTTTGCTTGAATCGTCAAATTGACATTTCTATCGAGTAAGATTTCTTCAAGCGATCGCGAGTGCATACCATTTCCGGCGAACTCGATTCTTGTGGAAGAGGCTTGATCAATTTCAGATGAGCTAACTGCATAAGGATCAGTTTGCGAGACGGATAGCTGCAGATCTTGCACCGAAATAGCCGCTTCATCGCTCGGTAGAGTTTCGACACCTTCGATATTCACGCTAGGTCCAATGCTTACTGCCATAGGATTTATGCCTGAACGGAAGGCGTCCGAGATGGTTTGAGCGGGGTGGGAGTCGCTCGTCGTAATATTTTTTTGAACGTTTGTAGAGGCTATGATGCTGTTTAAATCATCTAGTGATTTGGCGCTTTGAAGGTCACGAGCTGCCGGCGCGTTGCTTGTCAGTGCCTGTGTATTGATACTTTGTCGAGGCGTCATGTCACTTAAAGATGGCTTACCTGTAGTCGAGTCAGTTGCAAAAGAGTTCGCTGGGACAGGACTTGCGAACTGAGCAACTGCACCAGACGCAATCATGGATGCTAGGCCGCGGTCAATATGGTTAGCAGGTTCTTCGCTTGTTTGGCTTGGTAAAGTTGCTTCAAGGGACGGAGCTGCTTGCTGGATTTGTTTCTGTCCCGTTTGTTTTGCTGTTATGTCAGATGAGCTCGGCATGAGGTCGGACTTGTTCTGCAAATCGGCAAGTGCACGTGCCCGATCGATATAAGAAGCCACGCCCTCCAAAGGTAGTTTTTGCTGGAGGATTGTTAATTCAGAGGCGACTTGGCCTGGGTCGATACCAAGGGCTTTTATGAATTCTTTAGGTTTCACTAAATCACTTGGATTTAGCCCGTCTCGAGCAGCTTTGGACAGTAGACCCTGATCAAGCTCTAATAAGTTGGCGAGGTCGTTAATAGACTGTGGTGATTCCATAAATTTTGCGACATCGCCAGACCCAAGAACTTGTTTAATGAGTTGGCTATCAGCCAACAGAGCCGGAAGCGTATCGGGTTCAAGTCTATCTAGACGCCCGGTAATGAATGCTAGGATTGCGTTATTGTTAATTACGTTGTCCGTCGTTCGTTTGTCACCAATCTGCTTTTGTAGGGGTGCCAGTGCTGGGTCAATTTTTTGCGGAGCATTGCTTGTGGACGATTTGTTATTAATGGCTTCTCTGTTTGGAGACTTATATGGCTGGCGCGTGGACAGGTCATTAGCCCGCGCGCGTTGTTGGCGTTCCAACCCTTGCAAATCGTCTTCGCGGTTGGTTTGTTTGGAGTCTTGCATGGATATTTTCGACGGCCGGGTTTCGTTTATCGTTCTGACCTCGGCTGATGGTTTTGCAGACTTGGTATCTTCAAGGTTTCTTAGTAGAACCTCGCTGAAATTCGGCTTACGAGACCCGCTATTAGCCGTTGACGTGGCATCTGTGCTTGGTCGGCTAAAATTGCCCGCTACCGCCTTTGATGAACTGAATAGATCATCTAGGTTTAGTTGGCTCTGCGCTTGTCCCAGTAAGGGTTTCACTAAAGTTTCTCTCCAAAGTTCCGAAGACCATCGAAAAGGCCTTCACCATTCATAAAGCACGATGCGTGCCATGATTGGGCTCGTTTCAAATTAGTGACTTATGCTGCTCGAGTCGGCTTTTAGTAGGAAAAAATAGGCTTAGCTGGGCATTTATTTCAGGGGCCCTTAGATTAACGCGCCTCTCAGGTCAGCGCGCGGTCACGTAGGTGACCCAAGTTTCGCAATTTTTCTCGGATTTGATCTTCCGAAATCGTCCATTGCCACAACCGCGAGAGTCCAAACCTTCCGCCCAGTATTCAATTGTGGTGAATCCGGCTTGTCGCAAGACGTCCGTAAGCTCTGGCAGAGTCCAGAGGCGCCAGTCGTAAGAGAAAACGCGTTTTTTTAATTTCGCACCATCGGGTTTGAAATGGAGGTGGGTCTTTATATTGTGAGAGATGGCATCAAATGATTCCACCTCCCACCAGAATGAAAAATTTTTATCACTGTTACGCCGACGGTCGCTGTGTGGTCCCAGATAAGCCGGTCCGCCAAAAGCATCGAGGACCAGTAGCCCGTCCTTATTGAGTTCATTGTGGCAGCGCTTAAAATAGCGCAGCAGGTCACATCGATCTTTCATAAAGTAATACGAAAAATTAAGGGCACAAATCACATCTGGCTTAGGTAGCTTGTATGCCATGACGTCTGCACAGACAAGATTGACCCGTGACGATGCATCAGTCGTTGTCTTCAGGCCATAATACTGACGCCCCCAAGCCAATGCGCGAGCATCAATGTCAACTCCAACAGCTCGATGCGATGGGCCAAGTTTAACCCATTCAAAACATAGAGCACCTGTGCCACAGAAGTCTTCTCGAAGAGTAATATTTTTGCCACGGACAGTGTCGTTGGCGTCTTTAAACATTCTCCAGAGCAGGCCAGCATCGTGATCGGCGCTTTGAACAGAGTTGACATAAAAGTCATATTTATCAAATCTGGTTAGTTTCGATTTTTTTCGGGAAATTTTTTGACGCGCCATAGCCTAGTAGATCACTGGTTGGAAAACCATTAGTGTACCAGATAACCCGTCGCCCGGGCAGTCAACACGCTCTCGAGAAGCGCTCTGCCTGTTTTTACGCCATCAAGCGCTGCAGAAACAATGCCGCCTGCGAATCCCGCGCCCTCGCCGGAAGGGAATATACCGGGGTGGCTCATTGATTGAAGATCTTTGCCTCGGACCATGCTGATCGGTGATGACGTCTTACTTTCGATTCCGACTACGGCACTTTCGTTACAAATGAAGCCGCGCATTTTCTTATCGTACTCCTGCACTCCAGCTCGGAGCGCTTCGACGATGAAAGTTGGCAATATTTTATCGAGGCGAGCAGAATTTACGCCCGGCTTATAGGTGCTTTTGATCTCGCCTTTGGTTTCCCGTCCAGCAAGAAAGTCTTTCAGCTTTTGAGCGGGAGAAAAATAGTTACCGCCTCCGGCCTGAAAAGAAATTTTTTCTAGCGCAGCTTGAAAACGCATACCATCCAGTGGATGACCGCGATAAAAATCTTCTCTCAAAACGTTGACAACAACTGCCGCATTTGCAAATCCACTTTTCCTTGCGTTGTAACTCATGCCATTAATAGCGAGATGACCTTCTTGGGCGTTTGTTGGCATCAAATGTCCGCCTGGACACATGCAAAATGTCCAGATGCCTCGCTGCCCGGCTTGTGCGGCTAGCTTATATTCGGCAGCCGTCGGAATCTTACAGTTTCCGAACTGAATCTTATTGACCACATCTTGTGGATGCTCAAACCTCGCACCCATGGCGAAAGGCTTTGGAACGATCGCAACGCCTCGATCAAGAAGCATTTGATACGTGTCACGGGCAGAGTGACCAATAGCTATAACGAGATGATCAGTGGCCAGCTGCTCGCCATTATCGAGCTCCACTAGGTAACGAGCGTTGTCTCCGCCGCTTTTAAAATTTATGAATCGACGACCAAACTTGAACTCGGTCCCGGTCTTCTCAAGATCGGTTCGCATGTTCTTGGCAATTCGCACGAGGAAGTCAGTACCTATATGAGGCTTTGCGTCATACTGGATGTCCTCAGGAGCGCCGTGTTTTACGAATTGATCGAACACGTATCTGATGAGAGGGTGATTACGGCCGCAAGTCAGTTTGCCGTCTGAGAATGTGCCGGCACCACCCTCGCCAAAACAGTAATTACTTTCAGGGGTGAATATACCGCGAGAGCGAAGTTTGTTTGTCGTCTTTATTCGTCGTTCAACGGGTTCTCCACGCTCTACTACGATGCAAGACTGCCCGGCCTGCGCCAGGGTCAGGGCTGCAAAAATCCCACTCGGGCCTGACCCAATAATCACCGGCTTGTGACGAAAATTTATCGCTGAAAGATCTAGATCTTGAAGTGGATCACTTGGTTGCGTGGGCTCTGCAATTGAGGCGATTGTTGACTTGGTCTGGTAAACGGAAGACTCGTCGTCTACGTCCACGTCTACTTGATAGTGATATACGATTCGGGATTTGCGGCGCGCGTCGAGAGACTTTTTATTTATATTTACGCGACGGATCATTGTCTCGGGAATTTCCAGCATGGATGCGATCTGCCGATTAAGCAGAACTCCAGCAGGAATCTCGCTGACGGGCACTTCAACGTCATGAAGTCGCAAAGTCATTACGAACTGCTCCTAGATTCTGGACGAGCCAGTCTGAATGGGGAGCTTATACACTTTGCTTAAAATTTATACAATAGTTAAATGACTCATAAAATCATTAAAATCCGCCATCAAGGATTAGCCTAACACCCCGTAAATACGCATAAAGCTGCTGCAAGTGCCGACCTTCAAATTATGAGGGTCGAAGCTAGACGATCCCACATCTATGTTTCCCCGCGGCCAGGCTTTAGTTAGCATGCAGGTGCGTTGGGGTGAACGCTCTGAAGCAGGAACACCAACCTGTGTTAGGTTGGGTACAACTATAAGAACTTAGGAGGTTTTATGTTGAGACGTGTAGTCATGATAACTGTTGCGTCGCTGGCTCTTAGTTTTGCCACATCCGTATCCGCAGTCGAAGTGCCAGGTAAAGTGATCTATAAAATGCCGTCTGGCGAGTTGGTCAGGCGTGATGTGTCCCTTGATGTTCCTCCTCGAGGGCAGGGTAAGGTTGTTTGGAAGACGGCCAATTACCGGGTCGAAAGTCATGCGTTCAAAACGAAAAAGCACCTAGGTCGCACGATCTTTAGCGTGTTGTTTCTAAATGTACCGGGTGCGCCTGAAGGGACAGCCATGGCGCTCGTCGGATCATACCTCAGGGGTAGTAATGAGGTGATTTACTACGGCGACGTCTACGGCAAGCACATCTCAAATCAGAGTGAGGCCGAGCAAAATCCTGAAGGTTTGCTCGACGAGCTTCTGAAGTCGCATGAGACTCTTGACCACGGCGACGAAAAAGACTGGCATTACGCCGGCGGCTTTAAGTTTGGTAAAGAGATCGCCAAGTAATTCAGTCTAAAATTGTATAACAGGTTTAGTTTGATGGCGGTGAGGTCGGATTGTCCTCATCGCCATTTACGTGACTGAGTGTTGACTCAGCTTTATCAACAGCATAGATGTCGTCCATAATCTTTTGCCAAGTTGGAAAGTTGCCGGTAAGGACACCCGTCAAAAAGGCGTTGTCATGCCCAGCACCAACGTCGAAGGTTGCGCCGACGGATGTGGTGATGATGTCTAGATTTCGACTTCCGGCAGGGTCTTGGGCGCTCTTTTTAAGCGCGAAGTAATCCGCGTTGTAGTAGGGAAACGTGGAACATCCATTGAAGTAGAAGATCTGGCTTTTTTCCAACGGAAGTTTTAACCGCCTGCCTAGATGCTGTTCGAATCGGGGAAGATTTAGGTAGCTACCAAGACCTGAGTGCCCGTCGTAAATGAAAATATCCCCGGATTCCAGACCTTCGGCAGCGGTTGTTAGGAACTCCGGTGAGTCAGGGTCCATTAGCTGGAGGTTGATTTCCACGTCGTAGTTGTCTTTTTTAAGTGTTAAAAAACTTTTTACCGGGCCTGACTTCGCGAGTTTGAAGCCATTTTTGGCCAGCATTCCGCGGACATCTTCGTAGGCTTTTTTGCCGAGGTCGCCTCGGCGAAAATTTTCGTCGATGCCGACCAGGAACATCACTTTAACCAAACGTCCATTGCCGTTGTCTCCCAGGATTTTTGCGTAGTCCGGGTATGTTTTTTGGGTATTGGCTTTTGGTGTTAGTTTTGCCGTGACTTTTTGCAGCTCGCTGTCTGGGATGTTGCAGCCTTCGTTCTTAGGGTTCCAAAAGTACCAAAAATCACCTTCGCTGTTATAGTCTTTATCCGTGCAGGGATTATAACCGCGCGCATCCAAGCTCTTTGTGTAAATAGTTTGAGGGTCGCGTGGCATCAAAAAGGTTATTTTTGGATCGTTGCCTCGAAATATTTTCTTTTTAAATACGACGCGGTCTTTGTAAGAGTAAGTAACCCTTGCTGATTGTTTTGCGGGGTCAAATTTTGCGTCCAATAGTACCGGTGTTCCCTTGCCCTCGATAATTCCGGGGTTATTTTCGAATTCTTCATGAACCGAAAATGTGCCGTATAAGTGCTGAATTTGTTTGTTTATCATCGCCATCACTTGCGCCCTGGCGGGATCTTTGAAAAGTTGCTCTTTGCTTGAGATGCCCTTGGGAACTGTTACGTCGATGTAGGCTTCAAATTGCATGTCACCTGACTGATTGTCGGCGCCGTAAAATTTGGTTGATGATCCATCGTTATGTACGGTTCGGCAGCCTATATTGAGCAGAAGAACAGTGATGCATAGGAGGTAACCTTTGTTACAGTTGGGCAACATTGTTTTCATAATAAACATCCTAGCCTCGGAGAGCTTTTTTGTGGGTTTTGTATGGAAAAACCGAATTTAAACTCGTATACCTCTATGTTCACATGAAATGTCTTTCGTAAAACTCGGCAAACATTGCCTAACCTCACGCTTGGACCATCAAAGTTATGCAACCTATTATTGAAATTGCTAAAAGTTTAAAGATCGCTGAAGACCACGTCGAACTTTTTGGTCGCGACAAAGCTAAGATCAAGCTAGAGGCGTTGGAGCTTGCGCAGAAGAGTCGTCGAGCCGGAAAACTTGTACTTGTATCCGCAATTACCCCCACGCCATCTGGAGAGGGTAAGACGACTACGTCCATCGGCTTAGCCCAGGGTCTGCGTAAACTTGGAGAGAATGCAATTTTGGCTCTCAGGCAGCCGTCCATGGGTCCAGTCTTTGGTAGAAAGGGCGGGGCTACAGGTGGTGGGAAATGTCGCCTTGAGCCTTCCGATGCGATCAACCTTCAGTTTACTGGAGACTTCCATGCGATTACAGCGGCACACAATTTGATTGCAGCTTGTCTGGATAATGCCCTGCATTTTGGCTCGACGAGACTTGATCCACAGCGAGTGCTTTGGAAGCGAGTCATGGATATGAATGATCGAAGCTTGAGAGACGTCGTGATTGGGCTAGGAGGCCGAACTGTTGGTGGAAGTCCACGGCAAACGGGATTTGATATCACAGCAGCAAGCGAGATCATGGCGATACTTTGTCTAGCTGAGTCGCGAGATGATCTTAGACGTCGGATAGACGACATTTTGCTGGGTTACGATCGACAAAATAATCCGGTTCGAGCCAGTGAGTTGGGCATCACTGGGTCATTAATGGCGATTTTGAATGAGGCTATTTTGCCCAATCTAGTGCAGACCTGGGAGGCAACGCCTGCTTTCGTGCATGGCGGACCGTTTGCAAATATTGCACATGGATGTAACTCGGTGATCGCTACACGCATGGCCCTTGCTTTTGGTGACTGGGCGGTGACGGAAGCAGGGTTTGCTTTTGATTTGGGTGGCGAAAAGTTTATGGATATTAAGGCGCGCTACGCCAAGCTTAATCCAGCAGTCATTGTGATCGTTGCGACCGTCAGGGCTTTGAAGATGCATGGCGGTGTTCCGTTAGCTGATCTCGCGCGGCCCGACACCCAGGCTCTTGAACGCGGTCTGGACAATTTGGGAGCTCACCTCGATGCAGCCAAGCTGTTTAAGCGGCCCATCGTGGTTGCAATCAATCAACGTGATACTGACACCGAAGCAGAGCTCTCGCTCGTACATTCTTATTGCAAGTCTCAAGGAGTTGAGTGCTCGTCAGCAGATATATTTGCACGGGGTGGAGACGGAGGAGTCGATCTAGCCAAGAAAGTTATCGGCGCAGCCAAAGCATCAGGTGACGCCCCCCTGGCGCCACTTTATGACCTCGACGAGCCATTAACGAGCAAAATAGAGACGATTGCAAAAAAGGTATACGGGGCTAAGAACGTAAACTTTACGAGCGAAGCGCAGGCAAAACTGAAGCGGGCAGAGAAAGACGGGTTTGGTAAGCTGCCTATCTGTATGGCCAAGACGCAAAGCTCCCTGTCAGACAATCCTAAGGCGATCTGTCGCCCACGGGGCTTTGATATCACGGTTCGAGATATTGAAATTGCTGCTGGTGCAAAATTTGTAGTGGCCCTAACCGGCGACATTGTGCGTATGCCTGGTCTGCCTGAACATCCTGCGGCAGAAAAAATTGATGTGGACTCGAAAGGTCATATTCTGAATTTGCTTTGACTTGCTAATATGTGCTGATCAACGATGGGCTCGCCGCTCGTTTTCCGTGATAAAGCGAGATACGAGATCTGTCATGGCCTCAGGTTGATCAAGGTGCGGCTCGTGACCTGCATCGGCGAGTTCAGTTAGTTTGCTCCCCGGTAGCGAGCTGTGAAGAAATAAGCTGTTACCCTTAGGCACAAACAAATCATCAGCTCCCACGATAATGTGAGTTGGACACTTGATCGTTTCAAGGCGCTCCCACTTTCTGAAACGAAGAGCGGCGATCAGCTGTGCAATAACAGCTGTGACTGGTTGTTTGTATTGACGATCTTCCTCTCGCCATTCCTTGGCGAGCTTTTGCCGAGCAGCATCTGAGGTTTTAGGAGATGTTAATAGAACCGCAAGCTCATCATATAGTTTGTCTCCAAGAATGGGCGCAGATGCCAGCATTTTGCTGGCACGCATAGATATTCTCGGGTGTCCACTACGACCCACCGAAGCCGCAATAACATTGAGAGAAGCCGCCATCTCTGGATGTCGCATGGCAAAAACGAGCGATATCATCCCGCCGAGACTTGTTCCAACGATATGGGCGGAGTTGATTCTTTCTTGTTTGAGAATAACAGCGACGTCGTTTGCGAGGTCTTCCAGGGTGTGCCATAAGCGCATGGGGCTTGTCGTTAACCCTAATCCACGGTTATCGAGAGATATGACTTTAAATTTTTGTGCGAGCATGTCGTCCCATCCGCACCAGTGGGCCGACCAGCGTCCGAGTCCGCGAATAAGAACCAGAGGAATACCATCGCCTTTGATGCGGTAGTGAATTTTTCCGTGGGGGGTCTTTGCAAAACGCATGATCAAAATCCTCTAAGGCTTTATTGCTGACGCAGCCGACGTCAGATCCGATTTTAAATCATCTAAAGCTTCTATTCCAATAGACAAACGTATCGTTGTTGGCCGGATGCCAGCGCTCCGCGCATCAGCTGGGGTTAGGTCATCACCGTAGAGAGGTAAGCAGGGAACGGCTAACGACTCGACACAGCCAAGGCTCGGCGTGACTGAAAAGACGCGAAGATTTTCGAAGAATCTATCAAATTGAGACTCTGTGCAATTGAGGTCAAATGTTATGACGCTGCCGCCGTCATTTTTATTTTGCTTTTGCCACAACGAATGGTCTGGGTGTGATGGCAAAGCAGGGTACATCACGTGTCGGGCCCATGGTTGACAACTTAGCCATTCAGCAAGAGCAAGAGCGGACGAGGATGACTCGCGAAGCCTCAGGCAATATGTTTTCATGCCTCGTGAAATAAGCCACGCACTATTTGGATCAAGACAGGCCCCGAGTGTCAACGCCGTGGGAAATATCTCGTCCATAAGTTTTGTGGAGCCGATAATCATTCCACCCATAGCATCGCTGTGACCGCTTGCCTGTTTCGTGAGGCTGTGGACGAAGATGTCGATATCAAATTCTCCGTGGACCAAAAATCCCGCAAATGTGTTGTCGAGGATTGTCATGCATCCTGCCGCCCGTGCCGTTTTTGTTAGCCAATCGATATCGTGGATTCTTAAAACAGGGTTTGTTGGGCTTTCTATGAAGACCATCTTGGGCGGTTCGGATGAACGGCAGCTGGCTTCGAAACTAGAATAGTCGTCTCTGCTAAAGCGAGTGGTATGGACTCCAAACTTGTGGAGAATGTTACCCAATAGAAAACGAGTGGGCTTGTATGATTCCGTGAACAGGGCAACTCGGTCACCGGCCTTAAGAAATGTCATGGCAACAGCGGTCAGCGCCGCAATGCCGCTTGCTGTCGCGATACCGTCAGCCCGCCCTTGAAGCTCTGCCAAAGTGAGCTCGAGCTCCCTGACGGTGGGGTTACTAATTCTTGAATAAAGGTAGCCTTGCCCACGCCTGGACAAAATAGACCGAAAATGGTTCATGTCTGACGGCATGTACTTAACACTTTGATGAATGGGGCTTACAAGGGGTTCATTGCCGGCCGGTAAAGCCACGCGAGGGGGGTGGACCACCCTGGTTTTTTCCGATAAGGACCCACGATTATTCATTTTTTGATCCCTCAATACCTGTAAGTCCTGGCTCTTTGTATGTGGTGCAGTCGCTCTGTAGCGTTGCCCCAATCTCGACCAAAATTAGCTCAGAATAGTGTGTTAATAGTTCATGATTATAGTGTATTTGGCCTTGACAGCGAGCACTCATTTGAACCATATTGCCCCCTCCCTAGGCAGGCAAATATTCGGCAATTGGAGCCGGACTGTAGCGGCCTTTTTTGTGGGTGTTTTAGGAGAATATCATGTACGCAGTTATTAAAACCAGCGGTCGTCAGTGGACAGTCAAAGAAGGTGACGTTATTACCGTCAACCGTATGACTGCAAAAGCAGGCGAGTCCGTGACCTTTGATCAGGTTGTGCTGGTCGGTGGTGCCAAAGTTCTTGTAGGGGCTCCACTCGTGAAGGGCGCAAAAGTTGCAGCTACGGTGAAAGAACACCTCGCAGGCGACAAAGTGACAATCTTGAAATATAAACGTCGTAAGAATTATAAGCGTACGCGCGGTCACAGACAGGCGCTAACGACCCTCGAGATCGGAAAAATTTCGGTCTGAGTTTGAAGGAGTAAAACAATGGCAACCAAAAAAGCTGGTGGTAGTTCGAAAAACGGTCGTGATTCCAATCCGCAGTATCGCGGAGTGAAAGTTTATGGCGGTCAGCGTGTCGTCGCAGGCAACATCATCGTTCGCCAAGTCGGCAGTACGTTTCACGCTGGTACCAATGTTGGTCGCGGCAGTGACTTCACTTTGTTCGCAACGGCTGATGGCGTTGTAAGGTTTGAACGCAAAGGTAAGGATCGTCAAAAGGTATCGGTAGTCTCCGAGGGCTAAACAG
>CAYOEM010000034.1:0-17175 GCA_964402975.1 uncultured Polynucleobacter sp.
CGAGTGGAACCCTTTGTTCAATCAATACTCAATCAGTCGGGTGTCCCTAATTCATTTCACTTGCCCCTGAGGCTGGCTTTTGATTGTTGTCATCGCCGTGGCGATCAGGCCTGAGATGTCGGCTAGGTTGGCTGGTAGGATCATCGTGTTGGTGGCTTTTGCCATGGCGCCGAACTGCTTGACGTATTCTTCGGCCACGCGAAGCTGGGCGGCATCACGACCGCCGGGACTTCCAAGAGAGGCTGCGACCATTTGAAGACCCTCAGCAGTAGCGTTAGCGACGGCTTTGATCGCTGACGCCTGGCCTTCGGCTTCGTTGATGCGGCGTTGTTTTTCGGCCTCGGAGTTTTTGATGACTTCTTGTTTGACACCTTCAGCGCGGTTAATCTTGGAGTCGCGGTCACCTTCAGATTCAAGGATCTTAGCGCGTTTTTCACGCTCCGCTCGCATTTGCTTTTCCATGGCATCCAAAATCTCTGCCGGTGGCTGAATGGACTTAAGTTCATAACGAAGAACTTTCACACCCCACGGATCTGTGGCAGGGTCGATGGCTCGCAAAACGCTAATATTGATGTGGTCTCTTTCCTCAAAGGACTTATCAAGCTCAAGCTTACCCATCTCACTACGAAGTGTGGTTTGAGCCAACTGAATCACCGCACCAACGTTATCACTCACGCCGTAACTTGCCTTGGCAGGATCGGTAACTCGGATAAACAAAACACCATCCACTCGCACTTGAACGTTATCTCTTGTGATACAAATCTGTTCTGGCACATCAATCACCAGCTCTTTTAGGCTGTGGCGATATCTAATCGAATCCATAAACGGGACTACGATGTGCAAGCCAGCATTAAGAGTTCTGTTGTATTGACCAAGTCTTTCGACAACGAAAGCACTCTGCTGCGGCACGATTCTAACTGTTTTGAAAATGAAAAAAGCAACCACTGCCAAGAAAATTAACGACTCAACCATAGATCATAGCTCCCTTAAAAATTACCGTGCCAAAAAAAATCTTCCGCTTATTTGAGAATCAACTTCACACCATCAATTTGGGCTACCTTAACAGAACTTCCCTTGGTCAGCAGTCGTCCTGATTCGTTGACGGCAGGCCAGCGGGCACCTTGATATTGAACTTCCGTCTGGGCACCAACAGCCACATCAGACTCCAGGTAAACGACGCTGCCGACGTCACTTTTCAGAGCCTCTATTTCGCCTTTGTAGCCAATTTTAAGTTTATCTCGGAAATAAAAAAGCCCGCCGCCGCTGAGCAAAGTAAAGATCACGATTTGAATCGGCAGACTATCAATGACTCCGAGCCATGCAATGAGAGCTGTTAGAAGAGCTCCGACCGCAAAAAACATGACAACGAATGTGCCCGTAAAAAGCTCCAGTCCAAACAGAACCATTCCAAGCACAAGCCAACTTAGCGCCAAGTTTTCCGAGAACATGTCCATGAATCATCTCCTGGCATTCATATAAAAAACTTTGGCCACCATTTTAGCACCCTTGGGCTTCTAAAAGCTAGGTGAACTAGCCTCAGGTTTTCTTACAGGCTTTAATGATGCCAGCACTCATCAGCACGTCACAAACGGCCTTAAACTGGTATCCATCTGGGGTGCTGTCCTGCTCTTCAAGAAAATCAGTCTTAAAGGTTGAATCCTTCAAACAGATGAGTGCCACAGATTTACCGCGTTGATAGAGGGATTTCTTGTCGGTTGAGATCGGGCCAGA
This sequence comes from uncultured Polynucleobacter sp., assembly GCA_964402975.1. Lineage (GTDB taxonomy): Bacteria > Bdellovibrionota_B > Oligoflexia > Oligoflexales > RGVZ01 > CAMDKS01. The sequence continues at coordinate 1,732 of CAYOEM010000034.1, forward strand.
GAAAATATCAAGAATGGTGTTATAGATCATTTTGTCGTTACACTTTTTGATATCAAGACTTGCTAGTATTTTGAGCAGGTCAATGGCGTTCGCGTGAGCGGAATTCTCAAAAGCAACCTTCACCCACTCCACAACAGTGGCCGATTTTTTCTCCTTGGATAAAAGCGCCGTAGCACTTTCAAAGCAGCGGTACTGAACCTGCATTTTATCCAAAAACCTAGACTGCTTTCCGCCGCCGCCCTTTGAGGTCTCGACCAAGTGGTCTTGCTGCAAGCATTTTTCAAATCCATCTGTGTTTTTGAAGGCAAAAATGTCGGCTTTAGCCGTGAAAGAGTAGAGGAGCAGAGAACACAAACCCACCAGCTGAAGCGTTTTCATTTAATTTTTACCTCAAAAAATTTTTTTTTAAATAAAACAGGGGCGCATTCGCACCCCTGCCGATTTGCACTCAGCACATGATCACGAAATGTGGATTACCACTTTTCCATTTCGCTTTTCATGCCGTATCCACCAGATGACATCTGGTTGGTTGTCGTCACGCTGAAAACGCCGTTGGCGAACTTCGTCTCAGGATCACCGCTTGCTTTAGTGAAGATTTGGACTTTCTTAACCTTCGAGCAGAAGAGTTTTTTGCTGGCTGCATCGCTACAGAACTCTTTCGCTGTTTTAGCTAGATCATCGAACTCTCTTTGAATGTTGTTTTTGAATTCACCGGCTTTATCAGCAGGGGTTTTTTCAAAAGACTTCATGTCCCAAGCAAATCCCGGCGCACAGCCACAACCTGACTTAACAGTCGCAGTCGCCTCTTTGATTTTAGGATTGATTTCGTTAGCAGCATCGCGGTGAGCTTTCGCCGCAAACGCCATTCCTGATGTAAACATGAACACACTGGCTGCAAGAACTAACTTCCTCATTAATAACCTCCAAAAAAAGACTTAGAAATTGTCCTATGAGTATGACCCCTCGGAGACAGGCTCGTCAATGTGGATGATTTCGCCTAGCATTTACTAAAGCAAGGCATAAATTACCTCCAAAACGAATAAACGTGTGAACTAGATGTCTCTAGTTCACACGGATTAAAACATTGACCAGCTATTTTGAATTACCACTTTTCCATTTCGCGCTTCATGCCGGAGCCACCTGAGTACATCGCACTGCTGTAAGTAATCGTAAAAACACCATTTGCGTACTTTGTACTAGGGTCACCCATTTTTACGTCAGTAACAACATGGACCTTCTTCACTTTTGAGCAAAAGAGCTTCTTGCTCGCCGCATCAGCGCAGAATTTTTGCGCAGTTTCTGCCAAGGCTTCAAACTCCCTTATAAGATTATCTTTAAACTCCGTAACCTTGTCCGCAGGCACTGTATCAAAAGATTTCATGTCCCAAGCGAATGCTGGCGCACAGCCACAACCTGACTTAACAGTCGCAGTCGCCTCTTTGATTTTAGGATTGATTTCGTTAGCAGCATCGCGGTGAGCTTTCGCCGCAAACGCCATTCCTGATGTAAACATGAACACACTGGCTGCAAGAACTAACTTCCTCATTAATAACCTCCAAAAGAACTGAAAAATTTGTACTAGTAGTATGACTCCCCCGTATCTGAGGGGTCAATCTAGACAAATTTGCCTACGTGATTTTCAGTATTCGGCAGAAACTTCCGGGTTTATTGGATACTTCAATTGTGCGCTTTGGGTTTATTTAATTTAACCTGCAGAGTTTTAAGCCGCTCAATCCTGTCGGGAGTGTACGGGTGAGTCGACATCATGCTGCTAATCTTGTCCACCTGGCCAATACCGCTCGTTGATATTTTCTCAAAGAACTCGAACGCACCGTCAGTCTTATGAAAAGTTGCATGAAGTAACTTAAATCCAAATTCGTCGGCCTTAAGTTCCTGCTCTCTTGAGTAGGAGACGTCAGCCATATTGAAAGCCATCTGCACCAGATTTGAACTGCCACCCATCAATATGGACGTAACAAAGCCAAGCATTAAAGACCTACCCATACCGCGCAGGGGGTCGCGGTTTTGATGATGTCCCAACTCATGACCTAAAACCATGGCCAGCCCCATGTCAGACTTCACAAGATCAAGAAGCCCCTGAGTCACCATCAATGAGCCCCCAGGCGCGGCAAATGCGTTTGGAGTTTTGCTAGACGAATAGTGAAGATCGTAGGGAAGATTTCTTAGCTTTTGAGTCGCCATAAGCTTTGCCAAAAGATCTTTACAGCGTGCAAAGTCGGGATTTTCAGTGCCACTATCAGTAGTAAAACCAGTCATGTCAAAAATCTTTTCACCCTTAAACCAACTCGCTTCTTGCTTGTCAGAGATGCGACTTGCCATCACATTAGCTGCGAGACCAATCAGCCAGTAGATGACCAGTACACCAATGGCTAGGCCAATCACCCATTGCAGTATCTCTTTGCCCCAAGGCTCGTGATCTTTTGCCAAGGCAGGATTTGACTGGCCAAAAATCGGCTTTTGCTCGTTAGAGTCCACGGTTTTGGCTCACGATCATTTATTGTTATTTTCAAAGAAATCAAAATCCACGCTGATAGAGGTAGCAAAAATGACTGCCCGTTGCTGCGGGGTCCAATTTTTATTGCCAAACTCGATCATGAAGTTATCTGTATCGGTGAAGTATTCTTTAAGAAGGCCCGACCATTTTTTTGAGATGCGGGCTACTTCGGCACCTTCTTTATCGCGAATTGCAAATGTCCAGATTTTAAAAATAGAACTTTTAAGTTCAGCAAATTTTGCACCGTTGGCATCACGGAGATCGTATTTCTTAAAGACGATTCCAAATCTCCTATGAGCCGATCCCAGGACAGGTCCATTGGGAACGCGCACCGTGATGTCGGAGAAAAAAAAGAAGAAGGGGCGACTAAACTCCAGGATCACTTTCCCGCTGGCGTCTGTGACATGAATGACAAATGGTCTATGAGATTTAAGGAACATGCGCTTAAAAAAAGCTTTCACACCAGTTCCCTGCTCAGCAATAGAGCCACAGGGAGCGCCGTTTTGATCAAATACCAGGTATTGGTTTCTTGTTTCAAATCCCAAAAACAACTCCGCGAGCTCACGCTTTTGTTTGATCACAAGCTGAGTGCCCGATGAGATCACCTGCGAGAGATCCTTGGACGGAAGGGCATCGAATGGTGAGGGTTCAAGTTTTTGAGCTGCAGATCCAAAGAATGACATAACCACCTCTTCTCTGACTTAGACAGGGGGCGAAGCGTCAGGCATCACCCCAAAAATAGTTGGAAGGGTATCGGCACGCTGGGGGCAGAAGTTAAGGTTTATTTTATAGCAAGACTTGGCATTAATATAAGCAAATACAACATATTATGGACGAGGCGTAATCACGACGTTTCTAAACCTGACAGGACTCTTGTGATCTTGGAGCCTTATAGGGCCAACTCCGCGCTGCGGATCTTTACCGGCAGCACCGGTTGGTTTGGTGACAGAGACATGGGCAAGGGTAAGCTCACCATTCACCCATGCTGTGATCTCGCCAGGAACAATAACTTGATTGAGTGCATCCACTCTCGGCGCGCGAAACTCGACGTCGTACGTTTGCCATTGAAGGGGGCCTTTGCAGGCATTCACGAGGGGTGAAACTTGTTTATAAAGAGATCCGCAGTCTTGAGCTGTAAGCTCTGATACGTTACTTGAATCAAGAATCTGAAGCTCATAGAGCCCTTGAAGATAAATACCGCTATTGGCGCGGGCCTGGCCTTGATGATCAGGCTCGTAGGGAAGCCAAAACTCCAAATGAAGATTAAAGTCCTGGTACTCCGTGACTGATTGGATGTCGCCACTACCTGGCACAACTTCCAAATAGTCGTCTGTGAACGTCCATCCAACAGGTCGGCCATCCTTGTGCTGCCACTTTGAAAGATCTTCGGCAGTAGAATGTGGCTCGTCATGAGCAAGCGCGCGGAGACTGGTCAGAATGACAGCTGTCATGACAACTAAACCGATAAAGATCCTGAAATAACTCCGCATTTTTGACCTCACATGTGGCCAAAAGGGCCACCGGTAAGGCCTCTACTACCACATAAGGGGCTTGGGTCAAAAGAAAAATTGAACTAGAGCTTTACGATCTTCATCTGGATAGGAGCCCGTGGGGTCTTGTTGGGAAACATTCGTTGATAGTCTTCTAGGAACGCAAAATAGGCATCCACGTCCAAGTGACCGTTAACAAAAAACGCTTGGCCTCGGGCCTTCGGCTCTTTGTTTTGCAGTTCAGTTTTTGAAGGATTTAATTCGTTCCCATTCTCCGAACGCTTCTGCATAAGCTTTCACCTGGTCCCAATCAATTTTGTTCAACTCTGCCATTTTCTGAATATCCGCCAAGTCTTGTAGTAGTCTTTTTGGATTATTACTGTAGGCCTGAATTTTTAGGCCAATCAGATCAGTTGGATTGATGACAAGCGTGCCACCAAGCGGCTGGAACGCGGTCGCGCGCTGTAGCATTTTCTGCGAGAGATCGCGTCTTGCATAGATGAAGTCGACTGGAACTTCACCGTCCCACTGATCGACCTCGTCTGATGTAAATCGTTTTACGAACCCTCGCGACATCATCTCTCGATTCACGGCATCCTGAAAGTCGCCGTGGACTAGAAAATCAAGGTCATTGGTGGCTCTCGGATAACCATGAACGGATAGAGCAAATCCTCCAATCAACGCATAGGGAGCGCTTGCTGCCTCGAGGGCCGATTTTACTAATTCTAAACCGCGTTTAAGACTCATTTTTCAGCCCCCATAGCTAATAGATTAGCTTTTTAGGAAGCCACTGGCAAAACATTAAAGCCCGCAATCAGGTGCAAAACCCCTTCTTGCCATTCATGTCATAAGACTTCCGACGACGCTATTTCCAAAACTCACACGAAAGGAATCATGTCTTATGAATTTTGAAGCCCACGCCATCGAGCTATCTAAGCAAGACGAGCAAAAACTAGTGGTCATTAAAGATGGCCACATCACATGTGGCGCTAGGCGCTTTAGATCCCATGCCAACACGATTAGACGACAGATCATTGACCTCATAGAGGCCAACATCAGTGGTCATCTCCTAAAATCAGACGTTGAGCGTGAATTAATCTCTGGCTACTTCATTCAAAGCCCAAACCGCTCACTGCGACTTGTGAGTGAGCCGTATCGCAAAAGACGAAATAACGTGGACAAAGCCCTCTCAAGACTTCGCCAAGATTTAAGTGAATTTTTTAAAGACGACTTTCCTGAAGGGACGTCTTGGCTTTGTTTCAGCAAGAAAATCGACGGCTGGCTTCTCTATAGGCTTCCGGGGCTTGGATGTGACGGGGACTATCATTGGTGATATTGCAACTTAGGTCAATTTGCCCAGTGATTTCGTCAAGGGCTCGTCGATACCGCAGATTAGTAGAAGAGTGTCGAAATTTGATAAAATAGGAGCACACGAAATACCAATATTCTCTCCTGCGGAGTGCCTATGAAATTAGCTATTTTTGCCGCCTCTTTGATGTCAATTCTTGTGGCTTGCAAAACCTCTCAACCGACCGCATCTCCTAACGCAAAAATCATGTCAAACAGCAAGCTCGCCAGTTTTGGCAGTGAGGCTGAGTTTCAAGAGTACATGGCTAATCTTGGTAAGACGATGATCGGCAAACAAAAAAACGGCCACGTGTACTCCAAAGGTGGCGCCCCATCGACAACAAGCGCAGAAGCCAACGAAGCCATCACCAATAACCAAGAAGCAGGTGTCGACGAAGGCGGCATCGTCAAAAACATTGGTGACTATCTCGTTGCGCTCCACAGAGGCCGCCTCTCAGCGGTTTCCATTGCAGATAATCAGCTCAAAGAAACGGACTCCATGTTTGTCGCGCGAACAGCCGAGCTACAAAAAAACGTTTGGTATGACGAGATACTCGTCAATGGCGATATGATCTATGTCGTAGGCTTTAGGTATCACACCAATCCGGTGCCCCCTCAAAACGCAGCAGACCCCTGCCAGCGCCGCTACATTGGAGCGACTGAGGTTAATTCATATGCGCTAAAAGAGGGCAAGTTTCAAAGACTACAAACCAGGTTTATCGAATCATCTGACTACTACAGCGGCGAAAACTATGCGAGCCGCATGGTCGATGGTCGATTGGTATTTTATATGCCGCACCCTGCCTTTGACTTCTGCGGGACAGACAAAGCACAAATTCGCATACCCCAAGAACTTAACTATGATGCCCGCACAGGATTCACGGCAATTAAGCCTCTACTTGCAGGTACTGACGTCTATAAAAACATAGACACTATCGAGCAATCAGCGATGTTTCACAGTGTCGTGAGCTGCGGCCTCCCAGGCGACGGCGGACTTGACTGTAAAACCAAGGCCGTCCTCGGCGACTACACGCGCACACGCTACGTAACCAAAGACTTCGTCTACCTTGCAACAGCTAAGAAAATCTATTCTCTGGCTCTCAAGGATCTTAACGTGCGTGCTCACGCATCTAACGGTCTTCCGATCAATCAGTTCTCCTTCAAAGAAGCCAACGGCGAACTACAGATGATCGTAGAAGACTATAATTCGCCAGATGCCACGGGCCAGGCGCAAGCTTTAAGTGCTTGCTCGATTAGACTTTTGAAACTTCCCCTGTCCCAATTTGATGCGGGCGGCAATCAAGACATCTCCCAGCGCTCGACTGATCTTTACAGAGGCCAGTACTGCTCGGTTAACGCCAACCGCTTCGTGGGTCGTCACGCCATTGTTGTTCGCTACAGTGACTCAGGGGATCAGCAAGAACTGATGGCCGTAAACTCCGAAAATGCCAGCAAACGTATTTTGACATTCGCTGGCCACGTGGGCCGCATTGAAGTCTTAAGTGACGAAGAGGCTTTCATCACGGTGAGACGAAATGACGGTAATCTTGAGCTCGCCGACGTGCGTCTTGATACACCTGATCTAAAGCTCACATCACTTCGAGTCGGTAAGGCTGCCGAAGGCGAATCTCGTAGTCACGGCTTCTTCCAAAAACCTCAAGATAACGGAAGCCACTTGATTGGTCTTCCCATCTTGACTCTTAGAGCTGACAACACGGCGTGGTGGGGACAAGGACTTTCCAACGTGGCCTACATCAAAGTTGCCGGTGACGACTCCATGAAACTTATTGGCTCCGTAGAATCTGGAAAAGACCCAGCCGTCTGCCAGAGCTCTTGTATCGACTGGTACGGCAACACGAGACCAATCTTCCTAAGAGATCGTCTCTTTGCTTTGATGGGTCATGAAATGGCCGAGATCAAACTAAACGGCGAGGCCGTCACCCAGGCAGGCCGCGTACAAATGTTTGGTGGAGTTCGGCAGTAAGGCCAACGCAGTCTGTGCAGATGACCCTAATTTTCTCCCAAGAGTTCTAATTTAATTTTTTTGGAGGTTTTATGAAGGTAAAGAATTTAATCGTCGCCACAGTTCTTGTAGGAACCATATTTGGCTGCGGGAAAGAAGACGATAAAGCCGGCGCAGCATCTGATGCTGACGGCACATGGTCTTCTACGTGTGCGTCAGATGGTAATGGTGGATATAAGAAGGCCGTGTCTGTGATTTCCGGTGGAACGAGTGTCATGACCTCTGGGACCTACAGTGATGCGGCCTGTTTAACAGCCACAAATCTCATGGCGATGACGAGCACATTCATTGTAGGCAATGCGGTCACAGCTCCAGTCGGCGCTAAAGAAGTTAACAGCAAAGCTACAAGCCTGACACTCACCTACAAGACCGATGCGCAAGTGACTGCAGCCAACACGGCCAACGTTTGCGGCGGCGGCTTCGTTAAGGATCAGCCTAAAGTCGTGAGCTCGACTGACTGTAAAGACACGATAATCTTTAAGGAAATGTTCGACGAGATATTCAATGTCTATAAAGTCGACGGTAACAAGCTCTACATGGGTGAATGTGGCCAAGACGGCACAGCCACAGACTGCTCGGCTGCCACGAAAAGACCGACGACTTTAGATGACTCCTACGTTACGAAGTCTTAAGCATAAATCGTTTAAACGAACCTTATTTTTAAGCCCCAAGCCCTACTCTGACCTTTGAGGTCACTAAGGCTTGGGGCTTTGAATTTGGCGCCTTTAAAGAACTCGCATATCGTCACCTTATTTCCGAAGTCATTGGCGGTCAAAGCTCGGCTTGTCCTAACGTAGCTAGGGATTTGCTATCAATTTGATTGCGCCATACGCGTATGGTAATGTACATACTTGTATGGCTAGGGAGCCATATTTTTGGAATTCGAGTGGGATTTAACTAAGGAATCTGAGAATCTCAAAAAGCATCGCGTGTCATTTATGGAGGCCGTAAGCACATTCAGTGATCCGAATGGGATTCAAGTGGTAGACGAAGCTCATTCAGGTCTAGAGCCGCGATATTATTGGATCGGTAAATCCAGAAATGAACGCATATTAACGACGCGCTTCACAATCCGAGATGACAAAATCAGAATTTTTGGTAGCGCCGACTGGCGAAAGTTCAGGAGACTTTATTATGAAGCAGCCAAAACTTAGAGACATTAAAGTCGACCTCAAGGCTACCGAGCAGATGCGGGCTAGGTCAAAGAGAGCAAAAAAAGTTAAAATTACTGTCAATATTGATCAAGATATCATTGCCGCTCTCAAAAAGCGCTCAGACGCCAGTGGAGTGCCCTATCAAAACTTGCTAAATCGCCTATTGAGAACCTCTCTAAATGACGCGAAAGTAGATGATACCGATAGTCGAATAGCCCGGCTCGAGCGCGAAATCGCTGCCATCAAGAAGCAACTGACTGCGTAATCGTGCCGCCTGAATTCCTTGATTGCCTAAACGCCTAATTGGGGACACTGGAGTTCCGCCAATAAAGTAGACACTTAGGACGCCTTCGTTTTTGATTCATACAACGCTGGTGGCAGATAGCCAAGCGTCGAATGAAGTCTTTGACGATTATAGATGGCTTCAATCCATTCAAACACCCTACCACGCGCCTCGCTGCGCGTGGTAAATCCGCTTCGAGGGACCAATTCTGTTTTGATCGTTTTAAAGAAGCTCTCTGCTACCGCGTTGTCCCAACAGTCTCCTTTTCGACTCATGCTCGGTACGATTTTATTGAGCTCAAGGAGTTCTCGAAATCCTCTAGAGGCAAACTCTTTGCCTTGATCCGAATGATGAATGAGTCCCCGCTTAGGCTTACGATAGTCGATTGCGGATTGCATGGAACGCACCACTAAGTCCGTATCAAGTCTATCGCTCATGCTCCAGCCCACAACTCGCCGAGAATAAAGATCAAGAGTGGCGGATAGGTATAACCATCCCTCTCTCGTCCAGAGATAGGTTACATCAGACACCCAAACCTTGTTCGGAACCTCAACTTGAAAATTTCTTCTAAGTAGATTTTGTGCGATATTCTCATGACTGCGAGAATCCTTAGTTATGCGATACTTCCGGGAGTACCGGCATCGGATTCCATTTTTTCGCATAAGGCGCTCAATTCGACCTCGGCCCCAAGTTCGCCCTTTTCGCTTCAGAGCGGCGTGAATACGAGGGCTTCCATAGTTTCCCTTGTTAGCCTCAAACTCCTTTTTGATTTCTCCAAGAATAACGACATTCTCCTGGACCCTCTTCGACACAGGAGCCTTTTGCCACTTGTAATATCCTGATCTCGAAACGCGGAGTACTGGACAGCTTACGGACAACGGAAAGTCTTTCAAATGATCTCTGATGAAGGCGTATTTTAGAGACTTTCCTTTGCAAAGTACGCCGCCGCTTTTTTTAGGATATCGCGCTCCATTTTTACGCGCTCCAACTCTTGCTCAAGCTGCTTGATTCGCACCTTATCCGCATCTTTTTTACCCTGCCCACGTCCTACTCCAGCAGCAGAACCCGTGGTTTTGTAGGACTTTATCCAGGTCTCTAGAAGCGACACACTAAGGCCCAGACTCCTTGCAACTTCTGTTACTCGACGATGCTCCGCGAGCACCATACGAACAGCCTGATCTTTAAACTCACTAGAATGATTACGATACTTGCCTGACGTGGACACAAAACACCTCCGATTTAGTCACTTACATAGTTAACTTAATCCTTGGTGTCTACTTTTCTGAGGAGGCTCACACCCGACTGATTGACTATTGATTGATCACTGTTGTCCGTCTCGACCAAGACCAGTTGACCGTTTTCAATGGTCTAACCTTGTTCAAGACGTTGGGCTGCCAAAGCGTCCTAGATCAACCATCAGGTCACGGCGCGGCCGTGATTGCTTAATCAATACTCAATCAGTCGGGCGTCCCCAATTACCCAATACTCAATCAGTCGGGCGTCCCCAATTACCAGTCGGGCGTCCCCAATTACCCGTAAGATTTTCTCGGCCGGTTGTGTTCGCGAGCCTTTGACTCTATTCTGGAGAAAAAACGAGACGTAGGTCGAATTATCGGCCATTATGGTCATGCCTACGGTAAGGCAGCAAAAATTTATTTGTACGGTAATCCTGATGCTATCGTCGATGAGGACAAGAGTCCAAATCGGACCGGTCTGTTGACGTCAAAATCCAATGCTGCTAGAAGCTCTGAGGAGCAAATTTTTGGCGCTCTGTTGCGGCCCTGATTTTGCGCGACAGGAAGACCACACTAACGAAAAAGCTGAGATAATTGAATAAATTACAGTTAAGTGATTTCCAGGATCGCAGCGCGTGGCTTATATTTCGCGTGGACGTGCAGGTTCAACGTCAATCCATGGACGTCTACATGACCATGAATCTGCCTAGCGGCGAGCTCATGTCTTTTCAACTGGTGGATACTGACTACATTGAGGCTCATCATTTAAAAAAGCTACTAGACGACACCCATGCCAAAGGTGGGCAATGGCCCAAAGAGATCATCATCCGCAAGGACGACCCCGCCCAAGCGCTTCTGACGCAAATATGCACAAACCACAACATCAGCCTGCAAAGCTTACCCGAATCCTACCTAGAAGATCTTACAGCACCCGTTAAACAGAGCTACGGCAGGAGCATTTTTTCGCCAAGTTCTATGCTCCACTCAGCTGCCGAGGATCACGAGGATGAAGCCGATCTGCAAGCCGCCCGGCAAATGATTCCCGACGCCTACGATCCGTGCTGGTGCGCCTCCGGCAAGAAATTCAGATTTTGCTGTAAGCCCATCTTTCGAGAAATGATCGGCGCCATGACGTCCGCCCAAGAAGGACATTTAAAAGAAGCTCTCGACCACATCGCTGCCGCCAAGAAAATCAACGGTGAAACTGCAGAAATCCTATGCCGCGAATCAATCGTCATGTCTATGTTTGGTCGCAGCGAAGCTCATGCCCTACTTGAGCGAGCTCTTGCTGTAGACCCAAACCATCCGCGCGCCAACTATATTCGTGGAATCAATCTAAAGGAATCAGGTAATTATCGGGATGCTATCGAAGCTTACAAGTGCGCCATAAAAAATTACCCCCAAACGGACCGTTATCATCTTAACGAAACCTACAATAACCTTGGCACCGCCTACTATCAATTGAATGACTATCAAAACGCCAAAGACGCGTGGGAGAAAGCACTCGTCTTACTGCCTTCCGACAAGACCGTGAAACGTAACTTGCGTGAATGTATCTACGAAAACCCCGAAATCCCCGCAAGCATTCGAATCATCAGTCCGTTTGTACTCAAATATTTTAATCGAATTCGTTAATCAGGCGATCAGTGAACGCGATTTACAGGCTTTAAAAAAGAAATGAGTAAGTCCAAGATTTTGTCATCCATCATTACGCACTACACGTCCCAATCTCGGCGCGTCGAAGGAGCCTATTATCTGAGTTCTGGTCGCATTACTCGCGCAGCTATTGACCAGCATTCGGCCTCATTTACCGTGAAGGGATCGCGGGTCTACGACGTCGAAATCCAATGGAAATCCGATGACCGCCACACCGTAGACTTCCGACTCCGGTGCACGTGCCCTGATTTCTCTGAGAATCAAAATCTTTGCAAACACACCATCGCTGGGGCTCTGTATATTGAAAAAAACGCCCGCGAACTCCTAGAATTCACCAATTCGGCCGCTAAGGTGACCGTCAGCACTGAATTTGGGACATTCGAAGCATCTCAAAACCCATCTCCTCTCGATGTGTTTCAATCGATGCCCTCAACTCTACCCATTAAGGCAGAACCCATAAGACCCTTGTCGACGAATGGCCACCGACGGATTAATTTTATTTTAGACTTCGTCGAGACCCACTTTTCTGAAAAGACTAGGCACTCTTCCTCTCAGCCTTCCGAAGAGTTTCTCCGCGAACTTTGGTATGAACTTTCAACGGACCATCTTTTTCACTTGAGTAAAGTGACGATCAGGCTTGGCCAAAAAATCTTTAAAGATGGCGGAGGAAAATCCCCGAAGATTAAACCTTTCGACCTGCCGACCGAGACTCGAGACTTAAAGCAGCTGCGTCTCGTTCACCCCGTGGACCTTGACATCTTAAAACGCTACACATCGTTCAAACCCAAGTACCGCACGAAATCCTGGGCCATAAGCGGCGTCAGCACAGAGATCCGTGACATCGAGTTAAACCCAGAAACAGCCTTCGATGAGATCGCCAAACTTTGCGAGACAAAACGCTGCTATGCAGGTCTCCGAACCGGGTCTAACTTTGGGCCGATGGGCCCACAGGAGCGTTTAATTCAGGCGAGAGCCGCAGAAACTTTTCATTGGGTTTTGGATGTCACACCAACTGCAGAAACTGGCACATATGATATCTCGGCACACCTTAGGTCAGACCTTGGATCGATCATAAAACTATCAGACCTCTACATCGTTAGCTCCGTTGGCATCTTGATGACAAAAAACTTTGAAATTTTAAGAGCACAAGCATTGGCTAATGATATTTTCCACCTACTACAAGACATTAAGACGCTAGGACCCGCGAAAGGGTCCGGTGAGCCCTTGATGCGCTTCATACAGATATTTGAACGAGATTTTTCACAAGAACAATTAAATCTGCCCGAGGAACTTCAAACCACCAAAGAAACAAAAACTCCGACTCCGTGTATTTCATTTCTTCGCACGCCCGATTGTGTAACCACTGACAGCGTTTATGCGGCTTTGACTATGCACTATGATGATCGGATATTCGACGTCGACGATGCAAAGCTGTCTTGGATAGATCAAAAAATCAAACATCGGATCCTCTACCGACGGGATCTTCATCAGGAATCAGAGTTAACACGAAACATCTTCACGCTCTGTCCGGACCTCACGGAGGAGCGAGGCATCGTCGGTCAAAACAGCTATCACGCCAAGCTCCCACGAGACACCCTGATCCGTGCGGCGCTCAAAGCCCTCGATGCAGGGTGGAAGGTTCATCTTGAGGGTGCACCACTTTTCAAAGCGACAAAGCCATGGCTAGATTTCGAATCATCAGGGATTGACTGGTTTAACGTAGACTGCCAAGTCACTATCGATGGCGACGTCATCCGCGGAGTGCATCTGCTTGCGGCTGCGCGCTCAAAAAATGGCTTCATTCGCTTAGCCGACGGTAGACTCGGCATTGTTGACGACGCGTCATTTATGCAAAACCTAAAGCTGCTTGAAAGGTTTGCTGACGTGTCGAAAGGCGGCACTCTCAAAGTTTCGAAGCTTCACGCTATACTTCTGGAAATGGAAGCCACAACGCTACGCGACTCATCAAAAACTAGCGGGGCTAGGGATTTCTTTAAGCGCGTCAATGCTGCCCATGACATTCAGCCAGGTGATCCACAAAAAACTTTTAAAGCGACACTTAGACCTTACCAAAGAGACGGTTTGGGCTGGCTTAGATACCTCAGAGACTGTGGGTTTGGCGGTTGTTTGGCAGACGACATGGGGCTTGGTAAGACCATTCAGGTCTTGGCACTGCTGGAGGAGCATCACTCCAACCCCAAAGCCGGTCGAGTTGCCTCATTGGTCATAGCTCCCAAAAGTCTGATTTATAACTGGCTTTTTGAGGCTGGCCGGTTTGCGCCAAAGCTTAAGGTGGCCGTCCTGGAAAACAAAGCGCGCCATAACATCTGTGATCTAGTGAAAACACACGACGTTGTGATCGCCAGCTACCAGATCACGCGGTCGGAGCTTGCGGAACTTAACGACATCGAGTTTGACTATGTGATCTTAGACGAAGCCCACTACATTAAAAATCATACGTCACAAATTTCTCGCGCCGTAAAGCTTCTTAAAGCTCGTCATAGGCTAGCTCTAACGGGCACACCGATCGAAAATCGCTTGGCTGATCTTGCCTCGATTTTTGAATTTCTCAACCCAGGCCTTGGTGGAGCAAGCATTTTTAAAAAGACGGGCCAGGGTTTTAATGGCAGTGAAGCTGATAAGCTCCTTTTGGCCCGGGTCTTGAAACCATTCTTACTGCGACGCACCAAGAAGGATGTCCTCCGGGATCTTCCACCAAAAACGGAAAGCACTATTTACTGTGATCTCGCGCCTGAAGAGCGAAAAACCTACGACAGCATGGCTAAGGCAGTCCGCGATGATTTACGCAAAACCATCGAAGCAAGCGGCATCCGCGGGTCTCAGATCCACATTCTTGCAGCCTTGACGCGACTTCGACAGGCCGCATGCCACCTAGCCTTGGTCGATAAAAATTCCGACGTCAGTACGTCAACGAAAGTAGACGTGCTGATTGAATATCTTAAGGAAACTGTCGCCGAGGGGGAAAAGGCTCTTGTCTTTAGCCAATTTACGGAATTACTGCGGCTCGTAAAGAGCAGTCTTGATGCCAACGAAATTTCCTACAGCTACTTGGACGGCCAGACTCGTAACCGGCAAAAACTTGTCGATCAATTCAACAACTCAAACGGGGGTTCCGTATTCCTAATCAGCTTGAAAGCTGGCGGTGTTGGCCTCAACCTAACATCCGCCTCCACTTGTTTTTTGCTTGACCCGTGGTGGAATCCCGCCGTCGAGGCGCAGGCCATAGACCGCACGCACCGGATTGGCCAAACAAAACCCGTATTCGCTTATCGGTTAATTGCTCGCGGCACAGTCGAGGAAAAAATCCTGGATCTACAAGCCAGCAAGCGTGAACTCGCCGAATCCATCTTAACGGCCGGTGAAGGCTCTCCGCGAGCGCTCACGCTCCAAGACCTCAACCTTTTGTTAAGCTAACACGAAATTGGAGTCACGTTCTTCGCCAGTTTTTGTCTAATGAAACTGGTTACATACCGCATGCGGCTTCTTTTCCCCCACCCCCCGCTAAGACGAGCATTCCAAACAGGAGTCTGACTTACTCGCTTGATTGTGATGACAAGGGGCCAGGTCGACCAAAAACTCGCTTCCTTCAAGAAAAAGTGTTGGCATGATTATCCATCATCGCTATACGGTGGTAATTGGTCACGCCGGAAATTTCGTCGAGATAACGCAGCGTCTTGGCTGCTTAATCAATAGTCAATCAGTCGGGTGTCCCCAATTCCC
>CAYOEM010000034.1:17275-18541 GCA_964402975.1 uncultured Polynucleobacter sp.
CCCAATTCCCCAATTCCGAGGTAGTACATGTCGAAATCAAAAAAATCAAAACCATCAGGTGCAAAGACCTCCCGGGGAAAAGACCCAGTCCAGTTTCGACTTTTACTTCATCGACTGGCAGGTGATGCACGCCTGGCACGGTACCAACGCACCATCTTGCCGACAGTGCTTCGCGCCAAGATTGACTGCACCCCAACACTTAATAGGCAAACAGATTGCTTGATCACCGCCAGTGCATCGATGGCCCAAGCGTTACTCTCGGCCCTGGAATTCAACTCTCTAACGGCGCAAGAGAAGTCCGATATTGTCAAAATAATTGTTCATCTCACCTTGCTCGTGGCCGATCGCAAGCCTGAGCTTGTTTCGGCCTCACTTAAATCCACAGTGGAGATATTGCTTGGACAAACTCTCGAGGAATATTTCAGGGAGGGTCTTGAGTCATTTGATTTAGATGACCAAAGTGACGGAGGTATTAATCCGCAACTTACGGGGGAATTTAAGCGTCAGGTGAATAATGCTCGCTCCCCGAGGGACTTAGAGCGAATCGGCGCTGAGACCAGGCGACGTTTGCAGCCAAAGTGTGTGGGTGATCTAGAGTATTTTGCAAAAACAGCGGAGCACGATCATCATTTGATTAAAACTGTGAAAGACGCCTTGGATCTTATCGATAAATTCACGAATCAGGCCGGTCAATCTGAGTCTACAAAATCAAACATCCTTCGCCTTAGCCACTTAACTACAAACGTTGGTAGTGAAACCAAGACTCATGGGCTAGATATTGTGGGACGGCTTGATGACTTAAACCTAGATCCAAACTATGGTTCCTTCGACAAGTTAATCGACCGGCTTAATGACAACGAACGAAGGGTGTTAGCGGCGGGCTTAAGCGCACAGACTAAAATGACCAACTTCGAAAATGAGCTTATATTGTCACATCCGGATGCTCAGCCCATCGCTGATTTGGGCGAAGACGTTACACATCTCATGGATTTTCAACCGTTGACTCGTCTCCAATTCATGATTGATAAAGAGATCTTCTTTAACCAAGTTATTTATGACATTAACGTCAATCGATCCGTCAAAAAATTACGACTGTTCCTCAGCGAATATCTCAGGGATTTGGGGACACCCGACTGATTGAGTATTGATTATACAGTATTTGCCTCGATGATTACGAAAGAATGCCTTCAAGCACTGCTGCCCAGGCCATCTGGGCAAAATTTAAAGATGATTTATAAAGGGTTTTTAGACGGGGTTATGGGAAGG
>CAYOEM010000035.1:0-18368 GCA_964402975.1 uncultured Polynucleobacter sp.
AATCCGAGCTGCATACCATGCGCTGGGTTTGCTCCGATCACTGGATAAACGCCGAGTACGCCCTCCAACGTTGCCAACCCCCAACCTGGCTTAATTGTAATAAGATTGCTTCTTCCTGGGATTTTTAGTCGCAGTGGGCAAACATCGAAATCTGGCTTTGGCCGAAACACCTGAGGCCGTAGGTAGCAGCGAAATCCAGCAATATACGGATCCTCAGGCGTATCCAATTGGACCATTATTCCAGACTCGCGGTAATCTAAGGATCTGCCGATAGCGCTATAGATTGGGCGCCCCCATGGTTTGAGGCAATCTATGTGGCTACCAATGCGAATATTTCCACAAGACCCGTCAGCCAAGTCAAATTCGAAGGTTTCAATTTTTACGCGATCCGACCAATCTTTAAAATCCAGCATACCTTGTTCCTTGTGAAAAAGTTTATCTGTGTTCGGGGAGCCGAATGGATCTTCCAAGATCCTGACCTATTGGCACTTGGACCGGTCAAGTGTTCGCCTGCCGTGTGGTTTTTCAATGAGCGGTATGTCTTTTATGTTAGCCATGGGGTGCTTCTCCCAAGGTGTTGCTACAGACCTGATTTTGTCCCACGCATTGACGTAAGCTTGAACAAGCTTGGGGTCTGTGAATACATAGAAGTATTCCATGTTGCCAGTTTTATACTGATTGAGGGACGTGGACGTAAAGTTTCCTGCACCCTGAAATAGTACCTTGTCGTCTGCAATGAGGAACTTGTTGTGATGAAAGTGTTTTATCTCGTTGTTTGTTTCGACAAAAGCGACATCAACACCAGATTTTTTAAGTAAACGCATGGAGTAAACGTCATCGGCTTCAAATTTTTTGTCCTCTTCACCGTCGGACGTTAGTGTCACTGGTCGGCACTTGCCGCTCACAAACGTATCGTCATCGTAATTGATTTTAACTGTGACCCCAGTTCGATTCTTTTCGGCCAGTAAGCTGGAGATCGTGGATGCGGTGAGTCGATGAATACCAACTTTTATAGATGACCTGGCGTTCTTTATAATTTTTGCGAGAGTATCAGCCGGTTGTTCTGTCAAATCTCCATGAGGAACGGGGACAAAGCGGACTGCAGGAATAGCTGGCGCGGATATGTTATCCAAGCATTGCTTATTTACAGTCGCGAATTTAAGCCGCTCATCCCCGCCTTGCCCGGTAGACGAATTCTCCAAAGCATGTAAATAGCATAAATTTTCCTGTGCAAGTCGGTTGTCGTAACTAGTCGTAAACATGATCCAGTTCTCAAAATGCAAGGATGTGCCATACGTCGATAGGTTGGCGCTAGACGAGATGAAGTGGACGCCTGTTTTGCTAAGGGCAGCTTTTTCAGCCGCGTCAGTCATTAAACTAAGTGGCGCTGGCGTTGAGTATTCCGACACGAAAAACATTTTTGCGTGTTGTAGATACCCAAAGCCAAATTCAGTGCCACGAGCGATCACTTTGAGATTTTCAGGAGCGCATGTTTGCAAGTCTTCGACTGTCGACATATTTTGATTGTGTAAATAAAGTCTGATATTTACACCTCGCGTGTTTGCCGCCTCACAAAGAGCAGCTTTGATTCGACTGTTGGAGAATGAAAAATAAGCCATGGTAATAGACTTAGTCTTCGGATTTTTTATCCATTGCATCAGCTGGGCTTCGATGCCTGACTTTATAGCCGCAGACTCGCGATCGTCGGGCGCGCACCACGCGCCTGAAGGGTGCCCAGTATGCTTGCAGTCCGGCAGGTTAAATCTAACCTGCCAGTTGATACCACTGAACTCTCCTGTGGCAAATGGGGGGCTGATGGACGGTTCAGTTGTCGATCGAACGTCTTGCAGCTCTGACGAATGCGGAGGAGTTGGCGTTTTACATGCACCGAGTGCTACCGCTAGCGCGTTAACCATCAACAAGGTCTTTTTGTAATTCACAGTTATAACTCCCGGTTTTGCTTGGTCTAGGCATAAAGGATTTCTGCATGACGCGGCTCTCTATTGTAGCATGCGCCTTCATGATGTGTTGTAAGGTATCACCATTTAAAAAGTAGGGATCTTCGGGATTTGCCAAGTGTAGGTTTACGTCCATCTCGCCGTAACTACTCCAAAAAACCACAACTCTTTGAGTCGTCGCCAAGTGGTCTGGGCCCGGTCGTGATGTATGGCGAATAATCGTTCCCGTGTTCGTGTGAATAAATACAAATACTTACGATTTAGTTTTTGATTTCACGTAGACAGTTTTTTCAACCTCAGCGATGACATTATTGTCGAGGTCACGAATCGTCGTTTTAAAGACGGGCTCGATTTTTCCGTGATCGATCGCCGACTGGCGAATGTGTTCAATGTCATGCGGCGGAATTTCGAAAGTCGCCCGAACTCGTCCCTTGCCGGGCCGCTTAAACTTGATCTTCGCCTCTTTATCCCAAACTACAAAGTCTTTGCCCAAATGATGCAGTAGAATCCCCATGAAAAAAGGATCACACATGGCATAAAGTGAGCCGCCGAAGTGAACGCCCACGATGTTTCGGTTAAACCACGTCTCTCTTAGCTCTACAGTGATTTTTGTCATCTCTTTATTGGCATCGAGCACTTTGATGCCGGCGCCAAGGAATGGGCCCCAGTAATTAATGCCGTGCCTCATTAGAAATCCAGCGTATTTAAGTTTTAGGGTCATTTTTAAAATCCTCGATTTCTACTCCAACGAGTGAGTAGGGTTTTCCTGCCGAAGTGTATATTTTTTAATAAATCGATCAGTCGCGAATCCCCCATTTTTCGAGAAACTGCACGAGAAGCTTAACGCGGGTTGGAAGAAACTTTCTGCTTGGATAAACCACGTAGAATTCAGCTGGTCCAGAGCTCCAGTCTGGTAAAACGGGCACCAGTATGCCTTTACTGATGTCATCGCGTGCGAGGTCTTCTGGCAGAAGTCCGATGCCGATTCCTGCTTTGATGGCAGCGTAGGCTCCCTGGTAGTTGTTAGCCGTGAAGTTTGGGCGAATCGTGATTGTAGATGAAGACGCATCTTTTTTGCGAAGTTTGAGAGTCTGCTCTTTGGCTCCTGGGGTCACACTAAAGCAAACCATCCGGTGATCCTCTAAGCCGTCGAGTGATGATGGTGGGTTTGCGCTCAAAAAATATTCTTTTGCGGCGAAAAGACCCATTTTTGTTTCGTGGATTTTCTTGGCGATCAGTGTTGAGTCATCAAGGCCACGAGCCGTGGCTCTGATGGCGATATCAAATCCTTCACTTGCTAGGTCAACAAATCGAGTGGACAAATCTAGCTCGACTCGTATGCCCGGGTGCTCGCTCATAAATCGCTTAAGTGCCGTGGAGATAAGATATGCTCCGAGATCTGGAGGCGATGTCATGCGGATCAATCCGGTAGCTGTTTCCGTCGTTGAGTTTGCAAAATCAAGCATCATGTCGCGCTGCTCAGTAATTACCGCTGCGTGGCGATACACGGTTTCTCCAAATTCCGTGAGTGTGATGCTCCTGGTTGTTCGATGAAAAAGACGTCCCCCCAAGGCTTCTTCGAGACGACTCAAGCGCTGGCTGATGGCTGACTTTGGAAGTCCAAGACCCTTGGCCGCTTTAGTGATTCCGCCAAGATCAGCTATTTTCTTAAATATTATTAGGCTATTAAGATCCAAGTCGGAAGCCTTTATTGTTCATAAATAAGTAACAATTAGTTCATATTTTAACCCATTATCTAATTTTTGAGAACTCCGATGAGTTGACTGAATGTGGTCGGCGGGATGGTCCAATCGATCACAAGATGAAACCAAGCATTTGGCCATAGCTGGCGCAAATGACAATAAAAGGGAAGGGGTCTTGAACATGAATCTCAAGTCTTACATCGGGTCAGGTTTACTGAGTGTTGCTGCTGTAACTGCATCTCCAGCTTTAGCGAACAAGACGGTACTTGTCGATCCGGCGGCTAGCTTGGTTGAGTGGCAGGGGAGTAAGGTGATCGGAGGGGCACACAATGGCACCATCCGTATCAAAGAAGGTGACGTCAAGATTGACGGTAAAAAACTCGTCTCTGGAAAGATCGTCGTTGATATGGCTTCGATTATGAACCGTGATCTTGAAGACGCTGGTTACAATCAAAAACTTGTGGGCCATCTAAAGTCAGAAGATTTTTTCGATGTTGCTAAATATCCCACCGCGACCTTGACGGTTAGAAGCTCTGAAGCTAACAAAGACGGCTCATTCAGGGTAAAAGGTGACCTAACGATTAAAGGCGAAACACACCCTGTGGAATTTGGCGCGAAGCTGAGCCCTGATGGTAAGACAGTAGACGTGGCTCTAGATTTTGACAGAACCATCTGGAATATCAGATATGGCTCAGGGAAGTTTTTCAAAAATCTGGGAGACAAAATGATTGCTGATAAGATTGAGCTCAAAGTGAAGCTCATTTTTTCAGGCGCAGTTTTTGCGGCGAAGTAATGGAATAAGCGGTGACAGCTGAATCGCACGTTGTGATGATTAGATCAAGGGAGCCAGAAGACGTGCCTTCTGGCTCCATATGTTTCGACTCGAATTTATCTACCAGAACAAGCCGCGTTTAATTGACCTGGAGACCAGTTTGGACGTTGACGTGCAGTACTCACAACACATTCGGCATCTGCTCCACTGCAGGCCGAGCTTAGTTGACCTGGAGACCAGTTAGGTCTTAGCTCTGCAAGTCGACCACCACAGTTTCGTCCAACGTTAGGGTCTTGTGGGAAATAAGGTGGTACTGGAGCTGGCTGCGGTTGGCCTCCACCAGAACACGCCGCATTCAATTGACTTGGAGACCAGTTTGGACGTTGGCGTGCAGTACTCACAACACACTCTGCATCTGCTCCGCTACAGGCCGAGCTTAGTTGACCTGGAGACCAATTAGGCCTTAGCTCTGCAAGTCGACCGCCGCAGTTACGCCCAACGTTAGGATTGTGGGGAAAATAGGGTGGTACTGGAGCTGGCTGCGGTTGACCTTCACCAGAACAAGCAGCGTTTAATTGACCTGGAGACCAGTTTGGGCGTTGGCGTGCCGTGCTTACAACACATTCTGCATCCGCTCCACTACACGCGGAGTTTAGCTGGCTCGGAGACCAATTAGGCCTAAGCTCTGCGAGTCGACCGCCACAGTTTCGGCCATAATCAGGATTATTTGGGAACGTTGGTGGCCTAGGAGGTGATGGCGGGGGTGTGTATGGTCCATCGTAGTCAAATCCTGGACCGTTATAGCAGCCATTGTCTTGCAAATCCGAGTCATCACCGTTTTCATCGGGTAGACAGTTGTCGAGAATATTAGAAGGGCTAGCGTCTGGATGATTGCTCGCCCAACAGGCCAGACAACTTGTGTCAGCGCCCCAGCTACACATATGTCTAAGGTCTCTGTCGTCCCATTCGGGGTTAATTCGACCCATCACACCCACGCATCTCGAGTCAGTCGCCGCTTCGCGAATGCCGGCGGGGCTGAACGTTAGGGCCGAGCGGAACGCCGGACGTTCTTCGGATGAAGGTGAAGCCTCATCTTCCGAGGAGCGACAAGTGGACGTGGACAAGAGCAATAACAACAACAAAACGTGCCGCGGCAACAGAGAACGTCTCATGCATCAATCCTCCAAAGGCTTGAAAAAAGTTGGCGAACACCCAGGTAGCATGTGGTATGCCAATCATATAAATACCGAAAATTACAAGAGTGGCTGCCATTATGACGCAGTTTCAAAATGAAACTCCGGTTTCAAAATGAAACCAGATCCGCGGGGTAGCCTGCCAAGCTTGTGACTTAATAGAAAAGTCATCTAGCCTCGACATTCGCACAGGCGGTCACAAGACCTACTTTCTACAAATCTGTAATTTGGATCGCAGTCATTGTCTTCGTGGGTCTGGAAGTGGTGATGTCTTTGCTGGGAGGCTGGTCACCAAAAGAACCCTCAGTTATTGATGCCTGGTTTCCGAAACATTGAACCAGGAATTTTCGCGCGTTGCTGGTCAAACAGATAACCTAGCTCTTCAGCTTATGTTTTCAGAGCTATATGTGACTTTGAGCACACTGGATTGAAGCTGTAATAATCTGTGGAATAAAAAGCTAATTAGCACTTTGGGCTACGCACTTTTTTTCCTCAGTGCAGATGATTCGAGTTCCACCGGGAGTCCAGCCAATGCCCGTTATGTAAACCTGCGTGCCGCCGCCATTTGTGCAGCCTTTGAATTTTACGACAACCGTTTTGGTTTCCTTTGGCGCAACCGAGTCTGTTGCACGACCTTCATCGCAGAAATCTTTGTAGTAGGCCTCAAATTCAAGCGGGATCACTGAGTTTGTTTGATTTTCAAAAACAAACTCATGCCGCTCAGTCCTGTCTGAGTTGGTGGCGCCACAAGACGCTAGGAGGTATATGAAAGTCAATAAGCCAGGGAGTATTGCAATCGGCAGTATATTGTTTTTTGAGGTAGAGATCATAGAGTTTCTCACTTAGATAGGCTTTTTTTTGCATCTTTTTGAGCAGAATTTCACTTCGTTCCAAACTTTATCCCACTTTTTACGCCAAGTAAATGGCCTACCGCAACGAGCGCAAGTCTTGGAGGGTAGGTTTTCTTTTTTGATTCCTTTAGGCATCAATACCGCCATGTCTTAAAGACGCGGTTTTTTCGGCCAAGCTCCAGTATTTAAAGAAGCGCTTGAAATCAGTCGTCTCGGGGATTTGTACTAATTCTTCATCCTTTATGATCTCAACTTTTGTGAGGGTTTTTAGATGATCGATGATCGAAACAATGTGTGGTTTAGTGGCCCGTGGAATATAAAGTCTAGTAGGTCCTAGATCTTTTATGACACTAGTCGTGTCGCCTTGGATGATATCCACAGGCAGTTCACAAAGTGTTTCATAAATAAAAACAAGACGCTTAAGGCTGTAATTTAAGGTCTTAAAATAGTTGTCATCCCAAACGAAGACGGCCCTTGTTCCTGGTGGCGCTGCGTTAAAAACCGGATGTGTCATTCTAAGAGCTTCTTCGTGAAGCCAAATTAAAGGTTTAGTCATGTGGTAGCCCCCAAGTTTGGGAATAGTCGTCTTTGAAGCTCCTCATAACTCGCATCGATGAGCTTGTTCGTGCTTGGCGCGGTGTCGATGAGATTGCCGAAATATTTATGAACGTTTTCAAGGTTGAAAATATAGGGTTTATTACTAAATGTGCTGGCCACCCACTGCCAGGAGAAGTTATTACTTGCGAGATCGCCGTCTAATAAATGCCGCAAAAACCACTTTGCGCCCACTTGCCATTTGATGCGTCTAAAATGCACCACATAACTTGCTAGATACATGCGTGCATGATTATGAATATAACCTGTATGAATTAGTTCCTTGATGAAGGCGTTTAATGAGGCGACTCCTGTCTCGCCAGAGGCGATATCACCGGGCAGAGAATCAGCGTAGTCTTTGGCTGTAAAACCAGTCTTGTAAGGCTCAATATCATTCCAAGCCCAGTCAGGATGAAGTACCAGCACGCGCTGCCAGTAGTCTCTCCATGCGAGTTCCTGGATGAATTTTGTTATCTCCGTGGGATCTATGCATTTTGTCAGCGCGAGATTGCGAACTTCGTTGAGGCTTAAGATGCCGTGATGAATATAGGGTGAGAGTCTTGTGATCTTACCGTCGCCAAAGTTCCTGGACTCGCAGTAAGCGATAGGGTCGATGGTAGATAGTTTTAGATCTGCCTTTCGCCGGCCGCCTTGAATATAGCTTCGCTCGCCTTCAGCCCATGGAGCCAGCGTTTTGACGTAGGCGACCAGGTCGTCGCGGGATGTGAAGTTTTTTTGTAGTTTTTGCATACTTACCAGATTCATCGGGAGACTTAGTCGCGCGCTGTATATACACGAAAGCGGCCGGTCTTGGAGCTAATAGAGACTTTCAGTTCAATAGGACGACAGCAAACTTGGCAGTCTTCAATATACTGCTGGCTGCCTCCAGAGATATCCACAAAGGTGGTGAATGTTTCTCCGCAGAAGGGGCAGCTAATTTCGGTTGGTTCTTCCATTGATTTATTCCATTATTGTCGTGGCTAAGGCATCCTATCTTAGCGAGCTCCTTGCGTTTTGGCCATAGGAGTTCCTCTTGGGGAGCGAGCGAATATGAATGAAAAACGTGTCGTGATTGTTGGGGCTACGGGTGACCTGGGCGGAAGAATCGTTCGGGAGCTTTTTAAATTGAAAGCACCCGTTAGGGCTCTTGTCCGACCAGGCACGCATCAAGCAAAGGTCAAATCACTTAAAGACCTCGGTTGCGACGTCGCTGAGGCGGATTTTTCTGATCACAATCGTTTGGTCAAAGTCATGCAAGGTGCCAAAGTAGTCCTATCAACAGTCGCAGGTCTTAGAGATGTCATAGTCGATTTGCAGACCCGGCTTTTGAATGCGGCTGTAGAGGCCAAAGTGCCCAGGTTTATCCCTTCGGACTTTTCGATTGATTTCACGAAAATTCCTGAAGGTGCGAATCGTAATTTAAACCTCAGACTTGAGTTTTTAAGAATTGCCGAAAAAGCTGACATCAAACTGACGTCTATTCTTAACGGCGGGTTCATGGATATGCTGACTGGGGTGGCGCCCTTTATTTTGTTCAAAATTGATCGCGTCTTGTGCTGGGGCAGTCCAGATCAGCTCATGGACTGGACCACTATTGATGATACCGCTAGATACACGGCGATGGCGGCTCTTGATGATGATACTCCGCGATTTTTGAAAATCGCCGGTGATGAGATCAGCGCCAATAGTTTGGCTCGTACCATGGCAGAATTAACTGGCAGGCCGTATAAAGTGATTCAGCCCGGAGGGCCCGGGGCGTTTAAATTACTTATTAAATTAACCAAGTTTTTCGTGCCTGGAACAACTGAGCTTTATCCACCCTGGCAAGGTATGCAGTACATGCATAATATGTACAGCGGGATCACTAAATTTGAAAAACTTGATAATGATCGCTACGATATGAGCTGGACCAAGGCGCACGATGTGCTATCGCAACATTTAAAGCGCTAGTTTTTAGAGTGTCATCTATAATAAAGGTCAGGGCTTGATTATTGTCTTGCCAGCACTTGCTGGGTCCAAGATTTTTCCTGTCTTTTCATTGATAATGAGATCTTCGCCCTGAACGTTTGAAAATCTGACGACGCCTTTGTTGTCTATGACCGGCTGTCCGCCGTTATATTTTCGGCTCTCATACAGACCTTTATGCCTCCAGCTAAATTTTCCAGAGCGTAGGTCTAATTTAGCAGCAAAGCCAACTGTACTGATGAAGGCGAAATTGCCTTTTCGAACCACATGAAGACTGAACCCCGACAGGTCTGTCTTCCACTTTCTTTTGAAGTCAGGAATGGAATAAGCCTCAGCTATGCTTCTAGCGCCTTCCACGTCGCCAATTTCATAGAATATTAGAAGTAAATCGCCCAGCCGGTCTGCGAACAAATCACAGATCTCTTCGCGATCTTTTTGTAGGTTGATTCGATGGGTTTTACCGTTTTTTTTGACTAAAAGAGTTGTAGGACCTTTGTCGCCAACACTCAGCGCTGGTACAGTAAACTCCAGATTTTCCTTATTGTCCAACTTGACTAAGCATGTGTAAGGCTTTATCTCGCGTTCTTCAATGGGAGGAATCTGACACTTTTCGACCGCGTATAGCGTTTCGGTCATGCTCATTAAAAAACAAATAATAAGAATATATCTGAATCGGCTCATAGTCGTAACGCTATCAGGCTTAAATCAGACAGGTCAACGAGATTATGTGGACGTCGGTGTATCCGAGCTTTTTAGTTTTAGCGTGCCTTTGACGACGCAGAATAACTAACAGGGCTTTAGAATTGTCTTGCCAGCACTCGCTGGTCCTAGTCCTGCTTTCGCAAGCTCTGGTAAAGCAGTGAACGGAATTTGGCGAGATATGGAGCTCGTCAGATCTCCTTTGAGGTTTTGTTTGGCACGCCATACGAATAAAAATTGAGATAAGAATGATTTCTTGGCGAGTGCGTTGCCCAGCCAAAAACCTTCCACTTTAAGATCTTTGAAAATAAAAGCTCCAGGATCTATGGCTACCGCTTCCTTGGCTAGTGCCCCGTAGACGGCAATCGTGCTGTGAATGGGCATACCTTCGGCGAGCTGTCCCGTCAGAGACCCTCCCACGGCATCAACGGCATAGGTCGCATTAAGAGAGGCTGAGAGATCTCTGAGTTTTTGTACAAAGTCTTTATCAGTGGTGACGAGAACGTGTTTTGCGCCAAGTTCTGTCAGCGCGGGAATTAATTCTTTGCGGTGAACGCAGTGAATGACAGTGAGATCATGACGTTTGGCGAGTCTGGCAATCATGCGGCCCAGTTGACTGGCGGCCGCAGTCTGAATCATGGCTTTGTGTTGACCTTTAATGAGAGGCTCAAC
The DNA here is from genome assembly GCA_964402975.1 of uncultured Polynucleobacter sp. GTDB lineage: Bacteria > Bdellovibrionota_B > Oligoflexia > Oligoflexales > RGVZ01 > CAMDKS01. Next base: position 10,408 of record CAYOEM010000035.1, read on the forward strand.
GAGCGCCATGGCGCTCAAAGGGTTCACAAATGACATGGCCGCTTGCTCTGGTGGTAATACTTTAGGATCAAACGGCATTGCCTCTAAAGCACGGACCTTGACATACTCTGCCCAAAACCCGTCACCGCGCTGTGTCGCTGAAGCCACCCATTTACCCATGAGCCTTTTGGCCATAAAAGACTTTCCGGCCGCAACCACTATGCCGGAACCTTCAAATCCTGGTGTCATGGGAAGGCTAACGGGAATTTTATAGAGGCCTTCGCAGAAAAGATCATCTGATGGGTTTATTGGAGATGCGGCTACCTTAATAAGAATTTCGTCTTGCTCAAGTGAGGGTAGGGGAAGGTCTTCTACTTTGAGGCTTTTAAGACCCTGATATTCGTTTAGCCGAAGGGCTTTCATGGTTTTAGGAAGTGCCAATTTCTAGTCTCCAGAAGCTTTAAGTCAACAGATCGTCTCTGGGTGATGTTCTACCTGATTTTAACCTTAAATTTCACTTCAAAATCTCACTTCGAGGTTGCGGAGGCCTTGGGCTTTTAAGTACTGAGATCTTATTGACTGCCGCTAGGCAATTGGATAGGTTCCGGCAGTTTTGTTTCACCGGGAGGGGTATATGTTTTGCAAGTTGCTCGTGATCGCTATTGCAGTGATGTTTAGCCTAACAGGGTTTTCCGACGACCTGCCCCCCGACCGCGACAGTAGTATCCAGGCTTTTGAAACGTTCAAGCAAAGATTATCGGCTAGATTTAATCTGCCGCAGCAAGATGCGAGCTTACCGTCGACGGTCATTCCATCCAGCGAATGCCGCATTGAAATCAAAGACGCCAGTCAATACGGTGACCGAATTGTGATTGAAATTAGCCGAGACGACAGTGTTTGGGGCATGTCGATTGCCAAGGGCGAGCCAGCTGTATTTACTGACCGCGGTGATGGATTTTCACTTAAAACGTTCTCACAAGATTGTGAAGAGATGGGCTGTGATGGTGATTGGTATGTCAGTCGCGCCTTATTCATAGGACCGAATTTTTTAAAAGCACACCAGAAAGAGCCGTACTCTCGAAAGCCCTCTACATTTTCTTGCGCGCTTTAATGGTTTTTCAATACCACTAGTTTGTTTTAATCCGCATCGAACTACTCACCGATATCACTCCATTGTTTGAGAGTGATTGATTCGACTTTTTTGTCATCGGTCAGAGCGTGCAAGATAATTTTGCCGTCTTCATAACCTTGGTGACGAGCTAGGATTTCTTGGCGCCCATCTCCGTTAAGATCCGTAACCGCTTCTAAGCCCCAGCTGCGAGAAAATTCTCCGCCGCCTAAGCGCAAAGGCTCGATAACCGAGATTAATGCGCCTGATCCATCAAGTAAAGCTGCGCCAGAAAACGTATGACCATATTTGCTTGAGAGTTCGTCTTTCCAAGGCCCATCTAGCCAAACGAGCCAAACTCGGCTTTTGTTGGCTTTCACAGGGAGAAACTTGACATGGTCGGCTTTGATTCGTGGCGACCCTCCAATCATCGGTAAAGATTTAAGTGCAGCGCGGTCTTTGGACGAAAGTTTAGAGGTGAGAGTCTTATATACTTTGCTCGCAATTTTCTTAAAGTCACTCTCAGACGGAGAGACCTTTTCGATGGTGGTAATTTCGGCGCCAGCTGAGAATTTTCTGTCGATGGCAATAAACTCCGAGTCCCAGAATTTGATGTCTTTTTCTGGTTTTATACTCACCAAGAAATCTTGGCAGTCCTGACCAGCTCTGATAGCAAAAAACTCTGGTTTGGCTTCAATGATCCCACCCAGAGTTAAAACTTGGACCACCGCCATTTCGCGTAGTGTTTGAGGTAGTTCGTCCTTTGTTATCTGGTAGGGTGGATTGAAAAAAGAATCGGGATTTTTCTTAGCGGCCACCTTTGGTGCAAGTTCTTGCGCGGCTTTTTTTAAAGGTTCCGTAAGGCAGAAACTATAAGACCTTGCTGACTGAAAGTCTTGAGCTAGTACTAGATTGCGAAAATCATCGATGGAAGCGCTCGCGTTTGGGGCGATATTTAAAGCACACAAGTAACCGAAGGCGATGGTTTTGACCGTTAGACCTGCTTTGTAGCTGTCAATTGTGCGCGTGAAGGTGAACATGCAAATTTATTCTCCAACGGGTTGATTGATGATGTTACCAGGACAATCCAAAAAATGATATCGAGGCGCAGCTAACTACGCCTCGATATGATCGTGGTAATATTGGGTGATGTAAAGCTAAAACCTATCGGGTTTTGAATACATGTTCACAGAGTTTTGCGACCTCTACTTTATCAGATAATTGTGTTCCGTCACTGAGCTGAAGCTCGGTCTGCACTTCACAGGTGTAAACTTTTTCTCCGCCGCTTTCGGCGCGGATAGTGATGTACCTGACGCGGGCCTCAGTCATTTTAGTTCCTGGATTTTCAGCTGCATGAATCAGGTAATCATCTAGCAAATCGCGGTGATGCCGCAATAATTCGCGAATTTCGCTTTTATTGTCGGTCTTAAATTCGGTCCATCCGTAGGCGGCCGGTGCCAACGTGGCTGCCATAAATAAAAAAATTCGAGTGATCATTTAAGTGCTCTCCATTTTGTATTATGGACTTTAAGTTTGGCAGGCTATTTAAATTCTTAAAAAAAGATAAATATGATTAGTAGCATTGATTTAATTGATCAATCAGATCAAGGGCGCGGCGTTTTAGACCAATTGTTGTTTCTGGCCAGCTATGCAACCCACAGCGCTCAATTTTTTCGGGGCTAATTGGCTTGGAATGTGTTTTTTATTGATCTGTCCGTTGGTTTGGTGTGGGATGGAAAGCCAGAACCGGAGTGTAGCGCAGTTGGTAGCGCGCGTCGTTCGGGACGACGAGGTCGCAGGTTCGAATCCTGTCACTCCGACCATTTTTCCAGACTTAGTATCAAGCAGTTTTTTAAGGCGAGCGCATCGACGCGCGCGACCATCAATCCAATCAATCAGTTCTAACCAACTAAAATAACTAGGACCGACTTCGAGTCCGAAATCGAAACCTTTCCAACCATTTCGCGAAATTTCTGGGCGATGCTGCCATTTGCTACCAGTCGGTGCTACCAATTGCAGGTATCAGATTTTATTGATTTGGCGAGTGTTTGACTCCCTAGGCGCGATCGCTCTTTTAATTAACCGTAATTATTAGAATTTTTACCATCTAGAATTGGGGGTTAATTTTGACTCGGGTTATGCCGATCCCCGAGCTCATGTGGGGAGGAAGTCCTAAGCCCCTAGAGTCTAAATAGGAGATCGCCCATGCGGTGCAGTCGTACGTTAACGATTTTTACGACAGTAATTCTAGGCGGTCATATCCTAATGTCATGCGGTGGTAAAACCAGTCCCACGTCTTCAGGAGTCGTCGGAGGGCCGAACGAACCGACATCTGAAATTGAACTGTCTGGCACTATGTCAGATGAGGCTCCAGTTGATTTTGTGCAGTCGTCGAATTCTGTAAGTGTGGGTCAAGTTAATTTAACGGATGCCACGTCGTATGTTGTCAAAGCTTACTCGCTCGAGCCTAGTGGTTCAAAGAAAGAAATATTCAAGGGTTCTTTTGCAGAGCCGAAATTTAGTTTTAAATCAACTGTCGCTCGGCAGTATATGCTGATTGAAATAACCAGATTACCTGATGGCGGGCAATATGGTGCTGTGTTGCCACCACCTACTAGCAATAAACAAGCTTCTCTTGTTGTGGACGGAGCGACCACCATTGCCTCCAAAATGGCGGCGTTGATCGCAAGTAAGGCAGAGAGCGGTGATCAAGGCGCTCAGCAGGCCCTCACAAGTGGCAGTGTGTCGGTAGCTGATCTTTTGATGGTGGCTCAAAGTGTTCGCACCACTGTCATTGAACAAAAGGCACAAAACAAAGGGTCCGCCATCGATCTTAAAAACCTTACGGCGAATTTAATCTCGAAATCAAACGAATTGATCGCAAAACTAACTGCTGAAGGTCAGTTTAGTGCGGCAGTCGCAGAGAAACTGTCTCAAGCATCTTACCAGACAATTTTTGGAGATGATGCGAAGGTAGCATCTGCTGGCATTTTGGCATACCGCGTTAATCCAGATCTCGGCAGCAGTGAGGCAGCAAAGACAACCATTGCATATGCGGCTATTAAGGCTTCAAGTTCCGATACCATAAAAGCAGTCGACGAAGCGTTTCGCACAGAGTCTACAGCCTACCGAACTGCTCCAAGCGTGGCAGCTGCCGTAGCAGCCAAGACCGGGGTGGTTAGTGACTTCAAGAAGGTTTTCAGTTCATGCATGGCGTCACCATCAAACTGTGCTCAGAATGGCTACACGCCCCCACGACCGCCTGAGTCAGTTCTCGAGCAAATTAAAGCGCCTGGTGCCCCCACATCAGTCACAGGAATTGCTGGCGACGGGCAGGTTTCTCTCACTTGGAATGCGCCCGCTAGTGACGGCGGAACTTCCATCACAGATTACATCATTCAGTATTCATCAGATAAAGGGAGCTCCTGGAGTGCATTTCCGGTTAGTAAGTCGATTTCCCTTAGCATCGCCGTGACGGGTCTTTCAAGCTGCAAAGGCTACGTTTTTAGAATTGCTGCGAAAAATTCTGTTGGCACCGGCTCCTATAGTACTCAGAGTTCACCTGTAGTGCTCAAGAATACTTGCGGGCTCTTCGAAGGGGTCTCGACGAGCTATTCGGTTCAGCCTAACTTCGTTCAAGGCTGGGCTTTAAACTTTCAAGATGCTTCTAGACCAGCACAGGTGGAATTGAGAATTGATAATACAGTCGTCGGTACTATGAACACAGGGCGGAGTCGAATGGATGTGGTCACTTATTTCCAAAACACTTTTAATATTCCTGTCAACGCCAATAGCGGTTATTCTTTTCAGATTCCAGACTCGTACCTAGATAGTCGACCTCACACAGTTAGCGTTTTCGCAGTGTCTTCCCAAGGAGTGAAAACAGAGTTAGGCCAATCTCCAAGGACTTTTACTTTCTTTAGGCTTAGAGAAATTTTGGCTCAGCCCGTAGTGGATACTTTAACAACTAACCTTCTTACCAAGCCATGGTGGAATCCAGGACGCCCAAATGTTCCTTTTGGATATGCTTTTATCCCAGATTACCCAGGACAAGTCCCCCCAGATAAAACATTTTACGTTACGATCAATAATCCTACTTCTGAATTTAAGCCGCCTGCAACACGCGCTCAAGAAGCTTTTTTTAGTAATGACCTTTTTTCTACGACGGGGTTCAGTTCGGTTAACCCTTTAAAGTCTCAGTTCTCGCTTTCTCAAGTGGATTTTAACAATTTTAGTTTAAATGGAGTACAAGTTGAAAAGAATAGGATTGGGTTTTGGTCCTCTACAAGAAGTTTTCTTCCTAGTTGTAGTCCCGACTTAGCCGGCAACTGCACCCAAAAAGGACAATTTGTCATGGCAGCATCTTATAATTTCGGCCTTTTCGAAAATAGTTGGTCTCGGCCGAAACCTTGGCAAACCGGAGTGAGCGAGGGAGTTATCGTAAGTGTGGATTTGAAAGTTCCGAAGGCTCTGGCAACCAATGATATAAATCAAGATGGATCTTGGAAATCAGCTGCTTTTGTAAACGCAAATTTTTTATTGAGAGATATAAAAACAGATAAAAAGTTTTGGTATAGCCAATCTATTTTTGACTGTCGAGGGGCTGTTCCAAATTTTCTTCTTGATCTGGTGATGCAAGATGAGTGTCCAAATGGTTTGTGCCTGGGGATTCCCGTCATTCTAAGTTCCATTGCTCGCCAGCGTACTGACACTCGACGGTTCTCAAGGACTCTTTCAGAATCTACTTTATATCCAATTGGAACCTGGAACGATTCATACCGTTCCTTTAGTTATGAGATCAACGCTAGCCACTTGAATCAGGCTTTGACGGAAATCAGGCTCCGTGATTCGAGCTGGAGTAATACAGTTGCCAAAGATATTGAAATTGAGCATTTTAATTTCAGTCCCGAATTGAGCAGAGGAACCTCGGATAACGCAGAAATCGGCATGTCATTTCAGAACCTAAGAGTTCATGAGGTTTTATCAGCCTGTCAACCTGGTCAAATTTCTGCTCCGTTGACTTGTAACACCATGGTTCTCATTAACCATCAATGGGTGTGGAAATTGGGAACTCAAACCAGAACCTGTAGTTCAAATGGTCGTTGGGAACCTCCCACAAATTGCCAATAGTTTTCATCTCTCACTACTTTTCTAATGATTGCCTTTGAAAACTTGGGATAGCCATGGACAACCGAAAAGCCCTCTTTGTTCATCACCCATAGGACCCGATTGTTTACTAAACCTTCCAAAACCATTGTCAGAAGTGCTGTCGCCTGATTTCTAAGCTATCGGGGACGCCCGACTGATTGAGTATTGATTATTCATCTCAAGAAATAAACTTTGCGGATACTTCACGTCCGCCCGCAAAGGGTTACTCCGACGTTGTGACGTGTCGGATGAAGTCGTGAGTCGGTGATGAAATGGAATCAACCGGCGCTTAGACTATGTTTTGTAAAATACACTTTACAAAATTAATTAATTCTATTAATCTTAATAAATATGGATACTTATAAGAGATCTCTAACTACAAATTTGACAATCAGGCTGGCTGAGCCAAAGCCTCTTATTCAGGTTTTGATTGGGCCTCGACAGGTTGGGAAGACCACGGCTTTAAGAGCTGCCATGGGTGGCCATGGCCTTTACGAGTCAGCAGACTCACCGACGCCCCCGTCGTACGAAATGCTTAACCAATGGTGGGACCGCGCTATTTCGTCAGGCCACCGAATACTTGCAATCGATGAAGTGCAGAAAATTTCTGGCTGGAGTGAAGTCATTAAGAGGCGGTGGGATGAATCACCCTACGCACTAAAGGTTGTACTCACGGGGTCCAGCGCACTGCTTTTGGAGAAGGGCTTAAGTGAAACCTTGGCTGGTCGATTTGAGTTGATCCGCGCTACACACTGGAGTTACGCCGAAGCGCGAGATGCATTCGGTTTGGATCTTAGAAAATACATAGAGTTTGGTTGCTATCCTGGGTCCATGCACCTACTTCACGATATTACGCGGTGGTCGTCCTATATTCGTGACTCAATCGTTGAGTCAGTTATTGGACGCGATCTTCTGATGCTTCACCCTGTAAATAATCCGGCATTGCTTAGACAGGTATTTGGTTTGGCCGCTGGAATGCCAGCGTCGCTTATTAGCTTACAAAAAATGATGGGACAATTACAGCATAAGGGCAGTGTACCGACAATTCAAAACTACCTGACACTTTTAGGTCAAGCATTTCTGGTTACTGGAGTCAATAAATTCTCGGCGAATGTGATCCGCGAGAAAAAAAGTTCTCCGAAATTAATTATTCACGATAATGGGCTAGCGCGCGCATTTGCTAGGCCCGTGGAAGCATCGCTCACGCCAGAAGTTTTCGGCTATTATTTTGAAAACGTCGTCGGTGCGAGATTGATAGAGGCCGGATGGGACGTATTTTACTGGAAGCACGGTAAATCGGAGGTGGACTTTGTGGTTCATGGTCCCCGGGGTGAGCGACTTGCGATTGAGGTTAAAAGTGGAGCAACCACCGAGTCTGAATTAGCAGGCTTGAAAGTGTTTTGTGCTGAAAACAAGGATTATGAACCCGTCTTAATTTCGCTTGTAGACCAGAAGATTGCAGGGATCGGGTCTAAATCTGCGGAATGGGTTTTAAGCTTGGGTGGTTAATCTAGAGAGAGGCCAGAAGCCAACAACAAGAACAATACCAACCTAGTTGTTTGTGTGAGGTAGCCCTGAGGCCCTGAAAGCCGGGGCGAGGCCCACGGTTAGGGCGTGTGCAATTTGCTAGCGCCAGAGTTGCATTGGACTGATTGCCACTTCTAGCTTTTACCACCTCGACGCCTCAGACTCTTCCAAAAGCACGAGCTGGGCTTTCCTGACTTCT
>CAYOEM010000036.1:0-17226 GCA_964402975.1 uncultured Polynucleobacter sp.
TTTTTTAGTCAAAAATTAAACCAAAAAATTTTGCTTTTAATCGTTGACAATCAAGGATCGCTAATGGAAGATGCTCGTCCATTTCAAGCACCCAAGCTGAATTCCTTTTCAAAGAATCACTGTGATGGGCCCGTGCTTTTGAGCTGTGTATAAGCTGTGACTTATACACCTTTGCTCAACATGATATCTACAAGCTGTCCACAATTTACCCACAGCCCCTTGGCGCATCCAACATGATGATAATATTCATTTATCCTGTTTTTACTTGGGTGCGTGCGCGATTTTTCTATGTTCCAAATGATGAGCTATGGGACACTATATGACAGCTAAGAAATCTAGAATGACCAAACCAAGTCGGGAGCAATATGACCAAGTCTCCTTTCATGTCAGTATTGCATGATCGCAGTCGCTGGCCCTCGTGGGCGCAAGCGTGCTTTCACTACATCAATATATATTCGCAGGATGCCTCTAGAAGCCAACTCACCACTCAAGCCTCAGCGATGGCGTATGTAACCTTGTTTTCACTGGTGCCGAGTCTCGCTGCGATTTTTACGCTACTCGGACTTTTTTTACCGATGCTTGGCGACAACAGCAACCTCATGAACGAGGGTCGGCAATTTCTATTCAAGTATCTGGCCACAGGCTCCGGCACCTTAGTCGTCGAGCACCTGGAAAAATTTATTTCGGATCTTAATTTACGTCGTATCGGGGCATCAGCCTTCGTTGGACTTCTCGTCACGTTGGTCATACTACTCCACCAAATCGAGGGAGCGTTTAATCGTATCTGGATGGTCGGTCAGGCGCGAAAAACCTTCACTAGATTTATATATTTTTGGCTGTTTATAACTCTTGGAATGTTCTCTATCAGTATACTGATCGGCTTAAGCACAAAATACTCTGTCACTGCTTTCATCACACAAAAGACACTTGATGCCGCCGACCGAGCAGAAAGTGTGCCTGTCCTCTCTATGCTGTTTAACTGGGCCTTCGTTTCGTTCATCTTTTTTCTTGCCTACAAAGTCATACCAAACTGCGAGGTACGCAGCCGCGCTGCTCGCGCCGGCGCGTTAGTGGCTGGGACGCTTTTTTATATCATTAGCAAGTGGTACGGAACTTACGTCACAAGTTTTGCGAGCTACAAGACCATCTACGGAACTCTGGCGGCTATCCCGATATTTCTACTTTGGATTTATCTGTGTTGGGTGATCTTATTATCCGGCGCTCTCCTGGCATGGCGCTGGCAAACTGGGTGGCCTCCTTTAGATGAGGAAAAAACTCTAGAATCCACCGACTCTTGCACTGATGGTCAGCGCAACCTCGCAATTAGAACGATCCTTCCAAGTATCACGCTTCTGACAATTTATGAGAGGTTTCGTGACGGCAAACCTAGTGACGTCACGACCATAGTTGAGGATTTGAAACTTCCTTTTGGATGGGTCCACGAATCGGTGGAATTTCTAAAAGAATCGGGCTTGGTCGCAAGCGCTCAAGTCATACAACCAGACAAGACGACGGCCGAGCAGATATTACCAACCCACCCCGCCGAGGCCGTCAGTCTATCAAGCGTAGCCGATCTGAGCGAAACGCCCATATCTACTTGGTTTGATACATGGGAGCCAAGCGCCTCCAAGTCTCTTAAGGGCTATGTTGCTCTGATCAAATCAAGGAAGTTTGAAAAAGGGCGCGATTCAATTGGATCATTAATGAAGACGCAAGCCATTCGCTAGAGACAACAACTGCGCTAATCAGACTCGCTAAGACGTCGCGGGCAGTGCCTGTGCAATAGTTAAATGAAACTTACTACCACGCCCTTGCGCGCTCTCGGCACGAACATCGCCACCATGAAGCCGTGCAAGCGCTCTCGCAAGACTGAGACCAATACCCACGCCACCTGCGATCCGGTTTCTTGCAGTGTCTACCCTGAAAAACGGGTCAAATATTCTCTCAAGCAAAACTTGCGGGATACCCTCGCCCTGATCAGATACGGAAAACGTCAATCCACCTGAAAGGGATTTCTGACAAGTCAGGGTAACAAGTCCACTTTCAGGGGAGTGTTTAACGGCATTTGAAAGCAAGTTCCCCAAAGCGAGAGCCAAGTAGTTTTCCGCCGCCAAAAACGCCTTTGGAGCCCTATCTGTGACAACTTTGATCTGAATCTGTTTTTTCTTACCAAGTTGTTCTGCCTTCGCCGCCGCTCCTTCAAGGAACGCCTGAGTTTTGACTTCCGACTTGGTGGTTGGGAGACCACCCGTTTCAGCACGTGCCAGCAACAGCAAATCTTCCACCGTTGTTGCCATCGATATGGATTCTTTTTGAATAGTTTCCAGTGCTAATCTGTATTCGTCAGCAGTTCGAACACGGCGAAGCGCCAGTTCTGCCTCTCCACGAATGGCGGTGAGCGGTGTGCGCAGCTCATGTGACACATCACTATTGAAGCGGCGCTGCCTTTCAAATGCATCTTCCAGACGAGTTAGCATGCGATTAAACGTTTCGGCAAGATCGTGTAATTCGTCACGCACATCTGGCACCTCCAGCCTGTGAGACAAATCCGTCGCCGATAACTGATCGGCCGCACGCCGCATACCATCCACAGGTGCCAAAGACCTTCGGGCCATGATGAAGCCGGCGATCATGGAGACCACGAGAATGGCCGGAAATGCCAAGTAAAATACGTTTCGAATCTGAGATAAGGTCGCCCACGTGGCATCAAGTGGAGCTCCCACCTGAACCAAATTTCCAGTGAATGCGCCGCCAACAATGACCGGCATCGACAGCTGTCTAAATGGGGCTTTGTTCTCACGCTCCCAGGTCTCAAACGTGGGAAGGCCCTGCTCCGCGCGCTGCATAGCCGCCTTGGTTATCGGTAATGAGACGTCATCGCGGGTTGAACGACTTCGAATGTTGCCACTTAAATCCACGACGCGCGCATAAGCGTTCACGTCACGTCCACCCAAGAAATCCGACAAAAACTGATCTAGGCCGCCGTTTACGCCACCTTCAGACGCCTTACTGACAAGCATGGATTCCGCAGATGCCAAGAGTGCTGCGTCAACCGATTTAAGTAAATCGCGGCGTACAAGATTGTAAACACCAAAACCGACGAGCGGCAGTAACACCATCATCAAAATACCGTGACCCACGGCCAGTCTCAAACTGATTGGCAGTCTTGCTAGAAACTTAAGAAAAAATCCGCGTCTCATGTCTACTTGAGTCATTGACAGGTGGTTTCACAAGAAAATCATTGAGGAACTTCGAGCATATAACCGTGGCCGCGCACAGTTCGCAGCATCGGCACCTCAAAGCCCTTATCAATTTTTGCTCTCAAATAGCCTACGTAAACGTCTACGACGTTACTTGCCGGCTCAAAATCCATATCCCACACATGCTCACTCAACTCCGAGCGGCTAACGACTTTGCCAGCGTTGCGCGCCATGTACTCAATAAGAGCATACTCTTTGCTGGTTAACTCAATGATTTGGCCCGCACGTGACACCTCTTTGCGTGCCGGGTCGATCTTCAGGTGACCAACCTCTAAGATTGAGCCGCTGTAATCATTGACCCTGCGACGTAGCAGCGAACGAGTTCTCGCTAACAACTCGTCCAAACTAAATGGTTTAGTCATGTAGTCGTCTGCACCGCCATCGAGGCCTGTGATCTTATCTTTGACCTCATCACGGGCCGTCAACATCAAAACAGGAGACTTCATCCCCCCATTTCGCAAGGTCTGCAAGACCGAGATCCCGTCTTTTCGAGGTAACATGACGTCTAGAATGATCAGATCATAGGGGTTTTCTGTGGCAAGCCACTCACCCTCGATTCCATCGTGTGCGAGATCGACTGCATAGTTTTCCTCGCGCAAGGCGCGTTGCAGCAGATTGGCAATGACCATATCATCTTCAACGACTAAAATACGCATGGCTAAAAAACCTTTCTTCTTTTTGGGCCTGAATGATCGAGCATGCTATCCGAAAGCCGGAGCTCCAACCATCAAGTCGTTGAAACTCTACAAATCGGTATATGCACCACTCAGGCGTGATTGTTGGTATAGTTCACCAGAAGCAAGATGAGAAGCTTATTAATTAGGCTGCAGGCGGTTTTTACGGCCAAAATGTCGCATTTTTAGGCACAGCGTTGCGCCCATCCACTTATAAGGTCCAACTAGTCGGGCTGATACGGATCCACATTTTCCCCGTAAATCTGGAAACTTGCGGTTCCATATTGATGGGTCTGACTGGTCACTCGCAAGATCCCCTCCACCATAACGGGACCGAATAGGGTTTTCGCATCCCCCGATACCATCCTAACGTAGACCATCTGGTTGGAGGGTGGCGGAGGCGCGTGAATGCAGGCTTGAGGGTTCGGAACGAGCAAAAATTCGGATACTCGGGCCCTGTTGTCCTCTAGGGGTACCATAAACCCAGGAGACCGGATTTTTTTACCATCGAGGGCCCTAAGGCGCTCAGGCATCTGGTTGGTCTGCGGGTCAAACTCCCTATACATCTGCCAGTCGACAACACTGCCGCTACTCTTATCCGATCCTCCGCGCGTAACCCCGTAGACAACCACGACCAGGACGGGGAGAGCCAGCAGCAATCCAATCAGCAACTTCTTCCTAGGAGATGTTGCATCGGGATCAACCAAAGCGTCGTTTTTTTGTTTATCCTGCATTGGATCACCAACTAAAATTTAGTAGCCAAACCTTCATGCATCGCCGACCGGTAAGCTCTCACGGAGGCCAGCATGCCAACCATCGCTCCAACTACAAGTAGAATTCCGGCGAATATCATGTCGTATAAATTAATGGCCGAAAGTTCTAGGTGGATTGCAAACCTCTTTTCAATCCAGGGGCTCAACGCGTAAAGACCCAGGTGCATAAATGCCATTCCCAAAACGATTGCAAACAGAACGATGAAGACGGCCTCACCGGCTAAGAGTGCAAAAATTGTTTTTGGACCTGCACCAACAGCCCGCAAAACAACCATTTCACGACGACGTTGACCGCTCAAAATCAGAAGCGATACAAAAAGTCCGATGATACCAGTCAATACAACACAAGCGCTAACAACGGACATAGCCGTTTCAAAAATTGCGAGGTTTTTCCAGAGTTCCGACATGGCCACTCCTGGCAAAATGGCTGATAACGCCTCGGCCGGCCACGTGTTAAGTTGCCGTTGAAGGTCTAGTGATGCCATGCGATTTTTGGCGCCTACAAAAAATCCACTCACTTGTGTAACTAAGATCGTTCCGTCTTTACTAATAAAGCTGGAATGCGCCGCGTGATCGTGATCACTATGGGCGTCATCCGTGGCTGTTTCCGTTCCATGATCGTGATCGTCGTCATGGGCGTGATCATGGTCATGATCATGGTCATCCGCACTTTCATTTTTTTGGTTTCGATTCACCTTATTGGCAATAGGGGCAGGAACGGCGCTTTCCAAGTGAATAGCACCCATACCTTCCAGGGGAACGTAGACTGAACGGTCGACGGGAGTTCCCGTAAAACTCGTGATACCAACGACTTTGAAGGGGAAATCCTCGTGACGTTCAAACCCATCACCATGTTCTGAGTGGCCGTGGCTGAGCACAATCAGATCTCCAAGTCTTAATCGGCGAGACGTCGCAACCTCGGAGCCAAGAACAACCTCATCTGGCGCCGCAAAAGGTTTGCCGGAGCTAAAAGTCACCGCCTCTCCATTACGCACTTTATATTTCGTGAAAAAATCAGACGTGGTGCCCACTACAGGAAATCCTTGGTAGCCATCTCCTAGGCTAAATGGGACGATCCACTCCACAGCGTCAAGGGATCTTGCATAGTCGACAGCCTTCATGGAGACGTTATGGGAGGGTGCACCGACGTGAAAGACCGAATAAAGCAAAAGCGAAAGGCTGCCCGTCCTCGGCCCAACAATAAGATCAACTCGGCTGATGGCGCCGCTAAAAGCATCCCGGGTTGCTTCCCTGGTTTTTCCAACCCCAACAAATAACGCAACACTCAGTGAAATGGCGACCACTGTTAGTAGCGTCGCGGCTCTGCGATGCCAAAGGGATTTCAGCGCCAGTCGAAAGGTACTCATGAACCCTGACCCCCTGGTGAGTCAGTTTTTAGAATATTTATACTCTCCAGCGGCTGCGAACGCTGAAATTGACCGGCCAAGGAGCGATCATGACTTACAAACAAAATAGAACTCTTCTCGCGCTTGGCCTGCTCAAAGAGAAGTTTTAGAAAGTCCGATCTAGCATCTGCATCCAGTGCTGATGTTGGTTCATCAGCAATAATCAAGGCTGGGCTTCCGATGAGCGCCCTAGCGGCGGCGACCCTCTGCTGTTGCCCTATTGACAGTTTGCTCACGTCTTTTCGCTCAAATCCTCCGAGACCCAATCTCGATAAGAGAAACGAGGCCTCGTCCCCGATACTTGGAAAGTCTGCAGATTTCCGCCGACCGAATTGACACGGTAGGGCCACATTCTCAAGGACGGTTAAATAGGGAACAAGGTTAAAAGCCTGAAATATGAATCCAATCTGCTCTGCTCGAAATTTATCGCGATCGGCAGAGGACATTGAATTCATCGATTGCCCCATAACCGATATCGAACCGGCACTGGCACTGAAGAGACCTGCTATCAGACTAAGTAGAGTTGTCTTGCCAGAGCCACTAGGGCCATGCATGAAAACCGTCTCGCCCTGGCTGATGACAAATTCGTTGATGGATATGACGTCGGGTGTAGTTTGGCCATATCTAAAACGAACATTTTTGAGACTTAAAACTGTCATGGGCTATGGATCCGCAAGATTTATCCTGGCCAGATCTTGACCCAATTCGACGTTAGAGGCAACAAGGATCGTTTTTGAGCCAATTCCTGTAAATAAGCTAAGCTCGAGCTTAGCCCCAAACGCTTTTTAATTTATTAGCTATGCGACAAATTCATCTTCCAAGGGATTGGTCACATATCCCAAATTCATCAGCCTTTGTCGCACATCTAGCATCCTGTCTAAGCACTGAAGACCGGCGCGGTGTGTGTTATCAATTCCAAGGTGACTCTCAACCCACATCACTTCAAAATGCAAATCCGCGCCGCCAATATTGATGAGCAAAACATCCCTCATCTGGACGCTGCCAACAATAATGCAACCGATCCCATATCGACTGACGTCAAGACCCCGATAGCGCAAGGGTACACCCGATGGGAAGAGAAATGCTTGACCGTGAAACTCTTGACTGAGTCCATGACGAACGCCCGAATCACTCCGCCGAAAATTTTGCTTCATAAAGCCCGTCCCCCATAGCTAGGCTGGGATCGGCAAATCGCCAATAAACTTTAGAAAAAAGCTATTAATTGCCAATCCACCAAGCCGAGGATCACCCGAGGACGCGCCGCTCAAAGCAAGGGGAATTTTGGCTTAAATTACTGACATCATTGATTTTAATTCGAATTAAATGGTCTCGCTTAAAGACGAAAAATTGGCACTACGGTCAGAACACTGACGCAAGCACAAAGCGTTTCGCCAAATTTTCGGCACCTCCGGGCAAAAATAATCCATAAACCATAAAGAAATTGCCGCTCGGAAACTTTGGCACGGCATTTGCTTCTCAGAACTGTGAAATATTTTCATCGCCAGAATTTCGACACCATAGAAACCAAGGACGGTCTTCGATGCAGTGGAGTTTTAGAGTCAGTCGCAACATCGCACTCAGAACTTGGATCATGGCGTCTGCGCTATTTCCCGAGATCGCGTTTGCGAACGACACGAAGGCAGGCTCCAATTTCAGCCAGATGGTCTTGAACCTGCCCGAGGGCACAAAATTTAATTACGAATGGTCTAAAAAAGATAACTCGCTTTATATGAATTTTCCAGGTGTTGACCCGAGTGCGCTCGAAGCTTTCAATGACTACGACGACACTTTGATAAGACGGGTTTTGATCAAAGATCTCGGCGCTAAAGGCACCGATGTCAGAATAGTTTTTCGCGACGGACAAGTGGAAGGTCTTGTTTCAACCTTTGAGCAACCCAACAGAATCGTAATAGATCTTTTCGACAAAAGCTTCCGCGAGCAAAAGGATTCCGCTACCGGGCTTCCAGTCAGTTTCGCAGGTGGTGCGCAGGGCTCCGACGAATCTCTCGCTCATCTGGCGACAGACAAACCCGCCGCATCAACAGCGCCCGCCCATCTCGTTCCAAAGCGTCGCCTCATCCAACAGATGGCTCCCCTCGCCTCATCGCCCAATGAACTTGGTGGGATCATCTCGAAACTAGAGCCGGGACTGGGAAAGGCTTGGTCGACATTTCCACCTTACGTTTATCGCACGCAAATTGCGCCGACAGAATCCAAGACGGCGAGTGCGGAGATGACTCGACTTCAGGCCAATGCCTTAACGACCAGCGGCGCTATGGCTGACTACGCGTCAAAACTTTACGATTTTGGACACGAAACCCGAGCACTGGCGGCGTATCAACAAGTATTACAGCGCGAGCCAGAGGTTTTCGAAAAAAATCCTGCACATCTTTGGAAACTCGCTGAATCACACTTATCTGCAGGAAATCTAACCCTAGCTGAGGGCTATTATCAAACCCTTATCGAAAAGCATCCCGATCATCTCATGGCACGTTTCGCCCAAGTGCGCAAACTGGACGTCCGAGCGATACGAGCCATAAAAGATAGTGAAGAGCAAAAACTTGCTCAGTTAGCTGAAAAAGTCATAGCCATACCGACTCGTGAAAGTGCAGAGCTTCTTGCCATGATCGCAATGCGCAATACTTGGTGGTCGGATAAGGACGTAGATCAAAAATCACGATCAGCCCTAGCTACCTGCAGCGAGGATACCGAAATAACTCTTAAAAAAATTCTACCTAAAGTCGACAATCCTAAAACGGCTTATCTTGCCTCGGCTTTGATCGCTAAGCGCCTCTCAAATTCGCAAACCAACTGGCAGAATGGGTATGCCCAGTGGCTTGGTAACTTCTTTGCAAGATATCGCCATGACAAAGACCCCATGACGCTAGAACTTTCGGAAGCCACGCGCAAAAAACTTCAAGACCAATTTAGGCAGCTCTTTGAGGCTAACCGAAACGCTGAAGTGGCTGCGCTTTACGAGCAACTCCCGCCCGAGATGAAGTCGATTGCAAAAAATCCGACCGTGAGTTGGCAAGTTGCTGAGAGCTACCGAGCCCTCGGCCAAAAAGAAGCGTCCCTTGATTTTTACCAAAAGATCATCGCAACGACGGATTCAAAATCTGACAAATTTAAGGCCGAATTCTGGATCGCTGCGATATCCGCTAAACAAGCCTCGGACTTAAAGGCCCGAAAGGCCAGTCCAGCTAAAGTCAACGCTCTAGCCTCGCGCGCAAAGAAAAGTGACCAGCAAATGGCAAAAACCTGGGAAACTCTATCTGCCGATGAACGCAACACTTTACTCACAGCTTTGGGCAGCGAATTTCGAAACGTTACGGCATCCGATCTCACGCTGCGTACACCTGCTAAGCTGGTTCTTGAACAATACAAGACTGCCTTGGCTGACAATCCCCCAAAACTTGACGCTACACCGGGCACCGACTCATCAGATTGGGTAGGCAACTTCAGCCCATCAAGTGCGACAGTGCGCCTGCTGGACGACCTTGGCCGGAAATTTGCAGAATTAGGAATGCCGAACGAACGCCGGGAGTCCATGAAGCTAATGCGATTCATCAAACCGAATCAGCTAGAGCAGGACAAACTAGCAGCTAAACTCTGGGCTGCTGAAATGACAAAACTTGCAGAAGACCATCGAAAAGCTGACGAGTTCCTTGAAGCCGGAAAGCTCTATACCCAAATCGGTGAGGTGACATCTCTTGAGGATTCGCGAGCAGAATCACTCTACAAAGGCGGTCTGCTTCTCTTTAGGGCTGGCCGAAAAGACGACGCCATCAAAGCACTGGAGAAAGCAAAAAGTGACCCCAACAACCTGTTTTACTCGAATTTAGCCAGCGAACGTTTGAATCAGATCAGCCACTAAAGACATTACACGCAACAGAATTAAAGTAGGTATCAAAACACACGGAGGAGAAGTGATCATGAGCCTAAAGACTAACAGCAACGCCGCCCAAGCCGTACCGACACCAGTCAGTCGTGAAGACTACGTGACTTACGCACAAGGCGCCACGCAGCAAGCCCAGTCGGCCAAGCCCTCCGTAGCCAAATACTTCCTTGCTGCTGATGAAAAGATGCTTCGAATCCAGGACGTCATCGAGCAGATCGCTAATGCGAATGTGCCGGTACTCGTAACTGGCGAAAGCGGTGCTGGCAAGGAAATTGTCGCGAAAGCCATTCATAACGCCTCAAACCGAAAAGACAAGCCATTTGTCGCCATTAATTGCGCTGCATTGCCGCCTTCTCTTCTTGAAGCTGAACTGTTTGGTTACGAGAAGGGGGCATTCACAGGCGCACATCAAAGACACGCTGGAAAATTCGAACAAGCGCAGGGCGGCACGCTGCTACTTGATGAAGTCACTGAAATGGAGCCCGCCTTGCAGGCCAAACTACTGCGGGTTCTTCAAGAGAAAGAAATTGAGCGCATCGGCGGCTCAGGAACAATACCTGTTGATGTAAGAATTGTAGCAACTACGAACCGAAACCTTGCAGGATCAGTCGAAAGCGGTCAATTCCGTCAAGATTTATATTACCGGCTCCACGTCATAAATATTGAAGTTCCATCACTACGCGATCGACCAAGAGATATCGAGTTGCTTTCAAATTACTTTCTCGCTCTGTACAGCGACCAATTTAACAAACCATTGATGACTTTTGCTCCAGATGCAGTAAACAAACTTATGTCCTACCGCTGGCCGGGCAACGTTCGAGAACTTAACAACGTAATCCAACGCACTGCCCTCCTGGCAAATTCCTCGATTATTACAGCTCGTGATATTCCGGTGGAATTAGGCCAAGCCGTCAGCGCTGATAATTGGATTTCCGCTTTGCCTATTGGCAAGCCACTTGCTGAGGTAGAAACCCAATTCATTCTTGAAACCTTAAAGTTTCATGACGGCAACCGTACTCACGCGGCCCGCACTCTAGACATTTCCCTACGTACTCTTCGCAACAAGATAAATGAATTCACCGCTTTGGGCCTTCACGTAACCGCTGCCAGTGGGAGTAAATGATGAGTAACGTGATCGGTGGTATTTTCAATTTCAGTGACAAAATACAGATGGAATCTCTGTCACAGAGAAGCCGTCGCAATGAAGTGATAACGGGAAACATCGCCAATGCCGAGACTCCCGGTTACCGCGCATTTGGTTACGACTTTGAAAAACAGCTTCAAGATCTCTCGGCAAGTAAAGAGACCGTTGGCGTAAAAACTACTGATCCTAGACATCTCAAAAATAATTTCACAAGCGCAGACGGCAAGATAAAGCCTGATGTATACGTTCGCCCGAGCGAATCGGTGGACGAGGACGGAAACACTGTCGATATGGATGCTGAGATGTCGCAGCTTGCCCAGAACCAGATTCTGTTCCGAACGGCCGTTGAAACCCTGAATCGAAAGATTGGCACTCTCAAATATGCAATTAACGGAGGTCGCTGATTATGGGGATGTTTAAGTCCATGGCAATCAGTGGTTCTGCCCTAAGCGCCAACCGCCTTAGGATGAACACACTGAGTGCGAACCTAGCCAACGCTAACACGACTCGGACTGAGGAAGGTGGACCATACAAACGACGGGACGTGGTTTTCAGCGCGACCCCGATGGGATCCGCGTTTGAGGATTTTCTCAATGACACCAACGGGGCTCAGCTGAGCAAGGTGAAAGTCGTGGGAATTCACGAAGACACAAAAGAACCGCGAATGGTCTTTGATCCGACACACGCGGACGCAAATTCGGACGGATACGTTGCTATGCCAAACATTCAAGTCATGACAGAGATGGTCAACATGCTTGCCGCTACAAGAGCCTACGAGGCAAACGCAACGGCAGTAAACGAAGCAAAACAAATGGCGATTAAGACTCTGGAAATTGGTCGATAAACCCTCGATGATTGGAGATGATGTATGAGTATCTCAACCGCAAAAAGTGCCGCCCAAGAAGTGTTGGCCCAGATGCGCGAGATTCAATCCGAGACCCGCAAGCGGGCAGATCTCGGAGCCCCAGCTTCATCGGAAGGAGGCTCGTCTTTTATGGAGCACCTTAAGTCCGGTCTAGCCGAGGTTAACGAAATGCAAAAAAGAGCGGACTCGATGGCTATGGACCTTGCCTCCGGCAAGAACGACAACCTCCATGAGACCATGCTTGCGACAACCCAAGCAGAGCTGACATTTAACTTGATGGTCCAGTTGCGCAATCGCGCCCTTGAGGCCTACCAAGAGGTCATGAGGATGCCTGTTTAATCGTCCCTTGCTTGTGGTCTTCACTGTTTTAATGGGAGTTTTACGTGAATAACTTCATGACGTTCTTGAAAAAATTTGGTGGTCAGGCTGGAGCTTTTTGGCAGAGTCTGTCGATGGCACGTAAGCTCACCCTAGCCGGCGTCATTACATTAGTTTTCACTGCAATCGGCAGTCTCATGTTTATGAAGAGCGAAGCTCCCCATGAATACATTTTTACGGACGTCTCGACAGAAGACACCCAGGCGATTCTAAACGAGTTCCGTCGTCTCAACATCGTAGACTATGAGGTCGACGCCAAGGGAATCAAGGTGCCAAATGCCCGTGCAGCGGAGTTGCGAATGCAACTCGCCCAGGAAGGTCTGCCCAGTCATGGAGTCGTAGGCTGGGAAAAGTTCGACACACAAGACTTTACACGGACCGAATTCGAGCAAAACATACACCGCCTTCGGGCCATACAAGGCGAGATATCAAGGACCATTACTGCTATCGAAGGTATTTCCTCAGCACGGGTGCATATCGTTACTCCGAAGCAAAGTTTATTTGTGGAGGAGCAAAAGGAACCGACGGCCGCAATCTATATCCGAACAAAACGTGGCGCAAAACTAAATGACCGTCAAATCAAGGGCATTCAGCACTTGGTCTGTAGATCAGTCGAAGGTCTTAAGCCCAATAATGTCACCATCATCGATCAGGAAGGCCAAATGCTGACCAAGGTTGAGAGTGAGGACTTCGCGTCTAAAATGACCAAGGAAATGCAAACCTACAAGCAGTCTGTCGAGCGTGACCTTGAGGCGAAAATCCGTGGTCTCGTTGGTCGTGTGGCGGGTGCTGAGAGGGTTGAGGCCAAGGTCGACGTGGCCGTAGACTTTACGCAAGAAGAGCAAACTATTAGTGAGGTCGACCCCGAGAAGGTCGCCGTTATTTCAAAAAATACTCAAGGGTCATCAATGGAAGGCAGCGGCCTTAATCCAACCGGTATCCCTGGCAGTAAATCCAATGTCCCGGGCGAGCAGGAAAATGTTCAACAAACTGCTTCCAAATCTCAAAATAAGCAAGATAGTGAACTTATTAACTATGACGTATCAAAGACGATCGCCAAGAAAACGCTGCCGGTCGGCAACATTAAGCGCATCAGCGCTGCAGTCCTCGTAGATGGAAAGCAAGAATTCCCATTGGATGGAGCGAAGCCCGTCTTTGAACCAAGAACGGCCGACGAGATGAAGCAAATTGAAGACATCGTTCGTAAGGCGATAGGCTATCAACAAGGACGAGACGAAGTTACGGTCACTAACATGATGTTCCAAATGGACCCTGTCCAGGCTCAAGCTATCAATGAGGTCAAAAAGGAGAACCGAGATTATATATCGACACTCGCGTTATCTAGTGCAGCAGCGTTCGCATTGGTAATGTTCTTCCTCTTCATAGTCCGACCTTACTTCCGCTGGCTTTCATATGATCCAGAGAGGCGATCCGAGCAAACTCTTGCCGAGGAATATCGACCCGAATTGGATGTCGGTACAGGCGGAAGTATACAAGTAAAAGAAGATGTTCCGTTCGAGCAACTCACGCCAAAAGAGCAAATCATGTACTTGGCAAAGAATGAGCCGAAGCGAACAACCGAAGCGATTCGAATGCTTCTTAACCCGCATCAAAATGCGAGCTAAGGAGTAACCTGATGGCCATTAATACTGACGGACAGAAGAAACTCGGCCGCTTTATCAAGAAAGACAGCAAGCTGCTGGCTTCTGTTGAAATGGTTGACTACAACTTTGACGAGATCGCTGCCTCACAACCGGTAGCTTACGATAATCCTGATCGTAACATTATAAATGCGCGTTTTCATGACCCCAAAGAGATCGCAGATAATGTCAAAAAGCCTGCAGCGATAGACTCTCTGCTTGAGGACGCTAACAAACCTAGATTGGGATTGATCCTCCCAGCAGACTTCACGCAAGATTGGTATAACGAGCGTTCAAATAAGAAAAAGAAAAAGACAAACATAGACGATGATGAGGACGACATTGATCATGCCGAGCTTGCTCGGTCACGAAGTCGACCTTTTTTTCATGAGCATTCACATCAAAGCACAACTGATACCCGCATCGACCAGAACTCCGAAGATCCCTTACAAGTGTCGTTTGAGCCGTCACATGTTACGGCCCGACCAATATCTCCAGAAGTCGTTCGAAGCGGCGAACACGCTGGCGTGGAAAAATTCATCACGGAAGAAGTCATGTCGTCAGCTATAAAAAAGGCATTCACGAAACCACCAGTCACCGACCCTGCGCGTGAGCCAGAGCAACAAGAACGAAATAGTGACTCTTTTACTCCGCTCCCAACTCAAAGCCAAAGCGGACCCGTCGCTGCCGAAGAGCAAGCGATTGAATCGTGGAAGCAGCAGCAAGAACTGGCCAGACAAAATGAGCGGCTACTTGAAGATCTTAAAACTCAAGCGAGGTCCGAAGGTTACCAAGCCGGGTTTAGAGAAGGTGAAGAAAAAGGCTTGCTTAGCGGACAAAAGAAAGCGGCCCAAGTCTTCCGAAAAGTTGAGGAAATTATTACAGAATTCGACGGTCTAAAATCAATTGTTCTCGATAACGTTCAGAAAAACTTTTATGAACTCAGTCAGGCGATCGGAGAGGCGTTGCTTGGCAGAGAGTTTAGCATCAAGCCTGAAGCCTACGCGACGATGATTCAGAGAGTCATAAAAGACACCATCGCCCCAAATGAATTCAAAGTGAAAATGCACCCAGAGACCTGGCAACGGGTCTATGACTTGGGCATACCGGAGCTTTCGCCTCACTTAGTGAAAGATCCGTCTGTGGCGATTGGCGAGTTTCGGGTGGAAAGTAAACTCACAGTAGTCGATGTCAGTGCAAAAAAATTGGTCCACCAGTTGCTTGAAAAAGCGGACATTAATCTGTTTGAAGACAAAAAAGTTAGCTAAAAATTGATTGCAATATGCGTGGTGAGAAATGACATCTGGCTGCAATATCCGAGCGTTTGATCGCGACTCCCTTCGTGGCGCCATGACGTCTATTGATTGGGACCCTCAGGGCAGAGTCTGCGATATCGTAGGCACGGTGATAGAGGCTATCTTACCGAACACCCCCATAGGTAGCATCGTTTCAATTGGCGCTCCCGTTCCTGGTGGTCAGATCCTCGCTGAGGTAGCAGGGTTTAAGAACGATCGCGCTCTCCTGATTCCTTACTCCTCGGTTCAAGGTGTCGCTCCCGGGAGCCCTGTAAAGAGCATGAAAATTCTTAATCAGATCCCAGTTGGGGATCATCTTTTAGGACGAATCATTGACCCGATGATGCAACCTCTATACGGCCCTAAACTTGATGGATTCATTACAAGTTCCGACACGGCTCTCTTGGAGCGTGAAGCTCCCAATCCAATGACAAGGCAGCGTGTGTCCCAACCGTTTAGCTTGGGGATCCGGTGCATTGACGGCCTATTAACATTCGGCGAAGGGCAGCGCATAGGGATTATGGCTGGATCGGGCGTCGGAAAATCTGTGATGCTTGGAATGATTGCCAAGGCTTCGGATGCGGATGTCAACGTGATCGGCCTGATCGGCGAGCGAGGACGCGAAGTTCGAGAGTTTATTGAACGTGATCTTGGCCCTGAAGGTCTCTCGCGAAGCGTTGTTGTTGTCGTTACGGGCGATCAGTCGCCTCTACTAAGAATCCGCGCGGCCCGAGTCGTCACGGCTATTGCAGAGCATTTTGCGTCGAAAGACAGGAAAGTTCTGGTTATGATGGACTCCCTAACGCGAGTTGCTATGGCGCAGCGAGAGATTGGCTTGGCTGTCGGCGAACCACCCACAACTAAAGGCTATCCGCCCTCGGTTTTTTCTCTACTGCCGAAATTACTCGAACGATGCGGACCACTATCCAGAGGATCGATATCGGGCCTATTCACGGTATTGGTCGATGGCGACGACTTTAATGAGCCAGTTGCAGACGCCGCAAGAAGCATCTTAGACGGGCACGTTGTTCTATCGCGAACACTTGCCGCTAGACACCATTTCCCCGCCATTGACATCACAAATTCAACGAGCCGGGTGATGCACGACATCGTGGACCGCGACCACCAGGACGCTGCTGCATTCATCAAGATGCTGATGGGCGTTTACCAAGAAAACTTTGATTACGTTCAAATTGGAAGTTACCAGGCTGGGACCAACCCAACCCTTGATACGGCTATAAGACTGATGCCGTCAATTGAGAAATTTTTGAAACAAGATCGAAACGAGCTTTGCACTTATGAGAAATCACTCGAGCAGCTAGCCACGATCGTGCACGGGCCTAATCGAAGTGGGGATGATGACATGACAAACCAATCTCGGTCAGCATAGGTTGTAATAGATGCATAGCTTAGAAAAAAAATCACGCCGATTAAACCCAGTCATCGAGTCAAAGAAGGCTCGATTTGATGCTGAATTAGCGCAACTAAACGTCGTTAGACGGCAAAAAATCGAAGTGGTCGCCGCCATGCGAGCAACCCAAAAGCAATACATGGACGGTGTCGGAAGACTGAATGACGAACGTGGCACCATGAATCGACTCATGCTAGAGGCTCTGGAAACGGGACTCGATAACGTAAAAGGTTTGTGGATGAAGCTTTATCAGGATGTTTTGGATCTGGAGAAAATGGAAAAACAACAGGCAGAAATTATGAGCCGGGCTCATCGCGAGCTCGAAGCAATTCAGTCTCTGCAAGACAAGTACAAACTAGCTTGGGCACAAGAACTCGACAAACGCGAACAGAAAATGATGGACGAGCACGCTCAGCGAAAATTCTACAGATAGACGGAGAGGGAGACTAACTATGAAGCAACAAACCATCATGAAATCT
>CAYOEM010000037.1:0-15822 GCA_964402975.1 uncultured Polynucleobacter sp.
GAAGCGCTTCGCATGCTTCAGCCATCAAGTGGCAATGATGAAAACTTCGCGCGCAATGTCAAAGAAGTCCAAAAAGCGGCCATCTCACTTGTGAATCTTGACGCTGAAGATTCTGACGTGTTTTTTAGACCGGGGATCGTCAATTTCTCAAAATTCATTAAGCTCATTGGCCGCGTGGCTGACTTCTACGCTAGCTACGGCCAAAAACAGTCTGACATGACAAGCTTTCTTAAAGATTGCTCTGCTGGAACAGACGACAAACTTTGGAGTGAACTGAGCACAAAGACAACCGCCAAAGGCACTTGCGGCGAGCGTTTTACGGCCATGATCAAAGATTGGCGCGCCAACCGATCAGAAAACTCCAAACACCGCATCGATGATCTTCCGGGCCTTGCCACAAAAAGCATTACCATCACGTCAGTCGTCAAAGAGCCGAGTGCCATCAAGAAACTTCAAGACTATGAAAAGCTCTATAATGCGTCGAAGCCACGCCGCATGGACTTTAACTTTGAGGACGTTCGTTTTGGATACTGGGTTTCTCGAGGGGTCAAGCAAGATCTCGTGGAGTCCTGGGCCAGATCTAGTGATGACTGGAAGGCAAAAAAATCCATCAGCCTTGGATCTAAAAGCACATGGAGACAAATTCTTGAAAAGTCCCCACAAGAACCATCTCTTGGCAAATACACGACGTTTGAAGGAAACGAACACCTGGCAGGTGCTCTATCGCTTGGCGGATGGGCTGATCTGCATCCGGTACAAGTTCTCAAAGCGGCTGGCTGCCAAGACGTTATTTACCTAACACGAAAAACTGATGAGACGGTCTTTATCTCCAAGGGGCCACCCTTTGAGAATCGTAAGCCAAGTGGCTTAGCCGAACTTCTTGGAATGGATAGGTCTGGATTTGAAGGTATTTATAGCCTCGATAATCCAAGTAGTGCTTTCTCGTCTGCACTTCGAGCAGCCGACGGCGTATGGTGTACGGACTGGAATAAGTTCTCGGCTTTTGAGCAGACGGGAATTGCCATGGATGCATGGAATTCGCCGTTGATAATAAATAATCCAAGGCTTGCAAATCTGTCTGTTTCATCGCCGGCCACTGGTAGCATTCGTGGATGCAAATAGACCTTTGATGACCTGGAAACATTAGCGACCGGCTACCTAACGCAGCACTGTTTTTAACCCCTGAGGAACAATATATGCAGACGATTCTGGTTTTTTTAGTATCGGTATTCATCAGCTTTGGTTGCAAAAAAAACGACGGGCCGGTATCGAGTGCAAAATTTGCGCCGATTGATCCTGCTGCTGACAACTACGCATTACTTTTTGGAGCCCCAAATGACCTGCCAGGAGTGGTCACCGATATCGTCGAGATGGAAAATCTGTTGAATAACTCAGGCTACGGCTACCGCGTTATCTCAAATCCTAGCACCTCTAAATCAGAGCTGCTCAGTACACTGAGAAACTACGGCGCAAAAATTTCAGACCGAGGCACATTGCTGCTTTACTTCTCAGGACACGGCACACCCAGCGGACTTTTTGTGACAGAAGAAAGCGCCAAGATTACGAAAAAGGATCTGGATAACTTCGCTAATGCGGGGCCTTTTAAGGGGCAATTTGCTAGCCCCACCGAAATCATGGGCGCCCTGCGCGATGCCAGGTCAAAGTCAGGTAAAACACAGCCCATTCGTTTTTTAATATCGATCGTCGATACCTGTTTTAGTGGTGCATGGCTGAAGGGAGATAACAAGCTCTCAACTCTTAATCTGGCTGCTGATACGGGCTTTGGCAATGACTCTGGCCAACCGACAACCACTCGAAGTCTCAGAGCACTTCTTGACAACGCCACCATAGAACAAAATAACGCGATTCAATCCGCTCAAACTATGAGTTTTAAGGTCTCTGGTAATCCTTTTTTGGCTAATTTCATCACTGTGGCGGCAGCATCAGAAAACGAAGCTGCAGTAGACGAAGGCTATATAAAGGGTGGTCGATTCTCATCTAGCTTACGAAGAGTCTTTGAGGAGGCAAAACAAAGCCGAACACCAATGACGTTTCGCCAGTGGCTGGACCGCACTTATATGAAAGTTCTTCCAGACCATCACGTTGCTTACCAGGCAAGTAGCAAAGCCGTGTTGTCAATTGACTTATTTGCGCCTAACAAGGCTCTGATCAACGAGGACATGACACCGACTGAGCACACTTCTTTTGAGTTCTTGGTCTCGTCGTTTCTTGATGGTCAGCGAGCAAAATTTAGGGTTACAGGCGTTAAAAACTGCCCCTCTGAGCAAATCTCTTGGACCATCGACCTTGTTGCCGGCGGAGCGTGCTCACTGGCAGGCGGTCCATGTAGTTTCAAAACAAGGCCTTCTGAATTTACTTTCGAGTTCCCTGAGCCTAGGCAGGACTTTTATCTCAAGGGCATATGCGGTAAAGGCCAACCCGTCATTCACAAAGTTATGCTGGCTAGCGCCGCTATGGATGATGATGGCGACGGCGTTGCAAATGCTCTGGACAAATGCACACCAACGCAGAAAGGCTTGGCGGTCGAGAAATCAGGCGCTAGGGCTGGATGTGCTGCACAAGAACTAACAAATATCGAAGACACTGACCGTGATGGGATTAAAACAATCGAGGATCTTTGTAAATTCACACCGTCGGGAAAGTCTGTCGAAAAGACAGGGGCGCGCAAAGGATGCGCCGCAGGTGAAGTACTAACTCCAAAACCGGACCCTCTTCCCAAGGACGACGGAGATATTTTGGCGCCGTGAATTATTTAAATCTTGGGTAAGACTAATCCCGTGGCCCGATGCGACGACTACTAAGTTGTACGACTCGGCGAAATAAACCATCCCACATGGTTACGTGGGTGTCGAGCTTACTGGCTTCTGTCTGGTAGGCGCCCTCAAACGTAAAAGAAAGCGATTTAAAGGTTTCATAATGATAATCATCTGACGTGCCAAGGGCCGTGTAGTTAACCATCTCCATGGCCGTGCCGGCTTGGTATCCAAAGAGTGTTTTTACTTCCTTAGCAACTTCCAGGTGTTTTTCGATGTCAGGAGATTCCATCCGCTCCCGTGTCGTATGACCCCAGGGGTAAATCAGCGCTCCAACGCAGCAATGGTAGTCCCAGTTCAGTCTAAGAATCCGACCCGTCGACTTTATATCATTGGTAACGTACCGTACGAGGCTAGTGGTCTCAGGCTGCGTGAATCCTGCCTTGTTAGCCCTGACAAGCGGATAATCCCTGTTGAGATCCAAGCCATTTGTGTTTTCACGCTGCACCCGGTCGTAGCCGTCTGGATTTTGAACTGGGGTTAAATAGAGAACTCCACCCTTGTCTAAAAAACTATGAAACCCACTCTGGAAAACGTTATTTTCAAGGAACTTCTCAGGGAGTCTTGCCGTGATATTGAGAAACTCATCCCCGTGAATGGCCTCATTCATGATAACAGCCGGCGCATCTTGCGTGTCGGTAATAAGTCGATTACTGATCTTGAGCATACTAAGCGGTTTTCCACTCACTGACTGGCCGTAATTTACGTATTCAACAAAGTCTGCGTGTCGATTGGCAAACTGCCGCATCTTTTCAACCATCACTTCGAAGCGGTCACTTCGGATACCGGAAAAAGAGTGAAGCGTGGAATACTCTTCCGGTCCCTTTCTTGGGCCACAGCCAACGACAAACAAGGTGGCCAAGAGTGTTAGACCAAGCATGACTTGCCCGTGTGGTTGCTTCATGGCCGTGCTCCATAAGGTGTCGTTATTTAAGATCCTGATATTTCAAGCAAAATTCGTGCCGAAATATGTCGAATTAAAAGCCCAATGGTTTACGCCGGTTATCAGACTCCGCGTCAAAAGACCTCCGTTAGAAAGACGACATTGTCAATAATTGCGACGAAGAATGATGATGTCCTATGACGCTCAAAGGGGACAAGTACTCACATAATTTTGCAATTGGCATCAAATTTCCCATCGAATATTGATGGTCTACGACAAAAACTAAAATCCTAAGTTCGTTTTACCGATCATCTCCAGTCAACATCGATTCCCTGGAGGCTCCCATGATGTTAGGCCGACATGTCGCGGCTGCATTGCTCGCTTGCCTAAGCGCGTACATCACAGGGTGTGGCTTACCAACGTCAGATAATAAATCAGCGAAACTTAAAGGCCTTGCAGCTGTCGACAAGGCAAGAAACATCGCGGTTTTTGGTTCGGGTGCTGGTCCTGGAGTGTCGTCTTCTGAGGCGTTTGAACTAGATCTTAAGAAAATGGCAGCCGTGCTAAGTGCCCCACCCTTTAATTTTGAAGTGCGCATGCGCGGAAACCTGTACCCCCAGGAATTGGCCCAAGAGATCAGTAAGGCTGCTGAAGAGCTGGCGCCTGACGGCACGCTGCTATTTTTCTTCTCTGGTCACGGGTCAGTCGGACAGATTCACAAAGGTCGCCAGTCGATGAGTGCGGCTCAGCTCAATGCTGCTGCCGCCAAAGGAAATTACGCGCGCTTTACTGCGATAATTGAGGCCTGTAATAGTGGCTCATTTGCGAGAGGCAGTAATGCTTTAACGCTAAAGCCAAATTACAAGAGTCTTCTTGTCATGACGGCGGCCACCGCCAGCGAGAGCTCCGCCGACAATGGGACTGATAGTTACTTTCCGAATTATCTGCAAAAATATCTTGTCGAACTTGCCAAAAATCCCGCAGCGACTGTTCGGGATCTCACACAAAAAGTGTTCCAAGCGGCGAAGCGCGCCAATCCTGGGCAGTCTGGCGATATGAACGCACTGCCTGCATCGATTCTTGAAGAGCCAGTTTTCCGTCAAGATAGTCAGATTGCAAGTGACCGAGTTTATATCTCACTGGCACCATCCACGTCCATATCAGCACAGCAAATTGTTTTTGCTTCAGTGTTCAAGGGCGGAAATGACGTCGTAGCGCTGTGCTCCGGTCTACCAGATACTTGCAAGGCAAAGTCGAGAAATGACACTGACTTAGTATGGATGGATCCCTTTGGCCAAACAGCTGACCGCATTATTTATAAGGCCCGCGCAGGTGTGCGCCTAGACTTTAACCCTAGTGTGACAGTACTGGTTTTTTCTGGTGATAACGCCACCCGCGCGACAAAATCAGCGTCTGTCAAATTTAGCACTCGTGCCTTAGCGCAGAATTAAAACTTTTATTTGGAGCTTTTCCCGATAAAACTGCGCCAATCGAGGCCAAATCTCTCGAGATATTTCTTGAGCCGATCACTATCATTACTATTGCTTGATCTGGCTCGGCTTACTTGAAACAGCACCCGGCCCGCGTCAGCTAGGTTTTTATGATTTGCCATCACACCAACCACAGCCTCTAGCTGAAGCCGGTCAAACAAGTCGATCTCGCGAGCGACGTCAAGCTTCTTCTTGCCTTGAGGCGATATCTCCTCGGAAAGAGATAGTAGCCAGCGAGATTCCAGAGTCGATATCTCATGCTCAACAGTCTCAATTGTGATTTCTCGCTCTTTGGCCATGGTCGTCATACGGCGAATCGATTGGCTGAGATCTCTAAAATTTGCCGTCCACTTAGCGCCCGGTGACGCGGCAAACGACTCGTAGCGCTGCCTTGCCGCCTTGGCAAAATGCACTTTTGTTTTGCTGCTTTTTTCGATGGCTTTTAGCTCAAAATCGATATTCGCTGGAAAGTCCTCGAGCCTCGCCCTGAGAGGCGGCAATTCGTAGTGCCAGATGTCAATCCTAGCAAGAAGGTCCTCACGGAATTTCTTATCTCTCACAGCCTTTCTTAGGTCTTTATTCGTAGCAGCAATTAACTGGAAGCTGCTTTGTTCCTCTCTATCTGATCCAAGAGGATAAAACCGTCCGCCCTCCAGAGCATGAAGAAGCATCGACTGCTCCTCTAGACCAAGCTCTCCAATCTCATCAAGAAATAACACTCCGCCGTCAGCGGCTTTCATGAGACCCTTACGGTCACTGACTGCGCCCGTATAGGCTCCTTTGACATGTCCAAAAAGAGCGGATTGCAGCATCTGGCCTTGAAGAGTTGCGCAATTAAGAGAGACGAGATTCTTGCGCTCAAGGAGGCCATTTTGCTGCTTCCATTCAAAAATTCGCTGGGCTAGTGCCGTCTTACCCGTTCCTGTCTCACCGCCAAGAAGAATGGGATCTTTGGAGCGAGATGCCACGAGGCATATTTGATCGATCAGCTGATTAAATGTCTTATTTTTGGTCTCAATACCTCTCCTCAGAAGGTCTTGGCCACTGGTAAAGTTGCGATCAAAGAGATCTTGGATATTTTGATAACGCTCCAGGTTTGGATCGACTAGGAAATACCGGCTTTTGGTCTCTCCCTTAAGTGGCGGAGCAGTTTGCATCAGTTCTGCTGGCAGGCGGCCACTGAACGCAAAGAGGAATCCCACGATTTTTTGGGCGTGTGTGCCCGTCGTCATATGAAAATAATACTGCTCTTTATCAGTGGCAAACTTATAGCTTTCGGTGAAGCCGTGGAACTTTTCGTAGGCTTCACCAAAATCCCAAGGGTCTTTATAGTTCAGTTCATGAAGGCGGACTTCACATTTTGGCGAGATTTTCTTGATGGCATCGATGAGTTCTTGATTAAGTTTGGCCCATTTTTTCTCGGTGATGAGTTCAGCCCTGTCAAACCGGAGATCATCAAACCCGAAGGCTGACAAAGTCGGCTTCCAATCAGGGCGACTATCGAGGACATAGCCAACAAATCCGATGAAGACGTTCTTCTTGTCCATAATCAGCCTCCTAAGCCTCATGCATCGGATTTTCTATTCTAGATTTTAGATTATTTTATAGATTTAAGGCATTTTTTAGGGTTTAGCCCGCCCGAACCATTCTATTTTTATCAATACTTACAGCTATTTAAATTATTTTCGCCGAAGTGGCACAGCCGCTGCATTAGTGAGGGTGTACCCACAACTTAGACACCTCGAAAGTGTCTCCTAACCGTGGGTACATACATGGGAGGACCAAGTTTATGAGTGCCTATGACTACACAGACTACTACGGCGACCAGAGTAACGACTCCAAAACGAAGAAGGAAATGGACACCAAAGCTGCTCTCATCAGAAAAATGCTTTCTCGTCCAAAGGACAACTACGATGAGGCCGTCGCACAACACAAAGAGTGGGCTGACCGTGATCCCCTTTTCTACACCCACTTGGCAGCTTGGTATTCCAAAAATGGCTCCGTACGAGATCACCAAGAGATCTTTTGCGCAGTCTTGCTAGCAAGTCATCTACCAAGCATGCAAGAAGCTGGTTTTGTCCTCCTACAAAACTTGAGGACCTACCAAGTCGATAAGATTATTAAACTCAGCAAATCCAAACTTGGCCGCACATCACGCCCCCTCAAGAGGGCGGTAAAATTCTGGATTGAACGCCGTGAAAATATCCCAGCATGGCTTGAAGAGTGCGCTCTCAGAGACAGACATCACTTAAAAGGCATCTATGCAAGCCTTCACATCAAACCATGTGAGACGTCACAAAGAGTACTGTTTGACGAAACGTTTGAGGAATCATCACGCTTTGGAGCGCTTAGACGGCTCTCTAAAACTACTGACCCATCCGAGGCCGCTAAAATCATTCGAAACGCGCAGCTTCCTTACACAACCGCCATTGGTGCCGTCAAAAAATTCAATAAAGACGTGTGGGCAGCCATCATTGAATCGATGACCGGACAGCAGGTCATCAATAATCTAAAGGCATTTCGTAATCGCGGTCTAAACAGCAACCCCGAGCTCGCTAGTCTTATTAATGACAAAATGAAAAACGCCAAAGAAATGAACCGAGCTAGCGAGGTCAAGAAAATCATCGCCGCTAAAGCCATGGATGCTAAAGGAGATAATCTAAATGAAATTATCGAATCCCTGCGCCAGGGTCTTTTAAAGAACGGACCTATTACCGACAAAACAGCCATCTTTATTGATAAGTCTGGAAGCATGGATGTAGCCATCAATATTGGAAAACTATTGGCAACCGTTTGCACGCTAGCTATGGACGAAGCCCCAACCGTCATTGCATTCGATGATCTAGCCCACAATGTCAATATCGAAAAATCGGATTCAGCGGCCGCCATCAACAAGAAGTTTGAGCTAATAAGAGCTGACGGATATACAAGCATCGGAGTTCCTTTTGAGTATCTTCGAGAACACAAGATATTCGTTGATCAAATTATTCTCATCTCAGATGGAGAGCAGACCAAAAGCTATGAGCCAAAAGAGTCTTCACTCAAATATCTCAAGAGCATCAACCCAGACACATACCTCGTCTATATCGAGATACTAGATAGTGCCGTATCAAGAGCGCAGTATTCGGCATCTGTGAAAACAAAAGGCGAATTTGAAGACATATTTGCCAAAAACATGACCCATCTTCCATTTTCTGGGGACTACTACGCCATCCAAACTGTAGTGAATGCGCTAAGCTCAACCACCAGAAATACTATTGTCGAGGAGGTCCTGGCGTGCACGATTCCACGCTTGAGTGATCTCGACAAACTCGAAGCTGGATTTGATGAGGATAATAACGAAATCAAATAACTTTTACGTAAGAAAGTGGGGTTATCTCTATGTTTAAGCGAATCAATGTAGGCTACAACGAATTAGCATTAGTCTTTAAAAACCGGGATCTCCATAAGACTTTAGACCGCGGCACTCACATCATAAGCACCTTACTGGGAGCTTTGGATATTCGTGTCTACGACACGACAAATCCTCGCATCAAAGATGACGATCTGCTCCGGTTTGCAAATCATCCTGTTTTCGCGAAACTTCTCGAAAGGCGTGACGTGAGAGACGACCAGCGGCTGATTGTCTGGCAGCATAACCGCGTGTCTGAAATCCTAGCTGGTGGCACTTACTTCTTCTGGAAATCAAAAGAAAACCTCCAACTTGAACTTATAACGATGAATAGCCCTTTACTCACCCATGACCGCCTCTCTGAAATTTTTAGCTCAGGCGACAGCTGGGCACATCTTCGTAAAGTAACCGTGAGAAATCATGAAAAAGGGCTTTTATATTCGGATGGTCAATATAACGAAACCTTGGAACCAGGCGCCTACGCCGTCTGGTCTGGTTCAGCACGGGTGGACGTCCAAAAAGTGGACATGCGAAGTAAGCAGGTAACCCTGACGATTGGCGAAGCTTTCACAAGTGACGGAATCGAAGTCAAAGTCAAAATTGGGCTTAGCTTTAAGGCAATTGACCCACTCGCCTACTTTGAAACCTATGAAAACGTCTCATCTGAGCTGCAAAGAAAAGCACAAGCGATCAGTCGGAGCATCATCGGAAAACACGCTGTCAGCATGATCCTTGAAAACACGTCTGATGTCACCACTGCGCTAAAGAACGCTCTTGTTGGCCAACGCCTAGGTAACGCCCTCGAAGTCACTGACTTCCAAATTCTCGACGTGTCAACTCATTGCAGCTTTAAGCATGATCTTGCAAGTGAGGCGAGTGAAACCATGCGCGCAAAAGGCAGCATCGTACGACATAATGTTGAGTTGCAGCGACTTTCGGACTTAAGCCAGATCTCTGGGAACGGCATCAAAATCAAACTCGCTGAAGTCGCCGCCAACGCTATCAGCCGAAGTGGGAGTGTACACATCGGCGACCGTGTACTTGCAGAAATCCTCACAGGCTTAAGTGATAAAGACAAAGTGGGATAATGGGCCTACTCGACAGTACTTGGCTTTGTTGCGGTAACTCGGCTAGCGTGATCAATTTTAGGGGGTGCTGGAATTAGAACGAGGTGATCAACGGCTGCCACGGCCGGCGCTTGCTCGACCCGTTTGACTGAGAACACGAGTGTCGGCCCCTTGCCTTTCAGATCTACGGTCCTGCCGGGAGTTAAATCAAAGTCCTGCTTAATAAGTTTTGCCGTCGCCTCGCTAACCATCACGTCGCCGCTGCTGCAAATCGATTCGATGCGACTGGCTAGATTTACGACATCACCCCACAGATCAAAACTGATTCGTTTCTTTCCAATTACGCCGCCGATGACGGCTCCACTGCTAAGACCAATTTTTATTGCAAACTCAGTGCCGAAATCGCCGTTAAATCGTTTTACGACGCCATCAAGTTCTAGTGCATACTGGGTCATCCGTATTGCGTGTTTCGGATCGCTCTCGGGACAGCCGGCGGCCGCCATATAAGCATCTCCAATCGTCTTTATTTTCTCGATGCCATGTTGTTCGGCCAGGGCGTCAAATCGCGAGAACAGTTCATCAAGTAACTTGACTAGAACTTTCGAGTCCATGGTAGCTGCTGTTTTGGTAAACCCGACCAAATCGGCAAAAAGAACCGTTACATTTTCATAATTATGAGCGATGATCGAAACGTTTGATTTCAACTCGCCCACAATCGGGACTGGTAATACGTTTTTTAATAACTTATCTGATGACGCGCGCTCTGCTTCAAGCTCTTTTTTTAGCTTGAACTGGCTTCGCGCTTTTCTTGTGTGATCGACAACGATAATGAAGCCCGTAAGATTAGCCACTATCAGTTGTACAGCTACTTGAAGATACGGCGCATTCTGTAACTGCGGGATCTTGAATCGCATGTAAAAGTAGACTGAACTAGTTAAAACCGCGGAGCATGCAGCAAGGCTAGGGCTTAACCTCTCGATGGCGTAGATCAGCATAACGACCCAAACAATCCAAGCTTGTGATTGGAAAATCAAGGAGTCCAGCGGCAACTGGGGCACATAATAGGACATAAATCCGAAAATATAAGCGACTGGAAAAACCGGTGTCATTTTGTTTACTACTCTTCGCGCTGCCCCTTTGAGGCACGTTGTAAAGTAGCCGTACGCCATTAGAGCCTGGCACCCCAACGCTAGAACCAAAATGGAACTGTTGAAACCATACGCAAGATACGTCAAACAAATAATCCACATCGCAGCACTAATTATAATCAAGCCGGTTTGAAATGTTTTGTTGATCCATTCCGAAGTTCGATCTTCAAACTCGATTTCGAGGTCGGGCGTCATCTCTGAATGAAGACCCAAGATCCTATCTATTTTCATTACACCCTCGTATTTTGAGCACGCTTGGAAATAATCCATCGGAGCTTGGGGCGCAGACGTTAATCTAAGGATTAAAGAGATCAACGGATTTGGTTTAAATCACTATTTAAATCAGGTTATTACGACCTTAGAACGATCGTTCGAAGGGGCTAAAAATGCCTAAGAGTCCAAACTAATACTTTTTGTGGGTATTTAGCAGAGGGCTTACTTAACCACTTTGAACACTGATCTTTTTCCTGATTCTTCAATTTTTTTTCGGATCTCGATTGCTTCTTTGTTTCTTTCGGTAACGGCCCTGGCATTATTGACGATGCGTGCAAGCCATCTACACACCCAGACTTGGTAGTCCTCTTCCTTGGGTTTGCTATTATCAGACCATGCATCAAAACGCTCAGAGGTTCCGTCGCTATATATTTCGCTATCAGGGGTTCCACCAGAACCATTAACTACAATTGCCTGACCTTTCTCAATTCCTCGATCTAACTTCAACACCCAACTATGATCACAGCTACCCTGCAAATAAAAGCCCACGAAGGCAAGCTGACCATCATCGTAAACCCTCGCAACGATTCCCTCACGAGGGGGCTGCTCACCTTCACGCAAGATCAATACATCCTCGGGAAATTGAATATTTTCCGGCGTTAACCAATCTAGTGTTTTTTCTGCACCCACGTTCTCGTCCTCCTAGTTCCAATATAATTACAAGAAAATACTTTTTAATGGGCGGTAGTTGCGCCCTCCATGACGCACGTCTCGAAGAATTTTTGTATCTGGTCTTGTCTGTCTTTTGAATGGACGGCTGAAAGACAAGATCCACCCGCCAATAGAGCTTGCAAGTCATTTGCTGCAAGATTCATAGGGCCGCATTCAGATCCTGCCTGAGCGCTCTTGTTAGTCAGGTTCTCCACGTACTTTTTAGCAACGCAATCTGCCAAAAATTTTTTATCGGCGTCTGATTTTATCTCGTTATCTTTTTCCTGTAATACAGACAGAAATCTCTCTGCATACACACTCTCAAACGCTTCCCATTGGTTCGGGATAGCTTGTTTGATGCACCCAAGTGAGTTACGCTCAACAAACTCTGCCTCACCAGCATTCGACAAGCAATCCGCTGTTTTTTGTTCGTGTTCAGCAGCAGTGGTGAAAAAACGAATTCGGTATTTTCGGCAACCCGAGTTATTTAGCCATGCGACATATCCGTTAGCTTGGCAAGTAGCCAGATCGGTAGCGTACTTGACGGGTAGAGCGCCGCTGAGTTTCCGCCAACTGTCTTCGTAATACTTTTGGAAATCGGCCCGGCTATCATCCCACCCATGTCCAGATCTGTGTTTAAATTCATAGAATGCTGTCTGCATGGCTGGCCAAATCAGAAGTTTTGCAGCCACTGCGAGTAAAATGATCGCTCCATACCCAAATCGCTTTTTCTTTGGATTCGTACCCACATCACTTGCTTCCATCAAGACTTCTAGGTCTTGTTTATTTACAAATGGGTCATGTTTTCGTTCAAATCTATCATCCGGGGACGTTGTGCCATCTTTTTCTTCTTTGTTATTTTCAGCCGACATTTATACCTCCGCGAGAACCCTTGGGACGGAGGGCTCAATCCACGGAAAGTATCGGCCCGGATGATCGAGAGGTTTAAGGAGCTGATCACAACCAGCTGTATTAATTGAATAAAACGTGCAAAAAAAAGGGGGGGTGCCATCTCTACCGCCTTGCTCAGATTCGCATTAATTAAACCGAGACATTCTTTAGCTTGATTCGAGACAATGGTTTATTGGAGGTTAGTATGACTACCGTATTCAAAATAATTTTGCCTACCGTCTTTGCCGCATGCCTCCCCATGATGACTTTATCCTGCACGAAAACATCTAAATCGAAAGTCGCTAGCGCAACACAGCGCAAAAAACAAAAGCTACCAAGTCACATCACGGAAACCCTAAATGCATCTAGGAGAAAATTATCAACGGGCTTCAAAAAGCCGCTGCTGAAGCCGACTGGGAATCTCAAATGTTCTGCTTTGATCCACGTCATGGTATTCGTGCTGTAGTCAATAGCAAGACTCTAGAGTTAGTCATTTGTTTTGAGTGCCTTCAGCTTCAGGCCTACTTTGATGGCAAAAAACAAGAAGTCCCCATCACAGAAGAGCTGGAAGGATACTTAAACAGAACTTTGAGAGCCGCAGCCGTTACCATGCCCCCGCCACGAGCTCGCTAGTTCTAAATTTACATCAAGTGATCAATCAATACTCAATCAGTCGGGTGTATATGGTCCCACCGGTCCTTGCAACGACGATCTTTCTTTGTTGGCATTCGAATTGGATTTTGACTGCGCGCGTATATTCGGCGTCTTTGATGAGGATATCTCCTCGCGCCCTGATGGAATTCGCCCTCTTGTACCCTTAGTGTCCCCACGGCTTCTTGAGAGCCTTCACCCGACCCAGGTTCTACAAGAGATGGTCTTACCTCTTCTTTGCCATCAATTTAGATCTCGCCTAGCAAGTTGGCCAGAACCTGGCTTGATTTTGACGGGTTCTGATTTTCCCGGCACTTTCAGCCGCAACGAGCACACATCAAAATCTGGTTTCGGCCTGAACACTGCCGGTCGTAGATAGCAAAGAAAACTCGCGATATAAGGCTCATTTAAATTAACCAGTTTAACCATGACACCAGGCCCACACTAGCCACGCGATTATACTAATCGCTGATATTACCGACATGATTTGCGCTGTGGGGCATTCCCACCACGTGAATGCGTATAAACTAAGATAGCAGGGTCGCTGGAAACCCAAACATAATCATCCCAACGATCAATGCCATTCCAGTGTCAGCGCGCGACGAGATCCATTTGAACTTAACTGCAATATAATTCGCAAAAATAAAGAGCACGAACACATTGCTTAGAGTACTCAACGTTGTTAGCGCAAAACGCATGGGGTGCTCGAGTGTCTTTAGGTTTTAAGTGTAATTTTTTTTCGTGAGATTGATTTTACCTCCTTAAATTTTAATTGTAATATTTGATGAAGGTAAAAAATCGGGATTTTGCGCGTAGGGCCTCATCAAGATCAGTCATGGTGCGAACTGGCCGCATGCTACCTACCCAACCTTGATAGTGACAGGCTCGTAAGATGATGTATGTTGCGAGGCTATGCCACTACGAGCGCAGATTCAAGGAGTATGGCATGTCCATAGAAAAATTCTGTGAGATGATCCTCAATCATTCTTACAAACACATATGGGATGTAGACCGCGTGGTCTCTACGATAAAAGAATGCACGTCCTCCGAAATCGATAAATTATTGCCTTTTCTGACACGAACGGATTTACACGAAGTAGATCGTACGATGAATATATTAGCGCTGGCCAAAACTGATCAGAGCCGTATTTTGGAGGCGATAGTTCCGTTATTAAAAATAAACGAAAGCTGGTTTCTAAGTGATGTATTTAAACTGATCGCAACTCATGGAGAGCATGCTGGTCACATCGCGCCCCAAGTCCTGAGAAAGGCTGACGCTCTTTTAGATGCGTTCCGAGAAAATACGTCTTGGGCGAGCGCCACGGAGGGTGCTTTATCTGCGATAGGAGTCATGCCGGCTGATGCTAAAGCTGCTATGAAACTTGCTCGCAAAGTGAACTGGAAGTATCCACAAACTTTTGACCCCAACTATTTCTATACAATCCCACTAGCCGCCATAGATATTTTAATGCGTCATTGGGCTGGAGATCCGGAGTTCGCGGAATCCACCGTGATTGCTATCGCGCGCCCGAACTCCGGAATTCTAGCTCAAAAAGGAATGCGGGCGCTGTTTATCCTTGCTCCGCATCGGCCTGCTCTTTTACCCGCATTTGTCAGCGCGGTAGGCTACCCACCCATATCGCCACACGCGAAATTTAACGAGAAGGACGTCAAAGATTTTTTGGGCCTTATGATGGCGTCCAGTCTGCCCGCTGAGACAAAAATGGCGATTCTTTTAAATCCGCAGATACGCTTACCTATTTATGCTAATTCCGGGCAGCTCATAATAGGATATGAGCTCATGAAGTCCGAAGATTCCTTCCAAAAATGCCGTTCTTTGATCGAAGGCGCTCTAAAAAATAACCGTGGCGAGACCGCAAGGCGAGGCGCGTATTATATCTACTACGCCGCCAAGAGTCGCCCAGAACTTGTCGCCTTGCTAACGGAATCCGCCAGGAGTTGCGAGCGGGATTTGTTAATAGATATTTTAACCTACCTAATTTCGTTAAAGGTCGAACACGCTGAAATCCAATCGCTTGCCAAACGGATGGCTGACAACAACTGGTGGAATGAGTCTAATATAATGATTCGCGAAAAGATCGAGGAATTATGACGGTTGCGTTGACGGAATCGATTTTTATGCATATTGACATCGTCCTGTCCGGGCTCGATCGACACACTTGGAATAACAATTCAAGTATGTGTTCAGCTTTCCGAATTAGCAAATATTTTTCGAAACCACCTACGAAATAAGAGCTCTTTTCGTGTGAATTTCAGCATCGCATCTCGTGCTAAGTTAACGTCTGCTGGCGAACAGCTTTTTGAAAAGGCTACCGATGCACGAAAACTTTCGCTTTGGCTAACTCTGATGATGGCGGTTGCACTATTAGCAGCACTCCAATCTCTTGTCCCTTGAATCGATCCACCCGCATCGACTTCAGGAAGCAGCTCGAAATCACGGCTATCGTCAAGTTTCCAGACAAATTGCTCAATACCGTTGATCTCATGCCGTTGGCCGTCTGGACTTGCAATGAACCCTTCCA
>CAYOEM010000038.1:0-14327 GCA_964402975.1 uncultured Polynucleobacter sp.
CAAAAAAGCACATAGCGAACCTCACTGTCTTGTATGGCGTTTTGTGTCAGCCCGCCAGCAGCAAAGGCCAACGGAGTATACATGGCGGCGATGCGGATCCAAGTAGGCTGGGCCCTGGCCGACCTCGCAACAAGCCACCACCAAGTTAGGAATGAGAAAAGCCCAATAACTGCCAGAAATCCACCTTCGACGGCGGTTTGTAGGTACATGTTATGCGCCTCATACAGTCGCTCGATGGATCCTAGTCCTATTTTTTCATAGTAGGGTCTACGCATCTCTTTGGTTATCCCACTTCCGTGACCAAGCAGCGGAGTATCTTTGAACATCTCCCAGTGTGCATGCCAAAAGGCAAGGCGGTCGTCTACGTAGGGTGTTTCATGATCACTGCGTTCACCGGATAACACCTTTTGAAATTTTTCTGAGATAGGATTTGGAACTGAGATCGCTAGGATGCCGACCATGCTTCCAACTGCGCACAAAACTACGAAGTCTTTTAGTTTTAACATTTTGAAGCCGATCACGATCGATAGGATCGCCGTCAAAACAATCACAGTTAAGGATTGGCTGGTCACAACGATGCAGAGAGTCGAAAGAGCCATAACTATGCTTTTACGATCTTTTGGGTAAGCGGCCAGCCTGGCGACGACCGTGGGTACAATGATGAGAGCCGCGTAAGCTAGTGTGAGAGGGTGACTGTAAAATCCCTGTGCACGTTTGATTTGGCGCGTAATTTCAATGCCGTCGAGTTTCCATCCAATAAGGAACTGAGATAGTGAAATCAGTCCAATCACGGCAAGAATCACAGAAGATAGTTTTAGCAAAAATCTCTCGTTTGTCGGAGTCTTGGCAAGGCTTAAAGCCATGTAAAAGACTGACAGTACGAGTAAGTAACCAAGTAGAAATCCTGAGGCTTCCCTGGCGTTGCCTCGGATCAAGGTGGCCGAGAGAATCGGAACAATTAATAGTAAGGAAAGCGCCGTGAACTGCCCCGAATAAGGAAGACTTAAACCTTTTTTCAGACTGCGACCCTGATCAGTTCTGCTAAACACGGCAAACAAGACCGCAGCGAGGCCAATACCGATATTTTGGCCGGCAACACCGAGTGGGGCAACCAACATTAACGTTGAGACGATGAAAGTCGGGATTAATGTCATCAGGTTCTTCGATCAGTTCGTAGTCTTGGTAGTTGTGCCGGCCAGGTTTTAATCTGCCTGCAAATCCAACTGTTGAGAAGGCGTTTTTGATCGGTAGAGCTCAACTGAAAGGACTGCGGGTCGCTTAGTTTTCTCATTCGACTAGTCAGACTGTGTAAGGTTATGGCTGCACTAACACTGATATTCAAACTTTCCACGATGCCATACATGGGGATTGTGAAACATAAATCCGCTTTTTCTCGCCATTCAAAGGTCAGCCCCTCGTGCTCATTGCCAAACACAACTGCGATGGGCTTGTCGATTGGAAGTTCGTCCAGAGTAACGGCCTGCCCGTGTGGAAACGCTGCTGCGACGAGGTATCCTGCCTCGTGCAAGTGTTGGATACAGTGATCAACAGAGTCGTGCCGGTGTATATCGACCCATTCATCAACCCCGCGGGCGACCGTTGAAGTGCTGAATTTTCCCTTCAGCGTGACGACATCGACAGACTGAACGCCAAAGGCTTCAGCTGACCTAATACAGGCACTGACATTGTGGGGTTGGTGTACATCCTGGACGACCAAACGTACGAATTGAGTCCGGTTTGCGGCAGTGGCCAGCATGCGGTCGCGGCGTTTGTCGGTGAGTTGCGGGGATAGTAAATCCCAGGCATCTATTGGTACGTTGTGATCCGGAGGTTGATAGCTCATAAGGGCCGTAATTAATTAGGTCACTCGTTGGGGTTTACGTAAGTTTTTGGACTTTCTTCGCGTCTTTAATTGGGGCTCGGGTTGCGTAAACCTCATGCTAGGCAAAAACGACCCATCGTCCCAGACTGCTTCGCCCGGATACAATACATATTAGATATAGGTGCAGTATGGGACCGGAGCCTTTAATGGAGCGGGTGAAGGGATTCGAACCCTCGACCTTCGCGATGGCAACGCGACGCTCTAGCCAACTGAGCTACACCCGCACGCTCCGAAACATTACCTGATAGAACAGGAGCTCTGTATTTAGGACATAGGTCCTCTAGACGTCAAGGGATTATTGGACCAGTGGCTTATTTCGTCAGCGGGTGATCAGAAGGTAGGCGACCGACGATTGCTGAGATCAAGGATGGAGGGTGTCAGTCATGCAGTTGCTCAGACAGTTTAAGGGATGGCTTGGACAAATATTTCCTATGAATAACAGTAATTTAGATTCTAAGCCCGAGCGTGCAAACACGTCCACTGGTCTAAAGGCTCGTCAGTCGCAGCAGCTTGTAAAGTCGAGGCCTCTGTCGCTTGAGGATCGTTACCAGATTATCAAAGACCCGCGTGAGGTTGAGGCAGTATTTTCCAATCTAACTAGCGCACTGGTCGATCTTAGTGACTCGTTGAGTTCAGCTGCGAGGGCGCAGGGTTCAGGCGCTGTTGTTTTGCGACAGATTGGTGTGACGTCGGACCGGAGACCCTACGTATTTATGAAACCAATGAGTCGACCCGGATGGCTTTTTGAGATGGGGCCTGCCGGCTGGCGTATCAGTAATGCGGAGCAAATTATAAGCAGAGAGATGTTTATGCGAAGTCACATGGAGCCATGGGATGTTGTCACAATTTGGGTTGATCCGAAGGGAGAGGGTCTGACGCGGGTTCAAAGTCAAAGGTTTGGGCGCGACCTAATGATTGTCTCTGAGTATGAGCGGCGCGTTTGTGAGTCCATGCGAGACACCTTCACTCGAAGCTATGATCATTAAAGCTCCGCGCGTATACAAACTTAGTCGATCTCGGTACACTTAAGTTTCAAAACAGCATAGAAAAAGGATTTCCCACATGGACCCTCAGTCGCATCAAGGTTTTGATATAGTTCATCAGCTTTTGGGAATTACTGCGCTTGGCACAGAGTGGGTGCTGTGGCTTTTAATTGCTCTAAGTATCGCAAGTGTTGCAGTCATCATTGAAAGAATCTTGTTTTTTAGAAAGATGAGTATCGATCTTGCTTCGTTTACGGAAAAACTGACTAAATCCCTGGAATCGAACGATTGGGATGAACTGAAGAAGACCTGCGAGCAGTCACCGGCTTTAGCATGCCAAACAGTTCTCCGTGGTATCGAGGCAAGAAATCGCGGTGGAAATGCTATGGAAGAGACGATGATTGGCTACATTATCGGCCAAAAGCCACGGCTTGATCATGGTCTAATGATCCTGGGAACTCTCGGCAACAATGCTCCCTTCATAGGGTTGTTCGGCACCGTTCTCGGTATCATTATCGCGTTTCGTGACCTTGCTTTGAATCCGCAAGGTGGTGCCGCCGTGGTCATGCGTGGGATCTCAGAAGCCTTGATTGCTACAGCTGTCGGTCTGATTGTTGCGATTCCTGCGGTCATTGCTTACAACTATTTTCAGCGTGTCGTAAAGCGGCATGTCAGCGCCGCTGAGGCTGTTAGTCGACTTGTTTTATCGCATAGACAGTGAGGTTTGGTGACGTATGGCTGGCGGATTGCAGGATCAAGATGACGGTGAGATAACTGGTATTAACGTCAC
Organism: uncultured Polynucleobacter sp.; assembly: GCA_964402975.1. Classification (GTDB taxonomy): domain Bacteria; phylum Bdellovibrionota_B; class Oligoflexia; order Oligoflexales; family RGVZ01; genus CAMDKS01. The sequence goes on from CAYOEM010000038.1 coordinate 3,656, forward strand.
CCCGCTGGTGGATGTGATGCTGGTTCTTCTGATTGTATTTATGGTGACCTCCACATACATCGTACAGCAGTCAATCCAGGTTCAACTGCCAAAAGCGGCTACTGGGGAGAATACTCCTAAAGTCAAAAATCTGGCTTTCGTTCTTGATAAGTCAGGCGCCATGTTTCTTGATGGCAAACCTATCAGCCTCGAAGATATCGCGGTTAGGGTTCAAGCAGAAAAGTCAGCTGACCCTAACGTGCAGCTCCAGGCCCTGGTGGCAGCTGACAAGGAAACTCCTCATGGTTTTGTGGTCAGTCTAATAGATGCCGTCAGACGGCAAGGTATCACTGACCTGGCGATTAATGTTGAAAAGTCAGGTTTATAGTCTCTTTACTTCGCGGCTTTTATTTTCTGGCGAACATCCGTAACCGGGACGTCTTTTAACGGCGCAGATTTATTTAACTCAGGCGCTGGTAGGCTTAATTGCAGTAGTTGGCTAGCGGCCTGCAGCTGTGACATCTGTAGGTTCACCGCTTCAATGTTTTCCATCTGCTCTCTTTTCTTATCTAAAGCGAGCCTATCGAGAGAATCGTTTTGTTCTTTAAGATCTTCAGAGTTAGGCGCAATAGATGGGAATGCCGGCTTGAATAGTTTTGTTTTTTGGGGCGGCTGCTGCAGCGGTTGGGGATCCTGTGATTCAGGTTCTACTGGGATGTCCATGGCCTTATTTGATCTTGTTTCTATGGATTCTTTTTTCGCCTCAATCTCCAGTCGCTTCCAGGGCATTGGTATAAAATCTAGTTTATATCCCATGGACGCTAGAAGAGATTGGGCTCGCTCTTTTGTATACTCGGCTAGACGATCTTTGCTAGCCTCTTGTTCTTGCCGCTCAGTTTCGAAATCACGGTGATTAGCCTTTTTCAATAGTTTCTCGCGATGCTCAACCGACAGGGCAGTTGATTGAAGTTCAGCAAGTTTCGTTCGGAACTCCTCAAGTTCACCCTTCCGATTTTGTTCTATTTCCACTTTCATACGCGCTATTTTTTCAATTTTCTCGTCGAGTTCGAATTGTTTGCTCGGTAGCGGTAAGAAGCCCGGTTTGAAGCCCATAGATCTGAATAGCAGCACCATAATGTCATGGGCATGTTTGGCTTGCGTGATCTCTTGCCACTGCTTGAAATCAATCAACGTCTCCATTCTTGAATTATTGAGTGATTCAAGCACCAGGTCATTTTTGTGGCGAATGCTTTCCTGCTTCGATTTATCAAGATCTGACATGTGTTGGAGGTGTAAACGCTGACTTTCAGCTTGACGATCCAGCGTTATGGACGTCAAGGATTTCGTTATTTCGGTTAAGTGTTTTTGGTTCCAGGCTTGCCTGATGTAGTGCAACTTGAACCCAAGGATGCGCATGAAACGCTCCAGGTTCTCACGTTTATTTTGAATCGTTTTTTGATCAATCTTGTCTATCCAATCTCGCCATTCGCGCTCCGCTCTGATCACTTGCTCATTGCGCGCCCTGTAAAGCTCTTTTGCTGAGGCCAGATTTGCGGCTATTCGCTTGTTCATTTGAAGGTCGGCCAAAATTCGAGCGTGCTCATCATCAGAAAGTCTGATCTGCTCGAGACCTAGATCCCGCTGGGCGCGTCGCCTTAACTCGTCAAGAAGAACGGCTTGTTTGTGAGCCTCGCGAATCCATTGCCAATCACTTGATGTTAGCTGGCTCTCCTGCTTCGCAGCCTCGGCCATCACTTTTTGGAGGGTGCCTTGTTGATCAACACGTGGCATGTGTTGCTTATCATCAACGCTCTTAAGACCGATTGTTTTACGGTCATTTTTTATGCTTTCCAGAGATGCGAAGTCCGTTGATTTAATCGGCTCTTTGAGGTCGATCACTGGTTGCGTTGGTTTTAGTTTCATCATGTACCTGCCTGTGCGAAATCCCGAGCAACCTTTGGCGGCCCGCTTTCGGTCTTAAGGAGGCTATCGACCTGAATGATGGGTCAATTTATGTTTAAGTTAAAAACTTGGTCGAAATATTAAGAATAAGATAAAAAATGCAATGAATACGTTAGGTTATTTGGCTAGCTATTTAGGCCCCGCCAATCCTTAACCAGTTTGTAGCGATTCTCCCGGCGCCCGCCTTTACCAACAACCTGGTATTTGGCCAGCAGCCCGTTTTTGACAAGCCCATTGATGAGTCCCTCGGCAAACCCCTCTGCGACAAGCTCGGCGGTCGTGATGTCCCTGCCATGCTTCTGTTTGAAGTCAGCTAACAGTTTCGAAACTCGGGCGATGGTAAATTGATCAGTCATAAGGGGGAGGTTTTTACAGGAAATCTAAATCATTTCAGCAGAAAAATTCGGTGTCATCGGATGTCTATAGGGTGTAGAATTTCGGTTCGTTTCACGCCGGCCCTGTAGGAAGTCTCTGAAATGCTGAACGAAAACAAAGATGATCGGGTCATGAATCCAGAACTTTGCCGCCAATGGATATCGGAGCGAGTTTTTCCGTTACAGCCTGAATCTTACCGCAGTCAGCATCCCAATTACCCTGGTGCTGTCGGCTTAGAAATAGAAATGCTTCCTTTGATATCTAAGGGTGGCAACGAGCGCCCAGACCGTGTGCCGCTCCAGGGTGAGTCGGGTTCTTTGGCTTCGGTACTGCGTGTGATTGCAAAAAATGAGGGTTGGCGAACTGTCGATGACCCGTCCACAAAGCCACCGATGTTAATGGGAGTGGCTTTGGATCATAATGACAACCTCTCATTTGAGCCCGGTGGACAGTTAGAATTTTCGTCAAAGCCTTATGCGTGTCTGACTGAGGCGATGAGCAGAACAAAGGCCGTTCAAGAGATTCTTGATCGGGAGCTTTCAAGGCACGCGGGTATCTCTCTTCTGCAAGTTGGGTTAAATCCTTGGCACGGTGTCGATGAAATTGGTCTGCAGATGCCAAAGCCTCGTTACCGCGCCATGAACGAATTCTTCTCCAAAATAAGCTCCTTTGGACCACGCATGATGCGACAGACCTGTACGGTCCAGGTGAATCTTGATTTTGGTCCAGATGAATCGACCATGGCCAAGCGATTTTTGGCGAGTATGCTACTCGCTCCGTTCAGTGGTGCCATCTTCAATTACAGTGCGTTTGAATCTGGGAAAGTTCTTGACGTGACCGGATACCGTCAACGTGTCTGGCGACACTTAGACCCCTCGCGTACCGATATACCCAGTCTTTCTTATCTTTCAGAAAAACTAGATAAGAAGGCATGCGTCGACACGTGGTTTGATTTTGTGATGAATGCCCGAGTTGTGTTTGTAACGAAAGACGACTACCGGGTTGTTCATGAACCTGTGACCTGGCGTCAATGGATGGAGCAGGGTATTGGCGGCAAATATCCTGATCAAAACGATTTTGAGGTTCACCTCAGTCTTTTATTCCCTGAGGTGAGGGCTAAGGGTTTCCTGGAGCTTCGAAGCGTTGATTGTCAGTCGCGAATCTGGCAATTTGCGCCCGCAGCTTGGTGGACGGGCTTATTGTATGATTCTAGAACCCTGGACAAAGTACTTGAAACCCTTAATCCCCATATATCCAATATAAATGAACTTTTACGCCTCTCCGAGCGCGGTTTAAAAGATCCGAGAATTCATAAACTTGCCAACAAATTAATCACATTAGCCCAAGAGGGACTCAAACGTCTGCCGAGTTGTTATTTTGGAGACGGGGCGTTAAAAACATTAAGTGTTTTTGCTGATCATTTCGTCAATCGTGGGCGAGTTCCCGCTGACGATCTTATTGAAGAGTTTTGCCGTCGAGGCCGGCTTGATGTTGAGTGTTTTCGAATTTTGGAAAATCGGTGGAGCGAGGTCGTCGCGAAGGCTGATGACCCTGAAGCTTTGCTGTAATAGCTAAAAAGTGATTTGGGGCTACTAGGATTATTTTGAAACGATTTTTAAAGGATGTATCTTCATGTCAGTAACCAACCACCACGTTAAATTTCAAGAGCTGTTAGAAGAAGAGGGTTCTGGTGCCTCGGCGTCATCGTTTTCAAGCGATGAGCTCAGCGGCGAGCAGCTTGATCAGTACATTGCTAACGTGGCCAAAACCGTTCGCGATAACATGAATCATGGCATTGATTCACTGACGCCTTGGTTTTTTAATAACATGCCTACCATCTATTATCAGTCAACGCCGAGTGCTGAGAAAGTTCGCCATCTTCAGGCGGTTATGACTAGTGACTTGTTTGAAACAAAGCAAACTATGACCCTTTGGGATCGCGACCGAACCAAAGTGACCTATGTCGGTCCCGGTGGTGACCATAAAGTTTTGAGTGAAGTGGCATCTCGTTTGAATGAATTTAATCTGAAAATGGGTAGCCTCTACGTCAGTCGCGATGACAAGCTATTTATTGGAAGTTTTAGCCGTGCCGAACACAAGCGCATTGATCGCAACAACCCGCGAATTGTCGAAAAGGTTAGGTTGGCTAGAGAGCTTATGCTGCGCGAGTTTCCTGCCGAGATCAAAGAGGTCGATCACTACGTGGAAAACCTCGATAACGAATTTATTATCGGGTCGACGGCCGCCCGCATCCAGTTAACTTACCGAATGGTGCGGTATATGAAGTCCCATGAGGGCGCCCACACATTTTTTGAGCCCGTTGCAGATCGCCCCACAGCGCGCCTGACGCTTGGCCTTAAAAATGGCACTCCCGGTGAGGCCATGGAGCAGATTTTTAATCTGCTGAACCGCTACGGAGTCACCCTTACGCGGATGTTTGTCATCACGTTTAGGGAAGGCTACGAGAGTCCGATATCAGTTATTCACTTTCACGTGGCTACCACCAGTGGCAGCAAAATTGATGTGTCGGCAGTGCCAATGATTAAACTCAACAAAGCCCTCAGAACTATGGGCTGGGTTGATATGGACGAGTTTTCAGCCTTCATGGCGCCGCAGTATGCGTTTTCGATCAACGCAGTAAATCTAATCCGTTCATGGGCCACGTGGCTTCACGTGATGCTGGGCAAAGAAAACTCGTACTACTACAGCCAGTATAAGATTCGAACCACGTTCTTTAAGTATCCCGACATCACGAAAGAGCTTGTCAATTTATTCCGTCAAAAGTTCGATCCAAATGACTCTCAGGTGAGAGAGCCCGCGAAGTTGAAAGCCGCATCTGACGCGCTCCGTGCTCGCGTTGAGCAAATCAATGACGAAGTGGAGCGTAATATATTTAGCCGCACTGTTTCCTTCATCGACTGCACGGATAAGACTAATTACTTTAGCCAAACTAAGACGGGTCTTGCTTTTAGGCTTAATCCTGATGTTTTGGACAAGAAGTTTTATCCGGATCGCCCATACTGCATATTCTTTATCGTTGGACGCGATTACAGGATGTTTCATACACGATGGAAGGACATTGCCCGCGGCGGACTTCGCGTAGTTATGCCGCGAAATCCAACGGACTACGAGGTGGCCCTGGCTGGACATTATGACGAGGTGTATGGTCTGTCGCACGCCCAGCAGCTTAAGAATAAAGATATTCCAGAAGGCGGCGCTAAGGGCGTTCTCGTGCTAAAACCGGGTGGAAACCGCATCGCAGCCGTAAGAGGTGGCGTTAACGCTCTTCTGGATTTGTTAGTACGAGAGGATGAATCCCACGAAGCCGGTCAAGCGCGCATGGTGTCTTACTACGAAAAAGACGATATTATTTATCTTGGCCCAGATGAGAACATCACAAATGATCTGATCGAGTGGATTCCTGCCCAGGCGGCTCGTCGTGGTTATCCTTATGCGGCGGCGTTCATGTCCTCAAAACCCGGTGCTGGCATTAACCATAAAGAGTACGGTGTCACGAGCGAAGGTTTAAACGTGTTCGTCGAGAACATGCTTAAGTTTCTGAAAATCGACCCACGTAAGCAAAAATTTACGGTGAAGATGACCGGTGGACCAGATGGCGACGTGGCTGGTAATGAACTGAAGATTCTACACCGTGAGTACGGCGACAACGCCAGGGTTGTTGCAGTTGGTGACGGTACCGGTGCTGCATATGATCCAGATGGTCTAAATTGGTCAGAGCTTCTGAGGCTGTTCAAGGCGGGGCTTGGTATTGCAGAATTTAACAAGTCCGTATTATCTGGCAAAGCGGCATTCGTAATCAAAGCCGACACTCCTGAGAACATGAAAATTCGAAATGAGCTTCACGCTACAGTTCAAGCTGATATTTTGATTCCTGGTGGTGGTAGGCCTTACACGGTTAATGACAAGAATTGGGATTTATTTCTCAAAGATGGTCGTCCTAGTGTGCGTGCTGTTGTGGAGGGGGCTAATATTTTCTTTACGGCGGGAGCTCGTAAGAAATTACAAGAGCACGGCGTGTTGATGATAAAAGATAGCTCCGCTAACAAGACCGGCGTAATCTGTTCGAGCTACGAAATCATCGCGTCTTTGACCATTTCTGACAAAGAATTCCTTGAGATCAAGCCGACCTATGTCAGCCAAGTTATTGATATTTTAAGACAAAAGGCGGATCTCGAAGCGAAGTTGTTGTTCAGAGAATTTATTCGCTCTGGTGGTCGAAGGACTTTGGTTGATCTGTCGATGGACATCAGTCGGGAGATCAATGAAGTCACGGATGTTCTACTGGACGAGCTCACAAAGCGCGAAAAAGACGTCGAGCGTGACGAGTTCTTCACTGATTTGGTGCTGACTCATTGTCCGAAGGTGTTGGTTGAGAAATACCGCATGAGAATTCTTGAAAGGCTTCCACTTGCCCACAAGATAGCGATTCTCTCGGCTTACATGGCATCAAATATTGTCTACCGAGAGGGGCTTGGCTGGCTTGATCGTATTCCGGTGGAGCAGCGTTACGGCGTTTGTCTTTCATACATGAAAAATGACAAGCTAAGGGGTGAGCTTATGGCGTCGGTCGATAAGTCGACGTTACCAAATAAGGACAAGATCCTTGCGATACTTCAGCGTAGTGCCACGAGGGACCTAACGATTCTGGGGCTTGAAAGATCTTAAGACAGAGCCCATCTATATCTGTGGATTACGGTTCCTTGAAGTATTTGCCCATGTGGGTCAAAAGACCAAGTCCAACCTTGAGGCGCCAGTCATAGTTGATATGACTTCTGTTTGCCTCATACCCATGGACCGGGTGAGTGCCTGCACTGCAGGTGCCCGCTCCATTTATGACGTGGAAGTGATCCGCGATAATCCCACCGTTGATGGCATAGGAGCTGTCGTTAGCTCGACCACCTACGGCTTTTACTGCATAGAGAAACGCGTCAATTCTACTAACGTAGCGACCAAGCGCTGCTACAGCGGGGTTCATGGTGTTGCCCCATCCGTTTTTGCAAAATGTTGGGGCAGGATTAGTCGTATCCCAAAGGGTGTCAAATTGAGCCTTTGGGTGCCAACTGTGAACAAGCCAGTTCTCGCCACTCATTAAGCCGAGCGCTGCGCCGCGATTCTCGGCGGAAGTGGCGGTGTGCGTGAACACAGACGTATCGTTGTTTGTACTGATTCGTCTTTCAAAGGTTCCAATTACAATAGACTTTGAAGATGCGATCGCTAGAGCATCTTTTTTATCCGAAAGTGCTTTTTCAGCCTGACCAATAGCAATCAACGGATCGGACGAATATGGGAATGGTGATTGCATTGCGGTGACGATGGCTGGGATCTAGACGTTTCCATTGACGTAAATAGTGCCTGCCCCTTTGTATTTTCCTTTAATGATGAGATCACCTTCAACATAGATGTCACCAAACACGTCGATAGGTGCATCATTTGTGCCGACAAGTACCTTGTTTGAATCAAACTTTTGCTTACTGGCTGATTTAGCCGCGACCCAGTCAACCAGCGGGAATGTTACAGCCCCAGAATCAGGGTTGCGTGGATACGATTTACTGTCGTTATTGTTTTCGAGTTTCTGGCCAGATATTGTTACATTCGGAGTCGATGCCGCGTTTGCACAGCCATCAGCTGCGCTACACGTATTTGCCTTGAACTGACCCGCCATTGTCCAATTGCCGTTCACCCATCCAATACTTCCGCCCCAAAGAGAGTTCACGGTCGTTAAAGAAACCACGTCACCTCGAACTTGAAGATGGCAAAACGAGCATCTTAAATCGTTTACAAGCATGCCAAATTTCGGTGGCTGCTTGCTGGGGTCTTTGTTGTTAAAGACTGTTTCCTCATCTGTCGGTGGCTTTGGAGCAGGAGACGTCTTTTTTTTGGCGGCAGTTCCAACGCCCGAGCTACCGGCAAACTCGGAGTTTCCGCAGCCCTGTAGGACGACCAAAGCCCAAATAGCTATCAAGTAATGAATCTTCCTATGGGAGAGATCGGACCGGCACGTCCATCACTTTAGTTCTACGTGGTTGTCTGGTCAAGGCGAGGCCAGACTGGCTTGGTCGGTCCCAGGGTAGCGATGCGAAAATATTCAAAAAAGCACTAAAGTCGCCTGGAGGCTTGCCGAGGAAGACTGCGGGCATAGAACTGGGGTAATTAAACGTGAAAATTTTTGTTTCGCTTCTTCTGGTCCTCATCGCAAGTTCGTGCTCTTTTCGGCGCGTGGCTATGGATTATCATGAATTTTTCGCGGCTAGGGTAGCGTCTAGTTTTTTTGATTTAGACGACAATCAGGCGAACGTCTTCCGGGAGCGCTGGCGGATTTTCGCGAGAAAATTAGCCGATGCAAAGGTTGAGCTGCTGGTTAAAGAGCTTGATTCTGTCTCGTCGCGCAAGGACCCTTCGCAAGTTATAGCGAATTTAGAGGGTATTTTTGAGGACGTCTTGGCCGAGGGATGTGCAGATTTTGCACCAGTGATGGTGAGCTTTAGTCCGAAGCAAATCGAATTTTTTAAGCGAAAGCTAGAAGAGAGAAATAAAAAGTTTGATCCCGAGAAAAATGGCGGTTTGGTAAAATATCGTTTGTCTAAGCAAGAAGAGATTTTTGAGCGAGTTGAGAGTTGGCTGGGACGTATATCATCATTCCAAAAAAATTTGGTCATGAACATCGATTCGCAACGAGACCAAGGATTAGAGGGATCCTGGGAGAGTCGATATTTGGCTTATTCTCGTGAGGGGCAAGATCGTTTCATTTCTATTTTGCTCGCTCACGGTGGAGATCACAAAAAAATGGAACAGGAGTGTAAACGCTTCGTACGAGAACCTGACGGTTATTTGAGTGAATCCTCAAAATCATTCAGGCTCAATCTTTTGAAGTTTAGAGAGTCGTTTCTTAAGTCTATGTCGGAGTCGGTGGAGCCTGACCAGCACAGCCACCTGTCCAAGGAAATTAAAAAACTATCGGACGATTTGACCGCTTGGGCTAATGGTGTCAAAAAGTGAGCTGGGTCTGGCTTAGGTCATTTGCGGTTAGGCGGGCCTAAGGGTTCGGTGGGTCTAGGGCAATTAGGAGATTTGACCGAAAAAATCACCCGAGAAGAGCGACTTAACTATTCGTTAATATTGAATTAAATCAGACGAGTTTAACCAAAAAAAATATCCCTCAATTTCCTTAAGTGAGGCCCCCGGGGTGCCGAACCCTCTTTTATAAGGGGGATGCTTGAAGCACCTTAGGGCAAAAGTCCAAAGATCACTGCAGATTATTCTGCTGTCGGTTGCTTTTGCATCCTGTAGCGCTCCTGAAAATTCAATCGAAGTGAAAACTGCAAGAGAAGCTGCAGCCAAGAATTGCGACGAACGCGGAAAGTGTGTGGCAGATCCGAAGGGTTTGGTTCTCTACAACCCTGACCTCGTTACGTCTGGTAATATTCTAAAGCGCGCTCAGGATGATACGCTCGTTTCAAAGATTATGAACTTGATCGACGAGCCAAAGCTTCTTGTGGCGTCTGACAAAATGGAACCGCATATCCGTGGCTTTGCTCTCGTGAAGGAGTTTGACCCGTGTGATTCGCCAAAAGCGATTGAAGGAAAAAATCCTACAGCTGGAAAAATGCGTCTTCTCAAGGAAGGTAAGTACAAAGCTTGTATTTCTTACATCGGTGATGGGCTTTTCAAGAAAACATTCCAATTAGACCCCATTCAAGTCGACACGACGCCTCCTGACGTATCCGGCACAGTAACTGCCTCGGGAATATCACCGACGGCAGCGGTTTTGAATTGGTCAAAAGCTGGCGACGATATCACGCTTGATGGAGATCTCCAGTACGTGGTCTACCTATCCACGTCAAAGGCGATGTCCACATTGGCGGATGTTCGAAGCTACGGTGCCCAGCAACCTGGTAAGTTGCAAGGTGTCACCGCGTATGCACTCAGTGGACTATCTGAGCAGCGAAACTACTACGCAGCGGTAGTTGTCAGGGATGAGGCTGGCAATGAAGCTTTAGTTGGTAGCACTGCTTTCACGACTACAGCTTTTGACGTCGATCCGCCTAGTGTTTCGATCACATCAAACCGCAGTCCCGGTCCAACCAACCAATCTGAGATCACTCTGACATTTAGATTTTCCGAACCTGTCACGAGCTTTGATATCGGGGATGTGTTAGTTACTAACGCCTCCAAGGGTTCATTTGCGGCATTGAGCACGACTGTGTACACTCTGAACGTTACAGCGACTGGCTCGCCGGTGTCTGCGGACGTACCTCAGAATGTTGCCACAGATATGGCTGGCAACGGCAACACGGCTGCAAGTCAGCTTTCTGTCACATACGATAACGTGGCACCG
>CAYOEM010000039.1:0-12591 GCA_964402975.1 uncultured Polynucleobacter sp.
GAACGCAAAGGTAAGGATCGTCAAAAGGTATCGGTAGTCTCCGAGGGCTAAACAGGCCTTCGTGTACCCGAGTTTAAAGGCGCCTTGGTCTTGTTTGGCAAGCAGAGGCGCTTTTTATTGCCCAATGGCTGTGTAAAAAAAGAGCAACAGGTCTACTCATGAAGTTTATCGACTCAACAGAGATATATGTAGCATCCGGTAAGGGTGGAGATGGTCTCGTGAGTTTCAAAACAGCGCGCAATATGCCAAGGCTTGGTCCCGACGGTGGTGACGGTGGGCATGGCGGAGATGTTGTTGTCGTGGCGGCACCACAGCTTAATACGCTGAGTAATGTGAGATATCGCAGCCGTTTCGTCGCTGCTGATGGTGCAAAGGGTGGTCCTAATGGAAGAACGGGACGAACCGGTGACGATTCGGAAATTTTAGTGCCGCTTGGCACTGAGATCTATGATGCGGAAACAGGGCGATTAATCTGTGAAATCCTCGTCGCAGGACAGCGGGAGGTGATTGCGGAAGGTGGGCGTCGCGGGTTTGGTAATTTACGCTTCGTCTCCTCAACTCATCAGGCGCCGGAAGAGTATGTCGCAGGACAGTCAGGAGTTGAACTGAGTCTTAGACTTGAATTAAAGCTTCTCGCAGACGTTGGACTTGCTGGACTTCCGAATGCTGGGAAATCAACGCTCCTCAGCGTCATGTCGGCTGCCAAACCCAAAATCGCCGATTATCCCTTCACCACACTCGAGCCCCAACTGGGAGTGGTCGAAATTCGGGAACGTAGCGAATTCGATGTGAAATCATTTGTCATGGCGGATATCCCAGGCCTAATCGAAGGTGCAAGCGAAGGTCGCGGACTAGGCCACGAGTTTTTAAAGCATCTAGAGCGCACTAAGGTGATCGCTTATGTTCTCGATGCATTTCCCGTGGATGGAGTAGATCCACTGGATACGTTTGAACTGCTGCGCGGGGAACTGCGTGCTTACGATGAAAAATTCTCGACTAAAAAGGCCGTTGTTGTATTGAATAAAGCAGATCTCGCCGAAGGCGAAGATGGAGGCGCAGAAACTCTCGTTTCATTGAAGAAAAAAATCGAAGATCTAGACTACAGCGTGTTCGTAATATCGGCTGCTACGAGTTCTGGTCTTACAGATTTAAAACGTGGTTTGTATGAACTCGTCAAGGAAGAACGACGTAAGTTTGAGCTTGAACTGGCATCGCGATTACCTGTCGTAAAAGGACTTGTATCGGCGGTGTCCCTCGGCATGCAAGATCATGGAATGCTGAATTTTCGAGAGGCTATGCAAGATGGGCGGGCATTTTCACAATCGAATAAGCGAGCTTAATGGACTCTGTTGATTTCATCTATTTTGGTGGTACGTTTGATCCTGTTCACGATGGGCACGTGGATGCAGTTCGCATTGTTCGCGAGGCTTTCCCAAACGCAAAAATAACGATTATTCCAGGGTTTCAAACTCCTGTTTCTGCCGGCGCTGTAAAAGCACCAATGGCTCCTTTTGTTGACCGAGTCGCCATGGCAGTTGTTGCGTTTGATGAATGGCCCATGGTCGATGTCTCTTCAATGGAAGAAGAACTTCCGGCCCCCAGCTACACGTATCGAACTCTGGAAGCTTTAGCAGCAGACTTACCGCCGTCTCGTGTAGCCTGGATGATGGGCGCTGATCAGCTCGCCCAGTTCATGGAGTGGGAAAAGCCTCGTCGCATACTCGAACTGGCGTCTTTGATTGTCGTGCCGCGTCCTGATGTTGGTGGCGCTCCGTCGCTAGAGCTTGCCAGAAATGTCGCGACGGCTTTAGGTTTCAGTGTGAACGTGGATTTAAAAAATATGCGTATTGATCTGGACGGTGGGGGCTCGATTTACGTAATGGAAAGAGCACCAAAATCCATTTCGTCGTCTGAGATTAGAAGGCTGGCTGCAGTCGGGCTGAAAAAAATTGATGGTTTAGTTCCGTCCTCAGTTGTCGAATACATCGCTGACTTGGGGCTTTATCAACAACACCCGGACGTTGCACCTCAGATTGACTAAAAATTCAAAGATAGTATTTCACGAAAGAGGTTTATATGGAAAATGTACTTGAATTCGGACAGATTGCCGCATCAGCGGCCGTCGATAAAAAAGCGGGAAAGATTTCACTCATGGACGTCAGAGGCCTGACTGACTTGTGTGACGTGGTGCTGATTTGTTCTGCCGAAAACGAGCGTCAAACTGTGGCCGTTGCCAATGAGATAGAAGAGCGTTGCCGTAAAATTTGTGGCGTCAAACCCTACGCTGTTGAGGGTAAAACGGTCGGTAACTGGGTGTTAATGGACTACGGATCCGTTCTGGTTCATATCTTTCAGGCCGCGGCCAGAGATTACTATGCGCTTGATTCATTATGGCCTAAAGCGAAAAAAATACTTGTAGATGGTGCTAAGTAAACGCTGTGAAAATACAGGTGGCTAGGGTTGGAAAAAATACTCAGGCGCATCTTGTGCCCATCGTTAACGACTACCGAAAACGTCTAGGCGCCTTTGTCAAAGTTGACGAGATTGAGGTTAAATCTGATCCGCAGCGAGACAAAAGATCTATCGCAAAGGTGTCAAAATCAATTTATCAGCCTTCTTCAGGTGAATTTCTGGTTCTGCTTGATGAAAGGGGTCGCAAGTTTGACTCGACGTCGTTTGCACGAGAGCTTCAGACTTGGATTGACGACCCCAGAATAAAAACAGTGACGTTTCTTGTTGGCCCACCTTATGGATTTGATGAGGCCACCCGTAAGGCTGCATCTGAGACGTTGTCTTTATCAGATCTGACGGTGCCAAGTGATCTTGCTTGGCTTCTCGTCTGGGAGCAACTTTATAGGGCCATGACCATTCTGAAAGGAATGCCCTACCATCATGACTAGAAACGTCTGACGCCCGCACCCTTTTGAAGTCACTGTCAGATAACTTGATGCCGTTTATTTATTGACCCTAAAAAATTGGTAGTATCGGTTTTGTAGCGAGCGTCATGGATGTCTGACGCAGCGGTCGGGGGTTGGTTATTTTTTGCGTGATCTGTAGTCGGGAACGTGTGTCCTTTGGTCAAATGTGTTGTCGTAGTTGTTTGGCGCGAGCCTTATCTCATAGGTTTCCGGCTGAATTGAAGGTGAACGGACGTAGAGTTCATGCAGGATTTCGTTACAAATCAGTTATTCGAAGTTTGGTTTTACGCGCAAAAGTTGAAAATAACGTCCTCGCACTCGCGCTGATCTTAAGCATGCTTAGAGATGCTTTAGGAGAGCAGTGCCATCACTACAATTCTCCAGATTGTTTGGTTGTGGCCGCACCGTCTAGTCTTCGAAGCCGGCTTTATGGGCGGTTTAATGTTGCAGAAGCTATCCAGATGACTCTTTTTCCTAGAGCAAAGCGTCTAATAAGCCCCCTGCCAGGAAGTGTTTGGAGATTAAAGCGGGCTGGAAGAAACGGGCAGCCTGTAGTCTGGGACAGAAATAAATTTGGGGAGAACATCACTAAAGTCATAAAATATTACATTAAATTTAGGTCTAAGATTAAAAAACCTAATGATATTGGGGCTCAAATTTCTTCCAGTCAGCATATTCTTGTGGTTGACGATGTCCTCACGACAGGTTTCACTATGGGTACAATATTTGACCAGCTCAAAATGCTTGGGGCCCAGAGGATTGAGGGGCTTGTGGTAGCATCCCACAGCAATCAACTTGCTGATCTCTGAAACCGTTTTAAGGGTTAGACCTATGACGACATTGGACACTTCAAAAATGACGCCCATGCTGAGGCAATATTATGAGATCAAACAGTCGGTCGGTGATGCGATTGTATTTTTTAGAATGGGTGACTTCTTTGAAATCTTTGGTGATGATGCTGAATTGGTGGCACCAAAGTTGGACGTGGTGCTTACTGCCCGTGAGAAGGGTGATCAAACCAAGATACCATTTTGTGGTGTGCCGCATCACAGTGCCAAGGGTTATTGGCTGAAGCTGGTCAAACTTGGTTATAAAGTGGCGATTTGTGAGCAACTGGAAGATGCTTCTGCAGCCAAAGGGCTTGTTAAACGAGGCGTGACTCGGATCTACACGCCTGGCAGCATCGATGAGCTAGAGGGTCTTGAGCATGATCAACCGAACTACCTCATGGCTTGGATGGACGTGCCAGGTGCCGCGTCCGAAGTATTGGCGGTTGTTGACGTGTCGACCGGCGAATTCAGGCTTGGCAATATTGCTCGAGGCCAGCTTTTAAGTTACGTCCGCGTATTTAGACCATCTGAGTTGCTCATCCGGCGATTCTCGGCCCCAGCGGTCGAGAGGATTTTGCAGACCTGGACTCGAGAAAATACAATTTGCATCGATCATCTCCCCGAGGCCCCGCTGAAAGATCAAGCGGCTCAAGCGGAGATCCTCAAAGAGGTCTTTGGTTCATCTCTGATCGAAAAACAAAATTGCGGCCAAGTGATTGGAGGCGCCGAGCTTGTAGCTGGGGTGATTGCGAGATTGCAAGAGCTTCAAACCTCCACCAAGCAATTCATCAGCTTGGATAGAATCGAGGAGCCAGACTGCGTATCTTTGTCAGAGACGGTAATTCGTGACCTTGAGATTTTTGAGACGTCTCGTCGCCGCTCATCAGATGGCAGTCTTACCAGAGTTATTGATCGCACGCTTTCACCCATGGGTGCGCGTGTGCTTAGATATTCGCTTGTAAATCCACTCATTAAAAAAGACGCGATCACGGCGCGTCATGCCGCTGTTGAGGGGTTAGTGAAGTCGGGGGAGGCTTGTCTCGATAAAATCCGAGCCGAGCTCAGAAATACGCCAGATCTGGCGCGTTTATCGACGCGGATATTGGCTGGATCAGCCAGTCCTCACGAGTTGGCTTTGGTGCGGGCTGCCCTTGCGAAGGCAAACAGCTTATCTCCAGTCATCGAGACCATATCCGAGAAAGATTCTGCATTGAAAGATATAAGCCGAGGCCTCGTCAGTTCTCCGGACGTTCTTGGCATGCTAGGAGATGTGCTCGTTGAGACGCCGGAAGGGCTTGGTCTTGGGCATGGCGTTTTTCGTCAAGGTTTTGATCGATTTCTAGACGAGAAAAACGCTCTGGCTAGGCAGGGGCATGAGAAAGTTTCGGCTTACGAGAATCTCTTGAAAGAAAAGACCGGAATCTCAAGTCTTAAAATAAAGTCGCACAAGTCTTTTGGTTTACTCATTGAAGTTACGAAGACAAATGTCGCCAAAGTTCCCGCCGAGTTCATCCGACGCCAGACCATGACAAATGGTGAGCGCTACACCACAGTTGAGCTTAAGGAGCTTGACGATGATCTGTCCTCTGCGAGTGAGCAGGCGGTACAACGTGAGTTGGTTTTATTTCAGGAGCTTCTAAGAAAGCTTGCCCCTCACCGAGATGGACTCATGATGGTAGCCAAGGCGCTCGGACAACTTGATATGTTGCAGGGTTTTGCCTGGCTAGCAGTTAAAGAAAATTACGTGCGGCCATCATTGAGTGTTAGCCCAAGGCGTTTAATTTTGAAGGCATGCCGTCACCCTGTGGTCGAAAAATTTGTAGGTCGACATGAGTTTGTAGCTAATGACGTTTTGATCAACGACAAGAAAAGCCAGATGCTGATTACTGGGCCAAATATGGCCGGTAAATCGACCGTCATGAGGCAGACAGCTATCGCAGCGATTTTGTGTCAGGCCGGTGGTTTTGTTCCAGCTTTTGAGGCCGAGATGCCGATTTTTGATGGCATCTTCACGAGAGTCGGAGCCAGTGATGACTTGAGTCGTGGGCAGTCGACATTCATGGTTGAAATGAGCGAAGCAGCTGAGATTTTGCGTAAGGCTACAAGTAAAAGCCTTGTTATTTTGGACGAGGTTGGACGAGGAACGTCCACGACAGATGGTCTGGCTATAGCGGCCAGCATTCTTGAGGATTTAGCTGAGCGTGTGAAGTGCTTTACAATGTTTGCCACCCACTATCATGAACTGGTGCCTATGATGGTGCAAAGATCAAACGTGGTCACGGCACAAACTGAGGTCGTTGAAAATGGTGACGGTATTGTGTTCACTCATCGTCTGATTGCTGGTGCATCAGCCAGCTCTTTTGGCTTAGAGGTCGCGCGATTGGCGGGGGTGCCAGCACACGTCCTTGAGCTCGCGACCAGATTCTTGGGCCGTTTTGAAAACACGGGTAAAGATCTCTCTGCTGATGTTCACCAGCAGCAACACCCGTCCACTTCATCAGACCTACGAGCGGGGGCAAGTAAAGCCCAGGGGCTCGGCCTTTCAACGCAAGAAAACCTGAGCAAGGTTCAGCGGGGTCTTTTCAAGCTGCCGGCCGATGAGGCAGCAGATGAAATCGGCCGCTCCAAAGCCGAGGGCCTAGCTCTTGGTAAGATTCTGACCCGTTTGGAGACGCTGCGCATTCATAAGACCACGCCTCTGCAAGCTCTTAATATTCTTAATGAACTCAAAAGCATGCTGACGCCTGTGCAGCAAAAACCGCTTTTTGAGGATGAGCAAAGCCTCTGAGAGTTGTGCGGGTGTTTGCTTGCCTTAGTGAGTGCGGATGGATATAGTGTTTCATTAGTTTTTCGTGTGTAAATTGTTTGATTAATTGCTGAAATCGAGATCGACAAGGAAGGTAAAATGGCGAAGCCTAAACCAAAAAAGCCGGCCCCAAAAGCGAAGCCGGCAGCGAAAAAAGCGCCTGCAGCCAAGAAGGCTCCCATCGCTAAGAAGGCGGCAACAAAAAAGCCAGCTCCTGCCAAGAAAGTGGTCGCCGCAAAAAAAGCACCAGTAGCACCTAAAAAAGTTGCTGCAATACCACCTAAAAAAACCACACCGCCGCCCGCCAAACAGCCGACGATTCAGGCAAAAGCTAAAGTAGCCGCTCCACTCGTTGGGGCTTCTAAGGCCGGCGCAGCCGCTAGTCCCGTCCAGAGCCCTAAGCTGACTCCAATGGCAAAGCCGGTCAAGCCGTTGCCCATTCCGAGTGAAGTTTTGAAGCTTAAGGACAAGCCTTCGGCTTCTGAGCCGTCGGAATCGTCTGAGAAACGTGAAATTCACCAGAGTGATCTTTTCAGCGAGGAAGAGCTTCGCACCTTTCTCGGCGCGCTCAAAAAGGAGCGAGCTGCGCTTTTGGAAAAAGCTAAAGCAGCTGTGGAGGCAGGTAACATCGCTCTTGATAAAGATGAGATGTATGATGAAGTGGACTTGGCG
This sequence comes from uncultured Polynucleobacter sp., assembly GCA_964402975.1. Lineage (GTDB taxonomy): Bacteria > Bdellovibrionota_B > Oligoflexia > Oligoflexales > RGVZ01 > CAMDKS01. The sequence continues at coordinate 7,227 of CAYOEM010000039.1, forward strand.
ACAGCCACAGTCGATCAGAATTTGACGTTTAGACTACTGGATCGTGATCGTAAGCTACTTAACGAGATCGATCACGCCATTAACAAGATTCAAACAGGGGACTTCGGTTATTGTGAGGGAACGGGAGAGCCGATTCCCAAACGCAGACTCGAACTTCGCCCCTGGTGCCGACATAGCGTCAAGTACAAGGAGCAGCTCGAAAAACTTGAGAAGTCAGGTCGTGGAGTTGTTGATGAAGACGCTGAGATGCTTGATTAACTCTTGAGTAGAACCCCTCCGCTAGAGCGGCGGGGTTTTTAGCTCATAAAATATTTGCCTTCCCTGAAGGGTCGTTCCTCCCATGTCACTCATTAAGATGATTGCAATTTGCCCGGAAGAAACCAAAGACGTCCTGGCCGCGGAGCTTCATAGTCTTGGCGCCCAGTCGATAGATCAAAAGTTTAAAGCCGTGCATTTCGAGTGTGATGAAAACACGTTTTACTCAGCTCATTTGAAGCTTCGTACCGCGTCGCGGCTGCTTCGGGTTATTAAAGACTTTGCGGCCAAAGATGAAAGAATGTTGTACGACCAGGCAAGGCGCGTCCAATGGTCAGGGATATTTGACCCAAAAAAGACGTTTGTTATCGAAGGAGTGCCGGGTGAGCGTGGTCCCGGGGTCATGACGTCCAACACCATTTCCAAGCGGGTGCGTGAGGCACTTCAGTCATGGTTTGAAGAGAAAGCCGGTATTAGACCTAAGGTTGACCTGGAGAGTCCCGACGTAGAGCTTGTAGCATTTGTTCGAGCGGGCCGCTGCATTTTGAGCGTGGATACGTCTGGAAAATCCATGCATAAGAGGGGCTATCGCTCTGATCGTCACCCAGCTCCCATAAAGGAAACCATGGCTGCGTCCTTGCTGATGAAGGTCGGCTATGATGGTTCGGTCCCTCTTTATGATCCGATGTGCGGAAGTGGTACCATTGCGATCGAGGCTGCGTCGATGGCCTTAGGTAAGGCTGCCCTCATTCATCGCAAGAAGGGCGAGTTCGGCTTTGAAAGACTTACCTTTTTTAATTCAAAGAAGTGGAGAGATATTCAGGATCAATGTCGTGACGATAAGAGGGAGCAGACTCCTGCCCCGATCTTTGCAAGCGATATAAGTGCCAATTATCTCGAAGCGGCTCGTGAGAATGCTTTACGAGCACGAGTTGAAAAGTACATGACTTTCTCGAAATCAGACTTCTTTGACGCCAAGCCTCCCGTAAAAAATGGGCTTCTTATCACTAATCTACCCTACGGTGAGCGCATCAAAGGGGAATTCACCGGAGACGATGAGAGCTTTTTTCGAGCTATTGGTGACAAACTAAAGCGTGACTACCCAGGCTGGCGGGCGGCCATTTTAGCTGCAGAGGAGTCGCCCTGGAAATTCATCGGATTGAAACCTACAAAAAAAATCAAACTACTCAACGGCAGTATTCCTGTTCGTTTACTCGTGTTTGATCTTTATCAGGGGTCAAAAAAAAGCTCCCCACGCGGAGAGCTTTGAGTATTGATAACAGAACCTTTATATCCAGCTACCATCAAAATTTATTTGGCGCTTCGGCTCCGCGCGTTCAATTTTGGTAACCTGTAGAGGCTTAAACTCCTTTTGAGTCTTACCGAGGCTCGGTCCATTCACATCAAATAGCTTACGCTGATCTGCACGGATGCGGTCCACAAATTTGGAACAGCATACCTTGCAATTCAAATCGGGGGAATCAAGCCCATCGTATTTTGGATGACGCAGACATACTAGATTTGCAGCAGTACCAGCCATTTTGTTCAACTCCCATGCAACAGCAATTAAAACTCTTGCCAGGGTAGCTGCAGATTGTGTGCCAAATGGGGTCTAGCTAAATAGCCTTTGAATACAGTGGCTTGCGGATTCCGGAGAAAAGCTTTTGCGTCAAGTTTATGTACACCTGTCGGGTTAAATCTGAGTCTTTGGCCAAAATGGCGCTGAAGTCAGCTGATCCGATGACAACCGCTCGCGCTTTCTCTGATGTTACGACCCACTCAACTGGCGACTGGTCCCCTAGGCCCGATTCAGGCGATAGCCAGCCGTCAAGTGATGAGTCGTACTGAGTCGAGTTAAAATCGCCTTCTATGACCATGACAAGAAATGAGCTTTGAGAGCCACTTTGAATGCGGTGGCCGGCTAAGTATTCTACTGCGGAAAATCTGGCTACTAATGAGTCGACGTCGGACTCATTTATTTGTTGAAACAACCATGTTCTATAAAGCAGAGTCGTCTCGTCATTGGTAAGAGGTAATTTTGAACGCGGCTGACTTGCGGGTTCAGGCCTCAGGTTTAAAACGTTACTAGGTGCAACAGGCTCGGCAATGGATACAGGCGCAGGTGATGTCGGTGCTGCAGGTGCTACAGGGGTGTTGAGAGCAGAAGCATCGATGAAGAAGCTTGCTTTTGGAATCGGACTAGGCGCGGCTTGCGCTGCATCGTCTGAGGCGCTCACGTTAGAGACTGGCTTTCCACTTTTCTTATTTGCTCGGGATGTGCAGTACTTTGCGCGATCAGAATCTCCTGATTTTGCAAAACAATCGGCGGCTTCCTCAAATCTTTCCATTTGCTCGAGTAAGATGGCTGCATTGCGATATTGTCCACTGTCTTGGTATAGGTTGACCAGAAGACTAGCTGCGGGTGACTGAACGTTGATTGTGCCAAGAAGGCTTCCTGCAATATGTTGAGGAGTTTGGCTAAAGATCTCTTTTGCCGTCTGAAAGCTATTGTCAGATAGGAGGGTTAAAATATAATTTGCGGCTTCGCCAGATTTAGCCAAGATTTTCAGTATACCCGAGAGCGCGGGGTCAGCTTTTAATGCTTGAAACATGACTTCCATTTCGTCATGGCCCGGCTTAAAGACGCTCAGTTGTGCTGGATCTCGCCCAATCGTGTTCCAGCATTGAATCGCATTCGGCAACTTTTGTACCTTTAACCAGTTTCGGGCAGCTTCGATTAGCAGCCCAGATTTTTCGAGAGATTCTGCAGCCTCTCCGAAATGAGCGGCCTTGACGAAGAGCTCTGCAGCTTCGTGATGTTTTCCAATCTCGCGAAAACATTTAGCTGCGTTAAACGCGTCACCCGCCTGAAGAAAGCATTGAGCCGCGGGGGCAAATAGTCCATTTCTGCTATATAGCACCCCTGCGCGACCGGGTCTTTGTAGCCTTATAAGCACTCGAGCAGCTTCATCAAAAAGCCGGGCGTTCTCCAGATAATCAATGGAGTCACGGTATAAACCAGCCTGCTCCAGCATCTGTGCGGCCTGCAGCACTCTGCCTTTTGCGGCGAGTCTAGCGGCCTGCTTTTTAATGCGGATTTCCTGCTTGGTCAGTGGCTTCTGATCAGCTGATCGTTGTCCATTGGGTCCAGTGGCTGTTCTGCGCATCCGCGCTTTCTCTTCGTTTCTTTGGCTCCAGAAATTCCACGCAGCGAATCCGATCACCACTAATGCGACCAAAGCAAGCAGAATGAGATGTTTTTCTTTCATGATAATGGCCTTGTCCATCTATCAAATCTAAAGGGCATATGTGATGCCCATCTGGGTGTAAGTATCTACCGTCTGCTCTGGGCTTTGTCCTGGAAGCTGCTTGATGCCATCGGTAAGCGTGTATGTTAATTTAAACGAAAACTTCTGATTGAGTCTGATGGATAGACCCGCACCACCTTGCGGCCCGTAGTGAGGCATCGATACACGTTGCGGTTCCTGGCCATCCTGTCTGGTGTCGATCATGTAGTGTTTCACCGCCAAACCAGCAAATACGAATGGAGTTACGATGTCGCCACCGTATAGGATTAGTGTGAGATCGACCGCATTTGTTGTTACGTGACTGAGCGTATTAGAATAGACAAACGTGCTGGTGCCTTCTAATTGCTGGTATCCGACCGTGGAGGAAAGTTCCTGACGATGGGTATAGCCCACCATGAAGTATTCGCCAAGATCCATTGAAAGACCAGCCGATGCCGCGCCCGACTGAATCTTTTGGTATCCAGCGTTGGACTCTGATCGACTCCCGGATAAAGAGACTTTTACAGCAGCGAAGCTTTGACTTGATATAGATAAAATCAAGATTAAAAGCGGAAAAAACAGAATATTTTTGAAGCGCTTGCTCATGGGACTCTCCTGCCTTGGTTGCGAGAGTTATCGACACAATTCGGCTAATAATTAACTGTAGACGCGACGTCTAGTGCTTTATTCGCCGGCCTCTTCTAGTGTACCATGGCCCTGGGGTGTCAAAACTTTGACAGGGGGCAAGTCAGTGGTTTTAGAATATAGACCGAGTGTGGTTGTGGTATTCACAAACGAATTAGAGCAGGTTTTGCTGGGGGAGCGATCTGATTCTCCTGGCGCTTGGCAGCTGCCTCAAGGTGGCATTGAGCCGGGCGAAAGTGCTTTAAATGCGGTCTATAGAGAGATGCGCGAGGAACTAGGTTGTGACCGTTTTCATATAATCAAGGAAGCATCCGGTCTCGTAAAGTATCGATTCCCCGATGACTTAAACAAGCCCATTGCAAAAAAATGGACGGGACAGAGCCAGGTATGGTTCAAAGCTCGTTTTGAGTCAGGATTTGGCCCGGATAAACAGAAAGCGGATGGAGAGTTTTCGAATTTTGCTTGGCGCGACGTGATGACTATCGTTCCAGGAATTATCGACTGGAAGCGAGAGGCTTACCGCGAAGGGCTTCGAAAATTGGGATTTACTATCTAAATCGCGGTGTGTGGAGATTTTATGAGTAGGATAGCGCTTGTAAATATGGCATGGGGTTTTGTTTTGATTTTTGTAGCGGCTTGCGGCGGAGTTTTTGTCGCCCTTAGTTCGACAGAATCATTCATAAATGGACCTGGCGTGCCGCAATGGCAGTCGCTGCTGCAAACGGCAAGTCATGGACACGTCAGTCTCTTTGGAGTCATCCATGTTCTCCTAGGGTTGACTATGCCGTACACGCGAGCATCGAAGTTTGAAAATCGCCTTAAGACCGCTGGTGTCGCCCTGGGATCCATGGCGATGGGGCCACTGTTATTGATCAGAGGCGCTCTGGGCCCAACACTGTCAACGGAGCTAAATGGTCTTTTGATTGGCATCTGTTTATCGTGCGCACTATTTGCAATAGCCTATCACGCTCTTGGCCTCACTTTGAAAATTGGTCAGCGATCATAGTTGTCATGAGAATTGTCAGTCTAGTACCTAGTATCACTAAAACCTTGTGTGACCTCGGTCTGAAAAAACAGATTGTGGGCATCACAAATTTTTGCGTTGATCCTCCCGATTTGTACAGAACTGCCGTTCGTGTTGGTGGCACGAAGGATCCTGACATAGGAGCTATATCCAA
>CAYOEM010000040.1:0-9928 GCA_964402975.1 uncultured Polynucleobacter sp.
TGACAAAAACATGGGTGTCTGCCGGAGGAAGTTGTTTGAGTAACTCTAAACCCGTAGCTCCTGTTGCACCGATCACACCGTATTTCATTGCTGGCCTCCGTCATATGGATAGGGATTGTGCAATCCTCGGTATTTCTACCGCGGATAGATACTACCACGAGATTATTTTTTGTTCCTGCTTTTGTATTGCGTAAAATATCCAGATTCACGCACCTCAGACATCTTGAATTTAGGAAGTTCGGATCGCCATTTTAGGTTGACGGGGCGCCTATGGCAGACATATTCTATTGCATATGTGGACGATTTATGAGAAAAAGACGGTGACTAAGACACTGGATCGCTGCCCAGAGGAGGTCCTAGTCAGGTACGAAGCTTGGAAGCGGATTGTCGAAGTAAGTGGCCCTAGTGGATTGAGATTGGTCAAAGGGTTTCATGATGAGGCTCTAAAGGGTGAATGGGCTGGTTTCCGATCATCAAGGCTTGGCATCAAATGGCGCGTTATTTACTGCGTTAAGAATCAAGAGTTGGAGGTTTACGTCATCGATGTAAACCCACACAAATACTGAGGCGAAAAATGGAAAAGAAAATTAAAAAATCAGAATTCGTTCGGGCCAAGACCAAAAGGCCTGTGCCTCCCCATGAAATGCTTAAGACATTAAGAGAGCTGCAAGGTTTAAGTCAAAATCAGCTTGCTGAACTAACCGGCATTTCCCAATCAAATCTTTCCGCTCTTGAAAGCGGCGTGCGCAAAATCGGACGAGAACGAGCCATCACTCTCGCAAAGGCTCTAAAGGTTCACCCTGCGGTGATTCTGTTCTCAGATTTCGACATCAACGCCGTGGCCTGAATCTTGGTTCATTTTTGCAATCTAACCTACATCACTGGATACTCCCGGGTGACTGTCCCTAGTTCGAATAGTAGCGCATTGCGCCCGCCACTTGTTTATTTTTGCCTCATACTGCGTCGCCCTGCGTGGCATCGCCTCGCCGTGCTACCAGCACTGTCTCAGCGCCGCTCCTCGGGTTCCTTGTCTGAGCCAAAACTAAACGGCGTGGTTTCCACTTGTCTATTTTGGGTTGATACGGCGTCGCTCGTCGGCTGCCGTCCTCATTTACGAGAACGTAAACTCCGGGCGGAGGCCTTCCTCGCTCCTTGTGTCAAACCAAAATCGACGGCGTGGTTTCCACATCAACCCGTCATGCTGAGCCCCAATCGTCATGCTGAGCGTAGCGAAGCATCTCGTGCCGCGTCGCCCTACGGGGCATCGCCTCGCCGTGCTACCAGCACTGTCTCAGCGCCGCTCCTCGGGACTCCTTGTCCGAGTGAAAACTAGATTTCTTTCAGAACATAGTTAAGTCTTTGAATCCTCGGAATCGCAAGGATCCAAGACAAACCCATCCACTTCATTGCCTGAGTCATCGACTAGGGTGCTGTCACCGTCTGAATTTTTCTTGAGAGTCAGAGATTTTAGCGTCGTGCCTGCGCTGTCTGATATAACGATTTGAGCGGATCCGTCCGTGATTGAGCACGAGTCATCAGCGAAGTTTAATTTTAAATTGCTGTACGTAGTCGTCATCGTGGCATCACTGTCTTTTTTAACCACGATCTGGCCGTCGATGAAAGTTTTGCTGAGTACTTTGTTTGTTACTGTATCCCGTTCGACCCGGACGAGCATAGGAGCGGCCTCAGGTGTATTTATTGTAAGGTTTGTTGCCACGGTGTTTCCGTTCTTATCGGTCATTGTTAGGTTATGAGTGGTATTTCGAATGACGACGGATTTTTGTCTGGCGTAGCTGGATGTGCCGCCGCCGGACGTGTCATTAGACGTCCATGTAATAATTCTCGTGCCCGCCGAACTGACGGTTCTCGTGGATGTTCTGGTGAGGCGGGGGCCTGTAAATGTAACTTCATCACTTCGATTTCGCTCAAATGACACATCTAAGCGAAGTCCAGCTGGATTTTTAAAATCGATAAAGGCCCCCGTTTTGTCCCCTCTGCAGGCTACCGGTGTTCCGTCTACTCGGGACCAAGTTCTTGTGGAGCTGCCAGATCCGGTGCGAGTAGCTTTTACCGTGACTCGGCCGCCGGCAGATGATTTGGTTCTCGTGCGGTTAATATTTGCGCTTACCGATACGATGGCTGATTTGCTATCTGGTGAGATGTTACAGGTTTTGGTTGCAGACGTTTTATCGTCGTTCGTATCAGTGGCAGTGAGGTTTAGACTAGTGCCGGATGATCCTTGATCAATACTTGCCGCAACCGCGTCGCCGTGAGATGCGTTGACAATGTTAGTGGTTAGTTGGGAGTCGGTGACGACATCAGTTGCGTTGACGGTGGGGGGGGCGACTTTAGGTTTTTTTGAAGAGGGATTTCCTACTTCTACGCCGCAGCCGATTAACGCGACAAGTATGAGTGTCGACAATCCATGTCTAATGGATATGTGGATGCCTTGTTTTGCGTGTGGCGACTTCATTTTTTTTGTCTCCTGCTGAGTGGAAAAAGCTGAAGATTAATCTGAATGATTTCATCCGGGTTTGACTCGGATTCCGCGAGTTTTAAGAACCTCTTACGTAGTTCAATAAACTCTCTCGTAAATTGCTCTCTCAGATTTTGGGATACCGCTAGGGTCACAGCGCCAATCTGTCGTTCCTCGGCGGGGATTTGATCCATAGCCGACTTTGCTAGATCGATCATTTGGCGGTGAAAGCTTAAAACTGCAAGGCGTTCGACATGGTCACCCGTAGTGATAGAAACTTCTGTTGGGTATAGACGGCCTCTTTTTTTGTCAAAAGCAACGTAGCCAAGCTCGGTGAGAAGTCGAAGGCTCTGTTTTACTTTTGGAATAGAGAGATTGGGCCTAATATTTTCAGCAATCCAAGACGCGGAGTCCTTGGCTTCGTCTAATCGAAGCAACTCAATAATGGCAGCATTGTGCCAGGCCTCAAAAAAGCGTAATCGGCTTTCATCTAATTTAGTTGGTAGACTTGTTTTCGCGAGATCGAGCTTTTCTTTGAAAGCGGCGTCGCCATCTGCACTCGTCTTTGCATGTGCATTTTTTATGAGAGCAAGTAAGTACTTTTTATGACTTTCTGACAAGCCCAGAGATTCGGCGATGCGCTGGCCTGTTTTAACACTTAAATTACGGTGTCCTGCGATGATTGCATGAGCATTTGTTGAAGACAGCCCGAGGCTCACAGAGAAGTGGGCGTATGAAAATGTCGAGGTCGATTCCTTGGCGCTGTGATACACTGCATCGAGATAGCTTCTGTAGTCGTCGTATTCAGTTATCAAGTGGCGTTTCGCGACGTCGCGCAGTTTTGACAATGGCAATACCATGATGCCTCCACCTTTTAAGGCTGATCGGTACTGCTTAAGCAAGACTTTAGAATTTTTAAGAATATTCAAAAATATTTGATTTTAAATTTAATTATGATTAATAAAATGTTGATATTATAGGCATAATAAGCGGATGATGGATATTCAATTTTATTTCCGATAAGCTGTCTAGACCTTCTGATTTGAGAGGTCTTTGAGGGTGTCTTTCATGTTTAAACCTTTAGGGGGACTGTATGAAGCTGATGGAGCGTGCTAACCGGGCCTTGGATGATAAGCGGTTCTTGTTTGAGTGTGGTACCAAAATTCTAGGCGTGGCTGCACTTGGTGTCTTGATTCACTCCTGTGGCAGCAAAGGTGATGACAAGAAGGAAAACGGCGCTCCTCCGATTAACGCAGCGGCGCTCGTGGCCGATCCACAGCTAACGAGTAGCGTGGTTAATGCTGCCCATGGCGATGCCGTCGCCGCAGCAGCAGACCAAAGTGGTTCAGGGTCGAGTTTACAGTTTGCCTTAGCGGATGGGGATACAGATGGCTCCTCCGTGACAAAGTCCTGCGCTACGAGTGGCAATTCGGCGGTCGTATCTGTCAGCTCGACCATTAATCGTAGTCGGACTAAATCATCAGGCGGCGGACGTGTGACCGTTACCGCTGCGAGGACTGGGACGGGAAGCTCCACTCGCACGTGGTCTAAAACAGACGGTACGGCCGTGACGTGCAGGACTGACAAAGGAGCTGCGGTTGACTTTAAAAATCCGTCAGGTGTCAAACTTGAGGTTTCGTTTGAGCGAAATCGCAGCGACACCATGACTTATACAGGTCCTAGAGTCACAAGAACCTCCACGCGTAGTTTTAATTCTTCCGGTAAACGAACGGTAACGTGGAGCTCTAATGATTCTGCCGGTGATGGTACAACGTATTCCCGTAATAAGTCCGTCGTTATTAAGGATGTTGTTCAATCAATGACGATGACGAATAAGGATGGGCAGTCGGTATCCTCAACTCTATCGATCAATACGTCTGAGAATGCTCCTTTGGTCGTCAAGGTTGAGCGAAATAATACGACTAATGCCGTCGTCAATAAAACCTTTGTCAGCGGACAGGTTGTCGCTAAGAAAGACTCTGATGCGACGATTACGACGACTTATACGAATCTAAAGTTAAGTTATGCTGATAACTCCTGCTCAATCTCTGATGGAACGGCTCAAGTCGTCGTCACAGACAGCACAGGTGCAACCCTCAAAACCTACACGCTTGGTAAATCAGCAGATGGAGAGGACGGCAGTCTTAAGGATTCATCTGGCGGTGAGGTCGACGGTTTTGCCTTAGATCCGTGTGATTCCGAGGATGTGAAGCTCTAATTACTCGGTGTTACTGAGTGGGTCTTCTAACTGCTAAAGCCCTACCGTCACAATTTGTGTTGGTAGGGCTTTTCCTATGGCATATAACGAACCTGTAACCATCTGAAATCCATTTACCTGCTGAATTTATTAAAGAATTTTTAATTTAATCCGATAAGCAATAGTCACGGGGTGAAGATGAGACGGCTTGTCAGGTTTTGCGTTGCGACAGTTTTTCTATTCGCTAGTTGCTCCAGCAAGGAGTTTTCTGGCGACGTTGGCGTTCGTCAGTCGATTAAGAATCCGAAGAAAAACTCAGGTGCTATCGATGGCAGCACCCCGAAACCCGGACAGGATCTAAAGTTACCTCCATCGCAAAATGACCCCATCGACCTGATTGCGGAAGCAAACGGTTTTACAACCGGCAATCACTTACAGTTACAATGGAAGATAAAATTTAGCTGGGCACCCGGTAACGGCTCCGATAAGCGTTATCAAGTGTCCTACCAGGAGCAAAACGTTCCGCCCGCCGATTGTAACGCTGGGACCGTGATACCTGTGGCCACCCAAGGAAGTCGTACGAACACAGACTGGATTAATATTCCGCACAACTATCAGATACCTACAGCCATTTCGGTTAGAGTTTGCTCAGTGAATTCTGCAGGTGAACTTAGCCAAGGGTCGGTTCTTCGCTGTCAGGCAACTTTAAATGGTAATGGAATTGGTCGGGTTGGTATGGCCAATATGTCCTATGCTTGCTATTTCGCCGATCTTTTAGTGGAGGTCGAAAAGCATCCGGAAGCTAATAGCCTTGATTGTCGGGCTGATCGGGCTTACTGTTTTAATGAGCTCTTATGTAATCCGAATAATCCACCTGAGACCAGAAACTGCGATCTTCCCAATCGATCATTTGGGATTCAGACGAGATCTTGTGTTGTGAATAAAGATTATTGGGCTAAACAGCACTCAAGCTATTCGGACTGGTCAGCCTGTTCTCCCGCGAACTAGTATCATGCGCAAATAAAAATGAAAATTTATTGAGGAATTTGATGGCTTGGCTGTGGTGTCGCTGGAGCTCCAGGCGATCCAGACATCGCCAGGCGATGCACCGAGAAGTCAGCCGTCAGTTTGAGCACAAGGTCACGCCTTGGCCGCATCGCTTCTTCCAAAGCTCGTTCAACTTCATTTGTAGCATCAGTGCGACCTCCCGAGTCCTGATTGCCCGTTTGACCTAACCCCGCCTGTCGCTTCAAAATCCAAGATTTCAAGTAAAGTTTAGACTTTAGTCCCGCGATAGTATCTAGCCACGAGCAGATCTGGGAGTATTCGTGGGCTTCAACGGTCATTTTTAGTGGAATCTCGGTATACTTGTATTCGTCACCCTTCGTGATTTCTGATAGCGGAGTGAATTCAGCAATGGTTACACCAGAGTCCTTGGCCGACTTGGCGATGTTTCTTAGGATTTCATCGATAGCAACGTTGTCAGGGAGTCGAGTCTCGGCTTTCTTGAGTTGCTCGGTTGTGAAGGCGAGTTCGCCTTCTGTCTTTTCGAGGTTTTTGAGTTGTTGGTCTGCCGCTTGTAGTTTCTGCGCAGCAGTTTTCTCGGCGGTGTCGGCAGCAGCTAATTCTTCCTCCAGCCCTCCAGCTTGGTCATAATACATGTATGCGGCCGGAAGTAGACCTAAGGCGAAACAAAGAGCAAGTCTTTTGCTGAGAGATAAGGCCTTATACTTTGCTTTGAGTTCATCCATTAAAAATGGCGCTCCCTTTTCACGAAGTCCACCTATATTTTCCCATTGATTGAACCCAGGTTCAACTAGGGGGGGGTACTTCCGAGAGGACAATAAGGTCTGTGAGCGTCAAAAGTTTGACGAAAAAACGGCTATGCCATCACGTCTTCTTGGTTTGGGACTAGCTTTTGTGACAGGTTCCAGCCATCTCTTTGACTGATGGAGCGCTAGGATTGATCAGCTTAGCTTTGTAAGATGAAGCTGATTCAAATTCTTCCGTTCGATATATTTCAAGAAATAATTCGTTGCCGGGATTGTCAGCTTCGATTGTTAAGTTATACAGCTGCTCTGGGTCAGTTTGATTTTCTTCTACAGCCGTTTGGCGTGACGTTCCGTAATGATCAATTTCGGCCAGTCTATCGACCTGACCGGATTCATCGACGGTCATCGAGATCGTGACGAAGGGAATATCCTGATATATATAGGCCGTGCAAACAAGCTTCTGCCCTGCAATGGCCGTTTTTGAGATCATTAATGCGAGAGATATCAAAAAGATTCGGATCATAAATCATGGCCCTCAGTTCGATACTTTCATTATAGCTGCGTACCGGGTTTTGTGTCCAGACGGTGGCAATAAGTCGCAACGGGCCCATCTTGGGACCCGGAGTTATGTTGGCTATGATGGACTTGATACGCGCGAGGCAACTATTTTCCCAGGCCGCCAAGCATCGGCAAAAACTTCTGAAGAAGGGGCATAGCTTGACCGATGATTCCGCCACCAGCGCCATTCAAAAGCTGCCCAATGCCACCGGCAGCACCCCCCAAAAGCGCTCGCCCGCCCTGGAATGCTCCTCGAGCCAAACCAACCACACCGCGACCAGCAGTACCCACTCCCCTGAGGAGTCCACCGCCAAGATTCTTGGCTAGGCCGCCCATGTTTCGGAACAGTCCACCAATTCCGGAGAGAAATCCTAGATTGAATGCTCCATCGTCTCCTATCTGTTCACCATCTCCTCCGAGGCTAAAGCTAGCATCGTTGCCATCATTTGTGGAGTTTCCTGAAACTTGAACTTTACGAAGTTCGCGGTCCATCCGCACAAAGAGAGCATAGGTTTGCGGAAATTCGTCACTTTTCGCCATCGATTGTCGAAGGGTCGCGTTACAGTAAAAGGAATCAAACGACTCGGCAAAAGCGAAGTACTTGAACTCTTCAGACCGGGTGAGCGAGTCATTGACTTTCATCGAGTACTTGCTGCCGGGGCGCTTAATATCAGCAACGACCGCCGTGGCAATCTCGCTGATCAGCGCTTCAAACTCAGCATCTTTTTGGGCTATCAAGACTTTCTCTTTATCGTCCAGTCCGATCTTTGTCAAAACTTGTGACAATATATAGCCAAATATGCGCACGGTCGCGTGTTGAACACTTTCTTCTTTCGGATTCATCAAAATGACCACATCGTATGTCCTCGGATCGACTGTCCAGCAGGCCTCAATTTGCCCATTGCCTTCAGCAGCGAATTTCGCTTTTTCGCCCGATCGATCACATGTCAGGTCAGACGATGATTTCGCAGGCTCGTTCAGATTTGGACTAAAAACAATTTTACCACCCAAGCCAAAGAAAAGTTCCTGGAGATTTGAAGGAACGGCAGAGAGAGATTTTTTGAGGGCACTTTTCAATTTTGGTACATCGGTCTCAGCTGCTCGCGAGAAGTCGACATGGTCCCATTCGGAACTTATACCAGTGACCATTTGATAGGTCCCGCTACATGAGTTCCGGGCGACGTCTCCCGAGTTTCGTGCGAAATTATTCAAAGACTTGGTTTGGGAGCTTGTTTCGCCCTTGCATCCTAAAATCGCAAAAGGTGCGACCACACACAGCGCTAATGCACCGATTAATTGATATCCTGCTGAAACATATCGCTTTTTCAACATACCTCGGCCCCCCTGTCTCCTGTAGGGTCGGATGGGTGTGGTGGAAGCTTTAGTTTTTAAAAAAAAACCAATAAAAACAATCGGCTATAACGATAGACGACGTGTCTGGGGGGTCGCTAGGTGCCAAAAGAGTTCCAGCGGCGTAGGATTAAAGGACACATGAAGGAGGTGTTTTATGGGTTCAGCCATGGGTTACGCTGCGAAGTCGGCGTCGTCGGAATTGGAAGCATTTTCTTTTCAGCGTCGTGAGCCGCGACCTTCCGATGTTGTAATTGACATTAAATTTTGTGGGATCTGTCATTCCGACATCCATCAGGCTCGTGACGAATGGGGCGGCTCCATTTTTCCTATGGTCCCAGGACATGAGATCGCAGGCGTTGTCACCAAGGTTGGCGGCTCCGTCACTAAGTTCAAAGTCGGTGATAGGGTCGGCGTCGGTTGTTTTGTGGACTCATGCCGCACTTGTTCTAGTTGTGCCAAAGGCGAGCAGCAGTATTGCCAACAAGGTATGACCGGTACGTATAATTCCTACGAACGCGATGGGAAAACTCCAACCTACGGCGGCTATTCGAATCATATAGTGGTTGATGAAAATTACGTTCTACGCATGCCCCAGAATATTCCGCTAGATCGCGGTGCGCCGCTTCTTTGTGCTGGGATCACGCTATATTCACCACTTCGCCACTGGAAATGCGGGCCTGGGATGAAAGTGGCTGTTGTCGGCTTGGGCGGTCTTGGTCACATGGGAGTCAAAATCGCTGCAGCCATGGGCGCTGAGGTCAGCGTACTTAGTCAAAGTTCAAAAAAACAGAATGACGCTATGAAGATGGGTGCAAAAAATTTCCATGTTATGTCGGACGAGGCCATGTTTTCAAAGCTGGCTGGGACGTTTGATCTTATTATTAATACTGTTTCAGCTGACATTAATCTTAGTGCTTATTTAACTTTGCTCACGATCAATGGCCACATGGTCCTTGTCGGCGTGCCCGAGAAAGCCATGTCGATACATCCGTTTCCCTTGATTATGGGTCGACGAAGTTTGGCAGGATCGTTGATTGGCGGAATTGCCGAGACGCAGGAGATGTTAGATTTTTGCGGTAAACATAACATTATGCCAGACATCGAGTTGATACCCTTTCAAAAGGTCAATGAGGCCTACGAAAGAGTGATCAAGAGTGACGTGCGCTATCGGTTTGTTCTGGATACTGCGTCACTCAAGTGATGAAATTCATGATCTTAAATATGAGTTTGCGCCATGCAAAAGTTTAAGCGTGTGGTCAAAATTGTTGGCCCAAGGGGGCAGCACTGGGTCGGGGATGGATTCCCTGTTCGCCAGATGTTTGGTTATAACGATTTGGGGCGAGAGATCTCGCCGTTCTTACTATTGGACTACGCAGGCCCAGCAAAATTTCCTGCCACCCAAGAAAAACGAGGCGTTGGCGCCCACCCGCACCGCGGGTTTGAAACAGTGACCATCGTTTACAGTGGAGAGGTAGAGCACCGCGATTCCGTGGGGCACAAGGGCCGCATCGGTCCACAGGACGTCCAGTGGATGACGGCCGGTGCAGGGGTCTTACACGAAGAGATGCACGG
>CAYOEM010000041.1:0-9922 GCA_964402975.1 uncultured Polynucleobacter sp.
GGGCACTTGGAATTTAACGAATGCCTTCCCAGGAGCAGGCTACTACGCGGGAGTTAGCAACACACCAACCGCTCCGACGATCGCATCAGGCACGACCATTATTGGCGTGGCTGGATCAGCTACACTAGCTCCTGCCAATTGTTCATCCAACGGCCAGCGAGATTGCGTTGCCACCGGTACATATTTTGCAGGCACTGCTTGCTCCGCCAACGACAGTGGGTGTTACTTACCGACCTATGCATTAACGACACAGCCTCTAAAAGCAATCGACTATGACACAATTAACAGTAATTCAGGAAATATCCGCACCAGCACGACTCTTGGTGGCGTCACTGGTACTTTGGCGGATTGTGCCGCAAATGCTGCCACAGGCTGCGTGACAACAGCAACGTATAAATCTGCCGATCTCACGAATCTTTCGGCTGGTAATATTAAGTCAGGCGTAACAATAGCAGGTACAACGGGTCAATATCCAAATGCCACGTATCCTTTGGCTGGATCGAATGGCGCCGATCTAACGTCTGCGACGTTCAATGCGCAAATCAAATCATCGGCGACATTTCAGTACTTTGCCTCCGATGGTACTCGCAATACTGGCACGGGTGATACAGATATTGCGGCCGGCAATATCGCCAGTGGTGTGGATATTTTTGGGACGACTGGAACTTATCAAGGCGTAGCCCCCGATCCTTGGAATGTGCGCATCGGAACAACTATCAACGGCGTGGCTGGACGGCTTAAAGTCAACTGCCGTAATCGTGTCCGGTCAGCAGTGTTTAACTACGATAACCCTGGCACATTTGCAATTGGCACAGGTGGCGTGACCTCGGGCACAGCTATCGATATCTGGGATACGATTGATGATTACAACGATAACGTCGCAGGGCTACCAACTAGCATAGTGACGGCTTGGGGCAATAATACCGACTGCGGCGGTGTTGAAGCAACTGCGGGTGACGCTAACGTCTGGAAGGACGTGACCACGACTTCCGGTGGTGCGGCTTCCAATTGTACGACAGATGCAGCGCGTTGCACGATGCAAGACAAGATCACAGGTCTCTGGTGGAGTAAACTTCAAACTGCTACCACTTGGAACACCGCATGGAGCAACTGTTTAAACCTCAACTACAACGGCCAAACTGACTGGCGACTACCGACCCAAAAAGAACTCATGGAGGCCTACACGCACAGCATTAGATCAGCAGCTCGGACCAACTGGATGACTGAGGCTAATATGCATGATTACTTCTGGTCAGGAACCACCATCTCCCACAACGGCAACGCCTGGTACGTATTTCCTACCAACGGTACTTCATACTCCGCGCAAGGGAAGGGAACCACTAACGCAGTGGTTTGCGTGAGATGAGCAGCGTTACCATTAGTCTGGGCCAAATGGGGACACCCGACTGATTGAGTATTGATTGAACATCTAACGTACGACTAATAAAAAAATCCCAGCCGATCGACTGGGATTTCTTGTATGCAGATTCTTTACAACTTAGTGGCAGTCGCTGTCTTCTTTGGCTAGACCATGTTTTGCAAAAGCCTTGTTGATTTCGCAGAAGTTTGGTGTGCCGTTGGAGACATCTCCGTCGTTGTCATCGAGAGCCAATGTGGCGTCGTAGACATCCGACATTTTTGTTGCCTGATAAATTCCCTTGAAGAGGAATTTGCCAAATAGATGGTTGGCTTTGTCCTTGCCCATTTTTTTCTTAAGGGCTGTGTACATGTCGTACCATGCACCACCGACGATAAGACCATCAGCATGAACTTCGTCTTCGACGTCGTCTGGGAACTTTTTGACTTCGCTCATGTCGCGGACGGGCTTGTGCTCAAGTGGCATAAAGTCCACTCCAACACGAGGGTCGTCTGTCATCAGTAGGGCAACCGCGTCGCCGAAACCTTCCGACAATGCACCGTCCTCGATGCCGCCTGTGTTCTCGTCAAGGCCATGGCCCCACTCGTGGTACACCACGTCTGCGATCAGGCCGGTGTTAGCGCAAGTTTTGCCCTTGTGTTCTCCTGATGAGAAGAAGTTGATTGTTGAGCCGTCCCAGTATGCGTTACATGCGTCAGAATGGTTCACGTTTGCAGTGATTGGCTCATTGAACCAGCTGGGTTTGATGTACTTCTTTGCTGTATCGATGATCTTATTAGCGTGGACGTAGACCATGGACTGCGCCATGTCATCGTTGTCCCAAGCATCGCGCGTCGTCTCGATGTCGAACTTGAGGTTCCACGAATTACCGCCGCGAGTGGCCGTTGCGACCAGATCTTTGCCTGTTTCTGCATGAATTTTTACGAATTGGCCCTTGAAGCCTTCCATAGAAGGGGCATCGTCACCGGAGCTGTTAAATTCACCGCGCTCGTTTGCCTTAGCCGACGAGTTTGACATATGGGCGTACGCCAGCGGCATGTCTTGGGTGCGTTCACCAAAGTATCTAGGATAAGCCGTTGCGACAGCGCGGCCTCTCATATTGACGTTCTTTGAGCGAACCTCGAACAGTTGGCCATTGGTCGTGTCGACTTGGACAATCCAAGCGGCGTCAGCGCCAGCAACCAAATACTCGTCAACTTTTACGAGTTGGTAGCCTGCGGATGACGGTTGGACGCGCCACATGCTGCCGCGTGAAATGTAACCATGGCTGTTTAGAGCGCTGGCTGCCAGATCGCCTGTATTTGATATTTTCGCAGGAGTGACGACGGCTTCTGCATAAGTCTCTGACTTCAAAGAAGCCAGGCTGCCTTTCTTGAAGCGAAGTGTGATACCGGCATCCTTTATTCTGAGTCCATTGCGGTATACATGAAGCGACACACTTTGGTCTTCAGAATCGACTAAAGTAGCAGTCGGGTTCACGCGCACGTCTGAGCCGTCGACTCCAAAGATATCCTTATGCTTGCTCACGAGTTCAAGAGCGGCAGCTTCAAGCGCCTTGCTGGAAAGCTCCGAAACTTTAAGCCCAAGAAGGTTCTTTCCTGCCATTGTTCTAATGGAGTTAGACTGTTTGTCGAGCTGCACGATATCGGAGCTATCACTGAACGCGCTCACTTCAGAGCGGTATGTGTCCGGTCTATGAACGGGAGACTTCACTTTGATTCCCGCTGGGGCGTCGGAAGGCGCAATAAATGCGAATGCTTGTGTAGCAAACATTCCCAAAAACGCTCCAACTGCAACTTTGTTTTTCATAGCCACCTCCATCATGGGTGTTTTGTTGTTACTCCTGGGTCATCCTGTGACACGCAGGTCCTTCTCTCTCGCCATCGACTCTCAAGGAGCCGTCAAACTGGCAGATCCTTTGATAGTCTTAAAACCTATGCTCGTGTTGAGACAGGATTGACTATGCATTGACCGGCCGGCCAGTAGAAGTATCAAATGTGGAGAATTTGTAAACCCAATAACGACAAGGGTTTGAAAAAAAATAGGCAACTGGCCATCAGGCCAGCAAATGACCCTAATAAAAATTATCCAATTATATAGGTAAGTTAAACGATCTCCTGCAACAAGACCCTCAGGACTCTTAAGGTTGATGAGCCGTAACCTATGAACGTTATTTGAATCCAATATAACTCACTGATTTTATTTAAATTTAATTTATCACTAGAAAGTCGAATCCATCAAGAGTCGTGAGCTGCTTTGGTCCAACCACACAAAATATTTGGCGATGAATTAGCTGAGCTCTTGTTCTATTCTCCGATCGTCCTAAAAGTTGCTGTGCCATATACGGCAGAGAGATCGAAATGACCAACGACAATAAAGACAGCGAGCTCGAGACCATTCGTTCTCGTGTCAGAACCATTGACGATGAGATTTTTGGGCTTCTGATCGAGCGCGTATCGTTAGTTCGCGAAATCGGCAGTTTGAAAAAAACAAAGTCGCGACCAATTTATGACCCAAAGCGAGAAGCTTTTAACATTGAGCGTAATCGCAAACTTGCGAGTGGTAAAATACCGGACTCCATGATTAGCGAAATGACAGATTTTCTAGCTAATTGGGCTAGAGAGATTCAAAAAACATCCACCTGATTTTGACGCGACTGTGCAATGGCCTGTAAGTGAAACGGCTTCTCTAAGAAAGGTTTCTCATGAGTGACATCAAATACCTAAGTGGTTTTAATAACGAGCATACGAGTGAGGCGGTAGCAGGAGCCGTCCCACTGGGCCGAAACTCTCCTCAAAAAGGTCCTCTTGGACTTTATCCAGAGCAGTTTAGCGGCTCGGCGTTCACCATGTCGCGAAAAGAAAACTACCGCTCTTGGCTCTACCGAATCAAACCAAGTGTCATGCACGGTGAATTTAAGCAAATTAAACACGTATCATGGAAGAGTGCTCCCCATCACGACGGACCAGCAAGTCCTATGCAGCTAAGGTGGAGTCCGTTACCAGCTTTAAAAGACGCAAAGGACTTTGTTGACGGCGTGGAAACATTCGCCATGAATGGTGACGCAAGCACGAGGGCCGGTAGTGCCGTTCATTTATATCGCGCAAATAAAGACATGACCGATCGGTTTTTTTTCAACGCTGACGGTGATCTGCTGATTGTGCCGCAGGCTGGCCGGCTTATTATCAGAACAGAATTTGGTGTTCTAGATGTGGCGCCAACGGAAGTTTGTATTATTCCCCGCGGCGTGAAATTTCAAGTAAGACTTCCTGACAAGGCTTCCAGTGGCTACATCTGCGAAAACTATGGCGCCAAGTTTGAGCTGCCGAACCTTGGTCCTATTGGTGCAAACGGTTTGGCTGCTGCCAGAGATTTTCTATATCCAATGGCCTCATATGAGGAGCGAAAAGGCCCGTTTGTCCTGACCACGAAATTTTGCGGCGAGTTTTGGGATGCTCCCGTCGAGCATTCGCCACTTGATGTGGTGGGATGGTTCGGAAATTACGCGCCCTACAAATATGACTTAAAGCGTTTTAATACGATCAATACCGTCAGTTTTGATCACCCGGACCCGAGTATTTTCACTGTGCTGACATCCCCATCAACTACGCCAGGACAGGCCAACGTTGATTTCGTGATTTTCCCGCCGAGGTGGATGGTAGCCGAAGATACATTTAGACCGCCTTATTATCATCGCAATGTCATGAGTGAGTTTATGGGGCTTATACACGGTGTCTACGATGCCAAGCCGGGTGGTGGATTCGACCCAGGCGGTTCATCTCTCCATAATTGTATGCAGGCACATGGTCCTGAAGCAGCCGCATTCGAGGCGGCCACCAATGCTAAACTCAAGCCTGAGTATTTGGGTAACACATTGGCCTTCATGTTTGAGTCCTGTTGGGTATACCGTCCTACTAAGCAAGCCCTTGAGCATCCGACTTTGCAGCGCGATTACTATAAATGTTGGGCTGATTTAAAAAGTGGATTTAACCGCCCATAGACTTTGCAGGCAGATGTATCCATTCGTTGAGGGCTAGCGCTTTATCAAACTCTTCGGGCAAAGGAGCCTTGAGGGTCAAAATTTCGCCATTCGGATGCTTAATTTTCAATTCTGATGCGTGTAGCAAAAGACGCGTCATGTTCAAGTGATCTCGCCAGAGTTGGTTGTGGGTGCCATCACCGTGCTTTGTGTCCCCGATGATCGGCCAACTCAAGTGTCTTAAGTGGCGTCTTATTTGATGATATCTGCCTGTCTTCGGTCTTGCTTCGATATAGCTGTAACGGCTTTGTGGGAATTTTTCATTTGGCCAAGGCAATGTGATTTGAGCGAGACACCGAAATCCGGTCTCGGCTTCTACGATGTTTTCATGGACCCTGAGTGGCTCATTGCAGATTGTGTCCTTGGCGAAGCCTCGGGATATGCAGTGGTAGATTTTCTCGGTCTCACGGGATTGAAACTGCTCGTTTAAAAACCTTAAGACTTCTTTTTCTGTCGCAAAGAGTAAAACGCCACTTGTTCCGCCATCTAAGCGGTGAACGGGGTGCACCTCTTTATTGATTTGGTTGCGCAAGGCTTGCAAAACAATCGGTCGATCGTGATTAAATTCGTTACGGTGGACATCCCAGCCAGAAGGCTTATTTACGGCGACCATAATGGCGTCTGAATAGATAATCTGTAGCGAAACCAAGTTGATATGTTAGCCTTTACTTGCAAGTTAACGCTAGCTGCGGATGTGGGCCGGAAAACGGGTAGGATGCAATAAATTGCTTAGTTTGGAGTGTACGAATCATCCCCGCTATAAGGTGTACTCTGGTCTTGTAGTCCTTCCAGTCCGTGGCCCCTCGACCTGCGTACTTATCAATACCAGTGACTTTTGCAAGCTCTACAAGTGGTGGCCATGAAAATTGCATAAGATTTTTCGAAAAGTTCGCGGAAGAAAACCCGTTGCGCAGAGGATAACGCTTAAGACCCTCTCCAATACGGGACACCCCTTTGAAGTCTTGATCAGGAACACCGATATCCAAGGCAAAGACCGTCGCAGCCTTTCTGTAGACCGAGCTTGCGGGATCAAGAATTCCAATGGCACCAGAAATGTAGGTTTGAAGGACAAATTGCTCGTGAATTGCAATCAGCAAATTTCCGTAATGCATCATCTGGGAGCGGATAACGGGGTCCCTCTCGTATCTTGCTTGATGGTATGCCCAGTAAGCCCTAGCCAAGGCGTCTTGGCCGAAGGTGTGCGGATTGCCTTTTGTCAAAAGGGGGATGTCATTGAGTAGACCCTGCCAAATTTCACTAATCGGAGCTTGTCGGTCGTGGCGATATTCAAAAGTTGAAAGGAAGCGTTCGAGATTTTCCGAATTCTGGGAGTCATCACAGCCAAGCATTTTGATGTAGCGGTGGGTCAATCCCATGATCTCATTGGCGACGCGCTGATTGCCTCCCGCAAGGGCTTCTTGGACAATTTTTCCAAGAGTCTTGATCAAGTCTCGATCTCTTCGGATATTTTCTATGTAATAGTTGCGAACCGAGGCTGGTAGCCAGCTAAGACCCTCCTCTAGGTAATCAAAGGCCATATCCTTTAACGTTGCTGCAAATTGAAGATCGGTGCCGTCAATCGACTCGCCGGCGCGCATGGATCCCCAAATACCAAAATGAAGCCAGTTAGCATCAAATGAGGCGTCCTTCTTTTGTGAATAAAGAATTTTGTTTAGTAGCTCAGCACCATAAAAATAGTTCTTGGTGATGGTTCGGTTGCGGGGGATGGCCTCAGTCGGCCCCTGGATCGGGAAAAACGTTGGTTCAAAATCTATGCTTTGCTTTGCAGTATTTGTCAGTGCGCTTGGGCCTTCAAGTCCTGAAGTTTTGCAGCTGATAGTCAAAAGCCAATAAATGGTGATTAAAAAACTGTAGGTTCTCAGGGGTTTCTTACTCATATGTTGCATAGACTCGGTCATCCTCTCTGTTGCTTGTCAGGATGCTTTAAATAAATTATCGGGAGCCTCCGTGACTATACCCGGTGTTTGGGGTAATCCGGATGCTTCTAGGGTTGTGTCGTGAATCTCAAGGGTTCCTTCTTTGTTCGCAACGCCTAAAAGGCGGACAATTTTTACGCTGCGATTCATCCCTCTGATGGGGTTGTCGCCGAGATCCATGGCAAGAGCCTTTTCTTTGATGAAGTCATACAGCTCGCCGGATATGAGGATGTCACATTTTTTTTCTTTAGTCATCGACTGGAGCCGCGCAGCCACATTTATGGTCGGTCCGATTGCTGTAAAATCGATACGCTCTGGCGTCCCAACTGGCCCAACGATAGCCGGTCCGCAGTGAATCCCTATGCCGCATGCAAGTGGTTTTCGATTCGAAAGTTGGCGAGCACGGTTTAGATCACGCATCCTACGCCGAATATCGACAGCACAGCGAGCTGCGTTGAGGGAATCAGCGTCGGTTTCTTGGGGGACCCCCCAGATCGCCATGACCTCGTCACCCACGAATTTATCAATAACACCGCCATGACTGTGGACAGCCTGAGAGACGATTGCCAAATACTCATTTAAAGTGAGGTTAACCTCCTGTGGGGATTCTTGATCGCACAAAGTAGTGAAACCACGTAAATCTGCGAATAAAGCCACGACTCGCTTGGCCCGAATGGAGGGTATTTTTTTACTGCCTATGATTTCCTTTAAAACTCTCGGGTCGATGATCATGCCGAATCGTTGCAGAACAGCCCGCCTCATACGCACAACTAGTGCCCATTCGAGTGCAATAGCCACTCCAAATGACGATATTTTTGCTTCAAGCAGCCTGCGAATCAACCAACGCGTATCTTCGGCCGGCGGAGTCCCAAGTATGCTACTGCCCCAAATTGATAATTGAAGTGCAGCCTCAAGACAGCTCGCGACAATAAAAATTATTGCAAAAATTAGAGCGACACGATTTCTAAAGTGGGCGGTTTCAATGTGTCTGGTTGTCTTCCATGTATTGAAAGCCAGTGCAAATCCACCGAGAGAGATCAACGAGCGCGTGACGAATTCATTATTCACTATGGCCGGGATTATGGCGATGAATGCCCCAAATTTTCCTGCTGCCAGGCAGGCTGCTGCTGCAAGTAGAAAACTGAGAGACAGTATAGATAGCGATCTGGACCTGGTTCTAAAATAGAATGTAAAGAAAGTGATTGTTGTAGCGTTGAACAGGCATATAAGGGCTGCATAAAGCGTGGTAAAGTCGACGTCTAAAAACGCTGGAAAAGGTGCCATATCGTTTGTTAATAGCCGCAGATAGTTCCATGTGGTGACGCTTGCCGCGAAAAATAATATTTCAATGTAGAAAGGTGTAAAAAAACACCCCAGCGCTGCTAGAATGGCTATCGTCGCCCGAGCGTAGGCATTAGGTAAGATAACTTCTTTATCTTTACCGCGGTAGGCGGCACGAATTACCGGTGCTATTTCTGGCGCACTCAGAAAGGGTTGGCTAATGTATATGATCCCTGGAGCGAAGTTTCGCCCAGCCTTCACTTCAAGCCCTAGCACTAGGGGTTCGCCAGGAATTCCCCCGTCCGATTTGAAAATAATGGATTCATGAAAATGTCCACCCGGCCCATTTGCCTTTTCAATGCCATTGACGAAAAGTCTAAAGCTTTCTCCTTCGATTCCTATGATATCAAAGGCTACGCTTGCTCCTTTAATTGCGGCAAATTTCGGGAGAGTCGTTTCAATGCGTGTGTAGTGGGTAGCTCGCCAAGATTCTGTAGTAGCTCTTTCAGCAATGTAGCTCTTTGCTGGTAACCACATGTTACCGTGTTTATTTTCAGGCGGTGTAATGTTAAGGGGGCACGATGCTCCAGGACAATCAAATGGTTGGATTCCCGAAGGTAAATTAATAGTGAGCTGAGGTACGTTATCGGCGTCTTGAGCATAGTTGGACATCAGTGTCTCAAGTCTTAAGTCATCCTTTAAAGATCGCTCATCCGATATTGTTATCAAAGACGTCCAAACCAGAAGAAGTGGCAGTATGAACTTTGCAAAAAATCGCCGCCAACTTTTCGTCTCAGCAGGGTATGTTAGAAATGGCTGAAATTCTGGTGTTTTGTCCACCTTCGGCCTCCGTTTTTGACCTTCAGTTAGATCGGAGGTTCGGCTTGGATCCGTTAGTATGGCTGCTTGGTGATGTTATAAATATCGCTATTTAAGCCTGCCATTTCAGCATTTGTAGACGTCCTTCGAACTGCTAAGCACCGAAAAAGCATCTCTTTTTTAATCAGATCTCAAGGTTATAGCCATGCCTCCCGATCTCCTCTAGAGGTGAGTGTTTCATCGAGGGGAGGTGATTTGTGAGTGTCAAACGTAAGCTTTTGATCGTCAGTTTTCTTGGAATTTCCGCATTTGGAGTGACTAGTTGCGGGAAGTGGTTTAACTGCTTTTCCGGTAAGAATTGTGATGCACAAAATCAGCTCGAGAACGCAGCTACTGCGGATCTCTTTGTACGTGTGGTCGATCTAAGTCTTGATTCGTTTAAAGGAGTCATGTCCGAACTTGGTTTGA
>CAYOEM010000042.1:0-7818 GCA_964402975.1 uncultured Polynucleobacter sp.
AGTTGCGCCCTTCATACCTAATTGGGGACACCCGACTGATTGAGTATTGATTATACAGTATTTTCATCGATGATTTGGTTGCTCTGCGGCATTCTGTAACTTAAGCTTTTATAAAGTTCAGGCCTTCGAAGGCAATGATGTTTTAACACAGAATTAAGATCGTTGTAAAATCTGAGTTGTCTGTGTTGATGAATCTATACTCAATCAGTCGGGTGTCCCCATTTTGAAGAAAAAGATAGTCCTGGTCGATATCAACCAACAATTAGTTGAGGAGTGGAAGGGTGTCTTTGCTCGTCAATCCGAGGTCGAGATTTTTTGCGGAAGTATATTTGATCAAAATGTTGATGCGATAGTTAGTCCTGCAAATAGCTTTGGTTACATGGATGGCGGGCTTGACGGGAAAATCAGAGATTTTTTTGGAAAGCAAATAGAAGACAACGTTCAAAGAAAAATCCACATGGATTTTTCAGGTGAAATCCTGGTCGGGCAATCCTTCAGCATAGAGACGAAACACGAGCATATTCCATATTTAGTTGTTGCGCCAACGATGAGGCTTCCATCGTCAATTGTGGGAACCATCAATGCCTACTTGGCCAAGAAGTCCATTCTTAAAACGTTTCTCGCTCATGAAGACATCAAAACAATAGCTATACCCGGCCTCGGCACTCTAAGCGGGCAGTTATCTCCCCGCATTGCGGCCGTGCAAATGTATTACGCGTATTCTGAAGTCATGCTGGGCAATACTCCAAAAGTGGAGGGATGGTGGGAGCTGCGTGATTATGAAAACCTAATCAAAGACGGCGTTTTATAGGGACACCCGACTGATTGAGTATTGATTAATCAGCAGTGAGGACTAACGCCTAAGTGCTCTTTGCATGGAGCGATTAGCTTCTCGTTCTTTTGTCGATGCCCGTTTGTCGTGAAGCTTTTTACCCTTGGCAAGGGCGATCTCGACTTTTACGCGCTGGCCTCTAAGGTATATTTTGGTTGCAACGCACGTCATCCCTTCGGCTTCAATGGCCCTCTGGATTTTCCCGATTTCTTTTTTATTCAGCAAAAGTTGGCGCGGTCTTTTCTCGTCGTGATTCATAATGTTGCCGTGTGTATAGTGACTGATATGCACGTCTCGCAGTGTAGCAACAAATGCATCGATATCGACCCAGCCATCCGTCAAATTACATTTACCGGCCCGTAGGCTCTTGACCTCAGTGCCAGTCAAAGCGATCCCGGCCTCCCACGATTCGCCAATGGTAAAATCGTGATAAGCGCGGCGATTAGAGGCGATAATTTTTATTCCTGGTCCAGCCATGTCCTTGACTCTAGAGCAATCATCCTAAATTAGCAAAGAAACTTCATTTGCTCTCAGGCGAAAGGGCTATAGAGCCTCGTTCCTAGCGATCCGAGCGTAAATGTACCTGTAAAACCTGTAAAGCAGCCGGCGTGATACCGCTGATGCGACTGGCTTGGCCTAGGGTCATGGGGCGAAAGCGCGTGAGCTTTTCACCGACTTCAAACGATAGGCCAGGGATTGATTTGAAGTTCATATCGGGTGGAATAAGAACTTTGTCGAGATACTGGGAGTCTTTTATGGCCCGCTGTTCCCGGGCGATATAGCCTTCGTATTTTATTTCGATGGCCACACGTCTTACGATGTGGCGCGGATAGTCTTGCAGTCTTGGTACGAGCTCGATGAGAGTGTCCACATCAAAGTCTGGGCGTCTTAAGAGGGTGTCAAGTTTAGTGCCCGAGTTATCGTTTCCGACGTATAGTGATTGGGGCATTTCAGCCTCTCCAAAGGTCTTCGTTTTGACAAACTGGGTGATCTCTCGGATCAGTTTTTGCCGCTCAGAGAATAGCTTGTAGTCATCATCTGATACGAGCCCCAGTGTTCTTCCGGTGTCGGTTAAACGAGAGTCAGCGTTATCTTCTCTTAGGTAAAGTCGATGTTCAGCTCGTGACGTAAACATCCGGTAGGGTTCTTGTGTGCCTTTGGTAATAAGATCGTCGATCAAAACGCCAATGTAAGCCTCGCTGCGTCCAAGAACGAAAGGGTCTTGGCCAGCGACTTTACGTGCAGCGTTGATACCCGCCATGAGTCCTTGGGCTGCGGCCTCCTCGTAGCCAGTGGTGCCGTTAATTTGACCGGCTAGAAATAGGCCGGGACATTTTTTGACCTCGAGTGATGCGCTAAGCTCTGTCGGATCAACAAAGTCATACTCAATGGCGTAGCCGGGGCGAATGATTTCGGCCTTTTCAAGTCCCCGTACGGTTCTGACAAACTTGATCTGAGCTTCCAGGGGCAGTGATGTAGATAGTCCATTGGGGTACACTTCAACCGTGTCATAGCCTTGAGGTTCAAGAAATATTTGATGGCTATCACGATCCGCAAATTTGACGACCTTATCTTCAATGCTTGGACAGTAGCGAGGTCCAATGCCTTGGATGACGCCGCTGTAAAGAGGTGACATATGCATGTAGTCTCGAATAACCTGATGAGTCGCTGCGTTTGTGTGGGTTATGTAGCACGGTATGAGTTTTTGCTTGATGCGGTCATTGCTAAAGCTAAACGGGATGATGTCAGCATCGGAATCTTGTCTATCAAGGATGTCCCAGTTTATGGTCCTTGCATCAAGTCTTGGTGTGGTGCCAGTCTTCAGTCGACCTACCCGAAGGCCGGTCGATTTTATAAACTCTGCAAGACCGATACTGGGCGCGTCCCCGGCTCGTCCTGCACTGATTCGTTGATCGCCGATGTGAATTAAACCATTTAAAAAAGTGCCTGCAGTTATTACAACTGATTGAGAGTAGAATTTTCCGAAGAGTTTTGTCTCCACGCCGACAACTCTGCATAGCTCACCGTCATTTTCAACAATAAGACCTTCGACGCAGTCTTGCTTGATGGCAAGGCCGGATGTGTTTTCAAGTTTATGTTTCATGTAGCGGCGGTAAAGATCCATATCCGCTTGGGCCCGTGACGACCAGATGGCAGGACCTTTCTTACGATTAAGAACCCGGTATTGGATGCCCGTCTCATCGATGGCCTTACCCATCTCGCCGCCGAGTGCATCAATTTCTTTGACAAGGTGACCCTTGGCTGTGCCTCCTATGGCGGGATTGCAGCTCATGGCGCCAATGCGCTCGACGTTTTGTGTGACAAGAAGCGTTTTGGCACCCATACGTGCCGCGCTTAGAGCGGCCTCACAGCCGGCGTGTCCGCCACCCACAACGATCACGTCAAACGCGGCGCCGTTTCTGTCAGGTTGATTTAAAGGTGTTCGTGTCAAAACGTCTGACATAATTTGGTTCGATCCAAGTGGCTCATTGGCTTCATTAAAACGCCAAATAAATAGAATGCGGAGACCGACATCCTCTTTTATTAAAACCCCGGAGCTATCTAATGGAATTGTCACTAATATTCAAGGACGAATTCACGAAAACGAAACATGGTCTGAAGGGTTTTAGCTTTGTCATTTCGGGTTGTTAAAGCCCAGTCGATGACTGGGCCTTCCCTGACTAGGCTTAAGCGAGGCCTCTTTCTGGTAACTTAGCGGTCGGGCGAACTGGTTGTAGTCTTGGTGTCAACCGGACTGCTGACTGAAGCATCCGCCCCAGTGCGAACGGAACAAACATCTTCGTTTGTTTTTTCTCGCCATCCCTCTTTAATGGCCCGGCTTTCCTCGCAAGTATTGAAGACGAGTCTGCAGCCAAGGCCTTCGTTGTACAGTACCTTGGACCCCTTAACAAACGGTTGACATTCTACCCGGCTACAAGTGTCGGAGGCTAGTCGTGACCTGAAGCCGTCGTTCTTTAGGGCCGTGGCCTCACATGAGTTAAAAGCTGTGCGGCACTCCAGATTCTTTTCATGGAAAAGATCCGAGACAACCATAGCGCATATCTGAGCCGCTAGCTCGGTGCGTTTGGCATTAAACTCATTGGCGAGGTCCGGCGAGTCGATTAACACATTTTTCACCTGATTGCGTATGTCCGCGATGCCTTGGGCTTTCTCACCGCTTGTAGCTATGGAGCGAATGGCGGCGCTCATTCTGTCCGCCCTTTGGGCCTCGGTTCCGGTCGATGAGCTGCCAAAGCTATTGACCAGCGCTTTGATATCAACCATGACGTCGGTCATCTCCGTGAGCGCAGCCGCATCAATAAATCGGTCGGACGTTGTGACTTTCTTGGCAAGAAGCTGTCTTGCGAGCGCCTCACCGCTGGACTTCTCCCGAATGGTTATTGGTATTTTTCCTTTTAAATTCTGGTCGCCCTCAATGACGTCCGATGGTTTTTCGAGGATTCGAATCACTGGCTTATCCGCTAATTGCGGATTTTGAGCAATGAAGACTTTTCGGGCTGCAAAAGCCTCAGCGGCAAGAGCATTGTCAAGATTGCTCTTCTCTTTAACCATGCTCTTATAGTCGGCGCCTATCTCCATCCGTTTAAGGAAAAGCTCTTGACGTTTGTCATCGGGAAGCTCTTTAACTTTGTCCGTAAATGCAATCACCATCTCTTTCATTGTACTGGCGTCAAACTTGGTTCCCGCTGGCAGAACGGTGCTGACAAGTTCTGGATCAAGGTAAGGTCGACGCTCAGGGGGAACCGCCTTAATCGCCTCAATGACATTCTTACCTGAGGCTGTCATAGGACGCTGGACGCTGGAGCTGGGCTTCTTGCCGGTTGCTTGAATCAGGACGCCTAGATCCTGCCCCGGAACCTCAACCGCTGTTATCTCGGATGGGTCCACGTTGATTTCTGCGTATGAGATGCCGTCGGAGTCTTTATATATCGGAGACGTCGACGAATCGGTTTGATTGCCACTCTTGTCAAACGTTGTTATCGAGACCCGTGAAGAGTTCTCGTCAGCGAGTGTTAGCTGGGTCGATGAACTTACAGGAAGAATTAAACTCGCCGAGTAGGTTGCCGTAGTGGCATCCGCTGGATCTGACTTCTTGGATTTCTTTTTTTCGCCACAGGCTACCAACTGGAGACCACACAAAACCGCAACTGTAATAAATGATACTTTGTTTGTCGTTAGCCATCCCATCTAGTGAAGCCTCCTATGATGTGGAGCAAGACTTGCCCCCCTCTTCAAAGGGCTTCGGAGCACGCCCGTAGGATCCTAAGTTTTCTGTAAAAAAATCAATAAATTTATAAGTTTATGCCTAGAATTGTTAATTTGGCTCTGCTTTGCAGGTATCCGTCTCGAGCTTTTTACGCCAACCCACTGACTCCAGGTCGCTAGCCTCGCAGCCATTTCGGGCCGTATAGCACTGCCCCGTTTTTTCATTGAACATGTCAGTAAGCGACATCGTGCACATGCGGCCGCCTTTTTCGCAATTGCCGGTTATGGGGTTATAAACCAGCGAATCTGGACAACGGCATTGGCGGGATTTGCCGAATTCGTTAATGGAGCGGACGCAATCGCGGCGACCCTCGTTGCTCGGACTTGTTTGGCCTGGTTTACTGGCGACGGCTGGCTGAGATGCTTGCGCATTCTTTGCGTCCCCATTCTGAGTCAATGATGTACAACCTAAGACAAGAAATATTTGAATCATCGCCGTCATTGTAAGCTTGAGCATGCGTAAAATTCTCCAAATTTATCTAAGAGTATTCGCTTGATGATGGGTTGAGTTTAACTGGCATTGGTTTCAACCTCAAGGTGACTTTGAGAATAATATTTGGTTCGCTACGGTCTGGGGGGTATAATTTGGGACTGGACAATTTAATATTACAGCCAATTGGAGGTCGTTCATGCGTCTCTTGACCAGTTCGTTATTAGGTGTTTCTTTGGCTTTCGCGGCCTGTAAAACGACATCTGACGAGGCGTCCTTGCGTGAGTCGGCTAATCCTGATTTTGAGCCTAATCAAAAGTGGCGTATCGAAATGACCGTGAATGACGCGGCATCAGCCGTCAACGCGGCCCTTCGTCTTAAGGGCCGTGATGGCGCACTTCTAGTGACTCCAGATCTTATGTCAAAAACAAAATGTATCGTGGCCATGCAGGTCGATCGTGGTGCTTTTTTGCTGGGTGGAAGTGGAGGCGAGGGCTTGATGTCATGCCGAACTGGGTCAGGTTGGAGCGCTCCGTCCTTCCTGCAGACCGGTGGATTTGATCTAGGTGCCGGAATCGGATGGGAACGCTTGCAAACCGTCGTGTTCGTTGCCGATCAAAATCTCGCCACGAATTGGCAGCAAAACGGATCATTTAGCGTTGGTACTTATGCTAAGGCTATCGCAGCTGATGCTGCCGTGGCTCTTAGGTCAGCCGATCAATACGGTCTAGCCGTCGTTCAAGCATCAAACGGTGGATTATTTGCCGGAGTCGGTGTGAGTTTTAATTCGCTCAACCATGCGCAGGAGATGCGAAACCAGCCGGTGTACGGTGATTTGTTGGGTGGCGGTACTCCCGACGATGGCTATGGGCGCAAATGTAGCACTTACATCCTGCCTGTGAGACGCAACGGCTGTATCTTCGAATGGGAACGCCGAACTGGCAAGAAAGCTAAAACAGTGACGTCAGCTGAAGTTCTTCAAACTCCAGCTGACAGTGCACCGTTAATTACCAAGCCTTTTAATGATCAATTGCGTCAGATCAACTAAGGCCCACGTGTACTTATAGGGATGTTTGCAGGGGTACTGCCAACTCACTAAGAATTGCGTAGTGATCGGACAGTGGTGCGACGAGCTGCTTATTGTTGTAAGTAAGATTGTAGGTCTCGTGCATCGCTGTGCCTGTTTTTATGACTTTTGTATTCCCACCAGAGAACAGCACGTAATCATATCTAGCATTCGGCTCAGGGTCATAGAGAGTTCCGTTGCGAGATCCAAAGAGACCGTTGGCTATCAGAGCATTATTTTCGTTGTCCCACGTATCGCAGGTGTACTTACACTCCGGTCTAACATGTGCGAACGGGTCGTCAAACACCTGACGAATCTTGTCATAAAAACCGTTGGCTCGATTACTGTCGAAACCCCCCATTGCACGGTCCCAAACGAATGGTGCAGAATTTAAGTCGGCACCCAAGATCTTCACATTTGCTTTTGAGGAGCGAGTCCACTCGGTCAGCTGGCGAATTTGGGCCAGCAGAATATCTTTTTCTGCATAGTTGTAGTCATGCGTAGTCTTGTCCCAAGGAAGGAAGCTGGTGTGCGCATTATAAACTTCGACCTTTCCTATACCGTTGATGTCGAATGGGACTCTTAAGACACCTTTATTGGCATAGTTGTCGAATCCTGCATTGTCCTTCCAGGCCTGGAACTCAGGGCTCCCGGCTGGTTTAATGTTATTCTTTGCCAGAATCATCAGACCGTTACCTAAAAAGAATGGGGGCACCATACTTTTGGTTTCCATTTGGTAAGCCTTGTAGCCCTTTGCCTGCATGGCAGTGGTCAGGGATTGTTTTGACTTATCGGTCCAAACTTCCTGTAGGATAATAATGTCAGCACCTGTGCGTGCTAAGGCGTCCGGCAAAAAATATAGACGCTGATCAGATGTTGCTAAGGCCAGATTGTCGGCCGGCAATAAGTAGGTGTTGTAAGATAATACCTTCAAATTAAGATGAGGAGTTTGATCCGTTTGTGCTCGCGTGTTCCCCGATGGGATCGTCACGTTGCCACGGTCGTCATTTTTTTTCTTTGAGCCGCTGCTACCACAAGCTGCGGTCAAAAATAACGTGGAGGCCATTAGGGCGCTCCAAAAGTTTGTGTTTGTGTTCATCACGTTTACCTCCAGTTTCAGCGGCATCATCTGACCTGAGATAAGTTGGGTCAGTAAGGCCATGGGCTGGAGATCCCTGCGGGGGCCAGCCTCGATTAGGACCC
>CAYOEM010000043.1:0-6485 GCA_964402975.1 uncultured Polynucleobacter sp.
TTATTCATCTGACCATCTAAGATCTTCTCGATCATGGCTTCTGGCTTCTTCTCTTCAATCAGTTTCTTGCGAGCAATGTCTTTTTCTTGATTAAGTTCGCTCACATCAACTTCTTGGCGAGTTAGATAGCGAGGTGATGCGGCAGCAACATGCATCGCGATATCTTTTCCAAGATCAGCCACGTCTTTTTTGCCTTCAAGAACCACGCAAGTACCGATACGGCCACCCATGTGCGTATAGCCAGAGATGTGGCCATTTGGAGCCGAGATGGTCAATACGCGACGAAGACGCATGTTTTCGCCGATTTTTTGGATGAGACCTGCGATCGTGTCTTTAACAGAAACTCCACTGGAGAGCTTAAATTCTGCGAGCTTTTCAATGTCGTTGCACTTGTTTTTCAAAGCAATTGCGGCTGTTTCACGAACCATTTTGCGGAAGTCGTCATTTTTCGCTACAAAGTCTGTCTCACAGTTTACTTCAAGGACTGCAGCCTCTGTTCCTGCATCATTGATCAAAACTTCGACGACACCTTCTGCTGCAATGCGGTCGGCCTTCTTTGCCGCTCGGCTCATGCCGCGCTCACGAAGCCAGACGATTGCCTTTTCCATATCACCAGCGTTTTCCTCAAGAGCTTTTTTACACTCC
This sequence comes from uncultured Polynucleobacter sp., assembly GCA_964402975.1. Lineage (GTDB taxonomy): Bacteria > Bdellovibrionota_B > Oligoflexia > Oligoflexales > RGVZ01 > CAMDKS01. The sequence continues at coordinate 646 of CAYOEM010000043.1, forward strand.
ATCATGCCAACACCAGTTTTTTCACGTAGGTCTTTAACCTGAGCTGCTGAAATTTGAACTGCCATATTGTCTCCCGAGCGATCTCTATGATCACTCACAAGTTTGTATTTTGATTGAGCCGGCATATAGTAGCCGGCTGTCTCACATGATTATTTATCGAATGACTTCTTCTTGGAAACTGAGACCGCGTTGCCTTCACCGTCAAAAAACTTGCCAGTTTTCGCTGCGGCTTCCATCGTACGATCATCAAGTTCACCCTTGTCTCGTGACTTGCTCTTGCCCTGAACGCAAGCGTCAGCAATTGTCGAGATGAAGAGTTGCAAAGACTTCATGCTGTCGTCGTTGCCTGGGATGATGTAGTCGATGCCATCTGGATTCGCGTTCGTATCAGCAACTGCTACCACTGGAATACCAAGGCGTGCAGCCTCTTCAAGAGCAATCGTCTCTTTATGAGCGTCTACTACGAAGATCGCGCGAGGAAGACCTGGCATATCTTTGATACCGCCAAGGTTTCTTTCGAGCTTTTCACGCTCACGCTCAAACATGAGTCGTTCTTTTTTTGGTAGTTTTTCGTAGGTACCGTCTTGGCTCATTTTCTCAATGCGCTTGAGGCGGTGAATCGATTGACGGATCGTCGAGAAGTTGGTCAAGGTTCCACCCAACCAGCGATGGTTGATGAAGTACATTCCAGCGCGCTTAGCTTCAGTCGCAACAAGGTCGCGAGCCATACGCTTCGTTCCAACAAACAGCACGTGGCCTCCGCGGCTCGTGGTGCTTTCAACGAAGTTGCAAGCCGTTTGAAATAGCTTCACAGTTTTTTGAAGATCGATGATGTGGATACCGTTTCGTGCACCGAAGATGAACGGCTTCATCTTGGGGTTCCAGCGTTTGGACTGGTGACCGTAGTGGACGCCTGCTTCAAGCAGGTCTTTCATGTTGACCGTAACTCCCATTGCTTCTCCTCTTTCCTTAGAAGGTTGACCTTCAGCCGTCCCTCGAGCAACTCACTAAATTGGAGTGCCACCTTCTTGTTCAAGCTCCGCGTCGTCGACTCATGTGCGAGTTAAAGTCACATGAATAACGATGCAGTGCAGACGACCTGTTTTTTTGACAATAGAGTCGACCACCGACCCTATGCCTTTCTCTTATTCAGAGAGTCGGCAAAGATAGTCATTTAGGGTGGTTATGACAAGTGTAATTATGCGCTTGATAGTGATTTTGTAGGGTCATTTCACCGACTGGACAAAAATGGAGACCCCCCCCGTAGCCGGATCTCGCTTAATAGTTCCCGTAATGGATAGGCCAGAGGACTTTCGAGACAAGACATCGGAGAACGCCTCTTTGAAGAATACGGCCGATACGGACCCTTGGGGGCCAGTCATCGGAATTTTACACTTGAGTTCACATGCACTTAAAGCACTAATATTAAAGCGGTAACCAGTTAGGGTCACCAGGGCTCCATCCGTAAACTTTGCCGCAACTGGGGAGGCCTTGGAGACAACGGGGCGGTTTTCAGCGGGCGGCTTGGGCGTTGGAGAGACTCGTCTTGGAGACCTTTCCACTTTAGGCTGCCTTGCCCTCGAATTTTGATATTTGCGATTGGGATGGACCGCCCGACCCGTCCCATGACTGTCAGCGCCACCCGGATGATCGAGTCCCGCTGGGCTTGCATGGGAACCATGGTTGAGGCCAACCTCACCCGAGTCCGGATTATGTGTAAAGTCGTCCTGATCACCCAGAATGGACCGATAAATCTCCGTTCCTTTTACTGATAATTCGTCGCGGCGGTGACGCCACAAGACCGCAGCAAGAATAACCAAGAGACCAATTATAAAAGCCGATATAAGCCATCGCGTTGAGGCGTCTAAGACTCCAGCCGCAGCTCTCGCCTCTCCGACAAATGCAATCCCACTCGGAGCTGCCCTCTCGTAAAATGTTGCAAAATGATTGATAGAAATCCGCTTCGAGGTCCCCGCCTTTTGAACAAGTGTTTGGGGAGGGATTTTTCGCGCATACCACAGGGTAAGGACTTCTTTTGAGGTAAATGGGCCCTGGGAGTTTCCCCCCGGAATCCAAATGACGTAGCGACGAACAACTCCTCCTTTACCCGGTGAATTCTCCGGCGCAACCTTGGCAGGGGATTGTTGGGGGGCCGGCCGCGCTGCAGCAGAGGTCAAAGTCGGCGCAGCGAGCGCCTCAAAGGCCCGCGGCGGTCTAAACTCGGTGTTGGCAGGTGAATGCCCGCTGGACGGCGCGGCTTTTTGGGACTCGTTATTTGACGTCCAACCTTTTAGAGCAAGATTGTCTTGAACTGAGGGAGGCGCCGCTATGAGACGGCTTTCCGTTTTTTGTGAGGATTCTGAAAATTGTTGGGCAGATTTTCCGACTGAGTTTATGAAAATCTCATCCACGTCCACGAGGGGACGTTTGCGAGCACTTCCCTCTAATGAGACCAAATCAAACGCGTCGATGCGTCCAGCTCGCAGCTGACCGCGAACCTCTTCGGCTGTCCAAGGGCCGAAAACTTCAACTCCCGAATGTACTAGCCACCTCTGGCTCATACGTTCCACCATCAAAAAAACGCACTAATTCTAGATGGATATCGGAAGCTCCCGACAATTGTCCACCCAACGCCCCATTGCCCTTAGGCTAACCGCCATGAATTATTGAATTTTTAACCACTACCAGTGAATCGACCAAACACAAAACAGGTGTGGACAAGCCTTAGTCAGCCGTGTAAATGAGCAGCCGATAACTGTTTTCACTTAAGTGAGCGTCGATCAGGGCATGCGCCTAAAAATTAACATATTGAAATCTCCGCACCTGGTCTCTATCACTCCGTCAGACCAATGGTTAAAGAGCATTGCGGCCAACATCTCACAAGACAATCAAACCGACGCAAACATTTCGGGAGAACTCGCATTAAAAACAGACACTGCTGGCTTCGTTCATGCCTCAGGCCATGTGACAGCCCGTGCTAAGGTTTCATGTGACCGCTGCGGCCAGGACGTTACCGTCCCTCTTTCCTGCGAAGTTAAGGCGTCGTTTCGACCTCCCTACTCAGGCCAACCACCCAAAGAGACGACCCTAAGCCTTGAGGATCTTGACGTTTACTTCATTGAAAATGGTGAGATCGACCTGGAGGCACTTGTTAACGATGCCCTGCAGTGCGCCATTCCGTCCCACATCCTCTGCGAGGACTTTGGTGGTAAATCCTGCGCGGGCCTAACGGAGGAGCCATCAGATAACGCAAATGCCGAATCTAGCTGGAGTCATTCGCCCTTTGCCGGGCTAAAATCTTTTAAATAACCCCTGTTACTTGCAAAGATTTATGTTGACCCAAGCCTCTGAATCCACTAAATCCTATTGCCCTGACCTGTGAGCAGGTCGATTTTGTCAGTCAAGGAGTGCTTTCGATGGCAGTGCCAAAGTTTAGAACCTCAAAGTCAAAGCGCGATATGCGTCGTGCTCATCATTTTTTAACTGCACCAGGATCCTCAGTTTGCAAAAACTGCGGAGCCGTTTACCGTCCACACTCGGTCTGCGCTAGCTGCGGAAGCTACAAAGGCAAAGTCGTCATGACGCCGAAATCTAAGGCTGCTTGGCAAGGCGAAGACTTCACGAAGTAATCGATTAGCTCATACATGGAAACCCATCGAGGCAAGCTCTTATGCAGCGCCACGATGGGTTTTTTCTAGAGCAATGGCAACTAGCAAACTAGAGAAATCAGTCAAGTTCCGGGCGATTCGGAGTCATCATTTTTTTTATTTAAAGCTCTTTATCATCATGCGCCGTCCACTCTTCTTTCCCCATTAGCGGAGAGACTCACACACATAAACCAAGATTCCCATTGCAAATGCAGTGGGAATATCTCAATTATTTCTGCACTGAAATTACATGTTCGCCAAATGAATCACCGGTTGTAAGACTTGTTAAATCAATTGTAGTTGAACCGGTAGACCAATTTTTAAAATAAAATGTCACGGCGCTCGAACCTGCTGGAATTGAAATCCCCGACAAAGAGGCTCTGCTACAGCTCGAATCCGTAAACACACCCCCTTGGCCAGATTTCAAACCTGGGAAAAGAGCTAGCGCAGCACTAGTAGGTGAATTTCTTGTCAGATTCAGCGCGACACACTGATCAACTTTTGCGATGCTGGGTCCAGATATAGTGTAAGTAAACCCTGCAACGCTTACTGTAGATGATTTGGTAGACGGGCTGGTGCTAGCGGCAGACGACAATGGCGAATCCGGCATTGTAGTTGGACTAGTTGTTGCAACGCACAAAACTTGATTACGATTCCAACTATCACTAATTTTGTCTTGTCTAGGATCATTGCCAGGCAGCCATACTCTCGTCGCGTAAACGTTATCAGCGGACAACGTGCCAGACCAAAAAAACTCGTCAGAGGGCCATGATGGTCCATTCAACTCCTGGACAGAGGCTAGCAGAAACTTGGCACCTATTAGCTCCTTGTCTGTAGGTAGACGGTAACCTAGCAACTTACATTGAGCGTCAGCCTCAGCCCAGGTTTTACGAACACCATCATATCCTGAAAAAACGGGACCATTGAGATTTAACTGATACGCACAGGACTTCAGTCGCGTCACATCACAGCGAACATAATTGCCGCTGGAATCCTTTGTGACATCATACCATCCATACGGCAGAGCAGTCGGGTTAGAGACCGGTATGGTCTGCACCACACACGTGTTGTCTTTCACGTAATATCCAGCTGGACACTCTAGGGGCGGAAGTTGATCGGGTATCCAAGCTTCACAAAAGGTGACTGGTCCCGTCGAAGAGGTTGCTGTGCGACCTCCGCGATAATAACCGTAAATTAATGACACACCGCCTACGCCCTCTTTAATCGTGTAGGTTGACCAATCAGGGGAACAGGGAGCGCTTTGGAGAGAGGATCCGATTGTAGCTTGCTCAAGTTTGTCACTGTAGATATCGTATCGGTATACAATTCCCCTAGTCATCATATATGCGCGGTCTTTACTATCAACACGGACGACCGCCGAGCTGAAGTAAGGAGTGTTAACTACTCTCGTACGAGAACCAGATGAGAGCGACCAAAGTTCCAGCTGGGATTTATTCACTGTTGAGCTTTTCACCTCGCTTTGGTTTGCTACTCCGTCTGGTACCTCATTTAGAACAATCGCATCACCTTTGCTCGTCAAATCCAAACTCCGCTTGAATCCGCCTTGCGTAGTTATCCAGCCAGTATTAATCGCCTTGACTAACTTATATTCTGATGAAAATTGCTGTATCTTATCATTTTTGTCTGTTGTGTTTATAAATCTGCCTGAAATTGAAAAAAGCCCATTTTTGGAGAAGGCCAAATCAATAATCTGTGGGTATTGGGAATCTAGCGGCAAAGTTGCCTTGCCTAAGGATGATGTCGGCTGCAGTGACTGAAGCGAGGAGAAATAAAGTGTAGGCTGAGAGCTCCATGCATAGGTATCGATCAGATATAATACTCGATTTGCCTTGTCGATTCTTATGCCATAAACTTGCTGGGGCCCCTGAACATACACCTGATCGTTTTTCAAGGTGCGTATGTCGGTCCTGTTAAGAACTTTTGCGGAGTTGTGGACGTTATCAACCGTAAACAGAGTTTCGGAGTCGGGATCATAATCTATAGCAGTGAATTCATACATATTTCGGGTAAAAAGCTCCCGCACAGCTACCTTTGAGCTGCTCCGACATATGCCATTAAATAACTCGTTACCCCAAGCGCAAGTCAGCGCCGCGCAGGACCCATAAATGAAATCACTGCCATCATTGTTACAGGTCCGAGTCTTTTCGGCGGTTAAGCTATTAGAAATTTCAC
>CAYOEM010000044.1:0-6360 GCA_964402975.1 uncultured Polynucleobacter sp.
TGGGCAAAATTTAAAGATGATTTATAAAGGGTTTTTAGACGGGGTTATGGGAAGGTTTGGGGGGATGGGTGGTTGACGCTGAAGTAGATCTAGCTTAAATCGGGGACAGTCGGGCGTCCCCAATTACGGAGGGGTCCCCAATTCCAGAAATGTCAGAGGATTTTTCGCAAAGTCTTCATAGTTTGCGTTGTCCACGATGACGCATTTGGCGCGTGGGAAATGCTGTTTGAATTTAATCAAACCATGCGGTGATTTTCGGCGTCCAGACTTTACCTCAATGGCATAGAGTTTTGCGCCTGACTTAAAGACGTAGTCCACCTCAATTTGATCCCTGCGCCAGTAATACGTCTGACCGGAAAGCCGCAGGAGATCAAGACCTACGGCTAGCTCAAAGAGTCGCCCGCGCTCATCTTGACTATAGGCCACCTGCCCACGGGCAAACGAACACAGGGCCGGACACAATGGTAGCACCTTCGGGCTAGAGGATTTTTTTTGTAGAGGGTTTGTGCTGAATTTTTGGAGGGTCTTCACTAAAAAAGCACCCTCGAGGAGTTCAATGTAGTATTTCACAGTTTCAATACTGCCGGGATCTTGCAGCTGGCCGACGATTTTTCGAAGGCTGATTTCCGTTGCAGGATACGAGCAAAGCAGTTCAAACACCTGTTTAAACAGTGCGGGCCGGCTGATCCTGCGAAGCTGGCTGATGTCTTTTTCGATAACGGTTTCAACGATAGATGAACGCAAGTACATGAGCCAGCGTGTTTCATCCCCACGAAAACTATCGGCTCCAGGATATCCACCGTAGGCTAAAAAATCATCCAATCCGTATTTAAATTCAAGCTGTGATTCGTGGAAATTCCAATGATATGCACGAATCAACTCAAATCGTCCCGTGAGACTTTCCGATAGCCCTGTTTGCAGGGCTAGGGAACTTGAACCAAGTAGAACAACCTTTGGGCATCCGGGCGATCGGCGATTTGAGTCCCAAAGCTTTTTGATGATCTCAGACCAGTTCTCGATTTTTTGGATTTCATCCAAAACCAAAAGGGTCTTTGGACCTAGGGCCATGGCGGCTTGCCATTGACGTTCGATCCAGCTCCAGTCGCTTCGAAAAACAGCTTCCGCCGAGGCGTAGTGATGCCTAAGGTGACTCGGGCGTCGAGTGATGATTTGCTCCATGGCGGTGGTTTTACCCACCTGCCGAGGCCCAAGGAGGACTTGAATGAGGGGCGAATCCTCGGTAAGACGCCGCTCGATTTCAAATAAATAATCTAATAATATCATATATTTATTTTATTTTTTTTAAACAGACCCAATATTTGTCTAGGTTGATCGACAAAAATGCCAGACTATCTGGACAAATTAAGATTACCCGACCTTGCGCCACTAATCAAACAACGTTTACCTGGGTTTTCGTTTCAAGCGGCGTAGCGTTGCCGATTGAGATTAAATTTCGGCAGTGACTTGCCGATTGTGATCTCATGACATTTCGACGTAGGCAAACGATGTATAAACGAAAATTGGATTTGAAAGCCCTGCTGTCCAAAGCTTGAGAATCCCTCCAAATTACGCGTCAAAGCCTCAGCCTGTACTTCCACTTTTGACGTAGCTCGCCGCATAGGAGTCCAAAACGGCTAACCGATCCGACTCGGAGTCGTCGAGCTAAATGCCTGGCAGTGCTCCCGTACTGAGTGCTTGGATTTGATTCATCTTATAATCAAACTCGGCAGGCAAAAACACCTTGGCTTGAGCATGATCTTATCGCCTACTGACGACTTCAACCGACATTCCACAACGTCGGAGTAACGATTTGCGGGCGGACAGAAAGTGTCTGCAGCGTTTGTTTCCTGGAGTGCTTAATCAATACTCAATCAGTCGGGCGTCCCCAATTACTAAATGACTCCCATTAACGGTATCTGGATGACCCGGTCCATGACTTTATTCACAAAATTCCCTCCGGAAAGAATGTAAATATGAGCGTCGGGCGACCGTTCTAAAAGTGCTTTAGCAGACTTGATTGTACTTTGTGTCAGGGATTCTGATTCATTCAGTAGGAAGCCATATTTCTTGTCCTGGACATTGAAAACGAAAGGTACTTTCGCACCACCTTTTGTCTCAAAATACGTAAGCTCCATTTGATTCATGTGAGCGTAGTGAGCCGATGAAAATAGTTGGCTGAATACGAATAAATGCCAGTCAGAACTTACGGACTCTTTACTGAGATACCGCGCCATACCTTGATCCTCAAAGTAAAATCGATCGGCCACAACATCACCAGATCCGCGAAAACGACGGATCAGAAAAAGAGACTCAAACGCAAAAATGGTTTTCTTGACCGTGATCTCAGAAATACCACTAAATCGACTCGCGTCCTTCAAGACGAATTTTCCACCTTGGTTGCGCGCAATGAAGCGCAAGAGCAATAATAAGTTTTGGTAGGGCGTCGTGGTTTCAAAAACAAGTCGAATATCACGCTGTAAAAGCGTCTGAATTTGCGCGGCAAACTTCGCGTTACGATGCGACTCTTTTCGCAAAAAACAAATGCCGGGCAGCCCTCCGTGGGAAAGATATAAATTCATTTTTGTTTGGTTAAACCAGGATGTACGCCCATTGATGTATTCCGTCAACGCTGGTATCGAAAATTTAGACCATTTAACGAAATCGGCGGCTGGCTTTTGATTCATTTCCGCAACCGACAGCGGTAAAATCTCGACGTAATACACCCGCCCGGTAAGTGATTCCAGAATAGCCTTCCTAGATGTAAAGCGAACGCTCCCAGTAAGTAGAAATTGCCCAGGTCGTTTGTCTTTTTGCACTCGAAGCTTCAGAGCGGGAAAGATACTTGGTACCTTTTGACATTCATCAATGGCAGATAAGGCGTTAAATTGTTCGAGAAATTGTCTTGGCGCCAGCTCCGCGGCTGACATGGTAGATTCGTCATCGAATGAAACATAATGATCGTTAACGAGACTTTCCACTAACGTGGTTTTACCCACCTGGCGCTGCCCTAGAACTCCCACTAACGGGGAAAACGCCAAAGCGTCCCTGAGGTGCCGGGTCGCAAATCTTGTTCGTAAATGTGCCATAAGCAGATCATACAAAGGTTATGGGAAAAACGCAATCCCCCTATCGTTTTTTCCATAATGTTTAATGGGGGACAGTCGGGTGTCCCCAATTACCAGTCACGGCATATTTAGGTCCTGACAAAACGTCTCAAACGGGATCACCACCACTTTGCCTTTTTCGTAGTGTTTGCTGCCACGGTGCACCTGATAGAAAATCGGGATGTTCGTTCTTTCGGCAAAATAGTGGACGGCTGGGCTGATGGATTTTTCCCCTGATTTGCATTCGACTGCAAATAATGGTTTTTGATTTTTCAAAACGACGAAGTCGACCTCTCGTTTATCGATATCTCTTAGGTAGCGCAGTTCCATGGTCTCACCTTGGATGTCTTCCATCCAGTGGCAAAACTTCAATAGCTGTGAGCCGACCAAATTCTCCCACCGAGCGCCGATATCTGAAATCACGGACCAATCCCACAGGTAGAGCTTCTGCTCTTTTTTGACTGCCCTGATTTTTTTGGCGCCAAACGGAGGGATCCTATAACAAAAATACATTGCCTCTAGAACACTCACCCACCTCTTGATGGTCTTGTGGTCGACTTGAATATCATCGGCTAGACTTTGGATCGATAATGGGCTTCCGACCCGGTCTGGGAGCATGTCGGCAAGCATCTCGATGCCAGTGATATTTTGAATCGCTTGAAGGTCTCTGACGTCCTCGCGTATGATTCGCCGAAGGCGCTCTTTTTGCCAAAGCTTCAATTCCACGACATCACGAGAAAAAAGCGGCTCGGGAAATCCTCCAAAAGTCATGAGCTCATCAAGCGTCACCCCTTGGCGCTTCTGCGCTCTCAACTCCCCCACAGAAAAAGGATGCAGCCGTACATATCGATACCGTCCAAATAACGAATCTCCGCCTTTTTGATATAAGTCCAGACGGGCTGAGCCCGTCACAAGAATCTGGCGATGCCCCCGCTCCACGTCAATGACACCCTTTATCCAGCGCTTCCAAAGTTTGAATTTATGGAGTTCGTCAAAGACCAATAGATTTTGTTTGGGTGGAAGTTCGGTTTTTCGTATTTTTTCTGATGACGGGCCATGGTCCCAGTTCAAGTAAGCCGGATGCTTGGCATCGGCCTTGGGGCTGATGAGGGAAAGAGCTAACGTCGTTTTGCCTACTTGCCTCGGACCACCGATAAAGACGGCTCTTTTCGGCAATGTTTGCTTAATAAAACGGGTTATATACCGCATGAGGCCTTTTCCCCCCGCCTCCGATAATACGAGTATTTCAGACAGGTGTCCAGTTTACTCGCGAGTATTCCGGACAGGTGTCTGGTTTACTCGCCTTAATTGGGGACAGTCGGGCGTCCCCAATTACATAACGACTTACGCCCGAAGGGTCCTCCCCACGGCGTTTAAGATGCAAATAACTGTGCTTAACGATGCGGTAGTTTTTCCCTGCTCCAAATCTCTCAAAGCCTTCAGTGATACATTGTAAGTCTTCGCGAAATCTTTCTGTGTGAGACTAAGTTTGATGCGACCTTCACGAATAATTTCGGCAAAAGATCCGGCAGCATCGGCGCGCCGACGAGGTGTTTTCCGAAAATCAAGTCTCCGCCGTGCCAAATCCATGACAGCAGCAGTGAGCCAGTGGCGGTATTTTTGCCACGTGATCCCACGAAATGGCTTTGCTTCTTCATCTTTATTCTGGATGTTTCTTATTACTTCAGCCAGGTCAGGAGGAATGTCACGTTTTTTAAATCGCAAGGCTTCGGGGATTAAAATCATAATCGCAGGCAGTAGTTCAAATATACGAGGCTCTAACTCACCGGCCTTTAAAACGTCTCTAAGATGCGGATGATAACGACGCGCGGGGATTGTGCTGTGACGCAGCAGCCCTAGGTAGTGAAGCCATGCGATCGTCTCGACAAAAAAAGGCTCTTTGGCTCGCTCTGCATCGAGTCGAGCTTTATCCGTAGCAAGCTTTATAATCGTCTCGCGGTCCATTCTTAGCCTTCAATGAGAGATTTCAAATTAACTTTGTACTTTTCGCACAGATCAAAAAATAATTTTGGCGGCCGATGGGCAATGTAGGTGCGAAGAAGCACTTTATTCTTTTCTGGTGACTTTATAGCCTTTGAAACCATGATGTATTCTGTTTGCGCCAAAAGAGCGTCTGCCCATTCGCCCTTATAAAGGTTGGTATAGATCGTCTCCTCTGGCATCCAAATTTGATTGCTTAAGGGATCAAGCTCCAGCCTTGTTTTCATTTGAGACCCATTGGTCTAACCTTTCGAAGATTTTGGCGAGCATATGTGAGCTATTCCCTTAAGTTGCTGACTTATCGGCATTTTAACAGAAAAAATTAATCTATTATACGTTAAAGTATAATAGAATGGTGATTGTAAAAACATCATTGATATTAGTTATTTATATGGGCTTTGGACTCCACTAGACCGTCTCAACACCTGCGGTCTTGGAAGACTCTGTTTCGTATGGGACCCATTGAGATAACACGGTGCACGCATGTCGTCACGTGACTGCCGAAGTCATTGGCGGTCAAACCTTGATTGCCTAAGCCCCCAAAATTTGAGAGAAAACAGTCGTCCCACGACCATAAAAGCGAGTCCCTGCATCAATGTCACCCGTTAAGAAAATTGCCTGTGTTGGAGCTGGTTTTACCGGAGCCGTGATCGCCAATGTCTTGGCCTCCACCAAGCGCTACCAGGTGGACGTGTTTGATGGGCGAGAGCATGTGGGCGGTAACTGTCACACCGAACGAGACCCTGAGACCGGAGTGATGCTTCATGTCTATGGTCCTCATCTCTTTCACACGAGTAACAAAGAAGTCTGGGACTACGTCACTAGCTTTGGCCGCTTTGAGCGCTACGAGCACAAGGTGAAAGCCACCACGGCCGAAGGTGTCTTCTCGATGCCGATTAATCTTCTGACGATCAATCAGCTGTTTAATAAGCGTTTATCCCCGCGGGAAGCAGAAGCGTTCATAGCAACTCTGGGAACTAAAAATCCGAGTCCTGCAAACTTCGAGGAACAAGCCCTCTCCATGCTTGGCCCTAAAATCTACGAGACTTTTTTTAAGCACTACACGGAAAAACACTGGGGACTAGACGCAAGACAGCTACCGGCCTCCATATTCCAAAGACTCCCGATTCGCTTTAACTTTAACGACAACTACTTCAACGATCAGTACCAAGGTCTGCCAGTCGACGGATACACGGTGTTGATTCAAAAGATGCTCGATCTTCCAAATATTAATGTCTTCTTGGGCCAAAAAATC
>CAYOEM010000045.1:0-5845 GCA_964402975.1 uncultured Polynucleobacter sp.
CTTATGGTTTCTTGTTTTTCTGTCGATTCACTATTCAGTTTTCAAAGAGCACTCGCCTGCAAAATCTCCTTGAATCCTAGAGCTCTAAAGCTTTTCGCGATTTTCTGGATAGAACGGGCGTGAGGCACTGGTATACGCATGACCTGGCTCGCCGTCAAACTTTTTTTAGGGATAATTTCTATTTTTTTTTGCTGGTCGGATCACAATTACAAGGCTCTGTAATTACTAACATTTTTTTGAGGGCAGGGCTGACCCTTCTGGACAACGAATCTAACCCCGTTACTCCCCCTTAAAAAGGCCTGCTCTTAAAACACTCACTAGCTGTGCCTAAGTCCCAATCGCAAGCATCCTCGAGCTAAGTCCATAATTTTGATAGAATACGGGGTTCGAAATACGACAAAAATTATCACCTTGGCGCGAGAACCTGTGAGCAAAGTCGACATCACAAAAAGCTCCCTCATCGAGCATCTCTACGATCACATGGACGAAGGTGATTGGCTTGATGGCCTTGATCTTTATCAAGCAGGTTATGTTTCGAAATTAAGAAACACTGAGGGATTAATTTCAGCAAGTGTTGCATCCACAGAACGGCAGCAAGCAGAAGTTAGAATAAAAATTCATCCAGCCGGAAATACAATCCAATGGATTGAATGCACTTGTCGTAAAAATCGCGCCTACGGAATTTACTGCGAGCACATCGGAGCGACGATGTTGCACATCGACCGAGAGAAGTCCGCGTTATTTTCCAAACTCGATCCAAAGATGCCGCTGAAACCACCTGCGTCGTTACACAGAAGACGTCCGCCAGCGGCTACGAGCACACACCCCGAGGCGACAAAACAAGAAAGCCCAACTCAATCTCTTCTGAAGCACTTAGAGGGCGCTATTCAGGGCGTGAGCCTAGTGGGAAAAGGTCCTGAGCTTAAAATTAGAGTCGAAATCAAGCCCGGTCAGATTACTTCGTATACTCTGTCTATTGATGATTCGGCGAAATTTTTACTACAACATGCAGGCGAAAGCGTTCTTGGCCAAGATGTTAAGAAACTTCAGGTTGCAAACCAAGTCGCAAAACCAACATCAAGAATCTACGCGTCCGGTGATGCCGGTGACATCAATGTAGACCGCATGGTAGCTGTCGATCTATCGGTTGAATCAAACACGGCACCAGCAAAGAACAAATCTCCAAAACCACTTCTGAAGGCCCCATTCTCAGCACCAACACACGTAGCCTACAAAGCAAGAACCGGTACTGGCTTTGAAAAGCGTTGGTCGCAATTTGCCCCCTTTAAACAAGTATCGCGCTATATCGGGCAGTCCTACATATTCGTTGAAGAGTTTGGCTATATTCCCTATGACCGCACTGCTGTTACAGATCAATGGCAAGAGCTCGCTTATTCCAAAAAACTTGAAGACGACGACGCCGCTATCGCCTGTTCAAATGGCTTCTCCGAGCATTCTGACCGCGGCACAATTCATGTCGACTCAGATCTTCTGGAAGACTCGGTCGTTCAAAGCCCCACGGTTAGCCGTGTAAAAATTTTGGCTGGCGACGAGCACTGGTTTAACGTCTCTCCGCTTTTTGAAACCGGTGATGGTTCAGTATCAATGGTTGATATTTTGCTCGAATACAGAAGCAAGAAACGCCAGTACGTACGAAGTGGCAAAAAGTGGATGAAAGTCCCGGACTTCGTCACTCAATATGCGTGGCAGATCGACGAGCATAATAAATCTCTAAAATTGGACAACGTAGCTCTCATGCGATTTAAGGCGGCTATCGGTGAACTCGATAAATTTGCCGGCAGCAAAAAGCTACTCGATCAACTAAGAGAACGTTCCGAGTTTCACAAACAAAGCACTCCGCCACAACTGATCGGAAGTAATTTAAATCTGAGGGAATACCAGGCCGAAGGATATAGCTGGCTGTGGTGGCTTCACAAAAACGGTCTTAGTGGACTCTTAGCTGATGAGATGGGCCTTGGTAAAACTCACCAAGCCATGGCGCTGCTTGTCGCTGTCAGAGCGATGAAGAAAGACGCAAAATTCCTCGTCATTTGCCCGACGACCGTCTTAGATCACTGGCTAGATAAGATTGAGGACTTCGCCCCAAACTTGAAGCCTATCAAATATCACGGAGTCAAACGGCAAGGGCTTTTGAAAGGGCTTGGATCCTCTTTCCACACAGTATTATCAAGTTACGGCATTGTCATGAGAGACATTGCACAACTTGGAGCAATTGACTGGGATGTCATCATCCTTGATGAAGCCCACTTCGTAAAAAACAATGACACAGCAACCTACCGCGCCGTATGCAATCTCAAGAGTAAGAGCCGCTTCTGCTTAAGCGGCACGCCTATGGAAAATCACTTGGGCGAACTAAAGGCCGTATTTGACTTTCTGATTCCCGGATATCTTGGTTCAGACGAGTTCTTCAAAAGAAAATGGCTTAAAGCAGCCGAGTCCAACACATCATCACCAAGCGACAATGAGCTTCAAAAGCTTATACATCCTTTTAAGATGCGTCGAACAAAGGAGCTTGTTCTTAAAGATCTACCAGAAAAAGTGGAGGACCTTCGTCACTGCATGCTCTCAGACGAGCAAGCATCTATGTACAAGCAAACGATTGACATGAAGGTTCGTCCTTTGATGGATATCGTTAAAGACGAGACGAAGTCTGTTCCTTTCTTGCATGTATTCGCCGTCCTTACACTGCTTAAGCAAATTTGCGATCACCCAGCCCTCCTCAGAGGAAAAGACACCTGGCGTCAATGCCACAGCGGTAAATTTGATCTATTCAAGGAGCTCATACTTGAGGCCATAGAGAGTGGTCACAAGATTGTGGTTTATAGCCAGTACCTGGACATGCTCAGCATCATAAGTAGCTATTTGAAAGATGAAAAAATCGATCACGAACTCCTGACCGGCAGTACCACCAATCGCGGCAAAGTGATCGAGCGTTTCCAGACCGATCCAAATTGCAAAGTTTTTTGCGCCTCCCTGTTGGCTGGGGGAATTGGTATTGACCTGACAGCCGCCAATGTCGTCATTCACTATGACCGCTGGTGGAATGCCAGCAAAGAAAATCAGGCAACCGACCGAGTCCACAGGATCGGCCAAAACAAAAACGTTCAGGTCCTAAAACTTGTCACCAGAGACAGTCTGGAAGAGCGAATTGATCAGCTTATTAAAAGTAAGCAAGCCTTGTTTGAAAAATTCATGGACAAAGACGAAGAGGCATTCAAGTCTCTTAGTCGCGATGAGATTATCGAACTGTTGAGCTAAATTGCCCCGAGGGAGTTGTTTTAAATGGCGAAATTTCACATCGACGGTGGACATACACTAAGTGGCACTGTAACCCCATCCGGCAACAAGAACGAAGCCCTTCCCGCCCTGATGGCCTGCCTCCTGACTGATGAACCAATCACTTATAAACGCATGCCTAAGATTGGCGACGTGGTCACCACGTGTGACGTTCTAGCGGATCTTGGAGTGAGCGTTAAATGGAATTCTGATGACTCACTCACTCTGTGCGCAAAAGGCGTCACATACAAAAAACCAGATCCACAGCTTTGCTCAAAAATCAGGGCTAGCATTCTTCTTCTAGGCCCCATGCTGGCAAGATTCGGCAAGGTCGAGCTCTCACTGCCGGGCGGCGACGTGATTGGAGCCAGGAGAATTGACACGCATTGGGAAGGCATAGAGGCCCTGGGAGGCTCTCTCAAACTAACGTCTTCGATCGTGGGAGAGATTAAGACCATTCAGGGCTCAGACGTTTACTTGGACGAGCCATCCGTGACCGGGACCGAGAATTTATTACTTCTTGCAGTGAAGTGTAAAGGGACGGCCGTTCTTCACAATGCCGCAAGTGAGCCTCACGTGGTTGGACTTTGTAATTTGCTAAATGCGATGGGAGCAAAGATCTCCGGCATCGGGTCAAACCGTCTTGTTATTGAAGGCGTTCAGACCTTGAAAGGCGCAAATCACACGATTGGCCCAGACTTCATGGAAGTTGGCAGCTTTTTATGCCTGGGCGCCATCGCTGGTGGTCACGTTACCATCAAAGATACCCGCCCGGCTGATCTAGGCTTCGTATTAAAGACTCTGGCTCGACTTGGAATTAATCCTGAACTTAAAGTAAATGATCTAACCATCGATGGCTCCAAACCTTTAGTCATGAAAAAGGACATTGGCGGCCGTATCGGCACCATTTATTCCGGTCCATGGCCCGCTTATCCAACTGATCTCATGAGTGTGGCCATCGTGGCGGCCACGCAGTCCAAGGGCACCCTGATCTTCTTTGAAAAAATGTTTGAAGGACGAATGTTCTTCACGGATAAACTCATGCAGATGGGTGCTAATATCGTCCTCTGTGACCCCCACCGAATCGTTGTTAGTGGTCCCGCTAAATTATATCCTGCAAGACTCAACTCACCAGACGTCCGCGCAGGGATGAGCTTGATCATGGCTGCCCTCATTGCTGAGGGCACGAGCGTGATTGATAATATTTACCAAGTCGAGCGTGGATACTTCGATATTGAGAAAAAGCTAAGAGGGCTTGGCGCGAAAATTACGAGGGAGGAGTGATTGAAATATGCTCTCAGCGCGCTTAGCCCCATGACGAACGAAGACGGCCTGAAAAGTGGAGGGACCATCTATTGGTTAAGTTTTTCACAATACTGACCGGCCTAACCTTAGCCATACTGCTCCCAGGCAGATCTCTTGTGCTCGCCCAAGACGCGGCAAGTGAAGCCTCGAACCAGGTTGTCGACAAAGTGAAGACCACAAAAAAAACCAAGAAAAAAAATACAAAGACCAAAAAAACTGAAAAATCGGAAACTGAGTCCGCCGTAAAAAACCAAACAGTAGCGCAAACTGACAGCGAAGCCGCAGAGAATTTTGAATATGTTCAAGCTTTCAGTTTATATTTATTGCCAGATGCTCAGATCAATAGAAGACGTTTGGGGACCTCTCTAAATTACCAAAACACTAAAACGCGCGTAAAAGAAGCCTTCAAAACAAGCGAGTACACTCTAACAAAAAACCTCAATGCTGTAGGAGCGGGATTTTCTCAACCTATAACTCCTAAAATTATCGCTGGAATTGGGTTCATTTATGTTAGCACCGAGGAAAAACGCGACGACATATCAACTTACAAGTTTAACAAGCTCCTCATTCCTCTTGCGGTTTCATTCAAATTGACCAACATGATCGACGCAGGCTTTAACATCTTTCACCACAAGGACACCTTCAAAGTCGCTAGCTCACAGCTCAATTTCTCCTATGAAACATTTGAGATTTTGCTAGGCGTGCACTCAAAGTCATTTGAAGCAAGCATCAGCCATCGACCCGCTATAAAGAACAAAAACATCTTGGCATCATCAAATGCTTCCTCAACAAACCTTCGTGGACAGTACAGGGTATTTGGAGGTTTTTCAGTGGCGTTAGGACAAGGTTTAACGTCATCAGATCAGCAAAAAAACACCTCCTACCTAGCAGGCGTGGGCTTTACAGGGAAGTCCCTCAAAACTCTATTAGCCCTAAAGCAAGAGAAAAGTACCTTTTCTTCCGCTACAGAAGAGCCCAAAAATAGTTTTTTAGCCGAGGTGGCAAACCTCAATACGATGGGTCTGCCAATTTTAAATGTAAAGGCCGAGTATGTTCCTGGAAGTAAAAGAAAACCGGACGATTCATCAAGTGAATACGAGACTGATGCTTCGGTGGAGTTAGGACTTGGGGCAAATTTTTATTTCTGATTGCCGAACTTTTCAAACACGATTGATCCGAGAAATCTGGTTCAACCCGGAATATAAACTCCGCCTGCAGCCTTACAGATTTTCATTGGATTGAC
>CAYOEM010000046.1:0-5554 GCA_964402975.1 uncultured Polynucleobacter sp.
AAGAATGGAACAGTTAGGGCGATGACCCCCTCCGTGATTGATCCTTTCGGCCCATCATAGCGGCGTAACGCCATCGAAGTCGGACCAACAAGAAGACCGTAAGTTATTTGTCCTGAGTACGCTTTTGACTTACTGCCGCGCATGCCAATTCCGAGAAATACATTTACCTCTCCGAGGCCGTAAGCCGCGATGAGATCTCCTTGGATCACGAGATTTTTTCGACCATATCCACCGACAAACGCTGACGTCCAAAGGCCAAAAGGATATTGAGGAGACTGTACCAATCCCACCACAGCACCAGATCCTCCGTCGTCACCACTAACAGTTATCGGTCCAGCTCGCAGAATGTATGCATCTCGAATGGGATATGCTTGGACGGGCGAGCTCGTCAGCGTAATCAGCAAAATAAAAAACATTAAATTTTTGGACTTAAAAGCAGAAACCATGATGTCAACTCACCGATATTAAACCTGCGGAGGGAAGGATTGTCACAGTCATTAACTCAAATTGATCTCACGAATAGAATTGTCTGTGGAGTCTGCGGGCACTTCACGCTCAGCTGGACGAGGTAATTTATCCATGATGTTTCGACTAAAGTAGTCACCGACAAAAAATGAAACGAACAAAATTCCGAAAGCCGCGAGGAACGCAGTAGCGTAACTCAAACCAAACATGACCATGATCGTCGCACAGAAGTAAGCTAGTACAGAAGCACCTGCAAGCACCAAAACACCCAATAAAACGTAGGTGTCAAAACTAGCCAAACAAGATGGCGAATAGACAAAGACAGCGCCTAAAAGAGCTATTAAAATTAAAAGAAGATTCTTCTTAGTCATGCCAATTCCAATTTCGTCGCCAAAAAATCATATACTAGAACGAACCTCAGCGACATCGACACCAGAAGCCAATAGTTCGTCAGGATGCAAGACCCCAGACGACACAGCTCTATCAAAAAAGTTTAAAAGACCCAGCACGCTGGCCCTATCGTCAAACACACCACCCACATGGCTTGCCTGCGATGCCCGAGCCGCAAAGGTCTTAAGACGATTTACCGCACCTTCAAACTCTTGCAAAACAAAAACCGTATTCGCGATATGACGAATCGGTAACTGACAAGGGTGAAGATCCCAACCCTGGTAATAGCCGTTTGCAAGGCTTCGCATCATTTGCTGGTAATTGTAGCGCCACACAGAGTCAAACAGCTCGCGGGCTTGTGGAGTCTTTTCTTTGGGGACAAGAGGAAGGCGACTAATAATACCATCACTTACTGCTACATTTGGCGCTAAAGATGCCGCGATTTGCATCCAAATTCTGGCAAAATCACACGCCAAATGGTCTATCGACTGGCCGGCACTTCCAATACCAAGAGAGGATGTGAAGTCGTATACGCCAAAATGCAAGCTTCGGCATCGGCCCGCGGCTGAATGCATAAACGATGCAACCGGAATAGTGCCATCAGCACCCAAAAATGCGCTCGGCGTCTCAATAATGAGCTCAATCGAGAAAAAACCATGACCTAGATGATACTCTTTTTCGTACCCATCAAGAATTTCAACGAGTGTGGCGACCTGCTCTGCGTTAGTGACCTTCGGCAACGTAACGATAAGATGCTTAAGCCCGGACACGTGTGGGTCACGGGACTTTGGTAGTCCATCCACAAATAATGCGAGTGTCTTCAGGGAGCGCCGCATTCCTGCGGTTGATAGGGGCTTGATTCGAATCCCGATGTTTTTAGGAGCTTGGCGTGAGCCCATAACTACGGATAGCGTTTGAGCTGCTGAGATCGCGTGAGAGTCTTCCTCCTCGTCAGTGCGGACGCCGTATCCATCTTCAAAGTCGATGCGATAGTCTTCGGTAGGAGACTTGGAAATTTTTCTCTCAGCGCGGTGAAATATCTCGGAGGAAAAGCTATCACTCCACTCCTCACCACAAAGCTTACTGAGAGCGCGAGGATCTGGGGCCGCAAATTTAAATGCTTGTTCCGCCAGATTGGCCACTTTTTCAAATGTTTTTTCGGAAAAAAGATGTGCCCCGCCATAGAGCACGTGTACTGGTTGATGAAACGTCTGGCGATGTGCGGAGCTTATGGCATCCTCAGAAGCCAATCTGTTGGCGAGTTCGAGGCGCTCGATGTGAGCAGCGAATCGATTGAGATCAACTTTGGACATGCCGCCCCCCTTGCCAACTTGAAACCATTCTACTACGCAAAAGTCCGCTGACCGTCTCCTTAGATGAACGTCAGCGGACTTTGGAATTCACATCGCAACTTGCTAAGTGACTAAACTAAGATCAACGAACAGATCGCCGTAATGTTACTTACGACCGAGACCTGCTTTTGCCTCAGCAACAAGTGCCGAGAAGGCTGCCTTGTCTGTCACCGCGAGGTTTGAAATAACACTGCGATCAACTTCGATACCACGCTTTTTCAAACCGCCGATGAACTCGCTATACTTGAGTCCTTCTGCACGGGTTGCTGCGTTGATACGAATGATCCACAGTTTTCTAAACTCACGCTTACGTACGCGACGATCACGATACGAGTAACGAAGAGCGCGGCGAACCACATGGACTGCCGTCTTGATGTTGCTCTTACGCGTACCGCGGAAGCCCTTGGCTAGGCCAAGGAGTTTCTTCCTTCTACGTCTTGCTTTAAAACCACGTTTTACACGAGCCATGATACCTACCCTTATCCGTTAGGAAGACAACGCATCACTAGTCCCAAATTAGAATCGTCGACGTAACCGCCTTTTTTCAGCTTGTTCTTACGACCGCGATCCTTTTTTGTGAGGATGTGACGCTTGTTGGCGTGACTGCGCTTGACCTTGCCACTTGAAAGCACTTTAAAACGCTTAGCGGCTGCGCGTTTGGTCTTGATCTTTGGCATCTAACCACCTCAAATCATTAATTAAATCACCAAAATGACGGGGACCACCTGGTGAAAGTGAACAACGGATGTATCACTTTGACCTATGGCGCGCAATATTTTCTTTTTTATTTTGAGGAATTAACCTACCAGGCAACACCTTGCCAGACTTGAGGTAGCCGCAGTCACTGAATCAGGATGACAGCCTTGCCGCTCGTGAGGGCGGAATCATAGCCTCCGCGCCAATCAGAGGACGAAAGCTTAAGAACACCGGGGGAGGTCATTGTGCCTGAAATAACAGGTAAATCGGCCGCAATCCCTGCCTCGCCGGCAGCAACTGTGCCCTTATACCACCGTGGCGCTGGTATCTTGGACAGTTCACGCCCCTTTTCATCAACAACCTGAATGGCTGCCGCCGGCTTAGCTGGACCGTTAACCTTGACTACGACTCCAACGGGATCAGCGGTCGACGGGGTAAAATTGGCGTCTCCTAGCAACTGCGGAAGAACTTTTCCTATCGGGGTTTCGAGAATGACTTTAACTCGTTGATCCCCAAAATAAGTAGTCGAAACCGACGTCGTGGCTTGAGCAAGCTTTGAAAGCTGAGCAGGAGAGTTTTTTGCTTGCAAGCCAAGCCTTGATGACATGAGGTTTGGAATGTTTGTCTCGGCTAACTTCAGGCCATCAGCCCAAGCCCGTTGCTCAGCGGCGCGCATGTTTTGCTCGCCTTCTTTGTATTTTCCAACGCCGTAGAATCGGATTTTGCCGGAGCTCCAATTGATCTCGTAAGGACCGTGTCTGTCCAAAAGAGGCGCCGCCCAAACAGAGCTTGACGACCAAATAGCCAATGCAATCAAAACACCTGCAAATCGCCTCATGCAAAACCCCTCATTAGTGCTTAGCGAGAGTTTGGTGAGGTGAAAGCTTAGCGGGCGCCTGACAGCAAATTACTGATTTGAGCCACCACGGTGGGTGTTCCTGCAATAATTCCCTCACCTTCCAAGTTATATGATAGGCCGGCCGTTGTGGTACCTAAAGAGGCAACTTCTGCCCTGGACTCAAGTGTGGGGTAATTCGTAACAAGACCGCGGGCCTCTTTGACCAAGAGACTGCCCGCGGCCACATCCCAAAGAGCAAGACCTCGTTCCCAGAAGCCGTCATAGACACCGGCTGCAACCATGGCTAGGTCCAAGGCAGCCGAACCGTCACGACGAATCGACTGGCACTGCTGAGCCACCCGGCCATAACGTTCAATCTCTCGATCCAGGTCTTTGCCAACCGTGTAGTAGAAACCGGTTACCAGGAAACACTGTGAGAACGGACGATCCTTAACAACATGCATGGGGTTGCCGTTGCAGGTAGCGCCGCCACCGCGTTGTGCTAAGTACCTGTTTTTATGGATTGGATCTGAAATGCCGCCAGCCAACATCCGCATTCTCCCCCCTTCCAAAAACTCACCGTATCCGATGGCCACACTGAAGAAGGGAAACGAGTTAGCAAAATTTGTCGTGCCGTCCAAGGGGTCGATGATCCACACTTTTTGACCTGGAGCGCGATTGACATGGATCTGTCCCGACTCCTCACTAATAATGGCATCATCCGGAAAATACTTGGCAATCCGATCTAAGATAATCTTTTCACTAGCCAAATCCGCATCGGTCACAAGACTCAAATCTTTCTTGGTTTGTATGCTTTTTGCCTCACCAAATCGTTTCACAAGCTCCGCACTGGAATGCTCCAGGGTTTCACCTATAAATTCAAGAATGCTGCTCATGGCGCGAAGCTCCTTTTTGGCTTTCTGGGGTATCCACAGCATACTGACAATTTGCAACTTCCTCCAGTATTGACTATGGTTTAATGTCTGGGGAGGGGTATAAACCCACAACCCGGCTAAAGTATTTTTCTCAAGGAGACCCTTCAATGACGGTCACTGAATATATGATGATCCTGGGCGGCTCAATCGTCGCTGGCTATAGTATCTTTTTAATCATTCTTAAAATTCTCCCCAGTCGACTATCAGCTAGTCATCGTACCCAAAAAGCTGAGGTGCTAGCCGAGGCTAAAAAGCAGGCCGACTTTATTCTGGGAGAAGCACGCAGCACAAATAACGCAAAAAATCAGATGCTGCTTGAAGAGCTCTCAGAAACTCTCGCTGATCGACAGGAAGATCTCAAACTAGCCGAAGAAAATCTCAACGTTCTCGAAAGCCAGATCCAACCTGTCACATCCCGAGTTCAAAAGTTGGAAAATGATTTGCGCCAAATTGACCAACACAAAGAGTTTGCGCTGTCAGCTTACCAAGCAAAACTGTCCAGAGTCGACGATCTTCAAGTCCAGGTTAGAGAGCGCCTTGAGCAAACTTGTAGAGCCGACGCAAAGGCTTTGATGCGGTCGATGGTCGACGGCGTAGTCGAGCAACGTCAGCTCGAATCTCAAAAACTCTTAAAGCTATTCACAGAAGAGCTTAACTCCGGAGCTAAAAGAGTTGCGGCAAGATTTCTTAGCCGATCGATGTCCCGCTACACGCCTGAATTTCCATGGCCAAAGATGACGAATGCCGTGGAAGTTGAGGATCGCAAGGCGTGGGATCTTTTAGCAGAAGACTCCACAGGACTTCTTGCTCAGGTTAAAGAAATGGCCGGTATTGAGGCCGAATTTCACCAAGCCAGAGACGCCGAGTCCCCCGCCATT
>CAYOEM010000047.1:0-5133 GCA_964402975.1 uncultured Polynucleobacter sp.
CCCATTTTTGGATTTACCGGCGCTCTTCGATTCCAAAACACCGCAGCCTTCTATCAAAACACACACAGTAATCCAAGCTAGGATAGATTGGCCGTTTTTGCGCTTCAGTCCAAGAGGATAAATTTTTCGCATGGTTCGACCTCAAATTCTTAACGGGAATAATCGAGGGATCGGACTAATTGTTAAAAAATTAATTTCAACTTATAAACTTTTTCTAGCCGCATTCATGACAGTTCGTCTTGTACGGTTAATAAGTTAACGCAAATAATGGGAAATTTACGAATTTTGCTTTTCGGACCAAAAGGGTAAGCGAATTTTATGCCTAGCTAGACTTTTCAGAACCTAAAGTTGATCACTCCGTAGTGTGGATGGTTAATCTACCCACCTTTAATTACTTGCTGATCCTTCTAGGTAACAAACGTAAATTACATATGCCGGCATGGGCGGCATGGGCGGCATGATGTAATTCAGCCGTGTCCCAATGGAGAAATCCGTAGGGACACCCCGTCAAATCCCTACTCCGACGTCGGAGTAGATGAGAGAAAAACAAAAGACCCCCGAAGCTAAAGCTTTGGGGGTTTTTGTCTTGGGTAAGAAATATTATGAATGGGATCACGGCGCCCCATTTTTAATGGATAGCGTGCGATCTTCCTCTACATAAAGTGCTAGTAAAATTTTTATTCGCGTCGTATCAAGACCCCTCCTTGCCTCTTATTGTCGTTGGAGTCGCTGAAGGGGCCCTTCCTGTCTTCTCAGAGGCTGGCTTTCCAGCCGGCAATCGAGGATCGCATCCTAACCTAGATTCCTTGGATGTATGGACCGCATCGACCAAGAATGTCATGGAGCCAAGACCAAATGGCGGCCAAAGCTGCCGAATGGAGTGGCATACTGCTATGGCTGGTAATGTTTTGAGGTCTCATAGCGGAATTTCCCCGTTTAGAAACCCGAACATTCAGTGTGTTTTGCCTCAGTGAGATGTCCCTTGGGGGCAATACTCTTTTAGGAGTGGCGAGCCAGATTTAGGTGCTAAGACAAACGAAAGAAGAAATCATAACCGAACAGACATCAGACTTGATGTCTGTATCTGCCATTTTCGTCAACGGCACTTTCGAGACACCAATTCCGAAATCGTGTCGGAAATTCGTGTCGTTTTGGATTTCGGAGTTGTAAAAATCCGAAATCCCTTGCGTAAATTACATCAGATTAGCCATCCACACTACGGAGTGGTCAACTTTGGGTACTGAAGAGTATTGCGAGGCATCAAATTCGTGTCGCAACCGTGTCGTTTTTGTTTTGATGGAATTGGGCTGATGTTCAAGGGGAGCTCTAGTTTTAGCGCTGCCAATCCCATTATGAATTAAACGAGAGACATTCTTTGTTATCTTCATAATGTCGTTTGCACCCGTGAGTGTCACGCAGCTATGTCTTTTGCTTTTTGATGTTTCATCATGGGGCAGACGTGTTATGGCTCTCTACGAGCGTCACAGACAAGAGTCCACGGTCTTGTATCAATCAGTAGCCCGGGCTTGGCCGAAGATTGGGATTGACTAGAGCTATATTTTTATTTGGCGCCATGGAAAAGACGCATGGATTTCAGGCCTTCTGGTAGCTGCGCGGGCACCCATTGCCCATTTTCCCAGTGTCCGGGAGCTGACCTGACATCATCAGGTACGTTCTTGTAGGCGTTTCCTGCTGCCACTACATTTCCACCAACCACAGAGATGAAATTTACTTCAGAGTCTTTTGCTGGATTGGGCGGATTAAGCGCAATCCAAGTGCCGTTTTTCCAGTAGCCGGCTTTTTTAACTCTGTTGGAATCATAGAGGAATCCGCCGACATAAATGTCACTATTGTCGAATGTAATGTAATTGAGTGCTCCACCTTTTTGGGAATCTAAACTTTTTAGTTCAGTCCAAACGCCATTTTTCCAAAATCCTAGATAATACGTTAGCCCCACGTTAACATTACCTGTGTAGCAGTTTCCTGGGACAAAAATATCAGCTCCAGATATCGCTATGGCACCCGCCGTACAATTTGCCAGGCTATCTCTATCGCGATAGTTTGAGGTTAGACTTGTCCATTGATTGTTTTTCCAGTAGCCGGCTACGGAGATCGGGACTTTTGAATTGTCGTACTGATTACCTGAAATATAAACGTCACTTCCCGAGACGATGACTTTTATGGCAGAGGACGCCCGCGCGCTATTAATGATAGGCAGGCTTACAATATTGCTGTTTTTCCAGTACCCGGCAACCCTAGTGCTGCTTTTAAGATAGGATCCAACAATGTGAGTGTCACTGCCTGAAACAAATAAAGACGATATGTTCAGGTCACTGCCGACGTCGGGAGTGGCTACGGTGTTCCAAGTATCATTTCGCAGGTAACTTATGGATCGTCTGCTGGTTTGAGCTCTGTCAATTACGGTCGCGCCTACAAACACGTCTGCTCCAGAGATAAAAATAGCAGAAGCAAAAGCAAACGACTGTTCATTCACGCGGGGCAACGTCATCCACTTTCCTGCCTTCCAGTAGCCACCTACAAAGCCCCCTGCCTTAGGGTCGTGACCGTTACCGAGGAAGTAGTAATTTGACGCCAGAGATAGAGTGCCTCCTTGTTTATTAGAAGGGGAACCCACACCCTGATTGTTGTCAGGTGGTTTAGTTTGCGGATCAAGCGTATCTTTTATCTCGCCTATGGAGGGGATCGATCTCGAGCCTGGAACGGGAGTGCCCGTCATCCCACAGCTCGAAAGAAGAAAAAGAATAATGGGACTTAAGCTTTTTGTTAACATCCTTCGCCCCTCCTGCGAAAATAGATCGGTTTGATTTTGAAAATAATGAGATTAGCATCTAAGCAGCTTTAATTATTTGGTTAAAGTTCATTATTTTTAAATCTCTTGAACGAGTCGGATCACAACAACCCGCTCTGCTTGCCGCTCGTATGGGGCTTTGGCGCTAGGAAAAATAAAAACAAATTCAAACCCTTACGGACATCTTGTCTGCACACTTTCCCAGTCAATATGTCATTCTACCCTTGCTACCCGTACCAAATCCTCCAAAACATCGACCCCTTCATGATCACCTTTGCCTAAAAACCTAGCTCTTGTCGCTGGCGGACTGCCATGAGGCTGCATCTAATCTAAACCAGCATCCTGTGCGCCAGCATTTAGACGTCGTACACATAATCAAGTTCTCCGGTTGATTGACGCCTCTTGGGTGGGCCCGTTGAAGCGACGCCGAGCCTTGCCAGGGTCTCAGCTATCTTGTCGCCGTCGGTGATCGCATCATCGACAATCATTCTTGCGCCGCAGACGCAGATCTCGGGATCGACGCCCACCGTTTTACGCAGTAGCTCGGCCCACGCCAGCCAGTATTCACCGGGTGCTCGGCCAGTGGATGGTTTGCCAGTGGGTGGCGGGTCAAAGTCCTTAGGCTCATCAAAGGCTGGGCACGTTCGTTTCTTTGCAGGTCCTTTTTTACGAGCCCTGCACCACAAAGTCTCGCCATGCGTGATTCGGGGCAAAGACTCCGTGAAATCTGGTAAGGTTAAACCACGGCGGCGGGATCACGCCGGCGAGCCTCTCGACAAAGTCTCTTTGACTGAAGATTAACGACTCGGAGCCATCACTCCACTTTCGCTTGAGCCTAAGTTCAAGCTCACTTCGGTCTGGGTCATCAGGCTCCACGTAACTTAGCAGCGATAGATTCACCGCTGACCTGGCGCCGTAATGAAAAAGCTGTCTTAAGCCTGCACGGTCTGTCCCCTCAATCTTGACGGCCGCATGCAAGGAAAACCAGCGGTAGCGCACATTGCACCACCCTTGCACCGACATCACATCAGGGTCTGGGTGCTGGTAGAGAGGATTTGCTAGAAGTCGTCCCTTGCGACGGTAAGCCTTCGGTGCACGAGGACGAAAGGGCATGGGTAGATTCGCCTCCACATCATCATCCCCACTCACGGGCCCTTCGTCTGTTACATAACCCTTCTCGGCAAAAAGCCTCGTAAGTCTCTTGTAGATCATCTCTAATATCGTCATCACGGTTTCGGTATTAAACGCCGGCTGCTCGTAAAACCTGGGGCCGCCTGGCTTTTTTCTAAGGAGATTCAATGATGCGAGGCGTTTTTTTAATAGCCTTCATCGCTCTAGGGTTTGTGGCCTGTGGTAATTCTGCATCTGAAAGGCCGGCTCGCAAGACAAAGCCAAAGAACGACATGAACTCCGATGCCACCCCTAAACCTGATGAACCCTCTAAACCAGAACAGCCAACCAAACCTGATCTACTACCTGATAACGCTCTACATCCAAAGTTACTTTTCCATGGTGGCGGCGGAATGTCCACCGACTCCCTAATCGACATGCATTCTGCCGCCACAGTACTAATAAAGCTCGGCGTTCCAAAAGAACATATTTACCTGATCAAGTACCCTCATCAGAAAAATATTGCCGACATCAAGGCTGCCGTAGACACACAGCTAAAAACAATTTTTGCTAAATATCCTAGCGACACTAAGTTTGACAGTATTGGCCACTCACTTGGGCTTTTAGCCTCATTTGTCAGCCTGGCAGAACTCGGCTACCTTCCGAAAATCCGCTCACTGATCGGCGTGGCAGGTGTGGCTATGCGCCAAGATGAAGCAAAACTGCCAATGGGCTGTAAAAAAGGAAGTACAACTGACCTGTGCGGAGATATTTTTGATAAGGTGGTTGGATCCTCTGACTCTCCCTACATTCTAGATCTAATCAGCAAAAATTCAGCTGATATGCAAAGAATCAATAAGTGCGCAGTCTGGTCAAAAAAAGATGGCGTCCTATCGCCGCCAAATGCCGGTGTTTTCCCGGGTGGGAAAAGTGTGGAGATGCCGGCTTCATGGTGTCCGATGGGAAGCATCCTAAATCCCTGCCATCTGCAGGCAAAGTCGTCTCAAGCCGTTTATGAGGCGATGAAGACGCAATGCTTTGGTGGTGATTTCAAGTAACGACCTGATCTGCTTCGCCACCAGAACTTCCGATTTTAGCTACAAACATGCTGCCAGAGAAAGTCATTAATTTAGATTGCGCTTAGAAAATGAATATTGGGGGCGCTAGGAAAAATAAAAACAAATTCAAACCCTTACGGACATCTTGTCTGCACA
>CAYOEM010000048.1:0-4576 GCA_964402975.1 uncultured Polynucleobacter sp.
TACGGGGATTTTGGGTTTAGACGGTAACGGTGGGCATGGTTTTTTTGCCGATTACAGACAATATGAAATCCACCAGCGCACGAAAGATCTCATCAAAGACGACAGCGCTGCGCAGAAGGAAGCGAGCAAGACTGCTGCGCAAGAGACCACCACACAAAAGCGCTCTGGCAGTAAAAAGCTTTCTTATATGGAGCAACGCGAGTGGGACTCTATGGAAGCTAAGATACTTGCGGCAGAAGAAACTCTCGCCTCCGCTCAAGCTAACGCGCAAGACCCAGGGATTTCATCTAGTGCCGTAAAACTTCAAGAGGCCTGCCTGGCCGCAGATAAGGCTCAGGCAGAGGTGGATAGACTTTACGCCAGATGGGCGGAGCTTGAGGCGAAACTGCGAGATTAAAACGGTCTTTCTACCTGAGCCCACAACACCCTACGAAACAATCTAAGATACAGATCTACTAGAAACGCCTTACGCGCCTGTTTTCATTGATTTTAATATATAAAATTAAATATTCCCCAAAGCCTGCCGATCGACCTCTGGCCTTTGATGGGCTGGACCAGATGTCTGGGATACAGGTAGGAGTTACAGCATGTTGCGAATCGCACTACAACCAATTGTTTATGCCCTAATCGCTACTCTATCTCTAAATGGCTGCTCTTCAGGCGGAGGTGGATCCGGCACACGAAAAGACGATTCGACGCAACCTGTCATCGATTCGTCTGGAAAAAAAATTTACAAGGTCGACCCAGCTACTGGCGCGACGATTTCAGCAAATGGGATGACGGGTACTGATCCGACTTTTGCTAATGCGGCCCTAGTCATCCCTCCAGGGGCTCTATCAATACCTGTTGATATATCTATATTCCAAGCCCAGCCACTGGTTAGTACAGCAACTGCTTCTGCCGTCGGTTCTACCAGTCTTACCGCAGCAGGTCCGGCCGTGGCGGTACTTCCTAGTCAGACGGTATCAATCACAAACAGCCTCGCTATCTCAATACCTTATACGGCCCAAACAGCACTCACTGAAAACCGGCAGTTAGTAGTTCTTGCTATTTATCCAGGCGCATCTAAAAGTGAGCTAGAAACGTTTCTGGGTAACGAGCTCGACACAACTACCCCTGGAGTTATCAAACTGTCGATAACCCGCTTCGGCGCATTCCAAGTGGCCTATTCTGAATCCAAAGTTGAGAAGAAAAAAGTTGAGACCACCATCACTATTGAGCAAAAAACAAGTACGTCGACCACCGATAATTCGCGAACAACCACAGGAGTCGACTTCCCCCCTCAAAACCCATACGCCGCGTACATCGGGAGATGGTCTACGGGATGCACAAACACGGACGACGCGGAGAACCCAGCCTTCTTCAGACACAGTGTAGACATTGCAGTTGACCGATTTGGGAAAGGTGATTTGAAAGGCACAATTAAGGTATTCTCAGACCCCAACTGCGCGGAAGCATCTCTCGTTCACCTCGAGAACAGAGTTGAAAATATCAATTTCATTGGGGCATCACCGTCCATATCGGGATCTCATGAGGTCGACTCCAGGACAACCAAAATCGACATTACTACTTATGATTCAGCCGTAACCATCTGCGGAAAAAACTTTGCGCAAAATGTTAAGACAAGCATCTCTGAGGCCGAATGTACCAACGATGATAATTATAAGGATCGTTTTAAGCCAAGCAAGGATCTCGTAAAAGTCGTCGGGAACATGTTATTCACCGGTGATTGCCCAAACGGGACTGACTGTTCTACGACGCGTCCGACAAGCCTTGGTAAAAACTATCTAATCAGAGATGTTCCTGGTCAACCAACCTTCGAGATCATCGGCCCAACGGCTGTCGTTGAGGGCGCATGTACAAAATTCACTCTGAGCAGATCTGGAGGAACCTTAACTTCGCCGATTCGAGTGGCTCAAAATCAAATAGGATCGACGAACGGTTTGTTTTACTTCGATAATCTTTGCCTCAATCAAATTGAATCACCTGTAACACTTTCATTTGAACCATCGCAAACAACTATCGATCTATACTACAAAAGTCCGATAAATTCTGACGGTTCCGTGATTGACATACGAGACGCCGCCAATCCCGCAAATTCCGGTCTAGCGAATAGAAGCGTGATCGTAACGACCTTCGACCGACAGGCAAAACTTGACGAGCTAAAAGGCGTATGGACGACGGGCTGCCTCGACGAGACTCCGGCGACGCCAGGCCAAAATGGCGCCTACTCGTTTCAATCCGCTCGCACTATATTCAGTTTTGACTCAAATCAATTGAAAATCACAACATTTACATACGGTGGATCACCGACATGCGAGCCTAAAGACCTGCATAAAATTGTCGAATCAAATGCCTCGATTTTATTGGGCCCACCTGACGCTGGAACAAACGGTTTACACAAAATTGATATTGACTTGATTGAAGACAAAGTCACGCCGAAATCAAGGGCAGAAATGGCCTTCCTGAACGGAGTGCGCCCAAACGGAGCTTCTGTTGCTTCGCAATGCGGGGAAGAATTTAAACTCGGACAAGCGACCCTACTAAATAAATCGATTTGCCAAGGCCAGCCGAAAGTTGATGAATTCAGAAAAATTTATACAGTGTTAACTATTGAAAATGGCCTTCTTAAAATTGGCGAACCAACCGATGCCAGTTCTGGTTCAACGCCAGGATCTCGCATCGTCTCGCTACTCAGTCATGGTCTACAAAAGATTGCAGATATTATTGGTTCAGCCAGCGTCCCCGTCACACCCTTATTTGGTGCATGGGAGACAGAGTGCTTAATTGGTCAAGACTACATGTACAAGCGATCCGTGCGCTTTATAGACAGAACTTTTTCACGCGTTGAAAAGCGCTATGGTACTTACGATACAGAATGCCAATATCAACCAGAGGCGGAATTTCACGACTACGGAAGCTTCACATTCAGCGTAGGCCTACCTGAAATCCAGTTTGTTCGCAAAAAAGCATTCGCCGTCATAAATAACAGCATTATTTTGGAAAACTTCAATGGAATTCAGTCTGGCTCGACGCCATTCTGCGGAGGTGGATACCAATTGACAGAGCCAAAAGAAATTTCGGCGAGCTTATGCAATGAAAATGACCCGAGATTACCAACAATTTCCGACACAGATAGCTTCCAAATTGATCAAAACGACAAATTATTACTGAACTCCCTGTCTTCATATCATCTATCACGCTTAACAGAACTTGAAGGCGGTTTTCAAACGCGCACATGCCAGCCTTTGCCTGGATCCAATTTGTATATGGATTACTTGATGAAATTTACCGGCTCACAATTTGAGGCTTATCGTCAGATCTACAATAACAGTAACTGTGACGCCCCGAGTTACGTCTACTCTGTTAAATACGAAGGGACATTCACAGCAACATCGCAGATCAATGCCCCAAGTAAGCTCAACACAACTATAGAAAATATAAGCATTTGGTTTGCTAGTGGTTCGACTTCATTAGATACATATTATAGCGAAATCTGCCCAAGCGGCAGCCGGGAAAATCGCTTAGAAATACTAAATATCACCCCCCAAGCCTGCGGTCGCCCCGCAACGCAGTTCAATATTTACAACTTGGGTGGTAACTCCCTAAGCCTTGGACAACTAATTGGCTCCAACACGGCAAATGGTATCGGCTCAACAGAAGCCACTCGGCCAACCAACTTTAACGGCAATATTGATATGAATTTTGGCATAACTCCTAAGGCATCCTCCATTGAACCACCCCCGCAAGATGGTGGTGGAGGTAACAATGGAGACAATAGCGGAAATGGATCGACACTGATCTCGTTAACACCTGAAATTAATGCGCCAATTACATCAGGTGACTGCGCAAGATTTAATGTCAGTGCCACGTCTACGTTGGTCAATTCTATTTCATTCATGCCGATCTCAATTTTTAGCAACGGCTCCACACCGAATACTCAGTTTTATAGTGACGATCGATGTAAGAATAGCTTGCCTTCTCCTTTGACATTAAATGCCTCGTCATCAAGCTTAACTCTTTACTTCAAAGGTATTTTACCATCGGAGGCATCGCCTGCTTACGGCGAAATCCGAATGCAGACAATTGACAATGGCCAAACTCTTTCGAACAGCTACCCGCTCCAGCTTATTCCGCAGGTGTCTAACAATTAGATAGTCTCGAGGTTTTCGACCGTGGTCATTTGAAAAATTTGTTTTGCAGCCTGCGTTAGATACGACAAAACCCACCAACACAACCGAGATCTCTCTCGAAGGGTTTGGCAGAAGCTAGGGGAACATCAATATTGAGTCAAAACGCAAGCACACGATTAGACGTAAGCTAATAAGATTCTCGTACCAACACTAGCTGTATCGCAAGCCAAAATCAACCACAGCGCCGCCACCTCTCCTAGCGCAGAACAGCCTTATATCAGCTGTCAGGCTACGGCCCAGGATAGCACATGTATGGACAGAGCTCGCGCACGATGACCATGTGTCTAAGACTAATTACTAGACCGACCATCGATTATTATCACTCACGCTAAAACGTCACGTAACTCAACACAAATAACTAATTCGAAGTTTGGGTAAGGGAG
>CAYOEM010000049.1:0-2851 GCA_964402975.1 uncultured Polynucleobacter sp.
AGCGTCACAGACCAGAGTCTACCGTTTTGTATCAATCAGTGGCCAGGGCTTGGCCAAAGATTGAGATGGACTATGCCGTTACCGATCAATCCATCTCGCCACATGTGACAGCAGAATTTGAGAGATACAAGCGCTGTGGGATCTTGGAGCATGGCTTTGTCAGGCTCTACTGCAAGGATTGCCAAGCGGAAAGGGTCATTGGGTTTTCGTGTAAGGGCCGCGGCTTTTGCCCGGCATGCGGATCCAGACTCGCGTTGCAAAAGGCTGACCGAATTGAGCGAGAGGTGTGGCCACGGGCCAAGGCAAGACAGTGGGTATTGACGTTTCCGCACCAAGTGCGTTCCTGGCTTTTCCGGAGTCCTGAGCTGTTTAACAAAGTGATCTCAGTTGTCGTAGATAGCATTTCTTTTCACTATGAGCAGCATGCAGCGCTAGTCTTTGGCCAGGAGCATATCAAATTGCCGACTTCGAGATCTGTCAGTTTTGTGCAGTTTTTTGGATCAAGTTTGGCGCCAAACCCTCATCTTCACATGATGTTTCTCGATGGTGTATTTGCCAGTGGCGAAGACGGCGTTAAGTTTTTTGAGCATCGAAGCATGAGCCAGGGATCGATGTTTGATGTGCTTGAGATGATTTATTTAAGGCTGGCGAAACTATTTGCAAAGAAGGTTTACGTCGATGCATCTGGCGAGGCAAGCGTGCCAGAGGATTTTGACAGCACCGATGAATCAAGTGTACCGATGTCCTTTCGTCCGAGGGCTCCAAATGCTTACCGTCGCAAGGGGAGACTACTTGCTAACCCGCTATTTCAGCATCCAGACCCCGATATGATGTCAGTGCAGGGCTGGCTTAACGTGCGCTACAAATGGTTTTCCTTACATGCTGCAGTATCCATCGACGGCACAAATCGCTCAGGTCTAAGACAGCTTTTTCATTACGGCGCAATATCATCGGTGAATCTATCACTTTTGAGCTACGTCGAGCCTGATGATCCAGATCTAAGTGAGGTGGAACTTATGCTCAAGCGAAAATGGAGTGATGGCTCCGAGTCGTTAATCTTCAGTCAGCGTGACTTCTTGGAGAGACTCGCTGGAATTATTCCTCCTGCCTGGTTTAACCTCACCAGATTTCACGGCGTTTTTGCTCCAAATCATGCCTGGCGAGATTTTGTGGTACCAGGTTGATTATGTTTATGAGGTGTGACAGCTGGTGCGTTAAAGTGCTGGTTAAGAGGTGGTGCAGCCTCGTGGCCGTTCGGCAGCGACAAGAGCTAGGTTTTTAGGCAAAGGTGACCATGAAGGGAACGATATTTTTGGTGAGTTTTCGTGTGCAGGCGGGGTAGAATAACGTCTTGTCTGAATGATGTGAGTAGACAAGATGTCTGGAAAATTCTGATATTATTATTACTATTTTACCTAGCACCCGAATTTTTCATGGCGTAAGAACACATCTGAGATTGAGTCCTATTTGGTCTGGTTTTTTCGAATCATAAAGGCTGCTTTGATTTGGAGGCAGACGGATAAGCGGAAATTTTGGGTTACGGTTTATCAGCTGTTTGTCTGAATAAATGTAATAACTCATCACTGGAATAAATTCATTTTTTATGTCTGCCCTCATTCCTCGTATCCCTTGGAATCTGGGATCATCTGGTCTAGGGGGTTGAAGAGCATCATTATTGTAGGCTTCCGCAGCATAAGAAAAATATTCCTCTGAGACCCCAGCTTCAGAAGCTGTTATAAAGGGGGGACTGCGCCGAGCACTACATTCTTTTACCCAATCGCGGTAGAAAGGAGGATCTAGTGGAATGTCGGTGCACGAAACGTTTGCTTCGAAGGCCTCACGCCAACGATTATTTACTGGCCCCCAAGTCCAAAATTGGAAAGCCCAGCGGCTTCCATCGGTAACGCCCCTGCTTTGTCGAACGTCAGCATATAATTTTCTCCCGACAAATCGATGCCATAATTCATACGTAAACGATATCGACGCTGTTAAAGTGGTGGGAGAATTTCCAAAGCTGGGTATTCCCTTTTCCTCGGCCCAAAGAGGAGCTACTGGCAACCGGTCTCCGTTTGGTAATTGGTAAATCATCGTTCCATAGCCCAGATCGGGCGAAGGGACATAGTCGGCAGTGATTGAGTAAAGAATTTTTCCTGGTTGATTTTGCGCTATACCGGGTGGCTTTTTCATTGACGTTTCGTAGGCAACGGGCATCCTCATTCCCATCTCAGAGCATGGGGTAAGATTCATTTCATAATAAGAAGCATCGGTACCTCGACCGGATGATGCTTCATTTCCTGATAATCCTCCCAGAGCTGCCCACTTTTGAAGAATGGTAGAGCCTGGTTCATTGGCCAATGTTAGGGAGATCCCTTTACTAAAATATAAACACTGCTTGGTGGCCAACATTTTTTGAAAGCCCATAAATACGTTTGGTGGACAACGCCTCCCTGCAATTTCGCCGCTTTTAAAAAGATAAAAATCTTCCAAAGAAGAAAGACCCGAGGGGGCAAGTTTCTTTTGCCAGTCATTGGCTCTTTGAAACAAGCCAGTAGCGTTCAATATTTTTGACCCCCCTTTTTCCTTCCAGATATAGAAACAAGTATCACCACTACAAGCTGAATCAGATTTCACATATTCAATTTCCACCCCATTAGCAAGCCGTGCCGCCTTCATAGAAATGGCCGATTTATTGTCATAACAACTATTATTAGCCGAACCACAAATTGGCAGCGAACTAGGACCAACAGGCTGTTGGCTGCCGGGTTTGTCAGTGTTAAGTGTAGTACTGGATGTAGCACTGGATGTAGCACTGGATGTAGCACTGGATGTAGCACTGGATGTAGCACTGGAT
>CAYOEM010000049.1:2951-4501 GCA_964402975.1 uncultured Polynucleobacter sp.
GTCTGGCTTGCACTCTGCGATGAGCCTACTTGGCTCATGTCTAGTCCTGAAGTCATCGCTGCCTGATTAACTTTTGCGAGAAGCCAGGAGTTATCTACGGTTGACTGACCCGGCTCACGAACACTCTGTTTTAATGAACTAATGAACATCTCTCGCTTCGCTTTAGACCCGCCAGTGGTAGAGACGCTGGACATAGCGTTACGAATTGTGCTCAGAGATTCAGTAAAACGCCCCAGCTTATCGAGGTTGGTTGTCTGACTAGATTTTAATGCCAGCTCACCGAGAATCTGGTGAGAAAATGCCTCTCCAAGTATTTTCGAGAATAAAGTAGCGGGTGTTTTCTTTTCCAGATTAACGTTAGCAGTAATCTGGTCCGCCGGTGCTAACAGGAATCGGATGCCAGAATTTGAAGTCGAATCCGGTAGCTTCGATAGA
This sequence comes from uncultured Polynucleobacter sp., assembly GCA_964402975.1. Classification (GTDB taxonomy): domain Bacteria; phylum Bdellovibrionota_B; class Oligoflexia; order Oligoflexales; family RGVZ01; genus CAMDKS01. The sequence goes on from CAYOEM010000049.1 coordinate 3,387, forward strand.
ATTTTTCGGTTAGACACTTGGCTTGCGGCTGACTGGGCTAAAGACAAATTACCACCCGTCTTGGCAACGTTTAGGTAACTTATCTCCTCAGCTAATCTCGCTCTATATAAGTCACGCCGTAAGTTTTCGGGTATTTGTTTTAATTGCTCGCAAATAGCAAACAGAACATCGCTAATCATCGAGTAAGTTATAGTATCATCGGTAGGTATGACCATTTGGATTGCGTGGGGATCTGCAAAAGGGCGCAGATGAGGTGGAATATCCCGAAGAATCGTTGCAACTTGGTGACCGGATCTCGTCATAGGAAATTGGATCTCGAAGTTTAATGGCTTGGTAAGTGGTTGGTTTCCAATTGGTGGGATCACTGCGCCGTACTTGAGATCACGTAGGACTATAGACGTTGTTTTAGTCGGGTCAATTTGAGACCTAAGAATGCTTACTCCGTTTTGTTGTTCAACGCCATTTATCATCGGCATGATGTTTTCGGCGCCGGAAATCTCATCGTAAGTCACAACTTCAAATGTTAAATCGTTACCCAAAAGGTTAAGGTTCCCGGACTCTGTTGGGAGAATAAGTGTGACCGAATAGCTGTTTGTAGACTTTTCGGCGGCGACCGTGGATTTAACGTCATTTCCACAGCTACAAAAAACTAAAAACGGAATACACCTACTGATCAATCCAATTTTGCTTTGATAGGCCATCTGCCACCTCTAATGGAGGAGGTCGGCGTAAGAAGCAAGAAGCTTTAGAGGAACACAAAAAAGTCTATTATTTTATACGCTTAAGCCTAAAGAGGACGAGTTTATCCGCTGGCGAACATGAGGGGCGCTGTAGAGGTTATTAGGTGAGCAATTTCGACAGTTAACTCAGGATTTAGGCCGGTTCAAGAATGTAAAGCACAGAGGATGCCTATGATAGTTGTGAAAATCTCAGGTAGGCGCTGGCTAGAGTATTTTCGGGCTCTTCTATGGATCTAGCCGCCTCCCAAGCTCGTACGGCTTGATCTTTCATGCCCGATTTCCAAAAGCAGATGCCAAGCCAGAGGTGAGAGTCGTAGTCGTCTGGAAACATGCGAACGGATTCTTGAAGCTCGTACATCGCGCGGTCTAGTTGAT
>CAYOEM010000050.1:0-3926 GCA_964402975.1 uncultured Polynucleobacter sp.
CAACCGGATACATGCCAGCGGCAAGGGCCAGCACTGCTACCAGCGGAAACGCCAGCGGGTCGGCCGACTGGATGGCGGCGAGCAACTCGAGCACGTCAGCACTCCGCAGCGATCAGATACCACGCAAACCCGTTGCACGACATTGCAACCCAACGTGAGGTGACGGCGGTACGTTGAGGAACGTCGGCAAAGATGTTGTACGCAGTGACCGTGTACGCCGACGCCGGCGGCACGCCGGTGGTGGTCGGATATCCTCCGTACACAGTGATCGTTTTCTGCGAGTTCTTCGCCCACGACGCAGATCCGTGCGTGCCCAGCATGATTCGCACGCCACGAGACAACGCATCTTGCGGCTTCGACGAAACGTCTTGCCGCGGCTCGTCGCGCTCAGTAAGCCGAACAGCACGGCCTATCCGTTTAGCGTCCTCGTGGCTGAAACCAAACGTGCTCACGTCCTACTCCGCAAGGACCATGTATCGAATTCTCGTGGCAGTGCCGTACGCTTTTGCAGCAAGCGTAATCGTGGGAACAAGCCGCATCACCGAAGCCTCGCCACGCTTCAGCTGGCAAAACTCTTGCAGATTCGTACCGTCGTACGAGCCGATAGCCACGTACGCCGTGCCGCTAGTGGCCGTCGAGAGGTTGCGAAATCCGCTGTATCCGGCAGCGGTCACGTCGCCTAGCGTCAGCGTCTCAACGGCTGTGCCGATTTGCACGATGCCGCCGGCCGAGCCCTGAGCCGCCTGGTCAGACTTCAGGCCGCTTGCCGAAAACGTCTCGTTGTGGTTTCCATTTGCCACAGACAGGGACAGTGACACCGTCAACTCGTTTGCCATCGCGTCGCTCCTAAAGAATTCCGCAATCCGAAAACATCTGATTCAGGTCGCTTTGTTCGTAAGGAAGAATTTTCAAAATATTGGGAGGGTCGCCTGGTGCTTTGGCAACTCCGTCGTTTAACGCCACAGGCTTCGACACCGGATTGCCGGCCTTGTCGAGGATGGCCTGCCGCTGTCCGTTCACAATTTCGTTGAAGCCCACGTCGTAATATCGAATACGCCAGTCGTCGGATTTGTATGTGAACTCGACACTTACGCTCCACGTTTGCGTTTTCGGGTCAAAATCGGCACCAATGCCAGTGACCCTGATCGTCCACTTGTCAGCGCCCAGAAACGCGACATCATTAATCTTGTTCATGTACGTCCAGAGTTTTTGAAAATTTGGACTCACGACTCGGCCATTCGTGTACGTGGCACGAATCATGGCCACCTCTTCGGTTAGCCCGTCAACTGGATCGTCTGCGGAATTAAGAGGCGGCTTGAGCGGGTCGTTGGCGTTCTGCGGAATTGATTCGCTTGCAGGCTGTGTTGTTTGGACGGCCTGAAACGTGAACTTTCTAAAAAACTCAGGCTGTTCCGGCTGTGGTGGATCCTCTTCGTCTGCCGGCTTTTGTTCGTACTTAACGGCAACTACGATCGCCCTATCGTTGTCCTTGTAGTGCGACAACTCTCTGCTGACGACATACATCTCGATGTCGCCAATTAGCTCGGCGTCGCCAAGTTGCGGAATCTTGCGGTTGTAGAAGTTCGGCCACGTCTGGGTGTCGTCCTTGATTGCCGAAAACGACGGGTTTTTTGTGTCGCTTATGACCAGCAGATCGACTGAGCCGGTGTAGAGAATGGTTCCGTCGTCTTGCCGTTGCTCGGAAAAACGAAACGACCGCAGCTGCCGTACGTCGGTCAACGCCATCTCACACCATCGCAATCTGTGCTTGGCCGAACTGGTTGCCGTCCATGATCGAGACCAACTCGTCTATGCCGTCGGCGGCTCTCTCGGTGCTGTCGGCGGTCCGTTTCGCTTCGTTGCCGCCTTCAAGTCGCGGGTCTGCACCGCGAGCAATCGCGTTACGGAGGGCCTCGCCCTCCGACGAGCCGACCACTACGGCATTCAGTTCCCTAGTTGACGCACCGATTGCGGCTGCCATCGACTCGCCAGCAGCTTGAGCGGCAGCCCGCACTGGCGCTGATGCAGCGTCTGCTTGAGCTTGGGCGAACGCCGCGTCGAAAGCACCAAACGGATTGGTCATGTTCTCTACGGCGCTGTTGAATGTGTCAGCGGCAGCCTGGCCGTACATCTCGCCCATCCGGGCTGCACCCTGCTGCATTTGCCTGGCACCTCTTGCTCCGCGAGAAAGCGAGCCAGCCAAGTCCGTGAAGCCGGCAGCTTTCGCAAGCTCTGCCATGCTTTGCATGACGTTCGTCACGCCCATCAGAATGACGGAGAACACTTCGCTGAACATCTGCCCGATCTGCGAGCCGAGTGCCTGAAACAGTTGGAAGATGCCAGTGAGTACCGTCATGCCGCCAACTACCAGGCGGATGCCCTGCACGAGTCCGTCCGCCAGCGTCTTGGCAACCGTCCAGCCGGCCGTGTTCTTGGCGAAGAAGTCAACGATGAGCGTGCTGACTGCGGTTATTGCAGGCGCGAGCTCAGCCAAGAACTGGTTGATGAATCCCTGCATCGGCAGCGACAGCCGACCGATGGCATCACCCATCGACTCAATGGCTGCCACCTGCTCCGTCGTCATCTTCACGCCCAGCTGCGTCAGCAGCGTATCCATCTCGCTGATGGATTCGCCGCCCTGGCGAATGAAGTTGAGCAGGCCCTGACCGGAACGACCGAAGATGTCGATGGCTGCCGCGGCCTGCATCGCAGGCGGCAGCGACGCAATCCGCTCAGCGATAAGCCGAAACTGCTCGGCAGAGTCCAGCCCCGCCAAGTCCTGCATCGTCAGTCCAAGTGCGTCAAACGCTTTCACCGCCGACGGGGTGCCTGCCGCCAATTCGCTAACCATGCGGCTCGAGCGACGCAGGGCACCGGTCATCGCCTCTTGGCTGACGCCGAACTCGCCGGCCACTTGCGTGAGCACTTGCAGGTTGCCTGGGGCAACGGCAAGTTCCTGCGACAGGTTGTGCAGGGCCTCGGCCGCACGGGTTGCGCTCGTCAGTGCTGCGATTGCGCCGGCCGCCGTCGCGAACGCACCGAACAACGGCAGCAGCGTGCCCATCGAGCCACGCAACGCCGAGAACGCACCGGACATGCCGCCGACGCTCTGCTGAAACCCAGACAACTGCTTGCGGGCACTAGCCAGCCCGGCAGTCAGAGCCCCAGTGCTCGCTGAGATAGAGACGTTGACGCGACCGAAGTTGTTGGCCATGGCGTCACCGTGGCAAAGGGATGGAGTTGAGAATCTGCATCATCTGCTCTGGAGTCTGTGCCCGTTTCTCTACCGGCATGAAGTCGTAGGGCTTGGCTTTCGGTCCCTTGAAATGAGCGTTTCGCACGAGCGCATGCGACTGAGCCCACCGCAGGTATTCGTCGCCCCATGGCTCCAGGTGGTAATAGGCGAGCCAGCCATAGAGCTGGTCGACAGACATTTCCTCCGCGAGTCTCTCAACGTCCCATATGCCCAACTTCAGGGCGAGCCGGTACAGGAACGTCAGCACCGGTCGCCGCTCTAGTTTTTTGCCGCTTTCTCGATGGCGTTGGTGCCAAGCCCGTTGAGCTTGAACCCGGCGTCGACAATCTTTTGCACTGCGTCGCTCTCAAGGTCGCCAATCCACTCGGCGTCGGAGTCCTCGAACAGTCGCTTGCCGTCCTCGTCAACGCACAAGAGCGTCACGACCTGGGCCCGCACGTTGCGGAGGTTGACCTTGCCAGGCACGCCGCCCGTCACGATCTCCTCAAACCGGTCGCGGTCTTTGGCAGCAAACTTGGCGACGTACACAGTGCCGCCAAACTCGGCAACCTCGACAGCCACGCGAGGCCGAACGCCACGCTTGGCTTTGATCTCATCACGAGTCAGGGCCACAGTCCGCGCCTCCATGCCTTACTACGTCGCCGTCGCCACGCTGCCCGACAGCTTGATC
>CAYOEM010000051.1:0-3818 GCA_964402975.1 uncultured Polynucleobacter sp.
AGGACGTCCAGTGGATGACGGCCGGTGCAGGGGTCTTACACGAAGAGATGCACGGTGAAGATTTTCGCAAGAACGGTGGGCGCTTTGAATTAGTACAATTGTGGGTCAATCTTCCCGCCAGTTTAAAGATGGTCGCGCCCCGGTATCAGACTCTTTTGGCCTCTCAAATTCCCACTCTAACGTTGGCGGATGGGCACTCAAGTCTCCGGGTTATCGCCGGTGAATTTCAAGGCAAAATGGGACCAGCGCAAACACACACGCAAATGAATATTTGGGATATGTCCTTAGCCCAGAGGAGCCGCCATGAATTCAAAGTGAATTCTGGCCACACGGCTGTTTTGCTTTGCCTCGAGGGTTCTTTAATTCTTGAGGGTGGCCAGGTCTTAGACGGGCCACAATTGGCGGTCTTAGAGCGTGACATGCAAATTTTTAAGTTCGAGGCAACGACGGCTTCAAAAGTTCTTTTTTTGGGTGGCGTCCCCATTGAAGAGCCCATAGTGGGAATGGGGCCTTTTGTCATGAATAACAAAGAAGAGCTACAAAAAGCATTTGAGGATTATGAGTCGGGGTTATTTGGCTCTCTGGAGTAGGGCTTATATCCGTATTCGGTCTATGAGTCATGGCGCTGATTGGCTGAATTTGTTGTATAATACTGAGCAGTCCGATGATTGTTTGAGTCGTTTGGAGGTCGAATGAAATTAGCTAGTATGCTTTTGGTACTTCTGGGGACCGTCTCTTTTCTGTCTTATTGTGGTTCAAAAGATGATTCAAGCGCAGATTTCTATCAGAGTTGTCAGATGTCCAATGTTTCTGGGTCAACAAATCTAAGCTATTGCGACGAGTACAAAAACTCTACTGACGCTAAGGAAGCCTGCGAAAAAGAAAAGGGATTGTACACCCAGACCCAATGCACCGTCGACTCTGGCACTAAGGGTTGTTCCTATAAAAATCAAGCTGGCGTGCAGATCACGTCATGGTACACGGGTGCGTCGTGGACAGAGTCTGAAATTACGACAGAATGTGTGACGTTACGCAAAGGTTCAGTTATCAGCAAGTGAAACTTGGCTGGCCAGGAGATGGGATCAGCATGAATCTTCGACAAAGCCTTATGTTATTTGGGATTGTTGTTTTTGTCTTTGCCTGCAGAGGCAGGACGAAGGCGCAGTCTGAGTTCTTATCTGTGGGAGCGCCCACACCTGATGATGGTAGCTTCAAGGAATTTTCTCTTCCCATCAAAGAGGCTTCAGGGCTTTGTCATTACGTGGATCCGCAAAGTGGGCGTAGACAAATTCTTGTCGTCAATGACTCCGACAAAAAGCTATTGATGCTCGATTACGAAAAAATGCTTCTAGGAGATCTTCGCTTTGGCGGTTTTGATCTAGGTGCCATGAGTCGTCAACAGTCGCAAAGCCCAGACGAATCATCGCAATGGGAGGCTGTGTTCGCCGATCGACAAGGCCGCGTCTACATATCAAACGAAGAAGCTAGCACGATCGAGATCTTTGACTTGGTGAGAAAGTCTAGAGTTGGCTTGATCGAACTTAAAATACCTTCAGACGACGAGCGTTTGGGTGATCTGAAGACAACTTGGGAGAAAGAGCCGGGGAGCCGGGTCGAGGGTTTTGTTATTCTTCCTAACGGCCATATTTTAGCCGTTAAGGAGAAAAAACCTCCGCTATTGATCGAGTTTGCGCCGAACGGCGAGGAAGCTAGTGGCGTTAAAAACCAAACGCAAATTAATGTCTCCTCCGAGGTGCGTCAGTCCGAGTTAATCTCAGGGATTAATTGGCCAGGGCGGCCAGACAACAAGTTTGTCTACCATGCGAAGAAGATGTGGTCGCCGGGAAGTGACTATCCAGCCGAACTTGATATCAGTGAGATCGCTTATACAGACCGAGGCGAGTTGGCGTTGTTATCAGATCGTCTAAGAACGATCTTTGTGATCGGTTCTGAATTAAGCTTGACCGAAAGAACATTTAAAATCAAAGAAAAGCTGGCCTTACCAGCGACGACTGAAAAGCCAGAGGGTCTATTATTTATGCCAGGATCTCGGGTGTTGATCGCATCTGACCTGCAAGAGATGAAACCAAATCTATTTTGGATCAGCTGGACTCGTAAATAGTCGAGCCTTAAATTTAACGCTGCTTGGTCGGAGTGAGCCACCTCTGGGCCCAGGAGCTCAGAGCTTTGCTAGTCTTGTCGTCTGAAATATTAATGCCTAGCTTGGCCAGGGACTTTGTTGTGTTTAGTCTGAGAAAGTTCACCAAGAAGCTGCTGCCCAAACGTTTAAACTTGTAGGTCTCATAGAGGTCACGCATAACTTGCAGGAACGCATCGCGGCCCTTCTTTGGGGCGCCGGCATCTTTCACTAGAGTTTCGATGACGCTTCGCAAATCGGCGATGGCAGCTGCACCCTTACAGTAGGGTGTGTCGTTAAAAATCTTGAGAGGATCAGTTTCAGGCGGGTTATTGAGCACACCCTCCGTTGAACTACATTCTTCGTATTTACCCTTAACAGCCTCGTTATAGAAGCCTGTAAAGTAGCTCGTTAGCCCTTCACTAATCCAAAGATCACCCCAGTGTTCGATATATACGGTATTGCCCCACCAGTGATGGGCCACTTCATGGGTTGTCGCCTCAGGCGATATCATCATGATCATGGAGACACTCTCCATGTTAAAGTCTTGAGGTGCGGTGACAAATCCAAGTTTTTGGTAGGGATAGGGTCCAAGGATGCTCGACATCAAAATCATTTGTTTGATGCCTTCTTTAGCTTGTTTTAAGTAGAGGCTTTTCTCACGGTGTTTTTTCTGGATGTAATAGACAAATGGCACTTTTGCGGGCGCTTGGTCGCAGGGGATTGCTTCAGTGTTCAATTTTTTTTGTGGATCAAAGCATACGGTATCCTGGATGACGTCCAGCTCACCAACGACTACACTGACCCCGTAGACGGGAATAGGAGTTGACAGATCCCACTCAAATCTTCGAAGCCCATCAGATCCTACGCCGCTGCCTGCTTTGAAGCTTCCGCCCACGAGAGCGCCATTGGCCGCAGCTACGGCGCTTTGAGGCACTCTTAAATTAAAATGAAAGGTCGCCGTATCCGCAGGGTGATCGTTGGATGGTAGCCAGTAGCGGGCATAATAAGGCCAGTTGCGAGTTGCAAAGATGGGCTCACCTTCGTAGTCCACCCTGTGTAAAAGACCTTTTGTCGCCGCGCGGACCGGTTTTTTGATGATATAATCAAGGACGACTGTGACCTCAGATCCTGCTGGCTTTTCAGAGCCAAAGTCAAGTCGCAGGACGGAGCCTGATAGGCCTTTGTCCCCTGGTATGCCGTCAAGAATTTTAAAAGTGACGGGCTCTTGTTTTGAGTTTCGGGAAACAAAACTAGATTTGATTTGAATCGTTGATTTTTCCATGTGTAGGCGCAAGTAACGGTCGGCTTTGAGGAGTTTTAGCTTTATTTCCGCTTTGGCCTGTATGTCACTGGATTCCATCGATGAGAACTTCAGGTCGATATCGTAATGTTTAACGTCGATTTTGCCATTTGAGAGGTGAGGGGGTTTTGTCTCAAGTTCTCTAAAGTCACTCGTTTGGATGTTTGAATGCTCGTCGTCAGTTAGATGTGCTGACGAATTTTGGGCAGTTTTGCAGCTAGTTAAATCATAGACCGCTAGAAGCAACAAGGCGGCGATGAGACGTCTTTTAGAGTTTATTTTCACTTTGTATTGCATACACATAGAATAACATCTTCCAAGATGTGGCGCATGGCCTGTACTGATATTTTTAGAAACCCAAAACACTGTTAGATTAAG
>CAYOEM010000052.1:0-3159 GCA_964402975.1 uncultured Polynucleobacter sp.
AGGATACTAGAATCCGCTGGAGGGTGGTACGACGATAGACGTATTCAGAGGCCTCCGTGCATCGCTACATCATTGGTAATTCAAAGCGCAGACCAAATCGCACCTCAGGCATCAAATCGTGTCGCAACCGTGCCGATTTTCGTTTTGACGGAATTGGGCTAATGTTCCAGGGGAACTCCAGTTTTGGTGATGCCAATCCCATTGTGAACTAAACGAGAGACATTGTTTGTTATCTTCATAATGTCATTTGAACCCGTCCGGTGGCGTGGGATAGGTTACAAAAATGAACTAACCGATATTAGATATCGGCTAGGCGGATTTTTTTACAGAGACATGAACCGATAGGCCAATTGCGGAAATAATTCGCAATAGCCTGTCGATCGACACTTTCTTTAGGCTTCCGTTAATGATGCCTGTGACAGTCGTCCTTGCGACTCCCGCTAATTCTGCGACTTCCTGATGGGTCAAGTGTTGCTTAGAAACTTCAAGGATGATCGCTTTCGTGAGAGACGCCTTAACCTCAGCCTCGGCAGCCCGCATCGGTTCGACACCAAAGTTGTCAGCCAGATCTTGTAGATTTTTGTATCGCTTAGCTTTGCTCATAGTCTTTTAATCCTTTGAATTGACACTTTTATGTCTTTTTGTTCCGTTTGTTGTGTTTTCTTTTTGAATGCGTGAACCAGATAAATTGCGTCGCCAACTTTTACGAAATAGATGACGCGGAACTGACCACTTCGATCCTTAAGACGCAATTCATGAACCGCTTTTCCTAAACTAGGCATGGTCCGTGAAATCGGCATAGATAGCTTAATTCCGAGCCGGAGTTTCGCAACGCAATCAAGCAGATCCCCAAGAACTTCCTTGGGGAAATTTTTCAGCTCAGCTTCACATTGGGGGTAGAATTACCACGTCCATAAATAATATGTCTCATATATGAGACATCCTGTCAATGATTTTTGTGGGTACAGTCGATTCCGGCCGGTGACGCTCGTAAATTGCCTTGAAGCCCTACGCCAATGAAAAAATCACTGGCTAGGCCCATACTACACGACACACCACGTCAACCACTGACGCAAGCAAATGTCTACAGGATAGAACAGCATATAAAACTGCAGTGTCGTGCAGGGCTCAATGGCCAATATTCAGTACACGATGTCAGGCGACCGATGCAGAAAAAATTGCGGCTTGGTCGCAAGCTGCAAAGTGATTTTAAGTATAAAGTTAAAATTAAAATATTTATTTATGCGTATTTCGGCGAAGCCGGACAGGCATTCCGGAGCAGGCCGGACAGCGCGCATTCGCTCATCGGAGCGTAGCGACGAGCGGGTTCATTTAGTGGATTTACTTTCCGCGGTCAATCCTGATTTTTCTTTACGCATCGATGGTCCTTTAATATCAATTTTATGAGAACGATGGATGACGCGATCAAGGAGAGCATCGGCAATGGTTGGATCAGGGATGAGGTCATACCACTTTGAACTGTCGAGCTGGCTTGTGATGATGCATGAGCGAGTTCCATGGCGGTCATCCATGATCTCCAAGAGATCTCTTGCCTCTTCGGTTTGAGGTTTTGCCTGACCAAAATCATCAAATAGGATCAGATCGGTTTTCTGGAGATTTTTGAGGAGTTTCTCGTAGCTACCATCGGCTTTTGCGACCTCCAATGCCCTCAAAAAACCGGGGTATTCTCAGGTACTGTATCGTGTGTCCCAGGCGGCACGCGGCCTGCGCCAACGCGCAAGCCATATAAGTCTTTCCTGCCCCAGTTGATCCGGTAACGATGATATTTTGGTGACCTTGTATCCATTCACAAGACATGAATTTCAGAATGCTGGTTTTTGAAATACTTCTTTTTGGATTGAAGTCCAAATCTTCGATCGTCGCATTTTCTTTGAGTTTTCCCTTTCTTAATCGGTTATTGAAACTTTTGTTACGTTTCTCCAGGTCCTCGCGGTCAATAATGAGGCCAAAGCGTTCTTCGAAGCTAAGTTGACTGATGTTTGGTATACCTTTTTGCTCTTCCAAAGCTTGCAGCATCCCCGACAGGCGAAGAGACTGCAGTTTACTGGTGACTTGATGTGACAGCACGGTTTCCTCCTAAGTTAATTGTAATATTCCGGACCACGAATGTTTTCGTTGGTAATCGGTTGGGGTTCTTCATTGGCGGTCTTTGCCTTGTGAGTCTTATCCAGGCCAGAATTGAGAATGTTTTTGACACTTCGATAGCTGACTGCGTTAACTTCTAAAGCATGGACAATGGCAGCGAGTTTATCAAAGAAGATATGATTAAGCGATTCTCACTTAAAAAAGTCAAAATCGAGCGAGAACGCGTTATTAATTTGTTTCGAAGTAGGGCGTATAAAAAAAACGATCAGTGCCACGTCGAGCAGAAGAACTTTACGCATGTTCGAGAGCTGTTTGGTTACGAACGACTTGAGGGTAAACTAGTGGTGCAGATGATGAACGGCATCTATCGCAATGAGTGGCGACTTCTCGCAAACTTTTTTAACCCCCAAATCCGCCTGATCGAGAAGTACCGTGTTGGCGCTAAACTCCACCGCAAGTTTGCAAAACCCAAAACACCTTATGAGCAACTGCTGCCCTACCTCAGCGATGCCAAGAAAGCAGAGCTCGCAGAAATCTACAAATCACTAGACCCCTTTGAGCTTCGCAAAAAGCTAAAACGCAAACTCCACGACGTCCAGGGATGCAACAGCAGGCCCATGCAAGGGCTCGGCAAGGAGGCTATGTGAAATACCTAAAAATCAAATTCCGCCTTTTAACCCCTCCCCCTGTCAAGCGACGGTGCCTATATTTTCTACCCACACTAGATATGGGGGGGTACCTTCACGAAATCACAGCGAAATGTCGGGTAACACTTTGTCACGATGTACTACGCATCTGAATTGAATCACTTAAAGTGTCACCGAGCCCCGCTTAACTGAAGGTAATTATGGAGAAGGTAAGTGGGAGATTTGGAAAAGGTGCAGTCCTGAGGAGCGGCGCCGAGACAGCGCTGATAGCACGGCGAGGCGATACCCCGCAGGGCTACGCGGTACGAGATGCTTCGCTACGCTCAGCATGACGATTGGGGCTCAGCATGGCGATTGGGGCTCAGCATGACGGGTTGATGTGGAAACCACGCCGTCGATTTTGGTT
>CAYOEM010000053.1:0-2994 GCA_964402975.1 uncultured Polynucleobacter sp.
TCAATACCGTTGATCTCATGCCGTTGGCCGTCTGGACTTGCAATGAACCCTTCCAATGTCTTGTCTTTTACGGAAACCTTTATCTCCACATGAAGTAGCGTGCTTTGGCCAACGGGGTCTCTGAACTCCCTAGCGCAAAGATAGAATGGGTCGGTGATTTCCAATTTTGATAACTCTGGCTTAGCAAATTGAGAGCTCGTCAAAAAACAAAAACATATGGTTAACGCTGTAACTCCACAAATCGATAGCGGTATGAATCGGTAGACACAAAACCAACCTACGATCATTCCGACAATGATAAAGGGGATGGCCCACAGGGCAACTATTCCTAGAAACATTCCCTCATCACCCCCGAGAGGCGTTGGATAATGTGTGATCATCCTAAAAATACCCGAAGCGATAAAAATCCCGACCGCCAGCACTATTAGCGCAAGCCCGTAACCAACAATATTGACCATCACATTTACGTCCCTCATCGTACAGCACGCCCTATGAAAGCCTTGAAACCAACGTATCAAATACATTACGGTAGATTGTTTTGGCGTCATCCTCGTTATGAGATGGAATGCCTAATCTCAACTGACGGCAAATATCTGCCTCAATTAGAATGAAGAATATGGTAGGGTCTCCCCGTGGAGTCCAGGAATACCAAATTAGGTTATCCTTAAATAATGTAACACGACGGATTCTCGCCAGCTCAATACTCCAACCAGCCTTCGATGATGAAGTCAAAAGTAGGCGTCCATCCACAACCTGAACAGACGAGTCTTGCTGATTATGGAATGCGAGTAAAATGGGTGGGAGCAACAAAGCTACAGCCACGATAATACATAGGTACGCCCAAGGCGGTAGATAAGAAGCGGAAATTGCAATGGCCACAAAAGCCACTCCGATTGGTATGAAGATCCACGTAACATCAAATGATCCCGGCCAGGAGTGTAAAACCTCCGGATTTTTTGTAATAACGTTATCTTTTCTCGGGAGTTTATGACTTGATACTGAGTGACTGATTATTTGCTTTGGGAACATAAAAAAGGCGACCAAGATCGGCAAGAGAAGCCAAACAACTAATGATTCGGTTGTGCCGCGGATTGCTATGTATAGGAGAATGAGTCCTGCCAGATAATATCTGTAGGGACCAAGGCGCACCAGGGACATAAAAAACCAATCCATAAGCCCCCCTCTAGGTAGGTTTCCCAAGTGAAGCTATCACCGTCGAGACCTCACGCACAGCACACGGCGTGGAGTATCACAATCTTTCACCTGACCTTCACTGCCGTCTTCGAGATTGATCGTCCTGCACTCGCTAGGCCTAGCTCCTTCCGTGTTTTTGGACCAAATATCTTTTTCCTCGACATGGCGCGCTATGAGTGGTGAAGATTTTAGGTCAAGTAGGCCTGACTTCTTAGCCTCGTGAAGGTGACGCCAGGTGGGAAGATCCCATGGTGTAAATCTCCTATCTTTGCTCATAAGATCACAACGTGACGCAGCGACTTTAGCTGATTGAAGATCTTTCAATAAAATCCACTCGTCATCGTTTGTGGGATTGGTCCATACGCTAAACGTTGAGGCTTTCACGCGATCTTCAGGACTTCCTGGGACGAAATAAACTAGGATTCGACGGTTGTCTTCAGAAAGAGCGTTTATGAACGGTTTGTAGGGGTTCGTGTCACTTTTTTGAGTCAAGTCAAACTTAGTGAGCTTTTCCTCTGAACTCGCAAAGTAAGTCCAATTTGGAAGAAAACGGACATAACGATAGTTGTTAGCAGGACTCACATTCTCATCAATCAAATCATTCGATGCGAGATTTGCATCTTTATAAATATCACGCCCCTTTTTGACTCCGGCGATACCGACGGCTGCGCCAGCAATAATTGGTAGAAATAAAATCTCGCCTTGCTTAACTCCCGCCGCAATCAATGCCTTTACGCCATACCACCCAATCGCCACGCCGCCAGTTATACCCGCAGCGGCGACTGTAATCCCGAACCCAGCACCCATTGTATTCAAAAAACCTGCTGCGCCGAGGGGCACAATACTTTCGGCCATGTATCTTGAGTCGTTCATTAGATCTTTAATCAAAAAATTTCGATATGCGTGGCGCTCATACCAGCTTGCTGACGATACTCCCTCTGATACTTTGATAGCACCGAGAGAAAATGTGGATTTTTCTACGGAATTGGGAAAACGAAGGCCTCCCTCAAACCTTTTAGCAGCCTGGTCCCAACGAATATCCACCCCTGCCCCCGATAGAACAAGAGCCATCGTTGCAGGCGGCCGATCATGATTTGCCAGATCTTTCGCCCAGGCAAACGTCGGCTCGAGATTGGCCGCCACACGAAAATCCACCTGTGCTGAACTCCAATTCCCGCAGGCAGTCCAAAGTGTGGCTAGCCAAAGCCTTAGAGCTGCTGAATCAAAATTCTCATCAGATTTGAAATCGTTTTGTAGATAAAAAGCAGCCCGTTTCGCTTCAACCCGTGCTGCTGGGACGTTCGACTTCTGAAGGTACGAAAACCCAAGAACAAGATGGGTCATAATGACTTCATGCTCAGATGGAAAATACGTGTCCGGCGTTTCTTTGTAAAAAAATGATTTAGCTTCCCTGCGAATTCGAAATGTTTTACGGGACTCTAGATAATCACCAATCTTCTGTAAATCGGTCGTGTCGGCTTTACCTGCTAGCAAATTAAGCCAGGCCGTCTCTAGTGTCTTTATAAAACCGCCGTCCTCTTTTGGCGGAAGCACCTCCCGCGCTGACTCGGGGTTTCCTTGCCATAAATAAAAGCTGGAAAAGGCATAATCAGTACGCTTGTTAAGATTAGCCTTGGTAAGGGTTGTACAAGAGGACAACACAACGATAAAAGACAGGATGCGTAACACCATTTTCCCGTTTCCTCGTCAAATAGCGATAAAGGGCTCCGACTCGGGAATTTTGACGAGTGGAACCCTTTGTTCAATCAATACTCAATCAGTCGGGTGTCCCTAATTCAT
>CAYOEM010000054.1:0-2754 GCA_964402975.1 uncultured Polynucleobacter sp.
GAAACATCATCCGTATTCATAGATTGCCGAATCAGATCACCCAACGCACCGATTTCAGGCATTAGATCACCGGCCTTAGCTTCAGGAACCCTCAGAGTCCACGATCCGACCCGCTGACTACCAGTGGTACCCGATTTATCCGATCTCGAAACATAGCCACCCGCACGTTTAACCACTTGCAGGAGTTCGTTTTCTGCTGACGTTAAGTCCTTGACACTTACTTCAATGGAAAACGATTGGATGACTTTACGAGGCATTGAATCAGAAACAGCTGGTTCGCTGGCGGCACTATCGCCTTCAACGGAGTCTGCGGAGCTTAGACCCATCACGCCCCCCCCAGATGCGCCGCGACCAGTCTTATTCAAGACCTTTCCGACTCCGAATCCCAGCTTGTCTAGGTTGACGCCGGATGCTTTATTTTCTACTGGACCCTCACTTGAAGATAGATGCGACATGGATATCTCATCATTTTCAAGCTCACCGTCCTGCTCACCCGGGGCTGAGGTTAAAAGTGTAAGCCCAAGACCAAGACCTAAAAGTACAACCACGTAAAAACTTTTTTGAGCCACGGATCTTGTCGTCCAATGGAAGCCGATTGCTCCAATTAATTTTCCAAGAAATGATTTCAAAGACTTACTTCCTTCCACAGCTCAAAAATTGCTCTAGCGGCACGTCGTTCAAAATAGTTAGACGGCATATGGGACTAGCATACTATCGAAGCCAGCAATCCAGAAGAATCCTGTGTGCTTCATCCTGAGGAAATGGAGTCTTGCTCATTTTTTGGCCATTATCGCCCTTTTTTTTTCTCGTGTTACTCCCCCCAAGATGCCGTAAAATAACGTCTGCCAGTTGGATATTTTTTTGCTGCAATGTCCTAAACTTAAGGGTAAATGATCCCCTCGTCGCCCATGAAGGAGTGCAAATCCCATGTCTTACATCAGTGATTTAATCGAAGGAAATTTGAAGTCTCTGAATGACATGCTGAAAGCTTCGATAACAGCCAACACAGTTAACTCTGAAGAGCTCCGCGCCGCACTTTTAGCAGAGGCTGCTCCAGTGCCTGCCGGTGGAGATATCTATAGCGTTTCCGAGTTAACGACAGAGGTCATCAAAAAACTCCAATCAGGCCCTGACCGTGACATGACGATTATTGTTAAGAAAATCCTGCGCTCCACCAAGTACGCAGCGACTACCTACTACGCCGTCTCTGGCGCTGATAACAATCCACATCACTTACCAATCACGCGCCAACACTCAGCGCCCCAGTCTTAAATGGCAGCTCCACTTGTAAGTTGCCAGGCCATTACAAAAACCTTTGGCCTTGTACCTGTATTTAAAGACATGGATTTTGCCCTCGGTGATGGCGACCGCGTTGCCATCATCGGTCCAAACGGAGCGGGCAAGTCCACCCTACTTCGTATACTTGCCGGCCAGGAGACATCTGATAGCGGCTTGATCACGGCAAGGCGCGGGCTTAAAACAGCCTATGTGCCGCAGATGGACGTGTTTGATCCAAATAAATCTATTCGTCAGGTCTTAGAGGATAGTCACAAAGACGCTGGGCACTTTGATGGCGCTGGACCACTCGCGGAAATGATTGGACGAGCTAGATTTCAAAATCCAGAAGCGCTAGTCAAAGAACTCTCCGGCGGATGGAAAAAACGTCTAGCTATCTGTCATGCTCTCATCAAAGAACCAGAGCTTTTACTTCTTGATGAGCCCACCAATCATCTAGATCTCGAAGGGATCGAGTGGCTTGAGGAATTACTGGAAAGACCAGGGTTCACGTTTGCCATCATCACCCACGACCGCTACTTCATGGAGAATGTTTGCTCGCGCATTGTGGAAATTAATCCCATTTACCCTGGAGGAAATTTTATCGTCCAAGGTGGTTATGGTGAGTATCTTAGGCGCAAAGCCGAGTTCATGGAAGGGCAAAGCTCACAGATGGCCCGCATGGCCAATAAGCTTCGTATTGAGACCGAATGGCTCAATCGCGGCGTCGAAGCGCGCCGAACAAAACAGCAAGCTCGTATCAAATCAGCGATGGCACTTAAGGACGAACTCAATTCAACAACGAACAGAAGCAGACGACAAGCCGTCGAGTTTCAATTCTCGGCCTCACACCGAAAAACCAAAAAACTGATCGACGTCGTTGGAATTAGTAAAACCTTCGGGGACCGCACACTATTTAAAGACTTAAGTCTGACACTTGGGCCTGGCATGCGGCTTGGACTCACTGGACCAAACGGCAGCGGGAAATCAACGCTTCTCAAGATCCTTCAATCAAAACTTGCCCCGGACCAAGGAAGCGTCACCACAGCGGATCAGCTGAAGGTCGTTTACTACGATCAGCACCGTGAGACCTTACCAGACGGCCTTACTTTGAAAAGAGCCTTAGCTGCTGATAGTGACTACGTCCAGGTCAGAGATCAAAAAGTTCACGTAGCAGGTTATGCCAAAAGCTTCGGATTTCGCACCGAGCAACTTGACACCGAGGTGAGCCGTCTATCCGGTGGCGAGCGAGCAAGACTACTCTTGGGACGACTACTGCAGCAACCGGCTGACGTGCTGATTCTTGATGAGCCGACAAATGATCTTGATATCAATACTCTTGAAGTCCTAGAGGATAATCTCTTGGAATTCCCAGGTGCCGTGATTTTAGTGACCCATGACCGCTATCTGATGGATAGAGTCTCTACGGGGATTTTGGGTTTAGACGGTAACGGTGGGCATGGTTTTTTTGCCGATTAC
>CAYOEM010000055.1:0-2546 GCA_964402975.1 uncultured Polynucleobacter sp.
GCCCGTGAAGGGCGTCGTGAATGACGATGCGGGGCCGCTTGCTCTTCCTAGTGAACGTGATGCCGTAGGCCGCGCCCTTGAGCGTCGCAAACCGAATCAGCCAACGCTCGTCGCCGTTGAGCGTGAACGTGTGATCCTTGGGCACGGCCTGGTCCTTTCGCCCGTCACCATCGCAGGGGCGTCAAGTTCCCACGTAGAACCGCTTTGCCTTCAACAGCCGGTGGCGCAGCCACACCTGGGCTTTGTTACCAACCTCATTCAGCCACCGCTTGCGTCCCTCGCACCCGCAGCCGCCAGGCTTGCCGGCAGTCCGCGTTAAACGCTCCACCCGATCTTTTGTGATGCCGATGCCCGTGAGCCACCGCTCGACAACGTCGCCGATCGGAATTGGTCGCCACACAGGCTGAGGGACAGGCCGGCACTCCCGATAGGTTGGCAATCGCCTGGCAACGTAGCCGCACACCGGACAGGTCTTGCGCGGGTTGTTGAAATCGCAGTTCATGCAGGCCCGATCACAATGTCGTACGTTCTGCTACTGTTTGCACGAGTAAGCGTGTAAGTGCCGTATGGATTGCATCTTGGGACAGATAGACACGCTGATCCAAAACCATAACCAATTCCGCCAAACGTAATTAGGTTAACCTCAATCCGGCAGTTAGTTGCACAGTCGTTGCAGGGTGCAGCTTCCGGATACGGAAAGCTTGGGTCGTGAAACAGAATTGCTCCTATCGCAAGCTCAGAGGATGGGTAAAAGCTACCCCAATGCAATTTTCTCCCATTAATAAAAAATCCACTGAGAAGCGGTCTGACATAAATGCCGCTCAGTCCGAACCCGGCGTTGTCCGTAACATCAAATTCAATCTCTTGTGGAACCGCCTCTTCCCCTTGGCAGCACATGTTGCACGACGGACTGTCGCTGCCTGTTGGATTTCGGAAGAATAAATCGTAGTCGCCGCCCGCCGACACACTTGCCGTCGCTTCGCCACTAGACGAAAACGAAACGCTGGACCAATCAGAACAGTCGGTTACGTTGTTGTCGGCAGTAAAGCTAGTATCACATTTGCTGCCTGCCCCGGCATCTTCAGAAGACAGAACAATTGTCGGTGGCGTTGCTGGCCCGAGGTATTGCAGCACGACGCTGCCTGCTTTCAATGCGACGTTGTCAATTCCGCATAGGCGGTGCTGGTATAGGCAAGGATCGCCAGATCCGTAATTCAGCCGTTTCAAAACAACGCTCATGCCGTTGTAGTAAGCACCGCAGCACTTTGTATTCAGCAGCTCCCACGCTAGATAGTCGTCACCTCCGTTGGTGATCGACACGCTTATGATCTTGCCGAAGTCTACACTGGCAACATCATCCTCGACCGTGGCAGTGAGCGTCGCGCCTGTACCTGCGCTGGGAGCAGTCTGCGTTATGCCTACGGTAACCGTGGCGACATACGGCGGCTCGCTGCTGTCCTCGCGGTAAAACACGCCGCCATACTCGACGCTCACGCTGGAGATCGTGCTGTCGTCGTTGTAGTAAGAGCCGCCATCGTCAACAACTACCTCGTCAATGACGCCGTCAGACTTGTAGTAGGCACCGCCGAAGTTAACGGTGATTGCGGTAATGGTGCCGGTGCCGTCTACCGACGCGACGACAGCACCGGCACCGATTTCCTGGTCTCCGTCCGTGACCGTCACGATTACAGGGTCGTCTACCGAATACCCAGACCCGCCGTCGTCAATCGTGATGCCGTCCAAAAACCAATACGTGCGGCCAAATTGATCGGTGGTCGAGTCGAGCACTGCCGACAAGTCAGCGCCTGATCCAGTCCCGTCTACGCTCAGAGACAATGTTGGTTCAAGTCTGCCGCAGAAAAACGTGGCAGCGGCTGGCAGTTCCTCGGTGTCGCCGCTACCGGCAGTAAACGAGACCGCGCCGTTGGAGGGATACCCGGTGCCGCCATTCGTGACGCTGACCCCGGTCACGCTCCAGGTTTCTGGTGTTGACCCATTGGCGGTCAGCGTGACTCCAAGAGTCGCATTAGAGCCACCGGAAACGCTGGCAGTGACAGTCGGCTGGGCGCGATTTGTGTGAATCGTGGCAAGAGCACCTGACTCAGCCGTATCGCCAGCAGCCACGTCAAAGGTCACCTGGTCTCCTTCCACATAGCCGCTCGTCGTGCCCGTGACCGTCACTCCAGTGACGCTCCACGACGGGATGCCGTTTGCATCCGTGCTCTTCGTGGTTTGGACCGTAAAGGTTGCACCCGTCCCGCTGCCGCCGCTGGCTGTAACGGTCGGCTCGACGCGGCCTAACAAGGCGTAGCCACTGCCTTTGTTTGTCACGGTTGCGGCAGTGATCGGCCCCTTGTCAGTATCAGGGTCGCCAACTGGTGCCGTTACATGCCCGGCCGCCCCTGAACCGTAGGGCGCGGAGAACGTCAGGACGCATAGGTTTGGGCCTGGTTCCTGGTCTGGCAGCCCACTAAACGTCACGGTCAGTGTTTCCGGCAACTCGCCCTCGGTGCAGGATTCGCACTTAGGAGCAGCCGGGCAGCACG
>CAYOEM010000056.1:0-2478 GCA_964402975.1 uncultured Polynucleobacter sp.
GATTTGCCCCCCGGTGTTTGTCAACCAGATGCCATCACCCATTCCATCCAATAACAAAGCACCCGAATCAGTAGAAAAATGGATCAGCTGCTCATCTATCGTCGCATCGGCGGAATACACCTTGATGATAACCGGATTGTTTAGCCCCCGTTGCTGCATACCTATAATGAAGCGACGGGCAAAAGCCATGTAGGGACTTACAGAACTTTCCAGAACAGCCACCCAATGTTGATCCGCAGCAAAAAAATCAAAAACTGCATCCCAGCATTTTGTATCCGCAACATCTACTAGCATGAAGTTCAATACTGATGACCTTTGCATGCTATCCTTCCAGGAGGACCATTGAAAAAGAGGTACATATTTGTCTTTATCCGCTGCTTGCAGCCATACCTGCTGATCTACCAATACCCGCAAAGTTCCGGGAAGGGAAAAATCCAAGATCTTGCTCCCGGTATACAAATAGTCAGCAGCTCCATCACTGATACTCCACTTATCCAAATTTTCCTCATAACGATATCCGATCGCCTCCAGTGATGATGCATTGATATCTCCCTTATCGCGCATATCCGCCACTACCACCGGTACCTGACCATTTCCTACATTAGCCACCGGATCGGTTAGCCTTCTGCGATAGTTAAATGGATCATAAGTCAGCCGATCAACTGCCGGAATATTCGGTTGTATTTGCTGGCGGCCTCCGTAACGCTTTACAATATCCCGACACACCGGAATCTCAAACTCCGGATCTTCTGTCAGTGACACACGTATGGTATCACCAATACCATCTTCAAGCAGTGTGCCGATACCGATGGCAGACTTGATGCGCCCATCTTCCCCGTCACCGGCCTCCGTAACACCTAAATGCAACGGATAGCATACGCTGAACTCGTCCTGCATGGTCTGAACCAACAATCGGTAGGCCTGCACCATTACCTGGGGATTGCTGGACTTCATGCTCAGTACAATATTGTGGAAACTTTCATCCCTGGCGATACGCAGAAACTCCATGGCACTCTCCACCATACCCATCGGTGTGTCTCCGTACCGGCTCATGATGCGATCGCTCAATGAACCATGATTCGTACCAATACGCATGGCGGTTCCATGTTCCCGGCAGATTCTGACCAATGGTGTAAAACGCTCCCGGATGCGATCGATCTCCTCGAGATAATCCGCATCGGTATATTCGATAAACTCAAACTTCTTCTTGTCAACATAATTACCCGGATTAATACGGACCTTCTCAACGATACGGGCGGCGATCTCAGCGGCGTTGGGAGTGAAATGGATATCGGCCACTAACGGAGTACGATAACCCCGGCGATGCAGCTCCTTACGGATAACCGCAAGATTTTCTGCTTCTTTCTTTGAGGGAGCGGTAATACGGACCAGTTCTGCTCCGGCTTCTATGCAGCGTATCGTCTGTTCCACCGTACCCTGGGTATCCATCGTGTCGGTGGTAGTCATGGTCTGCACACGAATTGGATTACCATTACCCAGTAAAAGGTCGCCGATCCGGACCTCTAAAGTTTGCAAACGGGAATAATGCGTGAGCGATTGGCAATACATTAGGCAAAGTTAGGAAGAAACTACCTACCAGTCCTTTTCAGGCTTTCCGGGTGATCCGGCCCGGGAACGATTCTGCTTTTGTTGTAATAGTTTTTCTTGCTCCATCAAGGCAGACATCATACGCTTGATCTGCCGGGGATCAGTGCGCTGTTGGGTACTATCCTTTCTCTCCTCCTGCCTTTTCTTTTCTTCATCACGCCGCCGACGTTCCATCAACGCCCGTTGAAGATTCTCACGTGCCAACCGATCGGTCGGATCTGCTCTTAAAGCTTGCTTATACGCTTCTATACTCTCATCCAATCGATTGGACTTACCCAATACCACCCCTCTGTTGTACCAAGCCATTGCCTTATCAGCAGGCTTATCAAATAAGGGAATGGACGCATCGAATTGCCGGATGGCCTCCTCCGGCTTTTCATTCCGGAATAATGCATTCCCCAGATTGAAATAAGCTGCCGCATTCGCAGAACCCCCTTGCAAAGCCTTCTGGTATTGGCCAATAGCCTCTTGAGTTTTGCCCTCGAGCTTATACTTATAGGCGAGAAGCCCAGGATCGTTGATCTGTACTTTGACACTCTTACGCAATGGCTCGATAAAGCCTGAAAAAGCCTGACTCTTCTTTTTATCAAGGATCTCTTTTTTTAGCTCAGCATCCGTTTTGTTGTCTGGTTTATCTTTGTAACGAATATCATCAACCTTAATAATATGGTATCCAAAACTAGTTTTTACAGGACCCGTGATATCACCAGGAGCAAGACTAAATGCGGCCTCCTCAAACTCTTTAACCATACTACCAACCCCGAACCAACCTAGATCGCCACCGTTTTTAGCCGATGGGCCAGTAGAGTACTGGCTCGCAAGCCTGTCAAAAGTCATACCTGATTTAGCCTTTGCGAGCACTTCATCGGC
>CAYOEM010000057.1:0-2422 GCA_964402975.1 uncultured Polynucleobacter sp.
TTTGTAAGGCTCTGAAATTTCAAGCCTCGGCAGCGAGAGCCGGTAACAATTGGAGTGGGACTAGGAACAATTAACGGGGGCAGTTTTTAAGTAATACAAGGCTTGATAACCGGTGACGTCGCTTCCAGCCCACCATCTTTAGGATCCATCTCACACGATCTGATTTAATTTTTGTATTAATTTCAGCGCTTTAGGGGTAAGCCCCCACTTTTTCATTTAAGTTTCCTCTTTAGCCGTCGAAACCTCGCTAACGTGTTTAGATCAAGATTTTGATCTGATTTCTTTTAGCGTTGGGCAATGAAACCACATAAGGAACGACGTCTATGATGAAACGACCAACAATTAGCAGCTCAATGATCCGAAAATTAGTGGGAACGGCACTCGTAGGGCTAATGGCTGTGCCATTTCTTGCAGGCTGCCGGGAGAAGGACAAACCAAAAGCTGGCTCACTGATCCCCAATTATGCCCGCCGTGATGGCTTTGGTTGTGTTCAAGGCGTGATCATGAATGGGTTCACCGGTCAGCGCTTTGATCTATCTACTATGAAAGAACCAGACGGAATTTACGCTTTGATTCGTGGTCAGAAGCTTCGAGCTCAGTTTCACAGAGATGATCCAAATTTGAAGGGTGAGTATTATATTTGTGATATACCGCTTGAAACAACCATTCCAGTGTTTGCAAACATCACTGGATTTTTGCCATTCGAAAGTATTTTGTTTATTGAGTCCTCGAGACCGATTCGTGTGGCGACCGATCGCGACGGAAAGCTGGCAAATAACAATGTTTCGGAAGAGGTCCCTGTCGTTGATCCAATCGTGATGGCAAACGTCCGACTCTATCCCAAGCAAAATGGCACTCGTGACTTAGTTATAAATGTCAGAGAGAGCGGCCAAGCCGTTGCAAATGCAATGGTGGACTTACAGCCTGTAGCTCCGGCTTTTGGCATGGACGAAAACTATTTTTTAGCAGACGGTTTTTTTGTGAACACCTCCGGGGCCAGGCTTGTCCTCACACGCAAGACTACTGGCGCAGACGGTGTCGCGACCTTTGCCGCATCTGAAATAGCTTATGGCGGGCGCTACAAGCTCAAGGTCACTCCGGCAGCAGCACCAGATGTGGATCTTGGCACACATAGCCGTACATTTACGCTTGGCATTGATAACGGAACCCCGTCTGTCGACAACGACCGTAACAACTGGGAATTTAATATTGATTTGAGCGATACCAACAAAGCCCTGAAGGTTGTAGCGTGTTCCGCGACTGCAAAATCTTGGAACGAGAGTGGTACCATCACCATGGTTTTAAATCGACCAGTCAAGCTATCTGCGGGTAGCGGCCAAGCGGATGATTGGAAAGCAGTTCTATCAGGAGGATCTGCTGTTCTAAAAGCCGATTCATCAACGCCTCCAGCCAATAACGCTTCTGAAACAGTAGATGTCACGATTTCTGGAGATGGGAAGATTCTCACGCTGGCTTTAAAAGCCGATGCGTTCACCACTCTCAGAAAGACTCCTGATTATACAAAGGTTCAAGGCGACGCTCAGAATGTTGACGTCGGTCTCTCCGTCACTTATACGATCACAGGAATTATGCTCGATGTTATTGATTCTGATGCCGTAAACTTTAACAACATAGCACTCAGTACAGTTACTGGCGCAAACTCCTGCAAAAGTACCCGTTTTTACCAAGAATATAAATAACCACTCAGTTCTTTCTTGAAGCATTCATAAAGCCCCTCTTTTGAGGGGCTTTTTTCTATACCGAGTATGGAAATACCGAGCAAACAGAGGTATGATTGTCTGGCAAGAGCCCCCAATCAAATTACTCAATAAAAAGGCCCCTTACGACATGATGCCTGGCTCTATATACAAGACTATTTTGCCATTAATTCTCACAGCAACCTTATCATGCAAATCCAAAAATCCAGACTCCGGCCTGCAAGAAGCAGTGACGAGCGCACCTGAGCGCTGCGTGGCGCTTCGCGGCAATGGCACTCATATTGTGGCCCATGTGATGGGGCTGGCAAGACTGTTACCTGAGTGGGGCGAGATCCATGCTTTTGCGGGAGGCAGCTCTTCCACGATCACAACCTTTCTCTACGAGAGCATGGCTTTAAATCCAGCTGTCAAATCTCTTGAAGGCAAACCCAAAGCTAGTGCCCTGGCACTTCTCATGAAGTCAACGATCGGCTATGCCATCCAAGTAGCAGCTGAGCCAGAGTGGAAGGCACTGTTGTCGTTTCAAAGTTTAGCTGAGCGCCTGCAGGAAAAAGGCATTTTTGACCTGGCTCTTACTGACCACAAAAAACTGGCTGCAGACCTTCGGGCCATTCTGGGAAGCGCAGAATTTAGAGATCTTGTGAATCCTGAAGCGCTTCGCATGCTTCAGCCATCAAGTGGCAATGATGAAAACTTCGCGCGCA
>CAYOEM010000058.1:0-2389 GCA_964402975.1 uncultured Polynucleobacter sp.
ACGATAAACAGTATTGGTACAAGTGGATATAGTTTGATTTTATAACCCTGAAAATTCCCATCTATCTTTCTTAGGCGAAAAATACCGTATGCAGCTACGGCATACCAAATCCAAGACGAGAAGACGACATAGTCGGTCAGTTGATCAAACGTACCGCTGGCCGCCAGGGCAACAGCCGTCATTCCTTGAATAACTAATGCTCGAACTGGAACGTGGGTCGATGGGTTTACCGCTGCAAGCCAAGTGGGAAATACGCCATCTTTAGCCATAGCCCAAGGCACTCGTGCACTTGTAAGAATTGAACCGTTCATGGCGCCAATGGCTGACATGACAAAGGCAAACGAGACAAATCCTACGCCCAAGGCACCCAGAAATGGCATCACTGCTTTAGTGGCGACTGGCATGGCATCAGGAAACTTTGTGCTGTAGCTTGATGTGATGTCGTCAAAGTGGACTCCATAGAACCACGCAAAATTGGCAAAAATGTACATGACGGTGACGATGACAAGACCTGTGATGAGAGCTCTTGGCACGTTTTTCTGTCCGTCTTTGATTTCGGCGGCTGCCATTGGCATGTTATTCCATCCGTCAAAAGCCCACAGGGCTGCCAGCACACTTGCTCCAAAGGATGGTGAGACCAAGGTTGACCAATCAAATTGAGGTCCCGCCGAAAAGTGGCTCCAGCTACCCGACGGCGAAAGCGTAAACACACCAAGGGCGATCAAAAGTATAAGTCCAATTTTAAGAACTGTGAGGAATACCTGGACTCGCCCCCCGAATGCTACCTTGAGGCAGTTTAACGTTGTGAAAAGTACGACTAGGGCCACAGCTACGGTAGACCTGCCGCCCAGAGAATCTACGTTAATGAATCCCGATGCGAAGGTAGCAGCACCTACCGCGTAAGCAGATATAGCTGATGGCGACCCAATCCAGAACCTTGTCCAACCGTAAAGAAAGGCGACGGCTGGTGAGCAACCTTCTCGGATAAACACATATTCGCCGCCTGAGCGGGGAAGTCTTGATCCTAATTCAGCATAACAAAGGGCCCCTAAAAGGGACAAAAAAGCCGCCACAATCCACGCCAAGATAACTGCAGGGACGCTTCCGGCTTGCTGGGCCATGATGGCTGCTTTGATGAAGATGCCGGTGCCGATGATGGTGCCGACCACGAGGGATACAGCGTCTTTAAAGCCTAGGCCCGCGTATAATTCCGGCTCTGACTTCACTTGGCTCATGCTGGGCCTCACTTCTGGGTTCGGGCCATCGGGCTGTTTCTAGTTTTGCTAACCATTTAATTTTAGGCTGTTATTTGACTCGTTGACAACCCCCCGAGATTATTCTAATTACTTACCCTTCCCGAAGGCGAGGTAGCTCAGATGGTTAGAGCGGTGGATTCATAACCCACAGGTCGGGGGTTCGACTCCCCCCTTCGCCACCATGTTTCACCCGCAGGGTGGCTTTTGCTGCGTAAATTAACTGACAAAGATTTTAAAGTGATGCCTTGGAAAAAGGGCAAAGGCAGCACGACGGAGCTATATCGAATTGATTCTGAAGCAGAAATGGCGTTTCGGGTTTCGACTGCAAAAGTTGAACACTCGGGCTCCTTTAGTGATTTCTCAGGTTACGACAGAACGCTAGTTAATATTGGTCCGAGTAACATGCAATTGGTGATCGACGATCAAGAAGCACGAACGCTAGCGGCACTGGAGCATATTCATTTCGATGGCGGTGCAAAAGCTCACTGCGAGGTCAGTTCGCCGTGTGACGATCTAAACATCTTTTGTAAGAAAGACCAGTTTTTTGCTTCCACTATTGTACGTCACCTTAAAAAGCCAGAGTTTATTCCATTGTTAGCCAATTCCGGCTGGTTTTTGTTTGTTGTCTCCGGGAGGCTTTGTGCCCATGGCCCACAGGGCAGGGAGATTTTGGTCGGCCCTAGAGAGGCTCTCATTCAAGATCTTGGTAGCGCCACCGGACAAGATCGATTAATGTTAGCCAGTGCATCTGAGGATGTTTGCGTCATGATTGCCGTGTCTTTCAGGCAACAATAAATTAGAGGAGAATCCTGTGAGAAACATCGCTACGCTGATCTTGATAAGTTTGACTGGGTTTTCGGGTGTTCAGTTGCAAGCTGCAGAAGAGCCAACGGGTCAAGCGTGCATGTATCAACAGTATCTTTTCTGTATCGAAGGATGGTCAGCCAATGGAAACGCCGACTGTGAAAAAGACGGTGGTGTTATCTTGGATGAATGTCCAACAGAAAATCGAATCGCAACCTGCCGAGTCGATCGTGATGGTCGCGTAGTTTTCACACGCTACTATGAAGGCACACGAGTCAATCCAATGAAAATCTGTAAGGCTGCAGGCGGAGTTTATATTCCGGGTTGAA
>CAYOEM010000059.1:0-2294 GCA_964402975.1 uncultured Polynucleobacter sp.
GGAGACGGCTGAGTCGTTCCGCAAGCGCATCGCCCCCAATGTGGCGGTGAAGAACGGGTGGATTCCGTTCGACACGGCGGAAGGCAAGTCGTATTGGGAGGCTCTTCAGATCGTGCGTGAGTGGACGAGGTTGAACCACGAAGTCATACATGAAGCCGTTGCCCAACCCCTCATCAGGGATTGGGATTCCAGCATCTGGAACGAACACAACTTCGTGTTCAAGGACGGCGACATCTTCTACCATGCGAAGGGAGCGACCCCTATGGCAGATCGCTTCGTTCCCGACTCGACCGATGGTCTGCGGCTCATCCCGCTGAACATGGGTCAGCCGATCCTCATCGTGAAGGCTTCGTCCAATGCCACGGGTCTTGGGTTTGCACCGCACGGTGCGGGACGGAACTTCTCCCGCTCGGAACACAAGCGGGTGAAGTTGGACGGCAAGACCGCCGAGGAGGTTTTCCGAGAGGAGACGAAGGGATTGGATGTCCGCTTCTTCTCGGGAAAGATCGACATCTCGGAACTTCCGAGCGCATACAAGTGCGCCAAGAAGGTGCGGGAGCAGATCGACCACTTCGGTCTCGCCACGGTCGTGGACGAGATCGAACCCTACGGATGCATCATGGCAGGACACGCAGATAAGCCTTGGAAGAAGAACTGAGAAACACACAATGAACACTTTCCCCACTCTCTATCATCGGAACAAGGACGGCTCAATCCAGCAATGGACGATCACGGTTTCGGGTCGCACGATCACGAAGACCTACGGTCGCAAGGGAGGTGCGCTGCACTCGGTGAGCGACACGATTCGCTCGGGCAAGAACAAGGGTCGGGCGAATGCCACCACCGCCGAGGAACAGGCTCTGTCGGAGGCGAAGTCCGCATGGGAGCGCAAGCAGAAGTCGGGCTACAATCGCACCCTCTCCTCCGCTCGGGGAGGCGAAGTCGATGAGAAGTTCGTCAAGGGAGGCATCGAACCGATGCTGGCGAAGAAGTGGGAGGACTACTCCGACAAGGTGCAGTATCCCGTCTCCGTTCAGCCGAAGTTGGACGGCATCCGCTGCATCGCCGTGGTCAAGCGTGGCAAGTGTACGCTGTGGACTCGCACCCGAAAGCCAATCCTGAGCGTTCCCCACATCGTGAAGGCAATCGAAGATCACACTTCCGATCAATGGGGGGATGCAAGCGTCCACAAGTCGTTCGTGCTGGACGGTGAACTGTACAACCACAACCTGTCGAATGACTTCGAGATGATCGTGTCTGCCGTCCGAAAGAACGAGCCGAGCGAACTGTCGGCTCGGATTCAGTACCACATCTACGACTCCATTGGTTACCATGAACTGCCGAAGTCGAAGAACGGTTCGTGGAAGGAGCGCATGGTCACAATCGACTCTCCCTGTGGAAGCCTTCGCCATGTCGATTCCTACTTTGCCGAAAACGAGGCTCAGGTTCTCAAGTGGTACAAGCAATGCCGCAACGAAGGCTACGAGGGAGCCATCGTGCGCCCGTTCAATGGTCTGTACGAACACAAGCGTTCTGCCAACCTCCTCAAGATGAAGGAGTTCGATGATGGCGAGTTCAAGATCGTGGGCGTGGAGGAAGGCAGGGCTGCGTTCAAGGGATGTGCGATCTTCCAATGCGTGACGAAGAGCGGAAAGTCGTTCTCCTGCAAGATGCGTGGCACGGTGGAGGAACTTCAGTCGCTCTTCAAGGATCAGAAGAAGGTGGTCGGCAAGCGGCTCACGGTTAGGTATCAGGGATTCACGAACGGGGATGTTCCCCGCTTCCCTGTCGGCATCGTCATCCGAGACTACGAATGAAAGGGAATGAACCAATGACTGGTGACATCGACAACACGATCCCGAACGACTATGCCCTTCACCCCGACGATCCCGACTGCAAGGATCATCCCGTGCCTGAGAAGGTAACGAACAAGAAGGTCTACTGCGTCCTGTCGAACGAGCATGAGGGGATGGGTCTTCGCTTCCTCCCTGCCGAGTACGATAAGTGGACTGCCGAGGACTTCCACAGGATCGGCAGGGAGTTCATGTGGAGGGCGATCCATGCATCCAATGACGGAAGGCTTGCCGCATTCGAGGACGGCACGGACTTTGAGGTGGGCGAGTATGCCAAGCCTGAGAAGCATCGTCTTCCCGACACGATACACCTGATGGAATGCCTGAAGGTGTCGTTCAAGCGCAACGAGCATCAGCGGTTCACCGAGGTCGTGTTTGGGGATTGGCATCACGAATGCACGACCACCTTCTCAGGGGAGGAAGGCAAGAGGCGACTCGACA
>CAYOEM010000060.1:0-2152 GCA_964402975.1 uncultured Polynucleobacter sp.
AAGTTCCTTTTGAATTTCTACCTGGATAAGTATAACCTTCTTGTGGTTGTGGATACTCCAGGTTCAGTGCATACTGACGAACTTCATATGGATTCTCATAAAAATTATCAACAATAATAATGTTTTGCCTCATAAGAAATGATGTAGTTTGAGATATTTATCCTATTGGTGTGTTGGAGGTTGCTGCGAAATTAAATCTTCCTAAACTTAACGAACCTCTTGGTGATGTTGTTGCCAAATCATTAGAAAAATCTATACGGTCTACTATTGCTGTTGCAGGTTGACTACCACCAAACCAACCGTAATTAGAGTTTCCTGTTGCTGTTCCACCATATCTTGCCGAACTTAATGGACCTCTTACTGATGCTGTTACAGAATCGTTGGAGAAATTAATACGGTCTATTGTTGCTACTGTTGCTGATGGTGCAGTAACACCTCCACCAAACCAACCGTAGTTGGAATTTCCTGTTGCTGTTAAATCTCGTCTTCCTGCACTTAATGGACCTCTTGGGGATGCTGTTGCTAAATCATTAGAGAAATCGATACGGTCTACTGTTGCTACTGCATTAGAATTTAATGCAGCTGTTTGACCACCACCAAACCAACCATAGTTAGAATTTCCTGTTGCTGCTAAATTATATCTCGCTTGAGTTAATGTGCCTCTAACTGATGCTCTTGAAAAATCATTGGAGAAATTCATACGATCTACTGATGATACTGATGCTGGCGAGGGAATTCTACCACCACCGTACCAACCATAGTTAGAGTTTCCTGTTGCAGAATATTGTTGTCTTGCTGCTAAACTTAATACACTTCTTGGTGATGCTGTTGCAGAATCATTAGAGAAATCTATACGGTCTACTGTTGATATACCGGAAAATCCCCCACCGTACCAACCATAGTTAGTATTTCCTGCTGCTCCTAAACCATATCTTCCTGCACTTAATGGACCTCTTGGTGATGCTGTTGCAGAATCATTAGAAAAATCTATACGATCTACTGTTGACCCTGAAATTGCCGCTGGTGATCTTCCACCACCAAACCAACCAAAGTTTCCGCCTTTTTGCAGTTTGATTGCTGGTCCTTTTGCTTGTCCTGATGTTGCTCCCGCCCTGGATGTTACTTCATTAAATGATGATCTTAGTGATGCCGATACAGAATCATTAGAGAAATCAATGCGGTCTATTATGCTATAATTAGCTGATGGTGCTTGCCCACCACCAAACCAACCGTAATTAGAGTTTCCTGTTGCTGCTAATCTATATTTTGCAGCACTCAATGGACCTCTAACTGATGCTGTTGCAGAATCATTAGAGAAATCTATACGGTCTACCGTTGCAGAAGTTGGAACTGGAAATCCAGGACCAGTAGCACCTCCACCAAACCAACCGTAATTAGCATTTCCTGCTGCTGCAAGTTCAAATTTTGCCAAACTTAATGGACCTCTAACTGATGCTGTTGAAGAATCATTAGAAAAATCAATACGGTCCACTGTTATTGGTGAAAACCTCCCACTACCAAACCAACCATAGTTGGAGTTTGCTACTGCTGCGTGTAAATATCTTGCTGCACTTAATGAACCTCTTGCTGATGCTGTTGTAGAATCATTAGAGAAATTGATACGGTCTACTGTTGATACTCCTCCCAGGGGTCCTTGTCCACCTCCAAACCAACCATAGTTGGAATTTCCTGTTGCTGTTGGATATCTTGCCAAACTTAATGAACCTCTGACTGATGCTGTTGCAGAATCATTAGAGAAATCTATACGGTCTACTGTTGATATTGGCGTAGATGCTGGTGCAAGTCTACCACCACCAAACCAACCATAATTAGAGTTTCCTGTTGCTCCTGTAAAATATTTTCCAGCACTTAATGGACCTCTGACTGATGCTGTTGCACCATCATTTGAGAAATCTACACGATATACTGTTGATGTCGCACCGAAGCTATTTCCACCAAACCAACCGTGAGTATTATCAAGACTCATCACCTCAAGTCTCTTCAATCTGTAAGCAACCTGTAATCCAAATACTCCAATTGCCATTTTACTTACCGAATACGTGAGAACCGATGTGTTGCAATTCTATACTTGTATCCAACCAAACATCATAACCAATATCACTGACACGATGAAAGAAACTCATATCTTCTC
>CAYOEM010000061.1:0-2065 GCA_964402975.1 uncultured Polynucleobacter sp.
CGAGACTAATTTTAGCGGCTTCTAGGGCGCTTTGATCGCGATCGATGGCGGTGACTGTGGTTTCGGGATGAGCTTCTAAAAGCAAGCGGCTGTGTCCACCACCCCCGAGGGTAAGATCGAGATAATGCCCCCCGGGTTGAATATTTAAGCCGGCGATTAATTCTTGACTCAAAACGGAAATATGGGGAAAATCTTGATTCATTTGTACTGATAACTTCCTGAAAATGGCGATTTAACCTAGGGTTTGCGGCAAAAAGTTTGTTGGTGGGGGCAGGGTGTGGGGTGTGGGGTGTAGGGTGTAGGGTTTTACCGATTTTGGGGTAGTCAGTTACCTAATTTTCAGGGAAAAAGTGCCTGAATTTTACCCCCGATCACTCCAATGGTCAGCACTTTTTGAGGGTAAAAAAGTCTAAAACCCTTATCCAACAAGGTTTTTAGATTTATTCAGCCAACCCTAACCTAAAAACAACTGATAGGCCCGATTTTGACTTTCATCCCAATAGCGATAGCCGAGAGTATCGAGAAAAGCTTGCCATTGATTCATTTCATCCGGGGGGACCTGTATGCCCACGACGATACGCCCGTAATCGGCTCCGTTATTGCGATAATGGAAAACGCTGATATTCCAGTGGGGACTCATGGAGGCGACAAATTTCATTAAAGCCCCCGGTCGTTCGGGAAACTCGAAGCGATAAAATAATTCATGATCGGCTAAATGCGATCGCCCTCCCACCATGTGGCGCAGATGCAATTTAGTCAATTCATCATCGCTAATATCGAGGGTTTTAAAGCCGCAAGCTTCAAAACTCTCGGCTAATTTCTTGGCATCGCTGCGATTTTCGATCTGGGCGCCGACAAAAATATGTGCTTCTTTTTCATCGGCAATGCGATAACTAAATTCGGTTAGATTGCGTTTGCCGACACATTCACAAAAACGCCGTAAACTGCCCGGTTGTTCGGGAATAGTAACAGCATACAACGCCTCGCGCCGTTCCCCTAATTCTGCCCTTTCCGCCACAAATCGCAGACGATCAAAGTTCATATTTGCCCCACAAGCCACAGCAACGAGGGTTTTATCCTCAATTCCTTCTCTTTCTACATAAGCTTTCGCTCCTGCTACCGCTAACGCCCCCGCAGGTTCTAAAATCGAGCGTGTATCTTGAAAAACATCCTTAATCGCCGCACAGATATCATCCGTATCCACGAGGATAATCTCGTCCACATACTGCTGACAAAGACGAAAAGTCTCCTCTCCCACCTCGCGCACCGCTACCCCATCGGCAAATAATCCCACTTGAGACAAACGCACCCGATAACCAGCTTTTAGGGATTGATTCATCGCGTCTGAGTCCACAGGTTCCACCCCGATAATTTTAATTTCTGGGCGTAAACGCTTGACATAGGCTGCAATACCTGATATTAGCCCACCGCCACCAATAGCGACAAAAATGGCCTCGATCGGTTGCTGATATTGTCGTAAAATTTCCATACCGATCGTACCCTGGCCGGCGATTACCTC
The DNA here is from genome assembly GCA_964402975.1 of uncultured Polynucleobacter sp. Lineage (GTDB taxonomy): Bacteria > Bdellovibrionota_B > Oligoflexia > Oligoflexales > RGVZ01 > CAMDKS01. Next base: position 1,520 of record CAYOEM010000061.1, read on the forward strand.
CGGGTCATCGAAGGGATGGATAAAAGTTAAGCCTTTTTCCGCTTCTAATTGCCGCGCGTAGGTGTAGGCATCATCGTAGGTGTCACCGTGCAGGACAACAATCCCGCCCCGGGCTTTTACCGCGTCGATTTTGACTTGCGGAGTGGTGACAGGCATAACGATAATCGCTTGGGTTCCCAATTGCCGCGCCCCCAAAGCGACTCCCTGGGCATGATTTCCCGCCGAGGCAGCAATTACGCCTTTTTGTAACAAATCCCTTGACAAATACGCCATTTTGTTGTATGCGCCGCGCAGTTTAAAAGAGAAAACCGACTGCATATCCTCGCGCTTGAGTAAAAGCTGATTGTGCAAGCGTTGGGAGAGATTGGGGGCAAGTTCTAAGGGGGTTTCTTGGGCGACATCGTAGACGCGTGCGGTGAGGATTTGAACCAGGTAATCGCAGTACATTATTCTTTTGTGGCGGTGGGGATTCGCGAGTCAGGCTAGGATCCAGAATAGATCATCGTCGGTCGGGTTAGCAATAGACCTCTTGCATAATTTTTTTAT
>CAYOEM010000062.1:0-2063 GCA_964402975.1 uncultured Polynucleobacter sp.
TTGGGGCTCAGCATGACGGGTTGATGTGGAAACCACGCCGTCGATTTTGGTTTGAGACAAGGAGCGCGGAAGGCCGCCGCCCGGAGTTTACGGTCCAGTAAATGAGGACGGCGGCCGACGAGCGACGCCGAATCAGACCAAAAGAGACAAAGTGGCGGCCCCACCTGGAGGCGAAAAGCAAAGAGCGTAAGTTGTTTGAATCATGATGTTCTTTAGGAATGTCAGTTACTTAACCTCCATGTTTCGTCCTGTCTGATCCCGAAGTTTCCCGATTGAACTCAAACGCGCACGGATAAATCACGGATAAATTGCGTCATCAACGAAGATCAACAAAGAATTGCATTAAGTTATAATTATAATATAATTATGCTGGCGATTCTGGTTTTTGCTTTGCTGGAGGGTGAATGCTGAAATTTGAGTGGGATCCCGTCAAAGCAAAGTCCAATCAGAAGAAGCATGGAGTGACATTCGCAGAAGCTAGCTCCTGCTTTTATGACCCGATGCATATTTTGATCGATGACCCGGATGGTGCCGCCGATGAGGATCGGCTGATCTTGATTGGTGCGAGCAGTAAATCGCAGATTCTGGTTGTGGTGCACGTTGATATTAGTGGAGACAAAATCCGCATCATCTCGGCTCGCAAGGCAACCAAAGCGGAACGCAAGCAATACGAGGAGGTTTGACGTGAGAAAAGAATATGATTTTTCAAAAGGTAAGCGCGGTGCCTACAACAACAAGACCAAGCGCCAAGTCACAATCAATCTTGATGAGGGTACGATCGCCTACTTTAAGGCTCTGGCCGAGGAAACGGGCATTTCCTATCAAAATCTTATAAACCTGTACCTTCGTGACTGCGCCACAAACGAAAAAAAGCCCTCGATTAACTGGCAAAAGACTGGGAGCTAAGGGATTACAAAAGCTGTTATCCATTGGCCTTGGCAGGGTAAGGAGTGTTTTTTGGGGCAAAAGGGATCGCCTGAGAGAATTGGTAAGTGGTCGAATCTTTTTTGCGGGTAAATGGCCAATATTCAGTACTCGATGTCAGGCGACCGATGCAGAAAAAATTGCGGCTTGGTCGCAAGCTGCAAAGTGATTTTAAGTATGAAGTTAAAATTAAAAAGTTTATTTACGCTTAAAATTTAATTCAATCGTTTCCTTCCACATTTCGTCCTCTGAATAAGAAGTGAAAGTGAGCGTTTCTTGAGTAATGTAAATTTTGCTCTTAATGGATTTGAATTTTTTCCATTCATCTTTATTAAGCCATTTATACCGCCGACTTGACATGGTCGTAGTCTCAGACAGAGTCACCCCAGGGTCGGGATCTCCTGGTTCAAAGGCATCCACAGTTTCGACCTTCTTTTCCATGCGGACGCTGTCACCAACCCACCCTTGATCGCTAACGGTATATTGCTCAATTTTAGGCTTCGAAAGCGGATTAATCGAAACAATAACGCCAGGCCCAAACGTTCCAGCATTACTTGCGCCTGCTTCGAAATTGACAGCCAATGTATAGGTACCATCAGCTTTCAAAGAGAAGGTTCCTGATCGCGAAGGGTCGCTTTTAATTTCACTACGGCTGTACGGGCGATCGTAGTTGTCTTTTACAATATATTGGCCGCCTACAAACTCATACTCACCCACCATATAATGCAAGTTTGCCTTGCCTCCGGTTTCCGCTTTTCCGGCTTGAGCCAATGCTGCCTTGGTGTTAACTGTTTTACAGGAAACTAATGTCAGCAAAAGACCGAATGCAAATATGACTCTCATAGGCCAACCTCCGGTAAGTGCCCGAGTCGTTCGTCTTTTTTTTCTGAAACTTGAGGAAATTTTAAAAAAGGCAATGTTTTCATTTGAATACACAAAAACCATCTGAATTGAATCACTTAAGGTGTCACCGAGCCCCGCTTAACTAAAGGTAATTATGGAGAATGTAAGTGGTGATTTGGAAAAGGTGCAGTCCCGAGGAGCGGCGCCGAGACAGTGCTGATAGCACGGCGAGACGATACCCCGCAGGGCGACGCGGTACGAGATGCTTCGCTACGCTCAGCATGACGATTGGGGCT
>CAYOEM010000063.1:0-2052 GCA_964402975.1 uncultured Polynucleobacter sp.
TATTAATTTCTCATATCTCATGTGATAGGGATCTACAAGAATTATCAATATCTAATTCGTCCTGAGTTATCTGGTAACTACAGAAAGCTTCAATAAAATGTAGTCTGTTCCCGTCAATGTATTTGCGTATCGCTATTGTTGCGGATTACAAAAAATCGATCAAAAGTAAAAAGCTATCTTTCCCTTTCTGGCGAGTAGTTGAACCGACATCACCAATTTTTAAAAAGTTAGATGAGCCGATCCAGCAAATAATTATCAAAAGACGTGAACTTGAGTCTATCGACTAGGTTTGCCAATGCTAATTGTAGGTTATGTATTCGAGATCCCTCACTTTATTCTGGATGAAACTCAGTTGATAATGGCCATTAATTCGCGTCATTCTGAACAAAGCGAAGTCTGTTCTTAACCCGTCTCGATGGACTCTAAGTTTTTGAGCCGCATGCAAACAGATTCAACGAAGTCTAACTTGGAAAGAGTCTTTGTCACGATTATTGGCAAGAACATGTGCGGCCAAAGCTCACTTCGATCAAATGGTAGGCATTGGCCCGCAAAGTGACTTCAAAAGTAAAGCTGATTTCTTCAATTTCTGGGCTGATACTGAGACTTTGAAGGCAGTGCACTTGAATCATATTTTTTGTCTCGCCAATACCTGAGCGCTGTCTGAATTTTTCTAGTGTGATGCATTTAGTTAAAAGCATCATGCAAATTCGTTGCAAAAACCCTGGGCAAAAGCGTTTTGCTTTTTACACATGACCCCCTAATGGGGGTCAAACAAACCTCGAGAAAAATATCGCCTCTGCAACATCCTAATCTCATCAATGAATTTCCACCTTCACCCCAATACGTGCCCAGTACTAGTATCCCGGCTTTCCTGGCCGGGTACTGGGCACGTACTGTGGCAAATTGGAATTTGTGATTTGCCAGAGCACTTTGAGTGGATGGAGGGCGTCCGGTGGCCTTTAGCCAACGACAAGGAGTCGGGAGCCAAGATCAGAATCGAGAACGCCCAAACGATCAGTTATTTTGGCATCCTGATTAGCCTCTGTGGCTTTAAATATGCTTTCGATCGCAGTTGGCGGTCATAGGGCTGTCAAAAGCTGAGAGAAATAAGGCCTGTACTAGGTGTACACTTCGTGGTACATTAGGGTCTGGAGGTGATTTAATGGCATCCACAAATCCAAAGAAACTACGTGCTGAACTCAAAGATTTTTTAGACCTGGCTGTTAGCGAGCCAGTGCGCATCCAACGCCGCAACGGCGAAAATTTTATTTTAATGAATGAAGAGACCTTTGCTGGACTTCAAAATGAGATCCTCTCTTTGCAACGTCGCCTGCTTGGAATGTCTGAGGCCGCTGAAGGCAAAGGCACTGAGCATAAGATTGGAGATCGTTCTCGCCTAAACCGATTTAAGAAGAAAAACCCTGCATGAGCAGACCGAAAATTATTTTCACTCCGGCTTACGAGGAAAGTCTTCGCGGGATTGAAGACTTTATCTATCGGTCATCTCAGGACCTGGTCGCACTCGAGGCCTTTGCTGATGAACACGACCGTGTATTAACGTTTATATCAGAAAATCCAACGACACCCGCCGTACACCCCGCGACTGGAGATCAGTCCTGGCCATTCGGTGAAGGACGCTACCGCCTATTCTTCAAAAACCTGTCGCGTGGCAAGGAAAAGCTAATCTATTTGATCCATCTAATCGACAACCGACAAGCAAACATCGCCATTTATCCCGGCAACAAAATGCCGAGCTTTGAAGAGCCTTAAGAATTTCTTTTCAAAACACCCCACGCCACCGGATACTCCCGAGTGACTGTCCCTGGTTCGAATAATAGAGCATTGCGCCCGCCACTTGTCTCTTTTGGTCTGCTACGGCGTCGCTCGTTGGCCGCCGTCCTCATTTACTTGGCTGTAAACTCCGGGCGGCGGCCTTCCTCGCTCCTTGTCCCAGCCCAAAATAGACGGCGTGGTTTCCACATCAACCCGTCATGCTGAGCCCCAATCGTCATGCTGAGCGTAGCGAAGCATCTCGTACCGCGTCGCCCTGCG
>CAYOEM010000064.1:0-1854 GCA_964402975.1 uncultured Polynucleobacter sp.
TTTTACGTGTGGGAGAGTAGCGCGATGCAGCCTATTCACTCGCACCCCCGAGGAAGACATTCCTCGGGGGTTTTTGTATAGGTTTAACCTGATACAATAAAGTTAGGCATGATTATCCGAAAGAGCCATTTCAATGACTAAAGATAACTCGTTATGGATACCTGTTTTTATTTTTGTCCCCATGATGTTGCTGACATTTGTAGCCTTTCGATCTGCCAAAAAAAATTATCATGATAAAAAAGAACAGGGACGTATCAATGATTTTCTCGAGTCTCAGCGCCAGGGTCGACCATATATTCCGAGTAAGCAGAATCTAGTAGAGTCACGCCAGGAGTTTCATTTCAATCAGTTAAAGTCTAATATTTTTGGTGCAATCATCGCGCTGATCCTATTTTTTATTTACAAATATTTTTTTTAGCAGGTGCTCCATTTCTAGGGTAAAGCATTAAACTATCGTTTTGAGGTGAGGGCACACCACCTGATCCACTATTAATCGAGCATTTTGCCTTTCTCTATAGTGGCGCGGAAATACCCGTTCCCATCCAGAACACCTCAAGTCACGCTCGTCAGCGGTGATGGCACTGCACTTTTAAGTAAAGGACTGGGTAGCACGATTTAGTCTGAGAAAGCGAACCCCAGATAGAGAGTTCCACTGGGGACTTTTTTTGTCGTTTTTTTAATTCGTTCAAAGTTGTGCTAATATTCTGGGACGATGGTCAGTTAAACATGCGTGAGAATTTCAATGCATTTACCCGTAATTATTCAGGATCTAGCTATAATCATGATTGTCGGCGGAGCGACGACGCTGCTCTTTCGAGCGATCAATCAGCCGACTGTATTGGGCTATATTTTGGCAGGATTTTTAGTTGGTCCCCACTTCGAGTGGCTTCCAACCGTCGTAGAGGCCGACAGCATTAAAGTCTGGGCCGAAATCGGCGTTATATTCCTGTTATTTGCTCTTGGCCTTGAATTCAGCTTCAAAAAACTTGCCAGAGTCGGTACTCCGGCAACGGTCACGGCACTTGTTGAGATCGGTTGTATGACAGGTGTGGGTTATCTGATTGGCAGAGGTTTTGGCTGGAGTTTCTACGACAGTATCTTTCTAGGTGGCATTCTAGCTATCTCGTCGACGACCATTATTATTCGAGCCTTCGATGAACTTGAGATGAAAACTCGCGGGTTTGTAAAGTTGGTTTTCGGCGTATTAATCGTCGAGGATTTGGTCGCCATTTTATTAATGGTCATTTTGACTACGATTGCGGTCAGCCAGAAATTTTCTGGTATTGAGATGGGTACAGCGAGCCTGAAGCTTGGATTTTTTTTGGCTCTTTGGTTCATCTTGGGGATTTTTTTGGTCCCAAGTTTTCTCAAGAAATCTAGCCGCCTTCTTAAAGGAGATACTCTTCTTGTTGTGGCTATCGGCCTGTGTTTTCTCATGGTTGTTCTTGCAACGAAGGTGGGTTTTTCGCCGGCCTTCGGCGCCTTTATCATGGGCTCCATCCTAGCTGAGACAACCGATAGTCAAAAAATCGAGCACATCATTCAGCCGGTTAAAGACTTATTTGGCGCAGTATTTTTCGTCTCCGTAGGGATGTTAATTGATCCGAAAATTTTAGCCTCTTACTCAACGCCAATTGTTATAATTTTCCTGGCAACTATTTTCGGAAAAATTTTGTCTTCGGTGGTTGGAGCTTTACTCTCGGGGCAAAGTTTAAGGCATTCGATTCAGGCCGGCCTAAGTCTTGCTCAAATCGGAGAGTTCTCTTTTATTATTGCAGGTCTTGGTCTCAGTCTTGGTGTTACCAGTGATTTCTTGTAGTCCATAGCGATTAGCGTGTGGGTTTTGACTACGTT
>CAYOEM010000065.1:0-1671 GCA_964402975.1 uncultured Polynucleobacter sp.
TCAATTAAGATAAGCCTGTTTTCTGGTTTTCGATGCGCACAGACTATCCCTTTATAGTCCTCTTACTTTTATACAACGGTTTGAAAACGGTTGCGGGGCGTGATGTAGTTCATAAAATGATTACAAGGCATGAAAATACTTCATGAATTACATTGCAACAAAATCCTTTTGGACATTTAAATTGTGGATAGTAAATTCACAGTCTGACGTTAGCAGCCATTTTAGTACGACCACTCATCGACAGACTGACAGGCTCTCTAATGAAATATTTTATCGCTGTGTTTTTTAATATGACTTTCACCCCAACCAAACAAAGTTTCCAAAACTGGGCGGACGGACTGACCATATTTTGACAGTGAATACTCAACCTGTGGCGGTATCGCCTCGACTACTTTTCGGACAACAATATTGTGATGCTCCAATTCTTGCAAAGAGCTAATCAACATTTTTTCGCTTATCTCTGGTATTGAACGTTTTAATTCAGAATAGCGTTTTTTGTTTTTAAATAACTCAGCAACAATTAACAGTTTCCATTTTCCACCTAAAACTTCCATAGAGCAGCGAATACCGCAATAATCTAATGGACGACCATTGACTGTTTCAATATTTCTTGGATAAAGTGTTTTGAATTGTTTTTTCTTCATACCTACTTACTAAAATGTTAGTGCCCTACTTTTTAACAGCACAACAAATGTAACTACTTTTGACAAACAAAATTTTACAAAAAATGAAAAAAATAGCAATTATCGGTTCAACAGGTATGTTAGGACAACCTGTAACAAAAGCATTTATAAACGCTGGCTTTGAAGTAAGCCTTTTAGTTCGTAATGAAGACAAAGCAAAAACTTTGTTTGGCTCAAACGTTCGCATTGTAAAAGGCGACATCAAAGATGCTGCTAGTTTAAAAGAATTATTAACTGGACAAGATGCCGTTTACCTAAATTTATCAGTTGAGCAATCAAGCGGTGTAAATGACTTTCAAGCCGAAAGAGAAGGATTAAAGAATATTCTCGAAGTTTCAAAAGCCTCAAACATAAAACGAGTTGGCTACTTGTCCTCTTTGGTTCAGTTTTATACTGGTATAAGCTGGTGGGTTCTTGACATAAAAAAAGAAGCGGTTAAAAACATCAAACAATCGGGTCTGCATTATTCCATCTTTTATCCATCTACATTTATGGAAAGTTTCGACCAAGGTGCATATAGACAAGGCAATAGCATTAATCTTGCAGGAACATCAAAATATCCGATGTATTTAATTTCCGGTGCTGACTATGGTAAACAGGTGGTAAAAGCATTTGAATTAGACAACGGCAACAATGAGTATGTTGTGCAAGGACAAGATGGGTACATTGCAGATGATGCAGCCAAACTCTTCGCAGACAATTACAAAAAGGCAAAAATCAAGGTTGCAAAACTTCCTTTCGGACTTTTAAAATTCTTCGGACGTTTAACAAAGAAATTTAATTATGCAGCAAATATTGTAGCCGCATTAAATAACTATCCTGAGAAATTTGAAGCGGAAAAAACTTGGCAAGACCTGGGTAAACCGCAGACAAAATTCATTGACTACATTAAGACTGCTTAATGCCAATAGAATAAAAACGGCTGCTAACAGCGGTGCCTGTTGCACAACCTTGTTCTGATTTTAGTTGGTGATTTGATTTTTTTCTT
>CAYOEM010000066.1:0-1580 GCA_964402975.1 uncultured Polynucleobacter sp.
GACTTGAAACAAAAGAAAGCTTAAAAAAACTAGCAGTACCAGCAGCTAAACAATTCATTGAACGTCTTGGTGAACTAGGCGTTGAAGATTTTGTTATGGACGTTCTTAAAATGCCAAGAGCAACAGAAAAAGATATTGAACTTCTTGTTGACCTTCAAGCTATGGCAGAGGAAGGCGCAGAGGAAGAGGCAGCAGCAGAACTTGTTAGATTATATCTTCGTGGTTCCAAGCTTCCAGTCATTGCTCGTTTCACAGATGCTCTCCGTGCAAAAGAGACAGCAGGTAGACCATCATTAGTGCGTAAATTCTTCTGAAAAACAAGGGATATTTAATCCCTTGACTTTCGTTTCCAGATATGGCATTATAGAAATATAACTGTCGTCAAAACTGGAGAAACGATGAATAGCATGAAGATCAATCCCGATAACGTCAATCCCCTTCTCGCCCGCCTTCGTGATCGTGCGAAGCTTTCCGAGTGGCTTATGCGTTATTATTTCAATGATAAGCGCACCGATGCCGTTTGGTATCGTTCTGACGTTAACGAGGAAAACGTGCTTGCATACGTTTCCGATCCCCGTTCCAATTTCCCTCTTTCCCCTGCTGACATTTGCGACGACTGGAACATTAAGAAGTCCCTTAAGTCCGATTTCGCAGCTATTGATTTTGATGCTGTCGCTGCCAAGCCCCCAAAGGGTAAGAAGGAAGCAATCTATAATACCGGCGATGTGTCGCTTAAGGAGATTGGGCAGGAGCTTCATGGCATTACCGCAATGATGGCTCTAAAGCTTGAAACCTCTGGCACCGCCAAGATGCAGCTTATGACGGGCAAGAACCGTGATGGTATGGAGGCTGCTATGGAGCGTATCTCCCAGGCGCACCGTGAGGTTGCAGATGCCTATGCTACGCTTCTCCTTTCCTGCAAGAGCGTTAACGCTTTCCTTGATGCGATCAAGAAGGCTTATCAGATTACGCCGCTGGAAATGGAAGATATTAAGACTAACCGGGAACTTAAGATGATTCAGTTTCTTATGAAGCAGGATGCTACGGAGATTGCCGAGTATCTTCGTGGGGATATTCTTAAGCAGGATAACCGGATGAAGAGTTTTCAGACGATGGTGAGCAAGCACCTTTACCCGAGCAAGAAGCGGGGTCGTCCGAAGAAGGTTGCAAATTGATATGCCAGATCCAGAAATAGTTAATCACCCATTATATAGTTCTTTTCCAGAGGGCTGGACCCCCCGTGCGGTGGGTTCAGTCCTTTTTGTCATTAGAGCACCCGCCAAGATAAAAGCGGAAGAATATAGCACAATAACGTTAGATATTTTGCAGCTACGCCATGACCATGATATTTTTGTCTCCATCGAAGAAAAAGAAGATGGAGATTTTGCGCTAGTTACCTGCAAAATGCAATCAGAAAATGGTAAACATCATATCAAAGAATGTTATGATATATGTTTGAAGATAGAAACGTTTTTGGTAGGATTAGTGATTAATGACTAAAATTATAACAACTCAAGAAACAGATATAGAGTTAGATCCGGAAAGTTTAACTGATAACGCTGATATTAATCAGCCTATAT
>CAYOEM010000067.1:0-1551 GCA_964402975.1 uncultured Polynucleobacter sp.
AACTTTTACTGTAACAGCATCTGGTAATTATGGTGATACTGTAGAATATCTTGTTGTTGCTGGCGGTGGCGCTGGTGGTTCTCAAACTCCCGGATTAGGCAGTTATGAACTAGGAGGAGGTGGTGCCGGAGGATTAAGAACCAATCTTTCCGGACATCCATTAGCAGGATCAGCATTTCCAGTTTCTCCTGGTCCTTATACTGTTACTGTTGGAGCAGGAGGTGCAACTTCAGGACCCGGAAATAATGCAGGCAATACTGGTTCTCCATCAGTATTTTCCACCATAACCTCAAATGGCGGCGGCGGTGGTGGTGGAGGAGGACCATCTCCAAATAATAATGGTTTACCAGGAGGTTCTGGCGGTGGTGCTGCTTATGGTGGGTCTGCTGGAAATGGTAATAGTCCAGTAGCAACAACACCAGCACAAGGAACTGATGGAGGTAACTTTGCTTCATCTCCAAATACTGGCGGCGGCGGCGGCGGCGCTGGTGGTGCAGGAACTCCCGGAGCAACGTCTACAGGTGGACCAGGTGTTCAAGTTGCTATTGCAGGACCTGCTCCTGTTACAACTGGTGTTGGTGCATTAAATCCAGGACCAGGGCAGTATCAGTGGTTTGCTGGTGGTGGTGGTGGATCTGGTTCTGGTGCCTCAACCCCCGGTGGAGCGGGTGGAGGTGGAGCAGGAAAGCCAAATGGAAGTGGTGGAAATGGAACTGATGGAACCTACGCTACTGGTGGTGGTGGAGGAGGAGGTTATTTCCCCGGAATAGGTGGTTCTGGCGGTTCCGGAATCGTTGTAGTTCGCTATCAAATCGGACAACTCACCGCAACAGCAAAAGCAACTGGTGGTGCGATTAGTTATTATAATGGTCAAACTATTCATACTTTTACAAGCACAGGAACATTTACCAATACTTCCGGATCTCCATTATCCATAGAATATGTTTTAGTCGCCGGCGGAGGTGGTGGCGGTTGCGATGAAGGAGGTGGTGCTGGTGCAGGGGGTTATTTAACCGGATCAACAACTTGCCCAACTAGTCCAGTAACTGTAACTGTTGGTTCTGGTGGAGCTGGTGGTATTAGTCCTGTCAGTGCTTCTAGCGGATCTCAAGGAGGTCCTGGTGGATTAAGTGGTGCATTAACAATTCCTGTAAATGGTGGTGGTTATGGTGGAGGTGGAGATAGTGCTCCTGTACCACAAAGAGCAGGTGGTCCTGGTGGATCTGGCGGTGGTGGTGGAGGTGGAGACACTGGATCTAGCTGGGGATCCCCAGGAGGACCAGCAACTCCTCCTGGTCAAGGATCTAATGGTGGTACTGCTTCTGGAATTGGTGGTGCACCAGGATATGGTGGAGCAGGTGGCGGTGGTGCTGGTGGTGCTGGTGGAAATAGAGGATCCAGTGGTGTTGGAGGGCAGGGAGGTGCTGGAATTCAACTTCCAGCAACATTTAGAAATCCAGTATCAGCACCTACTCCAACAGGTGGCGGTCTAGGTATGCCAGGACCATCAGGTTCATATTGGGTTGCTGGCGGTGGTGGTGGTGGTGCAAG
>CAYOEM010000068.1:0-1524 GCA_964402975.1 uncultured Polynucleobacter sp.
GGAACGTCTCGTCTTGATCGTTCACATGCCCGCCGAACCCAATCGACCTTCGACCTTTAAGGCGATCCTCGCCGCCCTTCCAACCCCGGTTGTATGCGAGAATCTGGCCCTTGCTGTTGACCACGACGATGTACGGAATCAGTTGCTTCCACCGGTCGTCATGCTCCACGTCCGGGTCGTTGCCGTTCGGCGTGTGGCGGTTGCGGTAGCGTTTTCGTTCAAGCAAATCTTGCAACGTCTCTTCGTCGGAACCCTTGGTTTCCAACACAACCCTTGCCCAGATCGCGGGCACACACAGCACCTTCTCGTCGGCCTTGGTCATGCTTGCTCCTTCGTCACCGGGACGATCTTGATGTTCTTGCGGCACTTCGGGTCCACGAAGTCCTCGTTGCACGGATTCCCTTGAGCTTTCAGCATTTCGTTGTACTTCGTGCTGATGAGGATCGACCGTCGTGCCGCCTGTCGCGTGGGAAACAACGCTAGGTCGTTCAAGACACCGAAGTAAATCGCACCTTCTTGCTCGTCGCTCCACGTCGCCGGAAAACAGTACCCCCCACCGTCGTCGTACAGGACCATGAATCCCGCTGCTGTTCGTTTCATGCTTGCTCCTTCGCCACGAACACGTTGTGTCGGCCCACCTGAACAATCTCAACTTCCGGTGCCGTTCTCGCCGCCTCTTCGTATCGCTCGGTCGCACACCGCTTTCGCCGACAGAACGGGCTTTCGTGCTTGTCCGATGCCGACATCGTTTTCTTGCACCAATCGCAGCGATAGACGGCTTGCAGAATCCTCATTCGCTTTTTTCCTTTTCCATCACCAGCCTTCGGCACTCGCCGGGCTTGAGGTCGGGGAACCAGTAACCGGGAATCCTCTCTGGAGATGCACTCGTCTCCGGGTACACCCACGTTCTGTCAGCAAACCATCTCGGCTTGACGCCGAAAAAGCCCACGCGGCCGTCCGCATCCCTCGCCACCCACAGCTCACTCATGCGGCACCTCGCACGTATTCGCGAGACGCTTCGCACGCTTCAGCCTCTGTGCCGAACGCTCTCCCACCATCACTGGTGGACAAATACCATCGCCCCAACGCCTTGCTCACCGTGGCCCACCGCGTATTTTCCTTGTCACTGAACACGTAGCTGCCGTCTGCAAACTTCTCTTCCACCACCTCGACCGGCTTCGGCACTCCAAGCACGTCGTTCGCCCATGCGACGGCTTCGGGGAGTGGCATGTAATACTCGCCGTTAACCTCGCTTTGCCCACTCGCGTGGATGCGACACCACCACAGATTGCTCGACGGGTGAGGATCAATCACCGCAAACTTGCCGTCATACACCCGCGTGAAACACGGGCCGCTTGGTTGCCAGCCTTCGCGTGTTTCGATGTTGGTCATTCGCACAGCCCTTTCAGTAACCGCACCAGTTCCGGCACCCTGTCCAGCCGCACGGTCAACAGCCACTCCGTTCGGTTCCGCCGGTGACACACGACCGGCAATTGATCCTTGGCGTCCTCTTCCGATTGCCGC
>CAYOEM010000069.1:0-1517 GCA_964402975.1 uncultured Polynucleobacter sp.
TAACCAGCAGGCATTCCAGTATTGGCTTCGTTTACGCGCTGGGCGATCTGGACCTGGGGTATGGAGAGTCTGGAGATTTTTTGAGGATCATATTCCGCGCGCATCTCGGGGCTGGGATCACCTCGAAGGAGAATCATGGATGTACCTGGAACGGATAGTAGCTCTTTCTTTAACTGTGTCGCGATTTTATTAAGTACCAGAATGTCATCGGTACCGGAGACGGCGTAAAGTATTGTCTCTAGACGGTTGGTATCTTCATGGAATTTTGGCTCAAGGGTGCCGGTGGGGAAATCTGCTTTTGCTTCATCGAGGGCCCTGCGAACTTTGTCCCAGACAACCTTCGTGTCTTGGATCGAATCTTTCATCTCGATTATGAAAGTGACCACGCCGGCTCGGCTCGAAGCCTCCACAGTCTTAAGTTCGTCAATCTCCCGCAACTTCTCATGGAGAGGTTTTGCAATCATCTCGTCAAGCTTTGCAACATCACCTCCAGGAAGAACCACAACGATCGTTCCGAACCAATCAGGTAGGCGGGGGTCTTCGTCCTTGGGCACGGCAAAAAGACTTAAAAACCCGAGAAGTGTCATAAAAAAAGTTGCCAAAAAGACTAAACGTTTTTGTTGAAAAACCGTTGAACCTAAGGACATAGTTCACTCCCAAAAATGGCATCGATGCTGCTAGGGATTCTAAAATCAAATGTAGACAGTGTCAACTTTGACTAGAGATAATTGATCAACTTCTGATCCAACGCCGAAAAAGACGTCACGAGCTAATGTTTTGGACCAGAAATACGTGATTCAGCCACGTATCGGCCTTAGCAGTAGCAATGGGGGCAGAAACATCACTAAAAAAGCTATATTCAGTACTACATTGCCAGGAATCTCAGCAGCCAATGATCCAATTGAGTCTGTGACGAACCATGCCAGTAACCCGCGAAGCAAAACGATTCGGATACCGTCAGAAAAGATTTTGGGATTCAGTAGACCATACATCGTCACACCCCAGCCGATCATCACTCCGCCTAGGACGGCATTAAGAGGCCTACTGACCACGTCAAATCCCGCGGGGATTCCATCCAACGGCCAATTCAAAATATCGAACAATAATAGCCAAAGCCCCTCGCCAGAGGGGTGGGAGGCAAAACTTGCGGCGAGTCCTATGATAATAGTTACCACGGAAGCGGTCTTGAGCCAGAGTAATAGGTGACGCTCGGTTAAGAATTTTATCATGATCGTTCCTTACCACTTGATAGAGATGCACCAGGCTGATGATTAATTTAAATCATGGTTAATCAATACTCAATCAGTCGGGTGTCCCCATTTAGCTAGCGCCACAAAAGCAGGAACAAAAAATAATCTCGTGGTAGTATCTATCCTCGGTAGAAATACCGAGGATTGTACATTCCCTATCCACATGAAGGATGCCAGCAATGAAATACGGTGTGATCGGTGCAACAGGAGCGACGGGTTTAGAGTTACTCAAACAACTTCCTCCGGCAGACACCCATGTTTTTGTCA